>CAZYGH010000023.1:0-70068 GCA_964647595.1 uncultured Verrucomicrobiota bacterium
GGCATTAGGTTATGCTACAATCAACCGTAGGGTGGTTAAGGAACTTCCGTTATAATTACCAAGCAAAATGAAATCAGTATGTATTTTGGTATTAACACCCACCCCCCGTCTTTAGCCGCGCACCGGCCACAGATGGGTGGACGTGTCCTTAAATCGGTCGTATTCGCTGAAGACGCACCCGCAATATTGTTGATGATACAGCATCTTCACCAGCTCTTCGTCCGCCGTTGCCGAACGCCAGTCGCTGTAAAGAAATTCCACTCCTTCCGCCAAAGCCGCCGCCTCCCCCGCCGCCCGAATCAGGCGATGGTCTTGGTGCTGACTGGTGCACAAGGTCGATGTGAAGAATCGGCAGCCCGCCTCTCGTGCCGCCTTCGCTGTTTGCCCCAATCGCAACGCATAACAAACCGCACAACGCGCCGTCACCGCCTCGCGCCCATGCACGGCACGGCAAAATTCCACCAAGCCATACGTTTCGTCGGCTATCAGCGGCAACGTTGCCCGCTCCACCAGCATTTTCACCGCCTTCAATCGACGACGATATTCGATCAGCGGATGAATATTCGGATTGTACCAATACACCATCGGCGTCATCGCCACCGATTCGCTTTTTAGTCCCGCCAGCGTTTTTCCGAGGCAATGCGCACAACAGGCATGGATCAAAATCTTTTCCATGGTTCATCCCCCTTTCTTGCGATACACCCGAATGTCTTCTGGTCCCAGGCACATCAGCAGGAACCCACCCACAGGCGCCGTGGATGCAAACAATTGAAGAAAATAGAGTTCTTCGCTGGGCCACGGATACACATAAACCGCTGCCCGTTTTTCGGCAGTAAAAACATTCAATCCCTTTGTAGTCGGATCGTAGCTGCCATGCTCAAACCGCGCTTTCACGTCATAACGGTGGGCCAGCTCGCGCGATTCGCGTACCAACCCCTCGTCAATCTCCACACCCATCGCATCATATCCCAGCAACGAGGCCAGAATGGCAATCATCCCCTGCCCGCTTCCCCACTCCAAGAACGATGCGCCCGAAGCTACTGCCTTTGTTCGCAACAGCCATTGCAACACCTGAAAGGTATAGCGGTAATCTCCCGGCACAAAAAGTCCTTTGCCGGGCTGTTCCCCGTACTCCTCCGCACGATCTTCCGCATCGCGAACAAAACAGTCCACAAATCTCGGCACGGGCAAATCACCCGCTTCCGCGGGGACCGCCACTCGCTCCAACTCCGACGGAATGCCGTGTGCAAGCCTCATCGCACGACCTACGCGAAGGGAATGAGCATGCCCGCCGCAACCTTGCGGGCCATTTCACGACTGACCAATACCTCGGCCAGCGCAAGAGCAAACGCAAAGGCCGTTCCCGCCGCTTGGCTTGTCAGAAGATTTCCATCGCGCACCACAGGCTGATCCACCCACGTGCCATCGGTCAATTCCTCGCGACTGCCCGGAAAACTGGTGTACGATTTTCCCTTCAACACTCCCGCTTCTTGGAGGACGACCGGCCCCGCACACAGAGAGGCCACGATTTTGCCTCCCTGCATAAATTCGCGCACCACTTGCTTCACGCTCTCCTCCTGCCGCAGAATCTGTACCCCGCCAAGCCCGCCCGGAATCACCACCGCATCAAAGCGCGAGGCTTCGGCCGGATCCCATGCACCATCGGGTGCAAGGCGCACCCCACGCGATGCTGTCACCAAGCGGCCTTCGCCAACACCCGCAAGAAATACGCTGATGCCCGCGCGACGCAAAACGTCCACGGTGATCACCACTTCCATCTCTTCCGAACCATCCGCCATCAACACACACACATTCTTTTTCATTCTGATCTCCATCTCATCTCTCTGCGCCCCTAGGCGCGCGGATGCGCTTTTCCATACTCTTCCTTCAACCGCTCCACGCTCACATGCGTATAAATTTGCGTGGTCGAGAGACTGGCGTGTCCCAACAACTCTTGCACACTTCGCAAGTCCGCACCCGCATCCAGCATGTGCGTGGCAAAACTATGCCGCATCACGTGAGGCGTGATTCCCGGATCCAGTCCGGCCTCGATCAAAAATTTTTTCAGCGACCGCTCCACCGAGCGCGGAGTAAGCGTTCCCCCGTTTTTGTTCACAAACAGCGCCTGTGCCCGCGACTTCCCCAGCCCCGTCAAAAACGTATCGCGCGCATCCAACGCCAACTGCAAGGCTTTGGCCGCCGGACGACCAATCGGACAAAAACGCTCTTTCTTGCCTTTGCCCCGCACCAGAGCCGTCCCCGAGATCAAATCGAGCCTCGCATCCGTCAATCCACACAATTCGGCAATACGCATTCCCGTGCTATAGAACAATTCCAAAATCGCCGTATCGCGCAATGCGGCGTAATCGGCAAATTGGGATTTCTTCTTTTCTTCTTTTGCCCGAGCTTGCTCACGAAGTCGCGCTGGGGCTTCCAGAAGCCGGAGTACCTCCGCCTGACTCAACACCTTGGGCAAACGACGCCGCGCCTTGGGCTGTTGCAAACCCACAAACGGATTATCCTTCACCAGCCCCTCCCGAACCATGAACCGGAAAAAGGAGCGCAGGCTCGACATCTTGCGACTGGCCGTGGCCGGCGCCATCCCCGCTTTCTGAAAGGAGGCCAAGAATCGCCGCGCCGCAAATCGGTCCGGCGATTTCCACGGAAAGGGCGGAGACTGTTCTTCGCCCCAGAGCTGCGCACAAAACTGGCGCAGGTCCGACAAATATCCCGACAGCGTATGTTCCGATGCGTTCCGCTCGGCCCGCAAATGTCGCACAAACTGCGCCACAGCGGGATCGTCCTCCACGGATGCTACTCCGGACGGAGCAGGTTCCACACGCGGCGGCACTTGGGCGTGCAACCGCTTCACCGTGCGCTTCCGCGCATCTGGCTTCCGGGAACCCATGGGACGACAGCGCTTTATTCCTGCGACGCCGAATCTTCGGCACTCTTCTTGGGAGCGCGCGGCTCCGGCAAGCCATATTGTTGCATGGCCTGCGCATAGTTGGGAATTTGCGCGGCATAGGCCATCGCCATCCGCTTGAGCGCGCTCACTTGCTTGAACGACAATTGCTTTCGTTGCGCATACTGCGTCTTGAGCGAGGTCAAGAATTCGCGATCATCCCACGTGCGCCCCTTCCGGGTGGCCGCCGGTCGCCATTCCTTCACCGCTTCAAAGAGCGCCAACACGCCATCAAGGTTGCCCTCCGTCTGCGGAGCCGCCTCAGCCGTCAGCCCGAGCGACTCGGTCAGCTTCTCGAAGTCCGGAATCTGCGCCGAATACTTGCGCACGATCTTGTCGAGATACGACACCTGCGCTGGCGACAACCGCTTGCCGCCTTCCACCTGATTCCGCAACGAGCCGCAGAATTCTCCATCGTCATACACCTTCTTACCAAACTTGCGCGGGGGATCGAATTTCACTTTTTCCAACACCGCCAACTTGGCGATCGTTTCCTTGCGCGGCGGTTCATTCCGCGCCGCTTCGCCTTCGGGTTCGGCCAACTTCAGCTCGGCAATCGTCGCCTCCGCATGGGGAATCTGCCCTTTGTAGCGAAAAATCAACTTCGTGAGCGCATCTTGCTGACGCCCCGAAATGGGTCGCTTTTTCTCGGCAAATTGACGCCGAACGGAATCCACAAACTTCTCGTCGCTATACACCGTCTTGGCACCGCGCTTCACCGGCGCTTGCCATTCCTTCACCGTCGCGAGGGCCTCCAGCATCTTTTCCACCGCGCCCGTATCCGCCACCGGACCGCGTGCCGCTCCCAGCCACTCTTGGAATTTCTGGTAGAAGGTCGACAGCATATCCGCCCACGCCACCTTCCCTTCTTCAATCTGATCCAGTTGCTCTTCCATGCCCGCCGTGAATTGCACGTCGAACAGCGCATCCAAATTGGCAATCAGAAAATCGAATACCTTCAATCCCAGCTCCGAGGGAACCAACGCGCGCTTCTCGCGATCAACATACTTGCGATCCAACAGCGTCGAAATGATCTGCGCATACGTGCTCGGACGGCCCACACCGTTTTCTTCCAGCACCTTCACTAGTGAGGCTTCCGTGAAGCGCGGCGGGGGCTGCGTCTCTTTGCGATCGTTGAGCCATTCCACGGGGTCCAGCCCTTCGCCCTTCTCCAACGGCGGCAAATTCTCTACATCCTCGCCATCGGCATTCTCCGCCTCTTCCTTCTTGCGTTGTTCCAACCCGGATACGCGCATGAAGCCGGGAAACACAATTTCCGACGCCGTCGCACGGAACAAAAAGGAATCCGTTCCCGCACTCGGCTCATTCCCCACCGCCTCGATTTCCGCCGTGCGCTGCGCAATCCGCGCCGGCGACATCTGGCTGGCCATAAACCGACGCCAAATCAAATCGTATAAGCGCCACTCATCGCGATCCAAAATGTCCTTCAAACTGTCCGGGGTTCGCGAGGGATCGGTCGGACGAATGGCCTCATGGGCCTCTTGCGCGCTGGACCGGCTACGAAACACATTGGGCGTCTCCGGCAGAAAATCCTGTCCATGCTCCTTCAAGATAAACGCCCGCGCCTGCTCTCGCGCCTCTTGGGCAATCGAAAACGAATCCGTACGCATGTAGGTAATCAAACCCGAAGCCGAGCCGTGCCCCAAATCCACACCTTCATATAGCTTTTGCGCAAACCGCATCGTGCGCGACGGGGAATAGCCCAACGCACTACTGGCCGCCTGTTGCAAGCTACTGGTGATGAACGGCGGCGGCGCATTCTTCCGAACTTCCTTGCGCAATACATCCGAAACACGCAACGAACGCCGATTCAGTTGTTCCATCAAACGCAACGCCAACGCCTCATCCTTCACTTCGGCCTTTGCGCCATTCAGTCGCGCCAAATACGCCGTGAACGGCGCGCGCGGGTCCACCCGCTTGGCCGCCTTCACGCCCAAAATCCAATAAGGCTCCGGCTTGAAGTTCCGAATGGACATCTCGCGTTCGCACACCAGACGCAACGCCACCGACTGCACACGGCCTGCGCTCGATGCCCCCGGTATGCGCCGCCACAACATCGGGCTGACTTTATAGCCCACCACACGGTCCAAGATGCGCCGTGCCTGTTGGCTATCCACGCGCGGCTGATTGATTTCGCCCGGCTGACTAAACGCCTTGCGAATCGCCGCCGCCGTGATTTCGTTGTACGTCACGCGGCGAAACTTTTCGAGCGAGGCCGATGCTTTGCCCTTGAGCGCCTCGCGCAAATGCCACGCAATGGCCTCCCCTTCGCGATCCGGGTCGGGTGCCAGATAAACCATCTCCGACTTGGCCGCAATCGCCTGCAATTCCGAAAGGATTTTGGTGCGGCCCTTAATCGCCACATATTGCGGCACAAATCCATTTTCCACATCCACGCCCAGCGTGCGCTCCGGCAAATCCCGAACATGCCCCATGGAGGCCTTCACCACGTAGTCACTGCCCAATAGTTTGTTGATAGTCTTCGCCTTTGCAGGAGACTCCACGATCACCAGATTCTTTGCCATAGCCCGTCTTTCCTTTCCCTCAAGGGGTTTCATCCGTCAGGGGGAGCTCCCACTGGCGAATTTCATCCATCAGCGCCAACCGCCGGCCCGGAAGCCGACGAATCACGCGTTTCATTTCCAATTGCATTGCCAACGTCATCAGTTGCGCGGAAGACAAACCCGTCTTCCGAATCAACACATCAAAATCCAATTCTGGCTCGGCCCACAGCGCCCGCACCACGGCCTGCTCCGTCGGCAATAGCGTCAGCCGTTGCCGTGCGTCTTGCTGGCGGACCATCCGCGCCTGTTCCGCCGGGGGAAACAAAAATTCAAATTCCTTCAAAATGTCCGACAAATCTTCAACCAGCCTCGCCCCATTTTGAATGAGACGATGCGGCCCCCGCGCACCCTCCATGTCCACCCGACCCGGCACCGCCATCACGCTACGCCCCTGCTCCAGCGCCTGCTCCGCCGTATTCATCGCCCCGCTATCCACACCCGCCTCCACCACCAGCACGCCCTTCGACAAGCCGCTCACCAAGCGATTCCGATAAGGGAACGTCGTGCGATCCGGTTCCCTCCCCAACGAAAATTCGCTAAGTACCGCCCCGTGCGCCACAATCTCTTCCGCCAATTCGCGATTCTCCGGCGGATACAATTTATCCAACGCCCCCCCCAACACCGCCAACGTGCGCCCCCCCGCCTTCAACGCCGCCTTGTGCGCCACCGTATCAATTCCACGCGCCAACCCGCTCACCACCACAAAACCCGCCTTGGAAACTTGATACGCCAGCCGATCCGCCTGCGCCGCCCCGTAGTGCGTGACTCGCCGCGTTCCCACAATCGCCAACGCCTGCGCATCTTTCTTTTCCAACGTTCCTCGCACATACAAACAAAGCGGCGGATCATAGATCGTTTTCAGCGGCGCAGGATATTCTTCATCCACCGGCGTAATCAGGCGCGCGCCCAGCTTGGCCGCCGCCTCCTCTTCTCGGCCCGCATCCAATTGGCCCCGCTGCGACACAATGCCATCCGCCACTTTGGGCCCCACCCCCCGCACCGTCGCCAGCTCAGCAGCTGATGCCAACAATACCGCCTCCGGCGACCCCAGCCCCTCACACAAAGCGCGAACCCGAACGGGACCAATCCCCTCCACTTGATTCAACACAATATAGGCTTCACGCGAGGTCATTCAGAAAAATCTCTCACAGAGTTCACAGAGGGACACGGAGGAGGTACGGATAAAGAACCATTCACGACCCGTTTAATCCCGTTTTTTAGCAACTCTTCATGAAAATTAAGAATAAGACCTAGTTTTCGATTGGAAAGCCGGAGATAGGTAAGCAATTGCTTGTAGACACTGTCGTCCAATTGTTTCACCGATTTCAGTTCCAAAATAATTTGATCCTCAACCACAATATCCGCCCGAAAGGCTTGATCAATTTCAACCCCTTCATACAAGATCGGAATCAAGACTTGGCTCTGCGCTTGAATGCCATGCCTCTGAAATTCCACCATGAGGGCTTTTTCATACGCCGATTCAAGCAGGCCCGGCCCCAAGGTACGGTGAACCTTGATGGCCAAGCCAATGATCGTTTCGGTCAATGCATTCCAATCCATTTTCATTCCCCTAGATTCTCACCCTCTCCGTGAACCTCTGTGTCCTCTGTGAGAGGCAGTTCTTCGGTGGGTTCTTGGGTCGGCGATGCCGATCTACGGCGCCGCGTTTGCCGAAACAAATCCATCTGCCCGCTTCGGAGCAAATCGTAGTTTTTCAAAATGCGTAAAATCTGAAGCAAATCCGATTTTTCATACGTCTTCTTCACATCCACCCGTTCGGCCAGCTCCAACAACATCGGGCGGAACAAGATCACGCCATCGATTCCATGAGCCTTCAAAAAATCGAGCGACTCCGTTCGTTGTTCCGAATCCGCGGGCAAATCGGCCATACACAACACCTTGGCCGGGCAATCGATTCCCAATTCGAGGGACGCCATCCGCACCGACTCGGGTTCGGCAAAGCGATATATTTCCGGAGAGCTGATCAATATCGCCGTCGTGAATTTTTCCGAATGCCAGCCCCGAACCGCCACCACCGCACCCGCCACCTGCGCCAACTCGCGAGCGCCCCACAGCATCGTCTCGGGCAACACGGTTGGCCCCTTCACCGCCGGATTGAATGCCAGCAAATCCACTTCCTCATGCAAATTCTTGGAGCGCGCCACCACCTGATATTTCCTCGGTTGGCGCACCAGAAAGCCCAGCGCTTCCAGATACTCGCGGACCACCCACTCATTCACCGATGACATGTGTGCACCACCTTTCCCACGCCGCATGCAATTCCGCCTCTGGAACCGCCACCGGCAAATCCGACTGCCCGAGTTGGCCCGACAACACAAAGCGAACCTTCCCTCCCGCCGCCTTTTTGTCCACCCCCATCGCCGTCCGCAACGCACTCCACGCCAGCTCCTTTGGCGGCGCCACCGGAAGCCCAAAAGCCCGTAGTAGCGTCACCATCCGCTGCGCATCGGATTCCGCAAATTCACGCAACTTCACCGAAAGATCCACGGCCATCACCATCCCCATCGCCACGCCTTCGCCATGCAGCACGCTGGAAAACCCCGTGACCTTTTCAATGGCATGCCCCATCGTGTGCCCGAAATTGAGCAACGCACGCAGTCCACCCTCGCGCTCATCTTTGGACACCACATCGGCCTTGATCTGACAACACCGCGCCACCATACGCTCGAGCGCCTCGGGCTCGTGCGCCTGAATCGCCGCCACATGCTGTTCCAGCCACGCAAAAAAATCGGCATCCAGCGCCACGCCATATTTGATCACTTCGGCCATCCCCGCCGCAAACTCGCGCTGCGGCAACGTCGCCAAGGTGTCGATGTCCGCCAAGACGGCCATCGGCTGATGAAACGCCCCCGCCAAATTTTTGCCTGCCGCCAAATTGATGCCCGTTTTTCCGCCCACCGAGCTATCCACCATCGCCAACAGGCTGGTGGGAATCTGAACAAAGCGAATGCCTCGCATGTAGGAAGCGGCCGCAAACCCAACTAAATCGCCCACCACGCCGCCGCCCAGCGCCACCAACACGCCACGACGATCCAAACGGCTTGCCGCGATCTGCTCAAGCAACTGAGCCCATTGAGTCGCCGATTTCGTAGATTCTCCGGGGGGTAACACGATTTTGCCCCATCCCGGCCCCAGCCCTTCCATCACCCGCGCCCCATGGAACGCATCCACATGGGCATCCGTCACCACCAGACCCAAAAGCCCGCGCACCGCCTCCGGCAAGCGACTCAAAACTCCGGCCCCAACCCCAATGGGATACGACCGTTCACCCAAAAAAATGTTCACCTCACACGCCATAACGGGGTGAGGAAATATCCCCTACCGGATTATTTGTCAACCCCATAACCCTCGAGAATTGACCGGCGGCGGCATCGGTGATGAGAGGTATTCAGAAAATAAGCCCTCGGTGACAAAAGGCCACCGAGGGCACTATCCACGTTAATCTTTATCCTCGTACAGCACTTCATTCGACTGGCCGTGTAGGATGCGAAAGTCTTCGATGTGCAGGTTCACATCGCTCACGAAGGTCAATTGCGTGGCGCAACGCTTTTCGAGATCGATCAGCACCTGTTCATCTTCCTTGCGCAGGCGTTCCATAATCATTGGGTTGACCGAAATGCGCAACGGAATCTGCCCGCGAGCGGCATTGCGCTTCATGACCTCGAGAATACGGCGCTGGATACGCACGCTCATGCTGAGGTTGGATAGCACCTTGCCGCGACCGTGACAGTAGGGACAGTCGGAATAATTCGCGGCACGCAAACTTTCTTCCATGCGCTGACGCGTCATTTCGATGAGCCCAAGCTGCGAGACCTGCAACACGTTGGTTCGCGCCTTGTCTTTCTGAAGAGCTTCTTTCAGGGTTCGATGAACCGACGCCTGATTCTTTCGCAACTTCATATCGATAAAGTCGATCACCACCAGTCCGCCAATGTTGCGCAACCGCAATTGGCGCGCGACTTCTTGCGCAGCCTCGGTATTGACCTGCAAGATGCTTTCTTCCTGCGTCTTGCCGCCTTTGTGTCGACCCGTGTTCACGTCGATGGCCACCAACGCCTCGGTCTCGTCGAAGATCAGATAGCCACCCGATTTGAGCCACACCTTGCGGTGGAAGGCGCTCTCCAGTTGGCGCTCCACATCAAAGTGTTCAAAGATCGGCACCATGCCTTCATAGAGCTTCACGCAGTTTTTCACCCGGCGCGAAATACGGCTGGTCATCTCTTTGATACGGTCGAACGTGGCTCGCGAATCGATCACAATGCGATCGACTTCTTCCGTGAGCGAATCCCGCACCACGCGCTCGACAAGGTCGGGCTCGTGATACAGACAGCATGGGGCGGGCTTGTTCTTAATGCCATCCTCAATTTTCTGCCACGAATCCAGCAGGCCACGCAAATCACGGGCAAAGCTGGTGCCACGTGAGCCCTCGCCCGCCGTGCGAATAATCATACCAATGCTCGAAGGAATGGGCAGGCGCCCCAGCGCTTTCTTCAGACGCTCACGTTCCTTGTCGTCTTCAATTTTGCGAGAGACGCCTTTAAGCTTGCTACCGGGCATCATGACGAGATAGCGCCCCGGAATACTCAGGTTGGCCGTCACGCGAGGCCCCTTGGTGCCGATGGGCCCCTTGGTGACCTGCACAATGATCTCGCTTCCGGGAGGAAACAACTTGGCCATCTCGCCGGGTTGCGCCTTTTTCTTGCGCGGTCGATTGGCGGCAACGCCTTCCTCGACCTCCAGACGCGCAGCATCCTCCGGGATCATGTCCCAATAGTGGATAAACGCGTTCTTCTTCATCCCGATGTCCACAAAGGCCGCCTGCAAGCCATCTTCCATATTCTGGATGCGGCCTTTGTAGATGCTGCCTACGATGCGTTCTTCCGTCGGACGCTCAATGGAGAATTCCTCCAAATGCCCATCTTCCATAATCGCCACGCGGGTTTCTAAACTCTCCGCATTGACGATGATTTCACGCTTTGTCTTTTTTCTCAATCCGATCATTTTCAACCATTCCCACATTTTACACCTCGCGCCTCATGCGGCGCACATGCACGCTCTGAACCAGCCCGAAACCCGCCAAGGTGCTCACCATGAACGACCCGCCACTGCTGACCAACGGAAGCGGAAGCCCCGTGATCGGCAATAGGCCAATGGTCATTCCAATGTTCACAAATACATGACAGAACAACAGACTTGCGATACCCGTTGCAAGCAGGCTACCCGCCGGTTCCTTTGCCGTCCACGCCGTGCGAATATAGCACGTCAGCAGAGCCGCAAAGGCCAGCAGGAGCAAGCTTGCGCCAATAAACCCCTTCTCCTCGGCAATCACCGGGAAGATGAAGTCGGTGGGAGAAACCGTGCGGGGTAAAAAACCCAACACGCTTTGCGTCCCGTTCAAAAACCCTTTACCGGAAAGTCCGCCTGAGCCGACCGCAATGGCCGACTGCATGGCGTTCCAGCCCGAGCCCAATGGATCCCGCGAGGGATCCAAAAATGTTTGAATGCGTTCCTGCTGGTATTCGGTCAGTACGAACCGAGCCAACGGCGAAAGCCCCACGACAATTCCCCCCAGACCCATCAGCCCCATTCCGATCAAATATCGCAAGGCCCCACCAGCAGCAAACAGCATGAAGACGGCCGTGGGCACCAGCACCATCGCCGTGCCCAAATCCGGTTCAATCAGAATCAGGCCAAAGGGAATGGCCATCAAGGTCAAGGTGATCACCACCGTCCCGAACCACCGCGGATGAATCGCCCCGCCGCCCAGTACGCGAGCCAACAGCAGCACCATGGAGATCTTGGCAAATTCCGACGGTTGCACCGGCACCCCGAAAATCACCAACCATCGATAAGCGCCATACACTTTGCGCCCCACCAGCAACACCAGCACCAGCAAAATCAACGTGCCGGCATAGATCCACCACGCATGGCGAATCCAGAATCGATAGTCCACCGCCACCAGAAACAGCGCCACCCCGGTGCCGATCACCGCCCACCAAATCTGCTTGGAAAACCACGCGCCCACAATGCCGGTTTCTTCGCCACGCCACGAGGCGCTATAAATGAAGGTGAGGCCCGTTGCCAGCAACCCGGCCACCAGCAAAATGGCGAACCAATCCTGCGAGAGAAAAACCGTCAAACCTGTTTTCAGCCTCTTCATGCCGGCTCGCTTTCAGCAACGGGCTCCACAACGGGATCCGGCAGCGGGGCCAACGGCTCCACGGGCACAAGAATCGGCGGCGGAGACACCGGCACCGGAATCGTCTCCGGAATGGTCATGTTTTCCACTTCGGTGAAAACGCGGGTAAGTAGCGCCTTCACGCGCGGGGCCGCCGTGGTGCCCCCGCTCACTCCGTCTTCCACCAGAAGCGCCAACGCATAGCGCGGCTCTTCGAACGGTGCAAACGCAATCATCCAGGTCATTTTGCGCCCGGCCCCTTTGACGCCATATTCGGCGGTACCCGTCTTGGCCGCCACCGTCACATTCGCTAGCGCCGCACGGCGTCCAGAGCCATCGGGAGCATTGACGACATCCCGCATGCCCTCGCGAACCACACGGATGTGACGCTCTTCCCAATTCGGCCCGCCCTCCGCCTTCATCGGCGCAATTTCTTGAACAGGCCCATCCGCCGGCACAATCCGCTGAATCAGCCGCGGCCGCCAAAGCGTCCCCCCGTTGGCCAGCGTGGCCGTATAGAGAGCCAATTGAAGCGGCGTGACCAGCAACGCCCCTTGCCCAATGGCCATATTGCACGTATCGCCATCGCGCCAAGCATCACGCCGCGCCGCACGCTTCCATGCGCCATCGGGCACTAAGCCCGGTCGCTCGAAATCTAAGCTGATGTTTGTTTTACGCCCCAATCCGCAAGCCCGCGCCATTTCCTGAACCGCCTCGGGACCGCAGGTCAAGGCGGCATGAAACAAATAGACATTGCACGAATAGCGAATGGCCGCCGACAAATCGATGCTGCCATGCCCCCAATGTTGCCAACAGCGAAAGCGCGCCGATCCCAACTCGAAATAGCCCGGACACGAATACCGCGTGTCCGCCTGAACACGTCCGGACTGCAAGGCCGCCAACAGCGTAATGGGCTTAAACGTACTCCCCGGCGCATACTCCCCTCCCGTGGCGCGGTTGTAGAGCGGGCGGGAATCGTCCTTCAACAACTTTCCCCACATCGCCGCCGACACCGAAGGCACGAAATCATTGGGGTCATAGCCGGGCGAACTGGCCAACGCCAACACATCTCCTGTGCGCGGATCCACCACCACCACGGAACCGCGTTCTCCCCACAACGCCTCCTCGGCAGCCTTCTGGATGCGCTCATCCACCGACAAGACCACATCACTGCCCCGGCCCGGTGCCCGGCGCGACACTTCATCAAACTTGAAACCCGCCACATCCACTTGAATTTCCAGCTTGCCGCCCGCATTGGCCCTCAGAACGCCATCCATCCGTTTTTCGATGCCCGACTTGCCGGCCATTTCGGGGAGATAATAATGAAACTTCTCCGGGGCTTCTCCCTCTTCCGAAGCCACGGGCAATTCGGACTTCCCCACATATCCCAAGAGATGACAAGCCGAAGTGCCCTCTGGATAGACCCGCACCGGATCGACCGTCAATTCGGCACCCGAAAAATCCGCTGCATGCTCAGCAAAGCGTGCCACGGCCACCTCATCCAGATCGCGCCACGCCACCATCGGCAAGGGCGTACGCCGTCCCAAATGCAGGCGCACATCCTCGGGCAACAGTTGTCGGGGGCGGTCCATGGTTTCGGCAATCCGATCCAGCATGTCCATCACATTATCGACCGTCCTCTGAACACTCCCGGGACGACGAAATTCTTCCAGATAGAGAGACACGCAATAGCTCGGTCGATTGTCGGCCAGCCGCACCCCGTTGCAGTCCAGAATGCGCCCGCGCACCCCCGGAAGGCGAACGCTCCGAAGACTCTGCTTGGCCAGGCGCCGTTGATATTCGCTACTGTGCGCCACCTGCAAATTCCACAAGCGATAGATCAGCGTGCTAAACATGACCACCCATAGCAGCAACAGGCGCCAGATATGCACTTCTTGAATGGCCGAACGATCGCGGGTCATCCAACGTCCTCCCACGTGCCCAGCAGGTGCTCAAGCCCCCGCATCAGTCCAAACAGAAGCGGAATCAACACCGCCCCCAACATCGCAGACCCCGCCATTCGCCAGAAAATGTCTCCGCCCGAAAGCGCAATCAGCTCCTTCATTCGCAGCAAGAACGCCATGGTCCCTGTCGAAGCGGCCGCACAAAACGCACCAAACCACATCACCGAGCGAGCTTTATCCGCAAAGAAATCTTTCCGCAATAAAACAGCCAATCCCCCGGCCACCAAAAAGGCAAAGGTGGAATAACCCAGCGGGGCCAGACTCAAGGCATCCTCCACCAAACCCGCCAACAGCGCCGTCACCACAAAATAACGCGACTTCTTGTTCACGGCCGTATAAATCACCACGCCCAGCAAAAACGGAAAGGCCGGTTGCCCCATGTGCCGCCAGGCCGGAACCAGCACCTGCAATGTGCCGCCCACGATCAGCCAGAACAACAGCATCAAGATCGTCATGGCTCTTCCCCTTCCAAGGAGCCCGACTCTTCATCGACCCAGACTTCTTCCGACACTTCAACCCCCGCCGAAGACAAATCCGACTCCGATGCCGCCACAAACGCATATTCCAGCGCACCCAAACCGGCCGCCAAATCGATCCACGCAGTTTGGTACAGACCCGCCTCATTCATCTCCACTTTTCGAACCCGCCCCACCAACAAACCTTTCGGGAACAGCCCCCCCAGCCCGGACGTCACCACCTCATCGCCCTCCTGCACATCCGACGTCTGCGAAATGAAGTCCATGCGACAAGCGGGCTGCTCGCCGGGTTTCTTCCCAAGCCCCTCGACCACGCCAAAAACCCCCAGCCGCGAAAGCCGAACCGAAACCTTGCACGAGGGATCCGACAGAAGCAGGACATCCGCCGTACGGTCCGACACCGAAACGGTACGCCCAATCAGTCCATCCGGCGTAATGACCGCACGTCCCTCAACCACCCCGGAGGACGCGCCCTTGTCCAGCCGCGCCGTCTGCCACCAACCCGTTCCGTCCCGGCCGATCACCTCGCAGGAAATCAAGCGATTGGGAAAGCGCCGCACAAAACCCAGCAGGTCGCGCATCATTTGGTTGTCGCGCTCCAACTCGCGGGCCATGCGCATCTCCCCGCGCAGATAGACAATCTCTTCGGAAAGCCCCCGGTTTTCCATGGCCAAATCGCGAATCCCCCGAATGTAGCCCCAAATATCTTGAAGCTCACTCACGCCCCCCCGCAACGCGGCTTGGAGCGGACTGATCCCGTCGCGCACCGCACCCTTGACGCGCAAGGAGGCGGAGTCCGGCAAGTTCATCATCGCCAGCACGATCAGGCCGATCGCGCACAGCGCTATCCATCTTCGATCCTTCATGTTCCTTCCGGCACAAAAAAATTCACACGACGCCCAATCGGCACCGGAAGAGGAAACAAAGATTCAGAGGAACGCCGTCGACGCCCGCACCCTCAGGTGCTCGTCGAAACCTTGCGTAGGAAATTCAACTCGTGCAACACGACGCCTGTGCCCTCGGCCACCGCACTCAGCGGGTCCTCAGCCACATGCACCGGCAACCCGGTTTGTTCCGCGATCAGCTTGTCCATGCCCCGCAACTGGGAGGTTCCCCCCGCCAGCACAATGCCCCGGTCCACCAGGTCCGAAGACAATTCGGGAGGACAGCGCTCCAGCGTAATGCGGATCGCCTCAACAATCGCCGAAACGGGCTCCTGCAGAGCCTCGCGGATCTCCTCGGAGGTAATCGTGAGCGTCTTGGGCAGGCCCGCGACCAGATCGCGCCCCTTCACCTCTGTGCTCAACTCCTCGCCAAGGGGATAGGCGGAACCGATCGAGATCTTAATCTCTTCCGCCGTCCGTTCGCCGATCATCAAATTGTATACCCGCTTCAGGTACTGAACGATCGCCTCATCCATCTCATCGCCGCCGACGCGTACGCTACGGCTCAACACAATGCCGGCCAAGGAGATAATGGCCACCTCAGTGGTTCCACCCCCCATGTCCACGATCATGTTGCCCGCCGGCTCCTGGACCGGAAGGCCCACGCCGATCGCCGCCGCCATTGGCTCTTCGATCAAATAGACTTCACGCGCACCCGCATGGGTGGCGGAGTCTTTGACCGCTCTCTTTTCCACTTCCGTGATTCCGCTGGGAACCGAAATGATGATTCTCGGACGCACCACCCATTTGCGGTTGTGCGCCTTGCGGATAAAATACCGCAACATCGCTTCGGTCACCTCGAAATCTGCAATCACACCGGCTTTCATCGGACGAATAGCAACAATATTCCCGGGCGTGCGGCCCAGCATGCGCTTGGCCTCCTCGCCCACGGCCAGTACGCGGTTGGTCCCCTGTTGGATGGCCACCACAGACGGCTCGCGCAGCACGATACCCCGGTCCTTTACATAGACCAGCGTATTGGCCGTGCCCAAATCGATGCCGATATCGTTCGAAAAATAACCTAAAAGCCAGCTAAACATCTGGACTCTTTCCTATTCATAAATAAATAAAATAAAATCGCTTCTATAACCCCCGCATATTGCCTCCCCCCCTCGCCCAGCGTCAAGCATCAAAACAGGTTGCGTTTTTTTCGATTGCGGCTCTTTCAAAACTCTTCTTCACATCAGCAGATTTCTGCCCTCCACTTCATCCGGTGTTTTGCAAGAGCCTCCGTGGAACACGATTGCCAACCTCAGACGCCTCATCAAAACGCTTCAATCAGCGGGCTGTTTTCTCTCGCTTTAGCCAATCATAAAGAGATATATAAGCACTTCGGCAGACGAAGCGTTCCGCCGTCGATTAAGGAGAGAACGAAGAGATGAATATTTCGGGTCGCAGTAAACAGGGCTTCTATTTTGATTCCGTCACCCTCATGCGAACGGGTCGCGAAGTGGCCGCCCTTCCGGGCGTTGTCGAAGCGTCCGTCGTTATGGCCACCGAGGCCAACAAATCGATTCTCGCCATGTCGGACCTGCTCCTGCCCGAATTCAAAAAGTCAGGTGACCAAGATTTGTTGATCGTCGTGAAGACCAAGGATGCCAAGACATCCAGTGAAGCTCTTGCAAAAGCAGAAGACATGCTCTTGCGCAAAAAGAAGCCCACCGCAGGCGGCGCTTCTGCCGCACCTGCCCCGCGCGACATCGCCTCGGCCGTCGCTGCGCTCCCCAGCGCTAATCTCGCGATGATTTCGGTTGCGGGCCGTTATGCCGCGCGCGAGGCGCGCAAGGCGATCGACGAGGGTCTGCACGTGATGCTGTTCTCGGACAACGTTTCCATCGAAGATGAAGTCTCCCTCAAAAAGGCGGCACACAAAAAAGGCCTGATCGTGATGGGCCCCGACTGCGGAACCTCAATTCTGAATGGTGTGCCGCTGGCATTCGCCAATGTGGTGCCGCGCGGCCCCATCGGCATTGTCGGGGCCTCGGGCACGGGCACTCAAGAAGTCTCGTGCATCATCGCGAATGAAGGTTCTGGCGTCTCTCAGGCCATCGGCACCGGCGGGCGCGACATCAAGGATGCCGTCGGCGGCATCACGTTCCTCGATGCCATGCAGGCGCTGGCCGACGACGCCGAAACCAAAGTTATTTTACTCGTCGCCAAGCCGCCCCAACCGGGCGTAATGAAAAAAATCTATACCCTCATTCGCAAAATCAAAAAGCCCGTTGTCTCCTTGCTCATCGGCGAAGGAGGAACCCCGTCCACGCTCGAGCAGGCCGCCCTACTGGCGGTGGCCCAAGCCAAACAACTCGACCCCACTCAAGCTCTCGAACGTCTGACTCATCGCGACAAAAACCTTAAAGAGGCCGCCCTCGCCATCGTCGCCAAACGCAAGAAGCCGCAAGGCCGCTATCTGCGCGGCCTCTTTAGCGGCGGAACGTTCTGCGCCGAAGCGCAGGTCGTCCTCGACGGCATCCTGCGCCATGTCTATTCCAATGCGCCGCTGGGTGACTCCCAAAAGCTCAAGAGTGCGTGGAAGCCCGAAAAGAATGCCGTCATCGATCTAGGCGAAGACGAGTTCACCGTGGGTCGCGCCCATCCGATGATCGACTTCACCTTGCGCAACAAAATGATTCTGGATGAGGCCGCCAACTCCGAAACCGCCGTCATTCTCCTCGACGTGGTGCTCGGCTATGGCGCAAATTTGGACCCCGCCGCCGAACTCGTTCCCGTGATTAAACAAGCCGCGAAAAAGGTTTTTGTTGTCGCAGGCGTCACCGGCACCGCCGGCGATCCACAAGGCCGCGACAGCGTGGTGGCCGCGCTTCAAGATGCCGGAGCCCACGTTCAACTCACCAATGCCGCCGCTTGCAAGCTGGCTGGTTTCATTGCGGCAGAAGTGGTCCGTAAAAACTAACTTTTCGAAAGGCCCCAACCATGAGCATTCAAAAACTATTTTCATCCCCGCTTCAGGTGATCAATGTGGGCATCGAAGCCTTCAAAGACACCTGCGAAAAATTCTCTCCTCCTTCCATTCAGGTGGATTGGCGGCCGCCCGTCGATGTGTCGCCCGACTCCGAAGCCATTCTGGCCAAGCACGCCGCCAAGATCGAAAAGGCCAATCAGAAAGTAATGGAAATCGTTTTGGCCGGAACGCCCAAGCTAGTGGGCCTCGACATTGCCCGGAACGTCATTCCCGGCATGACCGAGAACACCATTCTGCACGCAGGCCCGCCCATCACATGGGATCGCATGTGCGGCCCCATGCGTGGCGGCATTCTGGCAGGGTTGGTGTATGAATGCCGCGCTTCCACCATCGAGGAAGCGGAAGCCTTGGCCTCTTCAGGCCAAATACAATACGCGCCCTGCCACGAGCACGCCACCGTGGGCCCCATGGCTGGCATTGTCACCCCGTCCATGCCCGTCATGATCATCCAGAACGAAAAGTTCGGAAACTTCGCCTATTGCACACTGAACGAGGGTCTCGGCAAGGTGCTCCGCTACGGTGCCTTTGGCGACGAAGTGACAAAGCGCCTCAAATGGATGGAGAACACGCTGTATCCCGTGCTCAAAGCCGCCATCGCCCACACAGGCCCCATTGATCTGAAGAATCTCATTGCACAAGCCCTCCACATGGGCGACGAGGTTCATAACCGCAACCGCGCGGGCACCTCGCTCCTCTATCGCACCATCGCCCCCGCCATTGTCACCACCTGCGAGAACAAGGAAGACGCCGTCGCCGTTCTCAATTTCATCAACGGCAACGACCACTTCTTCCTCAACCTCTCCATGCCCGCCTGCAAGGCCACCCTCGATGCCGCTCGAAACATCAAGGGCAGCTCCATCGCCGTGGTCATGGCCCGCAATGGCACTGACTTCGGCATCCAGCTCGCGGGCACCGGCGACCTGTGGTTTACCGCTCCCGCCGAAGTTCCCGATGCGCTCTATTTCGCGGGCTTCACCAAAGACGATGCCAACCCGGACATCGGCGACAGCGCCATCACCGAAACCGGCGGCCTTGGTGGCTTTGCCATTGCCGCCGCCCCCGCCATCGTTCAATTTGTCGGTGGTGTGGCCAGCGATGCCCTTCGCTACACGCTCTCCATGTATGAAATTACTGCCGGCGAAAGCCGCATGTACCAAATCCCCGCACTCGATTTTCGCGGCACCCCCACCGGCATCGACATCCGCAAAGTGGTCGAGAAGAACCGCGTCCCCGTCATCGACACCGGCGTCGCCCACAAGAAGGCGGGCGTCGGCCAAGTCGGCGCCGGCATCGTCAGCGCCCCCATGGGACCTTTTGCCAAAGCCTATGATGCATTGGCGAAGCTACTGAAATAGGGTAATTTGAAACAATAGGAAAGGACCCATAATGAACAACAATCAATTCATCGACTTCATGGACAACGCCCGGATGTACGATTTGACGATGCGCCTGAGCATCCATACGCCCCCGTGGCCGTCGTACATGCCCCTCGGCATCCAGTACTTTAAGCGCATCGCCGGCGCCCACATGGGCCAAGGTGCCAACGGCCAAATCATCACCACCTCCAACCACGTCGGTACCCATATGGACGGCGAGATCCACTTCTTTCCCGCCGGACGTCCCATCGGCGACGTACCGCTCACCGAATGGGTCGGCCCCGGTGTCATCGTTGACATCTCAAAGGAAGTCTCCGACTACTCCCTCTACACTCCCGAAATGCTGATGAGCAAAGTGGAGATCAAGAAGGGCGACATTCTCATCATCAACACCGGCTATCATCGCTATTCGTGGGATCAGAAGACGGGCGATGAAATTCGATATTTTGTGAAGCATCCCGGTCCCAGTCCCGAATTTCACGAGTGGGCGCTCAAGATGCAGATCAAGTGGATCGGCGTGGACTGCGGCAGTGCGGATCACCCCATGAACACGATCATCCGCACGTGGCACCCCGGCAGCTTCAAAGAATGCGATGCCAAGATGCAAAAAATCTATGGCAAGACTTTCGATGAAATTTTCCCGCTGAAGGAATTCTATCAGGTCATGCACCTTAAGCTTTTCCCCAAGAAGCTTGTTCACGCCGAAAATATCGCCGGCGAAATTGCCAAACTCGGTAGCACCCGCGCCTGGATTGGATGCTTCCCCCTGCGCGGCATTGAACTGGAATCCAGCATGTGCCGCATTGTCGCTTGGCTCCCGCCCAAGGCAAAGAAGGCCAAGGCGAAATAGCCACAGGGAGTGAAGAATACGGCGCGGAGAAATCCGCGCCGTTTTTTTATGCCTCGGTGCGACCGCGAATGGCGCGGCCCAACGTCACCGGATCGGAAAAGGCAATGGCACTGCCAGCGGGAATGCCCAATGCGAGGCGGCTGATTTTCACCTTCGGAAGTTTCTGGGACAGAACATGACGCAGAAAAGAGGCCGTAGCCTCGCTTTCCACGTCGCAATTCAGCGCCAGCAACACTTCTGTTGCAGAAGCCGCTCGTTCCATCAACGCGGGCAATCGAAGGTCGCCCAGTCCTTCGCCACGCATCGGCGACAACTTTCCCATCAGCGCAAAATATCGCCCATGGTATTCACCACTTCGCTCAATGAGGGCAATGTCGGAGGGATCTTCCACCACGCACAAAATGGCATCTTCGCGGCGGGAGTCGGAACAAAGACGACAGGGATTTTCCTCCTTGGCTGTCACGCTCCCACACAACTGGCATGCGGTCAGCTTGGCGCGGGATTCTTCAATCGCCATCGCCAATTCGCGAGCGATTCCATAAGGATTCCGCGCCAAATGAACAGATAGACGCTCAGCGGTCCGCCGACCAATTCCCGGCAAGCGAGAAAACGCCTCCGTCAACTGTCCCAACGGGTCCATGAAACGACTAGAATCCGAAACCCGGCGGCAAATTCATGCCAGCGGTCAGCTTTTTCATTTCGTTGGCGGCGGTTTCTTTCGCCATCTCCTGCGCCCCTTGCACGGCCGTCAGGAGCAAATCTTCCAGCATTTCCACATCGCCCGACTGAATGACCTTCGGATCAATGCGAATGGCGCTGATGTTGCCATCGCCCGCAATTTTAATCGTGACGGCTCCGCCCCCGCTGCTGTGCTCCAGCTCCAGCGCGGCCAAGGACTCCTGCGTTTTGGCCATGTTCTTCTGCATGTCGGCCGCCTGTTTCATCAACTTCATGATATTCGCCATGGGATTCGTTTCCTTTTATTCGCGTATCTCAAATAACTCTCCACCAAACTCCTCCATCGTCTTTTTAACGAGAGGATCCTCTGCCAAATTCCGCTTCACGGGGGCAATCACCGACGCCTTGGCGGGCGGAGGAACAATCGGTGCCGCTGAAGGCTTCACGTCGCCTTTGGATGCCTTCACTTTTCCTTCAACCAACGGACGTTCTTCCAACACAAATTTCACGCCCACAGGCCGTCGCAATTCATGAGAAAGCGCCTTATCGATCGCCATCCGGGTCCGGGGCGTATCCACGCGCTTGAGGTGTTCGCTGAACTCCGGGTCAAATCCCAAGAGGACGTGCTCACCTTCTATCCGAAGCGGCTCGGCTTCCTTCAACAGAGGCGCCGCCAATTGCGTGGTTTCTCCAATCACCGTCAACAAGGAATTCCAGCGACTCTTCAAATGCGCCAATTCATCTTTGGGCGGCGCCTCGCGAACCACCGAGGGTGAAGCACTTGCCACACGCGCCGGAAAGGGATGTTCCACGGCGGACGACGCCGGCGCATCGTGGTCCGCCGAATGATTCTGAATCTGTTGAATCAGCTCATCGAGGCTAATCACCGTGGCCGCTCGCGCCGCCTTAAGAAGTGCAACCTCCACCACGGTGCGACGCGACAAGGCAAATCGCGCCTGCCCCGCCGCATCGGTCAAGATTTCCACCACGCGCAACAACTTCTCACCGTCCGCCAAAGCCGCCTGCGCCTTCAGTCCTTCCAGTTGCGACGAGGTCAAATCGAACGACCCCGCCAACTCCGGCGCATGTTTCCACACCAAGACATTTCGGAATTGCCCTAAAAGTTCCTGCACCAGTCGCTGCAAATCTCGCCCGCCCTCGTCGAGCTCCGCCACAATCTTCATGGCCACAGCGGAGTCTCCCTGCAATACGGCGGTGGCCAGTCGGTCCAGCGTGGTCCAGGACACCAGTCCAAAGACGCCCAGCACATCCGATTCCTCGATCTTTTCTCCTTGGAACGAAACAATTTGATCCAGCGCCGACTCGGCATCGCGCAAGCCACCCTCCGCGCCACGGGCAATCGCCAGCAACGCTTCCTCGCTCACCGTCCACTTTTCCGCCACGGCAATTTCCCGCAAGCGGCCCACAATTTCCTTGAGTCCAATTCGGCGAAGATCGAAGCGCTGACATCGGGAAAGAATCGTGGCGGGAACCTTGTGAACATCCGTCGTCGCCAGCAAGAACTTCACGTGGGCTGGTGGTTCCTCCAACGTCTTGAGCAAGGCGTTGAACGCCCCCGGACTCAGCATATGAACTTCGTCGATGATATAGATTTTGTAGGGGCCTCGCGCAGGCGCATAGCGCACGTTGTCGCGCAATTCGCGAACTTCATCCACGCCGTTGTTGGAGGCTCCGTCAATTTCGATCACATCGAGGCTGTTGCCGTTCACGATCTCGCGGCAGGAATCGCAGTCGTCGCAGGGATTGGGCGACTCGCCCCGCTTCATGCAATTGAGGGCCTTCGCCAACAGGCGGGCCGTCGTGGTCTTGCCCGTTCCGCGCGGGCCCACAAAGAGATAGGCATGCGCCACCCGCCCCGTCTGGATCGCGCGGGAAAGAGTCTGGATGACGTGCTCCTGACCAACCACATCCTGAAATTGTTGCGGGCGCCATTTGCGCGCCAAAACTTCATACGCCATGCTGTGTTCTCCCGATGGATTCGCACAAGATTCGCACTCCGCCCAAGCCGATCGTCACAGGCCAGGACACCCACGGCACCCGGAAGAACCACCATACCGTTGCTGCCTTCCGGCCCTGGCGGGGTTTTGGCGGCATCCGTCGCATGGAGCCCAACCCGTGACAACCGGCTCGGACGGAGCCCGAACCGCCTGCCGAAACCCATTTCGACAAGCGCGAAGTACCCTATCCCCCCCCCGCCTCAAACGCAATTCTTTTTGCCTTCGAATCGGCACCAAAATCAATCATTTTGGTATCAATTGCTTTGACAGGTTGACTCAAAGCGGGTTGAGTATTCTCGATGTCCCGCGACACTCCATTCGGAACCCTTCCGAAGGCGGTTTGCCACAAGCCAACTGGCCGACGGAGTTTCATTCCTTCGTCCCTTGGGTCGGGCCTTGCACTGGCCTATCTCCTTGTCCACACGACGGCCTTCGCCTTGTCCGTGCCCATCACGATCAAAGAGTCGGCTGGGTTCTCCAGCACCAACTGGCCCACAACGGTGGTGGTGCCCCTTCCCTACGGCCAATACACCAACACGACTTCCTTCGCCATCCGTACTGCAACGGGAACCCTCGTTCCAGCCCAATTCTCTGTGCTGAATCGCTGGGCAGGGCGCGATAACAGCGTGCGTCATGTCGCCGTTCAATTTCAATCTTCCGTCGCCGCCTACACCAGTGCAGGAACGGGCACCAATCTGTACTTCTTCAAGGACGATGGCCCCGGCTCGTTCTCCTCCCCCCTCTCCGTCACCCAAGACGCCCACACCCTCACGGTTCACACGGGCCCGCTCCGGTTCACCATCAACAAAAACAACTTCAATCTTCTCGACGGGGTCTGGCTCGATTCGGATTCCAATGGTGTCTTCGCCGCATCGGAACGCATGCTAAACAATTCCACCAACCAAGGCGCAATTCTTGTTGATTGGATGGGCACCACGAAGCGCGATGCCGGGCGCACAAACATTTTCGTGGAAGTCGAAGAATCCGGCCCCGTGCGCGCCGTCATCAAAATTTCGTCCCCCACCCATTTTGTTTCCACCAATGACCACACCCACGGATTCGCCGTGCGCATCTACGCCTACGCAGGCCAGCCCATCGTCAAGATCGACTACCAGCTTCAAAATGCCGCGCTCAACACCGACCTCTCTTGGCCGCTCTATTTCGACTCGCTCCAACTGGAGTTTGGCCTCGCCGTCAGCAACTCGCCCGCCGTCGCCTTGGGCCTCGGTACAAATGGCGTTTGGCAAGCCAGCGCCACCCAGGCCGCCGCCTTGCGCCAAACCTTCCACACCACCGGCCACGTGTTTGGTGCCTCCGCTTCACCCGAGCAAACCATTGGCGCGTCCGATGGCTGGCTCGCTGTTCACAAAGACAACAAAGGCGTCGCCGTCTTCCTGCGCAACTTCTGGCAAACATGGCCCAACGGCATCGCCTACACCAACGACGGAACGCTGAACGTCGAGCTGTTCCCCGAATGGAGCTGCCAATACTTTGCCACCAACAACATCGGCCAAAAAATTTTCACTCCCACCGGCTGGTATTGGCTCGAAGACATGCAGGCCACATTCAAGGAGGTCGTCCTCCATTTCCAAAGCTCGCCGTTTTCGACCAACGAGTTGAGCCGCTTTGCAGCACATCTGGAACACCCACCCGTCCCCGTCCTTCCGCTCGATTGGTATCGAACCACGCACGCCACCTTGGATCTGGAGGGTCTCGTTCCCCCCGGCACCCCTGCCGATTCCGACACCTCCCGCCTGCCCTCCTTTTCCTCTTTTGACGGACTCACCGACGGCAACTACCGCTTCGGCTGGGATAACTATTTTGTCGATGAGCCCATTCGCAAATTCGGAACCGCCACCACGGGCGGCTGGCCCCAGAGCCCCGGCAGCGTCTTCCTTGCCGTCGGCAATCCTGCCTACTACCACGATGCAGAACGCAAGGCTCTTGCCGAACTGAACATGCGTCCCCATTGGCTTCCCGACTACAACCACGATCGAGATTTTGAGCGCATGCGCCTCACCACCGCCCCCTATTCCGGCCAATCCTGGCGACGTTTCGACGGACACGGCACCCCCTGGCTCGCCGCGCCTTACATGGAAGGCACCGCCCTCGACGCCTGCCCGCGCGACGATCAACACGGCTGGTACCAACCCATGCGCGACTGGTATCACTTCACAGCCAATCTCTGGGCGCGCGACTGGTACGAATTCATCGACCAATTCCGCTATACCTCCCTCCTGCGCACCCATCCCTACGACGACCTCTCCGGCCGTGGCCGTGGCCACTCCCTCGCGCATGCCCTCGCCGCCTATCGAGCCACCGGAAACCCCGTCATCCTCGACCACTTCGCCACCGAAATTCGCGCACTGCGCGCCACGCAATTCCAGCACGGCGGACGCTACGACGCCGACAAGGACGGAGCTCCCGCCGGTGCCTCCTGGCAAGCGGGCTATGTGGGTCGCGCCGTCCTCGATTACATGAACGAAATCCAAGGCGCCCGCCCTCGCGAATGGGCCGAAGCGTTCAGCTTCATTGCCGGACTCATCGACTGGAATAAAAATCACGCCAACTTCAGCTACTATCTCAATGCCTTCACCGCCACCAACACGCCCAGTTCCTCCACGGGCCTCATTATGGTGGACCTGCAATCGTGGTATGCCCTCGCCACCGGCGATTCCAACGCCATGCGCCAAACCATGCTCTACGTCACCAACGGCCTGTTCGGCGGCGAAACACCTGCGGGCGATTTCTCTCAATGGACCGGCCAATACGAAGCCCGCCAATGGGCTGCCCTCACCAACGCTGTGGCTTCCGGGCGCGCATTCAGCAACCCGCCCGCCATCTCCACCTTTTCCGCCACCGCCCAAACCGGACGCGTGACCTTCAACTGGCGCGGCATGCCCAACGGCCGTCAATACTTCCTTTACTGGTCCGAAAAAGAAATCTCCCTCACCCACACGCTCAACACGAATGTTCTCAACTGGTGGGCCGCCGAAACAACCCTAACCAACGTCACCACCACCGGCGGCGAAAATCTGTCCCTTTCCGTCACCTCTTCGATTCCCTCCGGAACGCCCATTTCCGCCTGCATTTTCTATCTCGACGCCAACAGCAACAGCAGCGCCAAAACCGAAATCGCACAGCCGCCCTCCGCCGCCTTCGCGGGCGGTCCCTTACGCGGTGCCGCCCCCCTCGTGGTGAACTTCACGAACCAAACCCTTCGTCCAATCACGAGCGCACGCTGGGCCTTCGGCGACGGCACATTTTCCACCGCCACCAACCCCTCTCCTACCTACGCCACGGCGGGCGACTACACCGTCTCGCTGACCGTCTCCAACGCCGCCGGCTCCAGCACCCTCGTCCGCACCCAATACGTCCACGTCGTTCTCGCCGGCATGCCCATCGCCGATTTCTCGTGGTCCACCAACCGCGGCCCCGCCCCGCTCACCGTACAATTCACCAATCTCACCATTGGCGCCATCCTCACCCACTCATGGAATTTTGGTGACGGCTCCACCTCCACCCAAGCCCATCCTTCGCACGTGTTTTCCACCGCTGGAATATTCACCGTCACGCTGATCGCCACCACCTCCACCGGCTCCGACACCTGCCGCATCGTCAATGCCATCGAAGCCCTACCCCCACCGCCCGTCGCCGATTTCTCCGCCTTCCCCCGCAGCGGCGGCCATCCGCTCTCCGTGCAGTTCACCAACCTCACCACCGGCATCGCCACCAATTGGAGCTGGATATTCGGCGACGGCCAAACCTCCACCTCCCCGCATCCTCTTCACGCCTATGCTTCCACTGGCACCTATTCCGTCGCGCTCACGGCCACTGGCTCCGGCGGCACCCACACCGAAACCAAAAACGCCTATATCCTCGTCCTCCCCGAGCAAGGCGACGACTACCGCATCACCGCCACCAGCGACGATGCCCAAGAATACAACTCCTCGATGAATCTCAGCGAAACCTTCATCTATCTGGGATATTCGCGGGAGATGTATTCCGGATTTCGCTTCACCGGCATCACGCTCCCCCGTTCGTCTCTCGTCAGCCGAGCCTACATCCAATTCACCGACAACTCCGGTCGAACCGACCCCGCTCTCGCCCTGATCCGCGCCCAAACGTCAGCCTCCGCATCCCCATTTTCAACCCATGCCAACGACATCTCCTCACGGCCCCTCACCGATGCCGCCGTTTCCTGGAACATGCCCCCCTTCGCCTATATCGGACAAACCGAAAACGAACGAACCCCCGATCTCTCCGCCCTCGTTCGTGAAGTTGTCTCCTCCTCCTCCTCTTGGACTAATGGTGCGCCGATCGCCTTTATCTTTTCCTCCACCGGCAACTACGGCGAGCAAGGCATGCGCCACATCTGGACCCACGAAAATGCCATCGCCCAAAACGCCCCCGAACGCGTCGCCCGCCTTCACATCGAATATCAAACCAACGTGAACTTCGCCCCCTTCAAGCTGACCGCCATTCCCCTCGCCAATTCCGTCCTGCTCCGCTGGACCGATCCCGCACGATGCGGCCTCCCCGGTTGGCACGCGCTCCTCCGCGCCGACACGAATCAGTACCCCGCCTCCACCACAGCCGGCGTTTGGGTCGCCCGCACCACCAACCGCCACTTCCTCGAAACCAATCTCGCCCCCCACCAAATCCGCCACTATTCCCTCTGGCTTTCCCCCGACGGCACCAACTGGCTCGACCCCGTCACCACACGCCCCTCCCCCCAATAGCCACCCCATTTTCCACACAATGGAAAAAATGTTTTCGATTATTCCACACAATGGAAAGAATGGTGGGCTTCGGGCCACGTTTGGCCCTCGTTCCGAAACGGAACTTGCCTTCGGCAATCCGTGCGCGGGGCGCGCGCTCCACACTGTGGAAAACTTACTTTTTCACCATTTTCGACGCCACTCCGAGGAGCTGTATTTGGCTTCCAGTTCGGCCGCAACCGCCTGCACGGCGGCAGTAGCCTCGCGCGGTTCCCACTGCAAATCCCATTCCAACGCGAGGCACCGCAGAATCGTCGCCTCCAGTTCGGCCGCCCGCGACCGCGCATCCGTAAGTTGCAGCGAACCTTGATATAGCACCGTGTTTCCATAGCGCCGAATGGCCCCGCCCAGAATTTTTCCCGCCTCCGTCAAAATGTCCAATGCCACAGGTTGGATGAAGCACTGGCCCCCTCGCGGTTCCCCCGGAATCGGAAGCGAGGCGGTTTCGCATAGCTTCACCTCGAGCCCCGCCTCGCGCAGGCCCGACAGGATGGCCGTGTGCAATCGCCGATACATATCCAGCGGACGCAACACTCCGCCATCGGGAAAAACGCAGGAAAACGTCACATCGTCAAAATGAGGAACCAAGCCGCCGCCCGTGGGCCGCCGTGTATAGTTTTGCTCCGTGCCCGCTGGCCACACGTTCTCCACTTCGCGGATTCGCTGCGCATACCCAAAGGTGACGCCCACGCCCTTCCATCGAAAAAAGCGAATGCAAAACGCCTCGGGCTTGGATTGCGCCAACGCCTCATCCAACGCCATCTGGGCAAACACATCCAGCTCGGGCGACGAAAGGAGAATTCCATCCATTCTTGCGGCCTCAGCACCACGCCACATTCGGCGAGCGGGCGGCACCCAACTCATCCAGCCGTTTCACAGGCAAAGTGTGCGGCGCGGCATGGACATGCTTCGGGTCAGACAGGGCCTCCGCATGAATCGCCCGCAGGGCCGCCACAAAAATATCGAGCGTTTCTTTGGTCTCGGTTTCCGTGGGTTCGATCATAATGGCTTCGTGAACGATGAGCGGGAAGTAAATCGTCGGCGCATAGAATCCGTGATCGAGCAATCGTTTGGCCACATCGAGCGTCTGAATGCCGTTCATCTTCTCCGGCTCCGTCTTCAACACGCACTCATGCATGCAGGGCTCATCGATCGCCGAAGGGAACAGGTCGTTGAGTTTCACGCGCGCATAGTTGGCATTGAGAATGGCGTTCTCCGAAATACTTCGAAGGGTTTCGGCGTCATGTCCTCGCAAATAGGCATAGGCTTTGATGGCCACGCCCACATTCCCGGCAAAGCTCCGTACTCGGCCAATACTGCCCGGGCTCTTTCTTTTCAGCGAAAACGTTTCGTCTTTTTCTACGATGCGCGGAACGGGCAAAAATCGTTCCAGCTCAGGCCCCACGCCCACAGGGCCGGAACCGGGCCCGCCGCCGCCGTGGGGAGTCGAAAACGATTTGTGCAAATTCAGGTGAAGAATATCCACACCAAAATCCGCTGGCTTGGCCAGCCCCATCAGCGCGTTGAAATTCGCCCCATCCATATAGAGTAGGGCTCCCGCCGCATGAACGGCTTCGGCGATTAGCCGAATGCGATTTTCAAACAAACCCAGCGTGTTGGGCACCGTCAACATCAACAACGCCGTCTGCGGCCCGAGCATCGCTTTCAACGCCTCCAGATCCAAGCGGCCATCCGCGCCAGAGGGCACCGTTTTCACGGTGAACCCACCCAGCATGGCCGAGGCGGGATTCGTACCGTGCGATGAATCCGCCACCAAAATTTCGGTGCGCTTTCGATCCTTGCGCGAACGATGATAGGCCGACGCAATCAAAATGCCCGTGAACTCCCCATGCGCACCCGCTGCGGGCTGCAACGTAAACGCCGCGAGCCCCGTCAGTTCGCACAAGAGTTTTTCCAAGCGATGCAGAATCTCCAATGTGCCCTGCACCACGGAATCCGGAGCGGCCGGATGGGCGGCGGCAAAACCATCCAATCCCGCGATCTCTTCATTCGCACGCGGATTGTATTTCATCGTACACGACCCCAGCGGATAGAAATGGGTGTCGAGACAGAAATTGAAACGCGAGAGACGCGTATAGTGACGCACCACCTCGAATTCACTCATCTCGGGAAGTCGCGGGGCGATCTTTCTTCGCATCGCATCCGGAAGCCAAGTGGATGGGGAAGGCGCCGGAAATTGAATACCCCGGCGGCCCGGTACGCTTTTCTCGATGGATAATTCTTCGGGCTTGTTCATCGCACGATCCTCCCGAGCGCGGCCACGAACCGATCCATTTCTTCGTTGGTTCTCTTCTCCGTCACGCACACCAGCAAGCCGTTTTTCATCGTCGGATGGAAGGTCCCCAGCGGCACCCCGGCAAGAATTCCCTCCTTGAGCAACGCCTTGCGAACGCGATCCGCCGGCACCGGACAGTCCAACACAAATTCATGAAAAAACGGACCCGCGAACCGCAGACCAAAGCCCGGCACCGCGCTCGCTTTCTCCGCCAGCACATGGGCTTTATCCACGCACAGTTCAGCCACCTCCTTCAACCCTGCGGGGCCGAGTAGGGCCAAATGAATGGTTGCCGCCAATGCGCACAGCGCCTCATTCGAACAAATGTTCGATGCCGCGCGTTCCCGCCGAATGTGTTGCTCGCGCGCTTGCAACGTCAAAACGAATCCCCGCTTGCCGTCCGCATCCGTGGTCATGCCGCAAATACGGCCGGGAATATGACGAATATGCGCCTTCTTGCAAGCAAACAGCCCCAGATACGGCCCGCCATAGGCCAGCGCATTCCCCAAACCCTGGCCTTCGCCCACGGCGATGTCCGCGCCCCACTGTCCCGGCGCTTCAAGCACGCCAAGGCTCACCGGATCGGCAACGGCAATCAACAGCGCACCTTTTGAATGGGCCAGTTCGGCCAGCGCCGCGCCATCTTCCAACAGCCCGAAAAAGTTGGGAGTGGCCACCACGACTGCCGCCACGGTTTCATCGAGAAGCTTCGTCACTTCGTCCAACTCCATGCGCCCCGAAGGACAGGAAATCGAAATCAGCGTGGGCTCACCCTTCGCGCCAAAATATGTCTGCAACACCTCGCGCCATTCCGGGTGGAGCGATTCTGGAATCAGAATTTTTTTTCGGCCTGTGATGCGAGCAGAAGCCGTCACCGCCTCCGCCAACGCCGTCGCGCCGTCATAGAGCGAGGCATTGGACGCCTCCATGCCGTAAAGAGCGCAAACGGAACTCTGAAACTCATAGATCGCCTGCAACGTGCCTTGGCTGGCCTCGGCCTGATACGGCGTATAGGCCGTCAGAAACTCGCCACGCTGGATGAGCGATTTGACCGCCGCCGGCACATAGTGGTCATAGGCTCCCGCTCCGGCAAAGCACACCAGAGACTTGTTTTTTGCGGCCAAACCGCGCGCATGAGCCATCAATTCCGACTCGGTCAACGCCGAGGGCCACTCATAGCCACCGGCGCGCAGAGTTTCCGGCACTTGCGCCAGCAACTCGTCCATCGAAGCCACACCCATCTCGCGGAGCATGTCCGCGCGATCGGCAACTGTATGCGGGGAGTACATGCTAGTGCGATGCCGTCTTCTGATAGGTCGCAAAATCCATCAGCGCCGACAATTCAGCGGGCTTGGACATCTGAATCTTGAAGAACCAGCCTTCGCCGTGAGGCGATTGATTCACCAGCGCCGGATTGTCCACAATGGCCTCGTTCACTTCCAACACGGTGCCCGAAACCGGCGCGAAAAAATCGGCGGCCGCCTTGACCGACTCAATGACGGCGCAGGGTTTTCCTTGTTCTACTTTCACGCCCGCCTTCGGAAGCTCCACGAACACGATGTCGCTAATTTCCTTTTGAGCGTAGTCGCTGATTCCCACCGTGGCGATTCCGCCCTCCACGAATGCCCACTCGTGGCTCTTGGCCAATTTGCATTTCACTTCATCGAACATACCCACTCCTTTTCTTTCAATCTGTGAATCCATTTTGCCACAGAGGACGCAGAGGTTCGCAGAGACTCAACCCACTGTTTTTCTCAACCCTCTCTGCGTTCTCTGCGGCAATACAAATCCTTCTTTACACCTGGTTCTTCCGGAAGGGGCCGCGCACGGTTTCGGCCTCCACGCGCTTGCCATGAATTTCCACCTCAACGCGGGTGCCAGCCTCCCACGCTGCGGCCTCCAAATAGCCCACGCCGATTCCGACGCCCAAACTCGGTGCAAAGGTTGCGCTACACAGCTCGCCGATTTTCCTGCCGCTCTGCCATACCCCGCAGCCGTGACGAGGCACCCCGCGAGCCAACAGCCGCACACCGGTTAGTTTTTCAGAAAACCCGGCCTCTTTTCGACGCATCAGCGCCTCGCGGCCCACAAAAACGCCCTTATGCAATTTGACGACCCATCCGCAATTGGCCTCGTAGGGTGTGCGTGTTTCGTTCGCGTCTTCGCCATACAACAAATAACCCGACTCCAGCCGAAGCGTGTCACGACTGCCCAGCCCGCAGGGAACCAAACCGAAGCGCCCGCCCCGCTTTTGCAATTCTTCCCAAAGCACAAGAATACCCGAAGGCGAGGCCGCCACTTCAAAGCCATCTTCCCCCGTATAGCCCGTGCGCATCACCAACACGCTTTCTCCCGCATACGAAATTTCGGCGATGCCAAAGCGAGGCAAAGAGAGGACTGACGGAAAAATTTCACCCACAAGAGCCGGAGCGTTCGGTCCTTGAATGGCCAGCATGGCATAGCGATCGCTGGCGTGATCCAAGACGACATCCAACCCTTTGGATTGCTTTTGAAACCACGCAAAATCTTTGTCGGCCGTCGCGGCATTCACGACCGCAAAAAAACGTTTCGGCTCGAGACAAAATGTAATCGCGTCATCCAAAATGCCCCCGTCCTCCGCGAGAAGGTGGGCATAGGTGCCACGGCCCGGTTCCGCTGTCATTCGGTTGCAGTTCACGTGCTCCACAAAGCGATGGGCATCGGGCCCCGTAATGAAAATCTGTCCCATGTGGGACACGTCAAACACGCCACAAGCGGTTCGAACCGCCTGATGTTCGGCCAAAATGCCCGAAAACTGTACGGGCATTTCCCAGCCGTGAAAATCAACCATGCGCCCGCCCGCCTTCACAAGCAGTTCGAACAATGGCGTCCGTCGTAGAAAGTCTTGGCTCATGTTTCGGGAACGTAGCACAAAGACGCGCCAAAGGAAAAGGTCGTGTTTTTACCCTTCAAACCACCCTTCCCGCCAACGAGCCTATCCTCAACGGGAGGCCAACGCCTCGCCCACCTTGGCCGCCAAATCGCGAATCGTAAATGGCTTTTGAAGGAAACATACGCCTTCGTCCAACACGCCGTGATGGGCAATCACATCCGCCGTATAGCCCGACATGAATAGCCGCTTGATACCGGGGCAAAGGAACACAATCATATTGGTCAGGTCACGCCCATTCATTTCCGGCATCACGACGTCGGTCATCAGCAAATCAATCTCCTGAGAGTGAGCCTTCGCCAGATGGATAGCCTCTCCGGGGGTAGACGCCGACAACACGCGATACCCCAATTTTTCCAGCATGGCGGTGGCAATTCTTAAAATAGATTGCTCGTCTTCCACCAGTAGAATGGTCCCTTTTCCCGAAGAGAGGGCAGGCTCGAAAACCGGTGCTTGAGGAGCAGGCGTCGCATCCAGATATCGGGGAAAATAGATGTGAAAGACCGTTCCCTTTCCCGGCTCGCTATCTACAAATACGTTTCCGTTGTTCTGCTTCACAGCGCCATACACGGTGGCCAATCCCAAGCCGGTGCCTTCTCCAGGGCCTTTGGTGGTAAAAAACGGCTCGAAAATATTGGCGAGCGTTTCCTTGGTCATCCCGCAACCCGTGTCGAACACGGAGAGACGCACATAATCGCCCGGAACGATCCCCGGATGCTCCGCGCAAAATGTTTTGTCAAATGTTTCCGTCCACGTTTCAATCGTCACCTTTCCGATTCCTTCAATGGCGTCACGCGCGTTGACGCACAAATTGGCCAAAATCTGATCGAACTGCGAGGGGTCCATTTTAACGGGCCAAATGGAAGGACCGGGCACCCAGACCAAATCGATATCTTCGCCAATCAGCCGCCGCAACATCTTGAGCATGCCCTCCACGGTGATATTTAGATCCAGCACTTTCGGCACCACGGCTTGCTTCCGGGCAAAGGCCAGCAGTTGGCGAGTCAGATCGGAGGAACGTTGTGCAGCGACTTGGATTTCATGGACATCTTCCTGCAGGGGTGAATCCGGCGGAAGTTGATCCAGCGCAAGCTCGGCATGGCCCATGATCGCCTGCAACATATTGTTGAAGTCGTGCGCCACGCCACCTGCAAGCCGCCCCATCGATTCCATTTTCTGCGCCTGAATCAATTGCCCTTGCAACTTGGTCCGGGCCGCTTCGGCATGCCGTTGGTCGGAGATGTCGCGAAAGTACCACACGCGTCCATAATACGACCCTTCGGAACCGGAAACGGGCGCCGAATAGCGATCAAAGACTCGCCCATCCTTCAGCTTGATTTCTTCCCGGCCAATTTCTTCCCGGTGTTCATATAGGTGTTTGACGCGTTCGAGGAACACAAGGGGTTCGGCCATTTGGCAAATCACCGAACTCAGAATCGGTTCATCCATTCCCAATTGAATCAACTCGGGCGGGATCTCCCACATTTCGACGAATCGACGATTGTAGGAGAGAATCTTGCCCTGATCATCCACAACCAGAATTCCATCGAGGGAAGCTTCCGAACGCGCATTGAGTAGGGCCACATTGAACGAGAGTTCCCGCGTCCGGCGAGCCACCACCCGCTGAAGCGAACGAGACCACAGCAAAGAGAGAAGGAGCAGCGCCAGCAATGGAAGAACGGCCCAAAGGGCAATCTGCGTCACCCTGCGGAGTCCCAGACTCTCGTAAGGCGTCAGCCACTTGGCCTGAATCTGTCGATGTTCGCCTGTTGCCTTGATTGCCGCCAATCCGTCCGAAAACTGCGCCAGCAACTCCTGATGGCCCGATGGAACCGCATAGCAATACTCGGCCGAGAGTACGGACAGGGCCGACACGGTTAAATTGCGCCAATCCTGCTTTTCGATCCAATAGAGGGCTGGCAATTTGGCTGTCAGAGCGCAATCGGCTTCTCCGGCGGCCAAGCGTCGAAGGGCTTCCTCTTGGGAGTCCACAACCACAAGATGGTTCCCATACCCAAACTCTTGAGCCAAATCGTCCAAAATATCCCCCGCTTGAACGAGGATGGTCTTTCCGGCCAAGTCTTGCATGGTGAACAACTCGGGCGAATCAGATCGAACCACAATGGCGTGCTGAACCATCGAACTAGGCAGCGAAAAATCAAATAACTTGTCCCGCTCAACCGAATAAAAGAGGCCCTGCAGCGCATCAATTTCGCCGTTTTCAAGCCCTTTTCGAATACGGCTCCACTCGCCCAAGCGAAAATCGACTGACAACCCCATTCGCCGAGCAATCGCGCGAGTGATGTCCACATTGAGTCCGGCCGGTTGGCCATTTTTGTCCAAGAACTCATAGGGCGGATAGTTGTGGTCACCTCCCACCACAATACGGCTCTTACCACGGCCAATGGCTTCAAGGACAGAAAACCACCGGGTGTGAAGTTCACGAAACACCCCGTTCGCCATCACAATGGACAGGCCTTCGTTGAGCATCGCCAACAATTCACTGTCCCCTTCCCGAACCGCAAAGCAAAAGTGCTGGGAGAAAATCGGAGGTCCCACCGTTTGGAGATTCTTCAGCCCGGCTTGCTGCATGAGCTGAAAGGCCAGCAACTTTTGAATAACCACCGCATCCTGTTTTCCCTCCGAAAGCTCACGCAGAGCCATTTCGAAGGAGGGACAAGGAACGATTTCGGCTCCCAAGTGGGATCGCTGCAAGTATTCCTCGGCATTATCCCCCTGCAAAACCGCCACCCGCTTGCCGGCCAAGTCGCGTGGAATTCGAATATCGGTGTTATCCTCGCGCACCACAATCGTGCCGTGCATCGTCAGATAGGGAAAGGTGAAGTCGTACTGAGTCTCGCGCTCGGGTGTCCGCCCCACGAGAGGAAGCGCGTGCAGGCGCCCTTCTGCCAAATCCTGCTTGAGCTCCGTCCAGGGCGCCGTCTTGAATTCTACATCGCGCCCCACGGCCCGAAGGGAAGCCCGTAGAAGCTCCACCGAAAACCCGTCCGCACGCCCATCCGCCGTCACAAGGCAATACGGTGGATAATCCGGCTCGCATCCAGAGAGGACAGGGGTGCCCGCCAAAACAACCGGGTCACCCTCTTTTGCGATGGCGACCCCCATGACTCCAACCAGCATCCAGAGCACAAATGCCCAACCGATTTGTTTCCAAGAAATGGTCATGTTTTCAACGCAGGACTTGCGCTCCAACGGCTATCGAGCTGGAGCATGCCCAAGGCACCGGTGGGATTGCGCACCGCAAACGGCCACCAATCTTCGCGACGATGAAACTGCTCGGTGTGATCCCACGAATGAATGGCGAGCGAAAGAAAGAAGTTGCCATGCATCAGACGCAAGGGACCCAGATCCAGCTTCACGGTTCCCTCGCCTTCGATGACGGAAATGTCGTGCTTCTGGATCTGCGTATTGCTGCCAAAAATATACATTCCATTGCCCGTCTTGAGCGAAAAACCAAACACGGGCTTTTCAATGCGCCGATGAGCCATATACGGAATTTCGACGGTCATCGCACCGCCTGTTTCAAACGTGACGGCATCCTTCCCTTCCGCATCAAGCAGGCGAACCGCCCCGAACTCGACGGCGCGGGTGCCGAATTCCTGCGTATAAAGTCCGCCTCCTTCGCCCATGTAGCCGCGTATGAATTTCAGAATGACATCGCCGGGATCGCCTCGATCGACCAGTTTTCCGTGGTGAATCAAAAACGCCTCGTGGCAAAATTCTTCGACGGTTTGCAACGCGTGGCTCACAAACAACAACGTCTTGCCGCGCTTCTGAAAATCCCGAATACGATCAAGGCATTTGAGCTGGAAGGAAATGTCCCCCACCGCCAACACTTCATCGATAAGCAAAATGTCCGGGTCGACCTCCACCGCTACCGAAAAACCCAAGCGAACATACATGCCGCTGGAGTAATGTTTCACGGGCATATCAATGAACTCGCGTAGCTCCGCAAAATCAACAATACGATCAAATTTTTTCTTCACGTCCTCGCGTGGAATGCCCAACAGCGCCGCGTTGAGATAGACATTTTCGCGCCCGCTCAAGTCCGGATGAAAACCTGCGCCCAATTCCAGAAGTGAGGAAATCCGCCCATGCGTACGCACGCTGCCTTCGGTGGGCGTGATGGTGCCAGCGGTGAGACCGAGGAGCGAGCTTTTGCCCGATCCGTTGGGGCCAATCACACCAATGGTGCGGCCGACCGGAATCTCGAAGTTCGCACCGCGCAAACACCAGAACGGCTCGCTCTTCTGGCGGAAACTTCCCGTCAGCGCGCCAAACAGGGTGGGCGCGCCCAGCCCCTTGCGGGTGTAGCATTTTCCAAGATTTGTGGCTTCAATGGCATTCATATCAGAGCAGATCCGCAAAGTTTTTTTGAAGGCGGCGATACGTCATGGCGCCAAGTAGCAAGCTCACGGGCACAACCCCGAATCCGACCCACGCGGCCAATGGAAAACCGGCCGTGGCACCGGGCAACAGCGCCGCTCGATATCCATTCAGAATAACGGCCATCGGATTGGCGTACAGCAGGTCCACCGCCCAAGGCCAACGAACCGCAATGTTTCGTGCGAAGTCCATGTTGTACATCACGGGGCTCAAAAAGAACCACGCGCTGAGACCCACGCCAACCAAATGCTGTGTATCTCGAAAATTGACATTCAGAGCGCCAACGAGCATCGCAAGACCCAGATTGAAAATCGTCTGCCACAGCATCCAGAAGAGGAACATCGGCCATGCGGAAGAAAAGTGCGATCCACCGTGCCACAGCAGGAAAGCCAACACGGGAAATTGCACCAGAAGCGAAAGGAGATAACCGATGCCATTGGCGGCCACCTGACTAATGGGCAAAATTTCACGTGGAAAAAATACCTTTTTCACGAGATTGCCATTACCCGTCACGCAGGTCATGCCCCCCATGACGCATTGCGTGGTGTATTGCCAAGCAAACACGCCAATCAGAATGTCCTCCATCGGCACGCCGCGGGCCAGCAAACGCAAAAAGACAACATAAATGGCCGCCATGAAAAGCGGCGTCAACACGCTCCACAAAAATCCAAGTGCAGAACCTTTGTAGCGCTGCTTTAGCTCGCGCGCCGTCAAATTCCACAGCAGCTCGCGCCGTTCCAAAATGGTTCGCAGAAAAGTCATGGCGACCACCATAGCCTCATGGTTGCTTCTTTTCCAGCGATTCCAACGCCAAGATCAGAGAACCGTTCCCCGCTTCGGAGGAAGAACCAAACTCCACTTCGCGCAACCGCCACGAGGGAGACGTCTCGGAAAGCGCCGACAGAAACAGGGCGGCCTCGGCATACGACACGTTATGCAAGTCAACTGCGGTCTCGCGCCGTTGCCAACCCTTCGCGAGGAGAGACACGGGGCGCGACGTGATTTTCGCCACGTTAGCCCCCAGCGCACGGGTGGCCACTTCCTCCAAATCCACCGGCTTCCACGCCTGTTGCGCATCCAGGCGTCGGGACCATTGATCTTCCCGGCTCCACCGATTGGCTTGGGCGCGTATTTTCTGCAGATCGGCTTCCTTGCGAGCCAGAATCTCCCGATGGCGCGACGCCGACAACACCGTATTCAAACTCGCCGCCACCGCCCAAACGGATAACGCCAAGACAACCGCTTTCCAAATGCGCTCACCCTTCATGAATGGCCACCCCTTTCAACTCGAAGCGCTCACGCCCTTCGGGGGTTTGTCCGGGGCTCTGATACTGAACGGTCCAGCCTTGAAGCCGGAGACGCTCCGCCAACCCTTCCAGCGCCGGCTTGCCGGCGACCGAACCACCGATCGAAAGCATCTGGGGAGAAAGCGACAGGCGCGAAATCTCCACGCCCAACGCACTCGCCTCTTCCAAGACGCGAGTCAACCGTCCTTCGACCCCATCAGCATCCATCGCCGTGCGAAACGGTTGGGTTTCTTCATCGCGCCTGGAAATCGCCCGCTCCACCAGCAACCCTTCCTGTCCGCGAGGCACCCTTTCGCCCGTAATGCTCTGGGCCACGGCCGTCAACTCCCGTTGCAGTGATTCGGCCCGATATTTTCGAATCTTCGCTTCGCCCGCATTCAGCGCCAACACCACCAGCGCGGCCGCCGCCACCCCCACATAGGTCCGCTTCAAATCTCGATCTTGCACACGCCGAAAAGCCGGATGCTCCCCTTCGCCGATCTTAAAGTTCACGCCATTCTCTTCGACCGCCCGACGGGCCAAGGCGCGGGCCAAGAACGAGCCAGGTTGTCCCTGCGTCTCATGGCGCAGGGGAATCCCCGCAGGCAACAAGTGGCGAAGACGAGTCAGGCGATCCTCGTCTTCCGCACCGCGCCCCGCCCACCAAAGGTCTAAATGGTCACCGCCCGTTTCGGCCAAATGGGCCGCCAGGATTTGTTGCGCCCGCGCCGCCCACAGGGTTTCAAAGGCTTGCCGCTCGGCACCCGAATCCGCCAAGGGCGAGGTGCGCAACACATGCGCGGCCATGAAATCCACGCCACGCCCCCTCACCACCGTCACGTGATCCGTCCCCAGCCATATCAACATCCGGGGCGTATCGGCGCAAGACGGCGGGGCATCGACGATGAACTGGTCCCACAACGCCAGTGCCTCCGCATCGCAATGAGTCGGCTCATATCCGGCCCCGCGGCAGGCCTCATCGAAAGCCACACCATCGCTCTTCCGAATCGCTGCCGCCATCGCAACCGTGCCACCGTTTTCGATGCGCGCCGGACCGAAGGAACAAAGAGCCGCTTCCACCGGAAAAGGCAAATCCACATCCAACAGCGAAGCCCACACCTTGGAGGCTTTCGCAACGGAGGCAAAGGGCGCGCGCAATCGACGGATCACGGTTTTCGTGGCCGGGGCACAGACGGCCAGCGCCGCCGTCCCGCTGTTCACCTCATCCGTCAGTCGCTGCAAAGCTCCCCGCGCCTCCTCGGAGTCGAGAGGACCCTTCCACACCGTTTGCGGCACTCCACGACGAACCGCGCGAACCAACAGGAGACGGTCGCCCGAAACATCCAAACCATAGGCTATTTTGTAGCCATTCGACATGGTTAGCCCTCTTCCTCCACCCACTGCAAAATCCGAATGTCGCCCGTTTTCGGATCGCGCTCCACCCACGTCAGGACCGTGCAACGATGGTTGCCCGTTTCCGCGCGCGCCCGGACTCGAAAACAGGTGCTGGCCGTGCTAACAGCCCCTTCCAGCGCCGCCGCCAACTCGGGGTTGGCCATGAACATCCCGCCGAGAGAATCAAACGGATTATCCCGTCGCCAGTCCATCACATCTCGAATCGCCGCCTCTTGCTGCAGCCCGGTGAGCCCCATCAGCACATCCCGACTAGCCGTGTTCACATTCACCGGCAAAGGAGCCTTCAGCACCAGGGGCACAACAACCGTGGAGTCATTCAACTCTCCTCCAAATAAATCGTCCGCAGCCGGGGGTGGACGAGGCCGAAACTGATCGGCCGAAAATCCATGAACCCTCAACAGTTCGGCTGGTGCCCATAGCGCGCGGTTGGGCGTTTGAAAGGAAACATCCTTAGATTCATAAAAACTGGATTCGTATGTGCCTTCTTCATTCGCATCCAAAAAATCCTCCAGAGCATCCACGCGAATCGCGGGCGTAAAATCGCCGCAGAACGTCATCAGATCCATCAAAATTTCACGGGGATGCCGCGTGGCGCGATTGGAAACCGACAGGTTGTTCCAATTATAAAAACGTCCCGCATCTTCCACCACCGCCCAAGTGAAGAGCCCATCCTCCAGCGTGTTTTCGCGGGGCACCGCCCACTCCTCCTTTAAGGAATCCATCTGAAGATTCTCGTCCGAAGCTAAAATCCAGAGAGCCTCCCGGACCGCCTCAGCCGCCGCCAAGCGCAACCGCTCTTTGATCAGTTCTGCCTGCTCCACTCGAGCCACTTCCGACGCCTTCGATTGCAGAAAAAGCGCCAATCCCCCCGCCAGCACAATCGCCACCAGCGTCAGAATCAAGGCCATGCCCGAGCGGGCTGTCGGGCGCCGGGACATCAGCCTTCCTTTGCGGTTGTCTCGGCCTTGCGCGCCTGTCGTTCCGCTTCTTCCCGAAGGAAAGCTTCTTCGCGATGCCGATACTTCAATTCCCGATTCTTGGCCGAAATTTCATGACGCCGCAACTTTTCTGCCCTCGTCCACGCATAAAAGAGCAGCGTCACCATGCCGCAACCTAAAAAGATCAGCGCCAGCCTCGTGTACGGGGCCCGCTCGATTGAGAGACGAAACAGCGACATTCCATACACAAACAAGGCCATCAACGGAAACATGCCCGACGCCACGGCCATCACGTGCCGCATCTTGGATCGAAACTTGGTTCGACTTCGGGGCCGGCTGGTATCAACCTTGAAATGCTTGGCTTGCGGAACTGTCTCGCTCATGGCTTTCTACTTCCCATATCCACGCGGATGCGCCCGGTGCCAATTCCACGCATGTTGCACAATCGTCTTCAAATCCGGATATTGTGGCTTCCACCCCAACACCGTTTTGGCCTTTTCCGCCCCCGCCACCAAACAGGCCGGATCGCCCGGACGCCGAGGCGAAATCTCCACCGGAATTTCGTGCCCCGTCACCGCCCGACAGGTCTCAATCACGTCCTTCACGGAAAAACCCGTCCCCGTGCCCAAATTGAACGGACCCGAAACATCCTGCTCCAGCGCCAAGATATGGGCACGGGCCAAATCCACAATGTGGATGTAGTCACGAACACAGGTTCCATCCGGCGTGTCATAGTCATCCCCGAACACCGGAACCGCCTTCGCCTGCCCCAGCGCCACCTTCAAAACATTGGGTATGATATGCGTTTCGGGCTCGTGATCCTCACCATATTTCTCCGTGGCCCCGCACGCATTGAAATAGCGCAAAAACACGGGCTGAATGCCGCGCCGCTCCTGCTCCCAGCGCAGCGCCGTCTCGAACATCAGTTTGGACTCGCCATACGGATTCGTCGGCCGCTGCGGCAACCCCTCGGTCATCGGCATGACCTCCGGCTGCCCATACGTAGCGCAGGTGGAGGAAAAAATGATTTTCTTCACTCCGGTGCGAATCATCGCATCCAGCAAATGAAGCCCACCGCCCAGATTGTTCTCAAAATATTGCATCGGATTCTGCATGGACTCGCCCACCAACGCATAGGCCGCAAAATGCACCACCGCATCGGGCTTCACGGCACGCATCACATCGCGGATGCCCGTTGGATCGCGAAGATCGCCCACCACAAGCTGAGCCCTTGGATCTACCGCTTCGATGTGACCCCGCTCGAGATTGTCGAACACCGTCACCTGATGCCCGTCCCCGCACAACAGCTCCGTTGTGACACTTCCAATGTAGCCCGAACCGCCTGTCAGCAATATTTTCATTAGGATTTCGTTGTAGCAGACCCCCCGCCCCCGTTCAATCCCTTTCGATGAATCCTCCAATCGATCCGATGATCGAGAATTCACACTACAAATGACGCAAATATACGCGAATGAAAGAGGAGGACGCTTCACGCCGCCCCATCTGCGTCCATTTGCGCCTATTTTCGATCCGAAACAGTCATTTTTCCGATTTTTGGGCCTTTTTTGACTTTTTTGGCCATTTTTAGCCATTATTTTGGCCAAAAACACCAATTTTTTGACTAAAAATCGTGATGGAGGCCGATGCGAATCATGTTCCGGGGAGCTATACCCGTTCCGGTGGTGGGGAAGGTGACGATACCGTTGGTGACAGTATAATCGGCCCCTTCGGTAAGCGGTTGCCAATTCCAGTCGCCGGTGGGCAAGACCGCATCAGCTCCGTATGCGGCATGAAGAGAATAGCTGTAGGGAAGGCTGAAAGTAAAACCGGCGGTCTCAGGAGCGAAATCGACATTTCGGATGGCAGGAGAATTTGTGGAAGGTGGATCTGGAAACCAAAAATTCTGGCTGTCTATCATCGCCGTTTGGTTCAGGCAAACTCCCGTCGTGGGCAGGATTTCACTGCCATTTTCGATGTGAAGGACGGTGGCGAAACACCCCTCCAGGATGGAGCTTCCGATGTCCTCGGGATAGATCACCGGGGAGTCATACCAACAGCTCGACAAAGAGGGCGTGTCGTCTTGATGAACCCGAACAAAGACGGGCTTTTGGGAAGAATTAGTAGAGATATAGGGAGGAGGCAGGGACGAGGTAGTGCCCCATTCATCCACGCCGTTGATGCCGGCCTCGATGATTTGGCTGTCGAGCACCACGTCGTCGCCGCTCGGAGAGCCATTGAAAGGACTATATGCATCCGCAACACCGTTGGGCCCGGCCCAAATGAGCTGAATCAACGTGCGATGGGAGCCGTTGCGGGCGAGTAATCCTTCTCCAGGCGTGGTGGAAGCGGTGTCGGTGGCGTACGGATAATAGAGGCCGTAGCCGACGACATACTGGACTTGGTAATCGGCGCGGGCAGGCGTGGCGCAGAAGGCCAGCGCGACGGCAAAGAAGAGTCCCGAGAAGAAAATACGGTTGGTCATGGGTGTGTTCATGATGTCCTCCTACTCGGTCCAAGTGAACGGGGTGGATCCGCGGGGCTGACGCACGATGAAGCCATCGCCGGGGCGAATGACATACTTGGAAGCCGCATCACCCCACCCCCCCTTGGCGGGCGGAGCTTTCAGAAATGTCTGATAGCACTGAGCGCTCCGACTCCAAAAATAGACCAACGTGCCGGTCGGGAGATTGCTGGCCAAGGTGGTCTGCGACCATTTGACATCCACGGGATAGGGATATCCTAGCGCGGACCAACGCGCGTTGATCTGGTTCATAACGGGTGAAACAGGCGCAGTTCCGGTCAAGATGATCTCGCAATTTCCAGTTGGACACAAAAAGAAACTGTTGCCGGGCAGGACGATTCGATATGCGGCATGAGCGTCCCAAATACCTTTCCCGGATTTCAGAGCCAGAGTGAAATTGGTGGCCGGGGGATCATAAAAGCCGACGCGGGAATAGTTGGGAACGTTGGTGGTCATGGCAACAAACTGGTTGTTGCTGGCCGTGATCAGCGGAGCCGAGATCAGATCATATTGGTTGGCTTGGATCGTGCGAATCATCTCTGCGGTCTGCGCAGTAGCCGCAACGTTCACAAGTAAAAGGAATCCCAAAACCATTCGAAGAGATGCCCCAGTCCCAAAATGTACGATTTTCATCTTTCGTCACCTATCTCTTTCGTGAGGGGCCGCTACCCATGCGGCGAGGATGCGGCAAGAAAATAGCCGCCACAAGAAAAATGATACGCTATCGAGTACGTCAATCGGGCATGTAGGAGCTGTATTTCTTGTCCTCGGTCTGGAGGTGGTTGATCAGCCAGCCTTTCAGGAAGTTGAAAATCCGCGTGCCCAGAGGCTGGACGTTCTTGAACGGCTCCTGCATTTCAACGACTTGGCGAACCCGTTCGCGATGCATGGACTGCTGCGACTCGAGGGAGGGATATCGGCCAGCATACTGACGTTGAAGGTCGTAAAATCTCGTTACATTTTTGTTTCCCAGCTTGCCAAACCTTCAACGATCTCCCATTGTATCCTTCATAGTATCCAATAAGCGATGTATGGTCCTCAACTCATCCTTTCATCGGTCTTTTTATGAAGCACCTAACGAACGGGGTGCCCTCTTGTGGGTGGAAAAATAGGATGACTCATGAATAGAACAACCCGTTTCGTAGCATGCTTGGGTCTGGCCTGTTTTATTGTCGGGGCGCTCCCCGTGTGGTCATCCAACACCCCTGCCTTGTCGGATCCGACCCGGCCTTCCTCCAACTCCACTCTCGTCACGGGCCCTGCCGGAACTTCCCAATCCCGTCCGGGAGGGTTTGTTGTATTCTCTGCCACCACCGGTGCCCTACTGGTGATGGTTCTGATTCTGGTCGTTGCAATGAACCGCCGCACCGCCACCGCTCTCCGTAGCCGACAGGCGCGACTGCAGGAATGCGAGGAAACGTACCGCCACCTCCTCGATCATTCGCCATTCGCCATCGCCCGGCACGAAATCGTCCTCGACGCCAAAGGGCACCCCGTAGACTTCGCCTTTCTGGACGCGAATCCCGCCTTTGAAACCCATACCGGCCTCAAACCAGCCGATGTCGTCGGCCGACGCGCCTCCGAAATTATCCCCGGCATCGAACCATCCTCCCTCCTCGAAATCTATGGCCGCGCGGCCCTCTCGGGCCAAACCGTTTCCTTTGATGAATTCGTCAAACCCCTCGGCCGCCACCTTTCCGGTCGCGCCTACCCGCTCGGCTCCGGCCGCTTCGTCGCCCTGTTCTGCGACGACTCCCGGCGGAGGCAAACCGAAGCCTCGCTCCGCGAAACCAACGACCGCTTCGACCAACTCACCGAGCAAAGCCGCACCCTCATCTGGGAAGTCGACGCTCATCGGATCTTCACCTACGTCAGCCACGCGGCATGCGCCGTCCTCGAATACCAACCCGATGAACTCGTCGGCCGCACCCGTCTCTGCAACCTGCACCCGGCCAACGGGCGCGAAGTCTTCTGCAACTCCTTGGCCGAACGCTTTGCCCGCAAGGAACCCTTCACCAACCTCGAACACCTCGCCACCACCAAGTCCGGACAGGAAATCTGGCTCAGCACCAACGGCATCCCCATGCTCGACCCCGCCGGCAATCTCCTCGGATACCGCGGCAGCCTGACCAACGTCACCGAACGCAAGAAAACCGAAAACGAACTCATCGAAACCAATCAATACCTCGAAATCACCACCGCCCGCGCAAATGATCTGGCCATCCAAGCCGAAGTGGCCAACTATGCCAAAGGCGATTTCCTCGCCAACATGAGCCATGAAATTCGCACCCCCATGAACGGCGTTATCGGCATGAACGGCCTCCTCCTCGGCACCGACCTCACCGATGAACAGCGCCGCTACGCCGAAATCGTCCGCACCAGCGCCGAATCCCTCCTCGGCCTGATCAACGACATCCTCGATTTCTCCAAAATCGAGGCCGGCAAACTCGAGCTCGAAAACCTCGACTTCAACCTTGAAAGCCTCCTCGACGATTTTGCCTCCACCCTCGCCCTACGCGCACAAGACAAGGGCCTCGAGCTGGTCTGCTGGGCCGAACCCACTGTCCCCACCCTCCTCCGCGGAGACCCCGGCCGCCTCCGCCAGATCCTCACCAACCTCGCGGGCAATGCCATCAAATTCACCAAATCAGGCGAAGTCGCTATCCGCGTCACCGTGGAACGCCAAAACGATTCCCAAGCCCTCCTGCGTTTTTCCGTCCGCGACACTGGCATCGGCATCCCCGCCGACAAAATTGGACAACTGTTTAACAAGTTCAGCCAAGCCGATGCCTCCACTACCCGGCAATACGGCGGCACCGGCCTCGGTCTCGCCATCTCCAAGCAGCTCGCCGAAAAAATGGGCGGCCAAGCCGGCGTGACCAGCGAAGTCGGCAAGGGCTCAGAGTTCTGGTTCACCGTACGCCTCGCCAAACAGACCGACGCCTCGGCCACGCCCCCCTTGGCTCCTGCAGAACTGCGAGGAGTCCGCGTCCTTATCGTCGACGACAACGCCACCAATCGAGAAATCCTCCGAATCCGACTCACCGAATGGGGCATGCGCATTCACGAAACTGTCGACGGCCCTTCCGCCCTTCAGGCTCTCTACCTTGCCCTCGAGGCCAAAGACCCCTTCCGTCTCGCCGTGATTGACATGATCATGCCCGGTATGGACGGCGCCTCTCTCGGCCGTGCCATCCAAGCCGATCCTCACCTCAAAGACCTCCGCATGGTCATGCTCACCGCCCTCTCCGCTCGCGGCGACGCCAAACGCTTCGAGGAAATCGGTTTCTCCGGCTATCTCACCAAGCCCGTGCGACTCCAGGATCTCTTCAGCGTCCTCACCATCGCGTTGGGTGATTCCACCGGCGTCGCCCGCCCCCTCGCCACCCGCCACTCCACCCGTGAAGTCCTCCCCAATTTCAAAGGCTCCAAGGCGCGCATTCTCATCGCCGAAGACAACGTCACCAACCAGCAAGTCGCCCTCGGAATTCTCAAGAATCTTGGGCTCCACGCCGATGCCGTCGCCAACGGCCGCGAAGCTGTCGACGCCCTCAAAACCATCCCTTACGACATTGTGCTCATGGATATCCAAATGCCCGAAATGGATGGATACGAAGCCGCCCGCGCCATCCGCAACCCCCAAACCGGCCTCCCGAACCCCGCCGTGCCCATCATCGCCATGACGGCCAACGCCATGCAAGGCGACCGAAACACTTGCCTCGAAGCCGGCATGAACGACTACGTCGCCAAGCCCATCTCCCCGCGCGCCCTCGCCGAAGCCCTTGCCAAATGGCTGCCCAAAATCGCCGAATCGGCTCCCCCTACCCCTGCTCCTCCCCGCCCATCCCCCGACCCGATCCTCCCGCCGTCCGACACCCGCCCCATCTGGGACGAAGAGGGATTGATTGAACGCATGATGGGCGACGAAAGTCTCGCCCATACCATCACCGACGTCTTCCTGTCCGACATGCCCCGCCAACTCGATGCCCTCGACGCCTGCCTCCAATCCGCCAACCCCGCCGACATTCGCCTCCATGCCCACACCGTCAAAGGCGTCGCCTCCAATGTCGGTGGAGAACGGCTCCGCTCCGTCGCCCTCAAAATGGAAAACGCTGCCAAGGATGGAATCATCCCTGCCGCCGCGGCGTGCATGGCCGACCTCCGCCGCGAATTCGAAATCCTCGCCCGCACCATCCACGAGAAACGCGCTGCGGCAAAGGGGGCGTGACGCCGGTCCCCTTGAATGTGGAAAGTTGAGAACGGGCACCTCATCCGTTTTCAGGTTGACAACCCCCTTTCCCACCTCTACGCATGTCATCATGTTCACGAGCACCCAAGACAGATGAGTCGGCTTGTACCCAACGAGATTCAAGCCATTCCGGGCATATTTTCCCCGGATGCCGCCCGTCGTTATGTCGAGGAACTACGTGCGTCCCTCGACCCGGACCGCGCCGAGTCGGATCTGCACGTTCGGGATCTGGACATCGCCGGCATCACGGTGCGCCTACGCCTGGCCGGCCAGATGGCAGAGGCGCTTTTCCCTGCGCTGGCCCATCTGCCGAACGGCGTTGGAAATCCCCACGTTGTGCTGGAGGGCTGGGATACCGCTTCGACCGGCATCCGCCCTCCGCATCCGCCCTTCACTCCTGAGGACTACCATCGCTATGGGCAGCGAGCCGTGGTCTATGGAGAATCCATTGCGCTGATGCACGCGCCCACCACGCCCATTCTCTGCGCCTATGACCGCAAAACCCGGCATGGCATTTTTTGGACGGCTGACGCCACGGCTTTGTCCATCTACGAACGGGCGGCACCCATGCAGACGCTTTTTCATTGGGCGCTGGGCGAATTCGGGTGGCAAATTGTTCATGCCGCAGCCGTGGGCAACGAAACTGGCGGATTGCTCCTGATCGGGGGCACGGGCGCCGGCAAATCCACCACAGCCTTGAGTTGTCTGGACGACAGCCCCCTGCGCTTCCTGTGCGACGACAAGTGCCTGGTGCGTCTAGAGCCGGAACCGCAGGTTTTCGCGCTGTTCAGCTCCGCCAAAATCAAAGGCGATATGTTGGCCCGATTTCCGCTCTTAAAAGAACGCCTTCAAGGCTGGGATGCCCATTTCAAAGCGGGCAAAGGACTCGTGTTTCTGCACCCTGATTTTTCCGACCGCATGATTCGTTCGTTTCCGATCCAGGCGCTCCTGATTCCCCGTGTGAAGCGAAACGAGCAGGCCCAACTTCACCCCGCTTCACCCCGCAAAATCTTTCTCGCGCTCGGCCCCAGCACCGCCATTTGGCTGCCGGGAGCGGAAGCAGATAATTACCGGTTTACAGCAGAATTGACGCGCCGTCTGCCCTGTCACCAATTGGATTTGGCGCTGGAACCAAGCCGCAATACCGCCGCGCTGGCCACCTTGTTGGAGGAACTGTCTTGAAAATCAGCGTCGTCATTCCAACCTACAACAGCGCCGAATTTCTGGGGCAAGCGCTGGAAAGTGTCCGAAAATATGAATTTGGCGAAGATACGGAATGGTTGCTCCGTGCCAAGCAAATGAACATACCCATGATTCGAATCCCGGAGGTCCTGACGCATAAGCGCCTGCATGGCGACAATTTGTCGAATCAGCCGGTCGAGCAAAGAAAAACTCTGGTTGCCCGCTTGGCACGCGAGTCCGTGCTTCGGATGCGGAGAAACCCACGCCCCAGCCAACAATAGATATTCGTTATGAAAACGTCCCACCCTTCGGATTCAGAGACTGTCTCGGTTGTCGTGTCGGTGTACAACGGCGAACGCTACCTGACAGAAGCTTTACAGAGCATCATTCGGCAGAGTGTTCAAGCAATGGAAGTTCTGTTGGTGGATGATGGCTCAACGGACAACAGCGCTAGGGTCGCAGCAGAGTGTCCCGGCGTCCGCGTCCTCCCCATGCCCCACGGCGGAATCGGCGCCGCACTCAACCACGGCATCCGCCATGCAACGGGCTCCCTGCTTGCCATTCTGGATGCCGACGACCGCTGGTTGCCCGACAAATTGGAACGACAGCTCGTCGCCTTGCAACAACGCCCGGAATTGGACATGGTGTTTGGGCACGTCCGGCAGTTTTCCACTCGGACAGTCGAAAACGGACGAACGGAAGTTTTTGGGGCACCAGAACCGGCCGTACATAAGTCCGCCATGCTGATTCATCGTGCATCCTTTGATCGGGTCGGCCTGTTCAGCGCAGGCGAGAACCGCCATGATTTTCTGGACTGGTATGCTCGCGCAACGGAACAGAAACTTCAGTCGGCGATATTGTCGGATATTGTTTTTGAGCGGCGCGTTCATGACCTCAATTATGGACGTACAGAGTCATCCGAACAGCAACAAAGTTATTTTAAGGCATTGCGTGCGGCCATTCACCGCCGACAGTCATTACCCTCATGAAAAATACAAGTATCAGCGTGATTGTGCCCGTGTATAACGGCGAACAATTTCTGACCGAAGCCATTCAAAGCGTTTTGGAGCAAACCGTCCTACCGGACGAAATCATCGTGGTGGACGACGGTTCTACCGACGGTTCGGCTCGTGTGGCAGCCGAATTATTGTCCACCTCCCCCGTGCCCATCCAATACGTTTTTCAAACCAATCAGGGCCCCGCAGCCGCACGCAATCAAGGACTCCGACTTGCCACCGGCAGCCTGCTGGCTTTTATTGACGCGGACGACCTGTGGGATCGGAACAAGCTGGCCACGCAAATCGACTATTTGAACGAGCATCCAGAGGTGTTGATCGTTCGGGGCCATGTTCAAATGTTCGAAGTTCGTGATGGAAACGAGATTCCCATCGCAGATCCTTGTCATGGTGCTAATTTGGGTTGCTCCCTCTTTCGACGAAAGGCGTTTGAGATCGTCGGCCCATTTGACGAGACCATGCGTTTGAGCGAAGACCTCGACTGGTATCTACGGGCGACCGAGCATGGAATATGCCAACCGGTGTTGCCCGGCACCACGCTTTGGTATCGAAAACACGAGCACAACATTTGGCTGGGCCGGCCTCAATTGATGAGCCCGACGTTTACATCCATTAAAAAACATTTGGACCGCCTGCGACAAGCGAAGCGATCGTGATTCTCTGATGGGGACGATTTTGAATCCACTCGACAGAATCATGATTTCCACGGCCGATCTGGAGCAACCCTTTTGCGAATCCCGTTCCCTGGATGAATCGTTGCGCATGTACAATCCCGCAATTGTCCAGTTCCGGGGACGGTTGCTCATGGCCTGGCGGATGGATTCGGGGCGGCGTCTCTCCATGCGGCGGCACATGGGCGTATGCGCGTTGGATGACCGTCTAAGCGTTATTCAAGAGTCGAAGGTCAATCTTTCCACAACGATCCAAGGGGGGGGCGTCCATCATTATGACCCCCGTTTTCTCGTATGGCACGATCGGCTTTTCATCCACTACAACAACAATTTTCTAACTCGCCCCAACCTCCTGTTTCTTGTGGAGCTGGATCCGGATACGCTGGAAGCCAAGGCGGCAGCGCGCCCCATTCTGCTGGATGCACCGCGCCAGATGATTGAAAAAAACTGGATGTTTTTTGAGCATGAGGACGAACTCCTTGCGGTGTATCAAATCGCACCGCATGTCATCCTTGACGTCAACCTGAGCGGAAACGGGCCCATTGTTTGTACGCCGCGCCCTGCCAGGAAATGGGATATTTCCGCCTATGCCACAAGATTTGGAACGCCGTGCGGAGGCTCACCGCCGGTGCGTTGTGGCAATGAATATATTTCGTTCTTCCACTCACGTATTCCAGTGTCCCGCATGAAGTGGGTCATGCGTTATTGGCCCATTCCAATGAAAGCGCAGTTGCCTCGCTACGTGGCGGCCATCGAGCGACGACTGAGGCAACCCTTCGACCAATGGCGTTATTATGCCGGAGCCTACGCATTTTCCGCACAACCGCCTTTTGATCCGCTTTGGATAACCGCAGAGCCCGTGCTGCGACCAGAGGATGAGCCACCAAGGACGCACAAGCGACGAATCAATCCCTCGGCAGATGGCATTGTCTATCCTTGTGGAGCCATCGCGGCAGAAGGATGCGGCTGGCTCGTTTCGTACGGACTACATGATGAATCTTGTTGCCTCCGTCATGTGGAGTCTACTAGCTTCAAGATTCACCACGATAATTTCGCAAGAAGCTGATCCATGACGAGCATAAGTCAAAAATTCATGACCCGAACCGCCGCCTGGCGAGCGATATCTCCGCCCGGCACATGGGTATCGCCATGACAGATTCGCGTCACTCGTTCTCGCGAGAAGACCGCTGCTTGCTGGATATTCTCGGCCTCCAAAAGCCGGAGTGGCAGGATGTGAATACAACGGTGCTGTGGCGGCAAGCGACCGAGCAAAGGGTCTTGCCTTTTCTGGCTTGGCACATTCGGGAACATGCCAAATCGGCATGGAGCGCCTCACAGGTCAAGACAGCGCGCTTTGTCCGCCATGCCGCGCTATCGAGCAATTTGAAGCAGTTGGCGTTGCTGGACCGGATTCGCGCAGCGTTTGACGGTGCAGGGCTGGAATGGATATCCCTCAAAGGTCCGATTTTTACCGCCCGCTTTTACGGCGATCTGGCCCGCAGAACCAGCTTCGATCTAGATGTACTCGTACGCCCCACCGATGCACACAAAGCGGACGATCTTTTGAAGCAAGTCAACCTTCATCCCTCCAAACCGTTGCCGTTGCACCGTCGCCCGTTCGGACTGACAACCCACGAGCATAAGTATTTTTGCGCCGAGTCCGGTGCGCTGATTGAGCTTCATCTGAGCCAAGCGGATACACGCTACCGGATCCTTCCGACGGAACTGGCGTTTCGCCGCAAAACGACTTTCGTAATGGAACGGGGAACCTATCCCGTGTTGTCTCCGGAAGACACCCTCATGCACTACGGCTTGCATGGATTCGGACATCGTTGGGATCGCCTCAACCATGTCCTCAATATCGCCTGCACCTTGCGGGCAAACGGCGCGGCATGGGACTGGGATTACATCCTCGCGACCGCCCGCTCGTCGCGAAAAGTGCGACCTCTGCTCTGGGGACTGGCTCTGGCCCGCGACTACCTGAGTGCGGTGCTACCTTCCGAAGTATCCGGTCAGATAGAACGGGACAAAACGCTCACATCCCTGTGCCGTAGCCCTCTGCTGAATGACTTCTCCAACGAAAATCGGCTGACGACGGCCGCGCGATCCCTTCTCGATAAGCTCCGCGGCCTTGAATCCGCCCGAGATCGCTTCAGTTTGATGGCGCAAGCCTGCTGCAAGGGAATTCGCGGCGATTTCTGATTGAATTCGGAACCCCATTCGGATTAAAGTGATGCGCATTTTTTAAGGAGCCACTGAATGCGTTACAAGATCCATTCCCCTCGCATAGCCCATGAAACCATTGACGGCGAAACGGTGCTGATCGATTTCGACAATGGGGTCTATTTCAGCACGGCGGGCACAGGAGCGGCGATTTTGGATTGGCTGGCCAGAGGCTTGTCGCGCGACGAAGTGATGGAGACGATGTCGCGGCACTTTTCGGGTGATCCCTCTGTCATGGCTATTGCCCTAGACGACTTCATCCGGCAACTGGAAGCGGAGTCGTTGATTCTTCCCACGGATGCCGCCCCCCCCTCCCAACTCCCCGCTTCCCCTGAAGCTCCTTCCCCATTTTCGCCCCCCGTACTGGAAAAGTACACCGACATGCAGGAGCTGTTGTTGCTGGATCCCATTCATGAAGTCAATGAACAGGGCTGGCCGTACAAGAATACAAACGCTTTGACCCCATGAGGTCACGGGTCGGCAAGGACTTGCTACTCCGCGCCGCCTTGCTCCGCCATGACGAAGCCGTTTCGGCGTGGATACGCTGGGAGGGCGAGTTCGGCCTAGATAGCGCAGATGCCGCCTCCCTTGTTCTCCTACCGCAACTCTATCGAAATTTGATGGATAGAGGCGTGGAGCCCGAACGCTTGAGCCGACTCAAGGGCATATATCGTCACCAATGGACAAAAAGCCAACGCCAGTTGCCCGCCTTGGCAGAGGCATTCAGGGTCTTGCACCGAGCCTCCGTTCCCTGCGTGCTGATGGGAGGGCTTGCCCTGCGAACAGCCTACTATCCGGAACCGGGATTGCGGCCTCTTGCCGATGGCGATGTCTGGATTCCTTCCGGCTACCTTCTTTCCGCCCGCAAAGCGTTTCTCGAACTCGGCTGGCAACCGCTTTGGCGCTCTCCCCTACGCCGATTGAAAGATCGAATCCGACGACGCTTTTTCCAAACGTGGGTGCATCCCAACGAGCAAAAACTCCATGTGCATCGCCATCTCGTGTCCCGCTGTCCGTCGGAAGCGCTGGATCGTACGCTTGTGGCCGACGCCACGTCCCTTTTCCTCCTAGATGCGCCGGTTCAGGCCCTGTCACCCTCCGCCATGCTTCTCACCCTGTTGTCTTACGATTCGACCCTGCCCATCGCAACGGCCGACGCTGCGTGGGTGCTCCGCTTGGCGGGCGACCATGTGGATCGGTCGCACCTGACCGAACTTGCACGCCGCCATCACTTTCTTCAAGCTGTGCAAAATAACCTGAGACGGATGCGAGCCATTGTACCCGTCGACATTCTCCCGAAATGAAACTCATTAAAGCCATCGTTCTTACCTATGACAGGAATCGTGTTTTAACCGATCACATGATCCAGTGTTATGAAAAGCTATGGCCGAACCATCCATTTATATTTCAAGTCCCATATCAAGAATTGCCTCCTAGCGTGCAGACAAATCGGGTGCAATATACCTATTGCCCTGCCGATATTCAGGGAACCGTTCGGACATTACTTCACAACTTGGATGATGAAGAAATGGTGTACTGGTGTATCGACGACAAATATCCTATTTGGTTAAATATAAGAAGGATTGAGAACATCCATCAATATTTGTTCTCTAGCAACGAATCAATAATCAGTGGATTGCTATTTTGCCGATGCAGAGGAATGTGGAATAAGAAGAATCTTACCGGCAAAAAATGGACGGACAATCAAGGCAATGTCTATCTGGAAAGAAGGAATTATCAACAAATCTGGATTCATCAGTATCTGAAAGTGAAAGTGCTACGCCATCTATTCAATTCGTTTCCTGAACAAATACCCACTGCAAAAGCAATGGACCATTTTAAGGACAAAGAGGAGAAGCCTAAATCTCACCAGATATTTGTGACTCATGACAATCTGAGTATTTTTGGAGAAAGCACTTCTCGGGGAGTACTCACACTGAATTGCCTCAACAGCTTGAACACATTAAATTTGAAAGCGCCGGCATGGGCATCTGAAGTTACGCCCTACGAAATACGAATGGGGGATAATTTTAAGACCAAGTTTTCACTTTTTATCCATATGTTGACAAAACGCTTTATCTGACTTCAATTTTGCCACGCTCTTTCCCGCCTGTAACATCGTTGTTATGCATCAATAAACCCCAATAGAGGACGGTATAAGAATGATTACAGATATGCTGAAAAGAGTTATCGGCCAAGCGAACCTTGGGCGTCTCGATTTTTTCCGACATCCGGACATGCAACATAGCTGGGGGGGTGCGTTTAACGGCCAGAGATTTAGGCGGCGTATCCTCTTCGACATCTTGTTTGCCTTTCCGATCAAAGCGATTGTTGAAACGGGAACCTTTCGTGGAACAACAACCGCTTTGTTTGCCGCCACATCGTTGACTGTGTATTCGGCTGAAGTCCATCCTCGCTACTTTTCCTATGCGAAAATGCGTTTTCTTTTCAACCAAAACAATGTCCATCTTTATCACAGCGACAGTCGTTCTTTTCTTCGTGACCTGAGTGCAGATAGCCGAATTCGCAAACAGGATGTGTTTTTCTATCTGGATGCTCACTGGGGGAAAGATCTGCCATTGCTAGATGAGTTAAAAATCATCTTTTCACTATGGGAACGGCCTATTGTTATGGTAGATGACTTCCAAGTTCCGGATTCAAGCTATGGATTTAACGACTTTGGGCTAGGCAAGGCACTCAATCTTGGCTACATAGATCCCGTCGTGTCAGCCCATAATCTCTCCGCCTTTTTTCCTGCGGTGAGTTCGCAAGAAGAAACAGGGAATAGACGCGGAATAGTTGTTCTCTGTAATGAGATGTCCGCTTTGAAGATGGACGCAAAAGTAAAGACACTCGTTCGACATACACCTCCCAATAATAGAGAAGGATGAGGGAAATAAGTGCGTAATACTAAATCGTCCCGACCGACCGCCCCCAGGATACTATTCGGATTGACTAGACCATTGGACACATCTATGCACATGGCAGGCATCACCGATGTGAGAAGAGAAGACGGCGAAAACGGGGTTTTGGTAGACCGAGACGATGTGACGGGCTATGCCGAAGCCATCGGTCGATTGCTGAACGCTGGTAGCGCTTTAGTCAGGCCGGAATGACGCGGGCACAACAACAATTTTCGGTGGAGGAGATGGGCGGGAGGTATCAGAACTTGATCGCACAGATTGCAGTCGGTGCGCATCTGTTATCCAACCAGCGGCAGATCTCCACTATACGGTTATTCCACGTCCGGGATTATCTGCCCGGAACGGTGCGCGGCCGACTGGGTCGCATGGGTCGTCGCCTGACAAGGTTAACGGATCCAAAGAGAGTCTCAACATGACGATGCCCAATTTCTTGGTGATCGGTGTTACCAAATGCGGCACCACATCTCTGTACAGCTATCTCAAACAGCATCCGGAAATATTTATGAGCGCCGTAAAAGAGCCTCAGTTTTTTGAATTTGGCGAGGCGGAAAAAATGCCCCTAGAATTTCCGGCCCGCCCTTGGGCCTTTCAGACGCTAGAGGATTACCAGCGTCTCTTTTCCTCTGTCACCCATGAAATAGCCTGGGGAGAAGCAACTCCTTCCAATTTTCATGCGCGGGCGTGTAGGCGAATTCATCAGTACATACCCCATGCCAAATTCATTTGCCTGTTGCGACAACCGGTCGAACGCGGCTATTCCGCTTTTTGGATGCGCCAGCGTTTGGGTACGGAGCCGGAAAACGATTTCCGCAGCGCCTATGTATCTTCAAGCCAGCGATGGGAACACCACAAAGAGATGGATTTGGAACTGTATCTAGGTGCCGCGTGGTATGTTGATCGTTTGCAAGACTGGTTTGCCCGTTTCCCGCGTCGGCAAATCCATATTGGCTTGTATGATGATCTAAAAGCCGATCCGGCTGCATGTATGCGCTCCATTTACACGTTTCTGGAAGTGGATCATTCGTTTACGCCCAACACCTCCCAAATCCACAATCAGGGAGCGGGTGTGCGTAGTAAATCATTGTCTCGATGGATCCGACAAACTCATCCGATCAAACAGTTTCTCCGGCGGGTAACGCCAAAACCGTTACGTCAACAGATGGTTCGCGGGTTGCTCCATTTGAATCAAGCCACCTTGCCACCGCTGGACCCTTACTTGCGGCGGGAGTTGACCCGGCCCCAGCACGACGACATTCTGCGCCTGCAAGACCTGATTGGCCGCGATCTCACCCATTGGCTGGCAGAGTAAACGGATTGGCAGGATCCAAAGAAGTGACCTCTGAAGTGAAAGCGAATAGCCCATGCTGAACATGCCTGATTTTCTAGTCATCGGTGTGGCCAAAAGTGGAACCACTTCGTTGTATGCCTATTTGAACCAACATCCACAGATTGCAATGAGTGCTGTCAAAGAACCCAATTTTTTTGAATTTGGAGAACTGGACCAATCACCCTCACTCACAGTTTCGCCGCGTCCCAGCGCGGTGCAGACTCTATCCCAATACCAGGCCTTGTTTGCAAACCTGCCTGCTGAATCAGTGTGTGGTGAAGCCTCGCCGTCGAACTTTCAAGCGCGTGCCTGTGAGCGGATTCACCGGTATTTGCCCGATGCCAAATTTGTTTGCCTGCTCCGACAACCAATCGACCGAGCCTATTCTGCGTATGCCATGCACTTCCGGAGCGGGATCGAGCTGGAGCCCGATTTTTATCGGGCGTATCAGCGATCGTCCCAACGATGGGAAAACCATCTTGAGCCTAGATCAAATGCCCGTTTCCATGCAGCTTGGTATGTCAGTCGCCTGCAAGATTGGTTTAGCCGTTTCCCGCGTCAACAATTCCACATTGGCTTGTATGATGATCTGAAGGCCGACCCGCTTGGGGTGATGCGATCCATTTACAGGTTTCTGGAAGTGGATTCTTCCTTTACGCCGAACACCACACAAATTCATAATCCGGGAATCGGTGTTCGTAGCACATGGTTGCCCCGTTTGATCGGGCAAAATATCCCGTTCAAACGATGGGCAAGGAAAATCGTTCCCCCTCCTCTCCGACAAAAGGTCGTCCGTGGGCTGCTCTATTTGAATCAGGCTCCCTTGCCGCCGCTGGATCCTCAACTACGCCGAGAGTTGACCCGGCCCCAGCACGACGACATTCTGCGCCTGCAAGACCTGATTGGCCGCGATCTCACCCATTGGCTGGCAGAGTAAAGATATGTTGCCCACGATTTCCATCCTGATGGTCACCTATAATTCCAGAGGTCATCTGCCGGCTTGCTTGAATTCGATTTCTGCCGAAACACGGGTGCCCTATGAGATCATTATCGTGGACAACGCTTCTCACGATGACACGGTTGAGCAAGTGCGCACAAACTACCCGCAGATTAGGTTGATTGAAAATAAGCAGAACGTCGGTTTCGCCGTGGCCGTGAATCAGGCCGCTCGGGTGTCCACGGGGCGTTATCTGTTGTTGTTGAACCCGGATACGGTTGTGCAACAGGATGCTATCGATCGGCTAACCGCTTTTCTGGAGGCGAATCCCGTTGTCGGGATTTGTGCCCCACGGATTCTATCCACAGCCGGCCGCATCCGCCACAACTGCTTCGCTTTTGAGACTCCCTGGAGCTTTTTCTGGTTTGGGGTAGGAGTTGGGCCGCTACACCGCGTGCGCGATTGGATGCTACGGCGCAATGACTGGGACATCGCCGCCGATACCCCGCAGAAGGTGGAGGCTGTCACCGGCGCAGTCCTGTTGGTCCGCCGGGAATTGTTTGAAAGGCTGGGCGGGTTGGATGAACGTTTCTTTATGTATTGCGAGGACGGCGATTTTTGCCTGCGGGCGCGGAAGGCCGGTTCAACCGCGATGCTCGTGCCGAATGCGGTGGTAAGCCATTCCGGCGGTGCCAGTACTCCGGAATCGTCAGTTCGGCTCAACGGAATGATCGGTCAACATCTCCTGAACTCGCGCTATCGGTACATACAAAAATATTGGGGATCCGGGGCAATGTTGGCGCTTCGTCTGTCGTATGTGTTGGCTGGAGTGATTTTTATCATTGCGGGTGGCCTGAGCTTTCGTCATTCGATTCGCCACCAACTCGTTCAGCATGGTGGGCTGTTGTTGATGACCCCAACACGATCCAGCCTTTTACCCCATTACCCCCGATGACGCAATCCACCGCCATTCGTTGTCATTATTGGTCGGAAGGCAGGTTGATTCAAAACCTTGGCGATGCGCTAACTCCGCTGATTCTGCAGAAACTGGGCTACTCTTCCGTTAACTGCCAATGTAATCCGTTGGCCGTCGTGAATCCCGACGGATGTCTTCTAATCACGGGCTCTCTGTTGTCCCCGATCAATCTGGAGACGATTCTCGTTTCGTTCACGGGTACGCTTGACGTATGGGGTTGCGGTTGGAGGGGACAGCCGATTCCATCAGAACTCCACCGCCGCATCCGATTTCACGCTGTTCGTGGACCCCAGACGGTGACGGGGCTGGCGTTGGCGAGTGATATTCCCATCGGAGACCCTGCCCTGCTCTGTCCCTATTTGTGGCCGGCCAAAGTTAGTTGCCATGGGCGTAATATGGTCGTTCCGCATTGGAATCGTGTTTATCAGATGTCAGCGCGTCAACGGTGTTACAACACGGAGTGCAACGAACTGCTCTCGGTTCGGGTGGTCGGATGTAAGGCGCCGATGAACCCGTCCGTCTTACGGCCCCTACTGGGTGCCGCAAAACATTGGTGTGTTCAAGGTATTCCCGTTTGGTCCATCACCAAAACCATAGAGCGAATCGGCGGCGCGAACTTTGTCCTGACCGGCAGCTTACATGCCGCAATCTTGGCGCAGGCCTATGGCGTACCTTGGGCGGCATACGATGATGGCTATATCAATGCGCCAGCAAAGTGGCAGGATTGGGCGGCCTATCTCGGCGTCGAGTTGAGCTTTGTCCGCAATCTGACTGAGGGGCGGCGCTGGTGGGACAAACAGGGACAATTTGGCTGTATTCGCAGTCTGGCTCCTTTGCTCCGTTCTTTTCCATACCCCAACTCAACCATCGATCATCTGTTGCAAAGCAACCATCTGAATGGGGAACAGAAGCAATCATGAGTGATGGTTCTTTACCCCCCGCCCCACAAACAAGCTGGCAAACTTGGGAAACTGAATGGCTGGTTCCAGCGGCTTGGCGCAAGGAAGAAGGAATAGACGGCTGGTATGTCTACAACCCAACTCTAGCATGGGTTGAAAACCATTATGTGATGCTCTACCGAGTTGTCCGGTCAAGCCGATTGCGCATTGCGGCCTGCCGTTTAGACGCGCAACTTCATCTAATTCCAGACAGCGTAGTACCCTTTTCAGATACGATCAACGGTGTGAAGGAGTCCATCGGCGACCCGCGTGTATTTTTCTTCCATGGTCGTCTATTCGCTAGTTACAGCCACTACCCTTTGCCAAGCACCCTGCACCTTGTTGAGATGGATGTCGCTCAACTGCGTGCGGCAACTGCGGCCCGCCCATTACTTTTTGAGCATCGGCAACGGAAAGAACGAAACTGGACGTGTTTTCAGTATGCCGCCGACCTCTATGCCATCTACTCGATATCCCCGCATGTCGTGCTCCGTCTTGACTTGAGCCAACCCCATGTCATCACGTGCGAACAAGTGTATCGAGTCACCTGGGATGCGGAGCGATTTATCCGCAAGTATGGCCCCATGCGCGGAGGTGCAGCGCCAATCCTCACGGGCGATGCCTATAGCGTCTTCTTCCACTCAACGCAATCCGCGGTTGCCCCATTACGTTACTACCGCACGGCACGCCAATGGTTACAATCACACTTGCCTAGAAGAATACCCGACAAACAGGCCAAGACTGGCTTGGCTGGGCATGACGCGATCTCTCAACTATCCACCCATCCGTCATTTTGGGAAAAAGTTCGGGCGCAGTTGACCGCACGAACCTATATTGGCGGGTTCTATCGTTTTGCGGCTCGCCCGCCCTTTGAGCCACTCGACTTTGTGCCACAACCCATTCTCGCCCCAACGAAGGGTGAAGCAAGATCGAAACAGGTCGGGCTTATCCCCAAGAATTGGCATGTCGTTTACCCCGGCGGGGCCAGCCCCACCCGCGATGGCCGCTGGGTGGTGGCCTATGGGTTGAATGATGAGCGATGTTGTGCGCGAGTACTCGACCAAACTGAAATCATGGGATCTAGCGTGACTGCCCGAATGATAAGCGATGAGTAAGACCGTAGTGCAAAAAGACAGAAAAGCATCCGGTGTTGAAGCGGGCAGTCATAGGATTTGCTGCATTGCAGGCATGCATCGCTCCGGCACCTCACTGCTGGCGCAATGGCTGGCTCAGGCCGGTTTGCCGTTAACGGTCGGCGGCACGATTGCCCCGGATGTTTCCAACCAGCGCGGCTACTACGAAGACCTTGAGTTTGTGCGACTCCATGCCGCCCACTTACGGGGTATCCAGCGGCGGTCGTTTGGCTGGAACTATGTTCCTTCCGATTTTCTGCACTTGGATGAGAGCGAGTTGGCCCACGCCCATGCGATAATCGCTGCCCGAAATCAGTTTCATCCGGCATGGGGATGGAAAGACCCTCGCACCACCCTATTCCTGACCGACTGGAAAAAAGTGATTCCGTCCTTGAAGGTGATCCTTGTCTGGCGACCCTGCGCGGAAGTGGTTTTTTCTCTGATTACACGGGGTCTTCAGCAGCGCGCCCGACGTCTGCTGATTGGGCCACTGCAGGCCATTCGCCTCTGGCGCATCTATAATCAACTGGCCTGCGATTACAAAATGCGATTCCCCGACGACACGGTCATCGTGTCCAGTTCCCAACTGCCGGAACACAGTGACGTGGTATGGGATCGACTCACCACGCAATTCGGATTGGATCTGTCCCCGGTATCTGCAAAGGACTGGTTTGTTCCCAGCCTCATGCACCATCAACCCTCCCGTGGGTTGCAATGGCTGTGCGAGCGGCTGGGTTGCGGGCCAATCGAAAAGCAGTTGCAAGCCTTGTCCGTATGGAACCCGTTAGCCAGTAGCTACTGCAACAGGAGAGCCCAAAGCAGACGGTGAGTCTTCGTTTCTACCTGTTGAGGGGGCAAAATGAGCTTTCTGGAGCTGAAATATAACGAGTCGTCTACATCCTGCTGCTTATCACGCACCGCATCTCCCATCTGATCCTTCATGGCAGCCTGATCGAGAGTCTGGCTCGCACGTTTGAGTCAGCCAAGAACTTCGCCCGCCGATTGGCCGAATCCCTGCGGCATTGGATCTTGCCCGACGTCCTGCCCATGCCCGGCCAAATCCGCTTTCGCTCTCTATAGCGCCCCGCGCCCAACTTCCCGCCGATTCGTCAGAGCTGAGAATGAGCCTTGTCCTTGCCCTCTCCGACTGAATCGGCTAGTTTCCCGAACATGAGCTCAACGTCTTCCCATTTGGAAAAAGCCCAGTTCGTCTTTGATGTCGAAATCTCCGCGCTTCAGCGTACTCGCGGACGGCTGGATGGTGCCTTTGACAAAGCCGTCGACCTTCTGCACTCCACGTTGGCGGAGGGCGGCAAAATCGTCGTCACGGGTGTTGGAAAATCCTTCCATATCGGCCAAAAAATTGCCGCCACCCTCACCAGCACGGGGGCACCCTCTACGGTTCTGCATCCTTCTGAGGCCATGCACGGCGATCTGGGCCTCTTGCGACCCGAAGATGCCGTCCTCGCCCTCTCCTATTCCGGCGAATCGGACGAACTGGTCAATCTGTTGCCTGTTCTCAAGCGTACCGGTGTGAGCATCGTTGCCCTCACCGGCGATTTGAATTCCACTCTCGCGCGTCATTCCGACCTTGTCATCGACGCCTCCGTCGAGCGCGAAGCTTGCCCCTTTAATCTCGTCCCCACCGCCTCCACCACCGTTGCCCTCGCCATCGGCGATGCCCTCGCCATTGCCTTGCTGAATGCCCGCGGCCTCTCCCGAGAGGAATATGCCAGTTTCCATCCCGGCGGTGCCATTGGTCGAGCCCTCCTTCTCAAGGTGGACGACATCATGCGCACCGGTGACCGCCTCGCCATCGTTCTCCAAACCGCCTCGGTTCGCGATGCCGTCATTGCCATGACCAAGGTTCAAGCCGGGGCCGTAGCCGTCACCGATGAGCATCGGCGTCTCGTCGGTCTCTTCACCGATGGCGACCTCCGCCGCTATCTCGCCAGTGGTGCCACTGATTTCCAAACCCGCCCCGTCGTCGACCTCGTGACGAAGAATCCCTTCTCCGTTCGCTCCGGCCGGCTTGCCGCCGACGCCCTTTCCATCTTTCAGAAGCACCGCTTCGACGATTTGGTTGTGCTGAACGAGGACGGTACCCTCGCGGGCATGATCGACCTCCAAGATCTTCCCAAGTTCAAGATTCTCTGACGAGCTACACTTGAATTTCTCCGCACCATCGGGTAGCTTGAGCAAGATTTTATGAAGAAACCCGCTTTCCTGAAGCAACTCATGATGATGCGCGTCCTCTACGCGCTGATTCCTGTCGCCGTTTCGGCGGTCTATCTCTTCGGCTGGCGCGTGCTGGCCTTGGTGGCCGTCTCCTCCCTCTTTGCCTTTCTGGCCGAATGGGCCATGGTCTACAACAGCAAAACCGCCAAAGTGTCCCAGGCGGTTTGGGTCACGGCCACCCTCTACGGTCTCTCCCTCCCCCCCACTACTCCCTTCTGGATTGCCGCCGTGGGTGCTGTGTTCGGGATTGTTTTCGGCAAAATGGTTTTTGGCGGGTTCGGCAAAAATGTGTTCAATCCGGCCATCGTCGGGCGCGCTTTTGTCTATGTCTGCTTCCCCGTCGAAATGACGTCCCGCTTCGTTCCGTCTTTTCGAGGATTTCCGGGCGGCTTTGCTCAATGGAGCTTTGATTCGCTGAAGGAGTTGCCAGCCGAACTCGCCGCACCGGGCCTAAAAATCGTCGACGCCATCACCGCCGCCACCCCCATGTGGTCCCGCCGCGACTATGGTTTCACCGTCCGCCTCTGGGATCTCGTCACCGGCCAAATCGGCGGACTCTTCGACCATGCCGGACACACGCAAGTCCTCGCCGCTGGCTCTTCTGGCGAAGTCTGCGCTCTGGCCATTCTCCTCGGTGCGATCTATCTACTGTGGACCAAAACCGCCAACTGGCGCCTCATGCTCGGCACGTTGATCGGCGCGGCCGCGCTGAATCTCCTCCTGCGAAACGGCTTGCACATCGATGCGGTCCCGCCCCTCCCCTTCACCCTCTTTTCCGGGGCCTTCCTCTATGCCGCCGTCTTCATGGTCACCGACCCCATCTCCGCGCCCAAACTGCCCCTTTCCATGTGGATCTACGGCCTTTTCATCGGTGCCATGATCGTCTTTTTCCGCTACAAAGCCGTGTTTGCCGGCGGCGTCGGCTTCGCTATTCTCTTGGGCAACATGCTGGCTCCCTCGCTCGACCTCTGGATCAAGCGTTATCAGGCGCTCAAAAAAGAGGTGAAGGCGTGAACAAAAAATCGCCCACCTACATTCTGTTCTTCATGGCCGCCATCTGCATCGTCTTTGGCCTCGGCATTTCTGTCGTGAATTACGCCACGCAAGGTCTCCTCGCCAAGAACGCCACTCTGCACCTCAACAGCGTGCTTTGCCACGCCTTTAGGCTCGACGTCACCGGCACCTCCGCCGAAGCCTATCAGCAGGCCGTGGACAAATATCTCCAAACCCGAACGATCGGCGATCGACTTTTCTACACCTGCACCGCTCCCGGAAATGAAAGCGTCGGCTTCATTGCGGGCGGCATGGGCTTCTGGGACCGTATCGACTGCGTGGTGGTCCTCTCCCCCGATCTGAAGCAAGTCCTGAACATCCAAGTCCTCGACCAAAAAGAAACCCCCGGACTCGGAGCCCGCATCGAAGAACCGTGGTTCACCAAACAATTTGAAGACCTAACCATCGCCTGGGATGCCCCGAAGGATAACCGTATTTTAATCGGCACCTCCCCCTCCGACAACGCCCCCAATGAAGTCGACGCCATCACCGGTGCTACCCAAACCTCCATGTCCTTGATGCGTTTCCTGAACGACGAACTCGATCTTGCCCGTTCTCTATATTCCTCCCCACTCGCCTCAACCGCTGAACCATCCTCTTCCCCAACCGTGAACGTTGAACCGTGAACCCTGAACTCGTATCCTGACCGATGCCTTCCCCCACCCTCAAAATCCTCAAGAACGGCCTCTTCGGCGAAAACCCCATTTTCCGCCAAGTACTGGGTATTTGCTCGGCCCTCGCGGTGACGAATCTGGTCGTCAACACCTTTTTCATGGGCTTTGGCGTCACGCTGGCCACGGCGCTCACCAGCTTCACCATTTCACTCCTACGCGACTACATCCCCACCCGCATCCGCATGATTGTACAAGTCATCATCATCGCCTGCTATGTCATGATGATCGAAATTCTCATCAAGGCCGTCGCGCCCGACATCCACCGGTTCATCGGTCCCTATGTCGGCCTCATTATCACCAACTGCATCATCATGGGCCGCGCTGAAGCCTTCGCCAGCCAGAACAAGCCGATCCCGTCGTTCGTGGATGGCATCGCCTGCGGTCTCGGCTACACCTCCGTTCTCGTCGCCATCGCCGTCATTCGTGAAATCATGGGCTTTGGCACCGTGATGGGCTTTGTCCTCCCTGCCCGCGACCTCTGGTGGCACCAGTGGACCATCATGGTCATGCCCCCCGGCGCCTTCTTCATGTTGGCCATTCTGACGTGGATTGCCCGCGCGCGCCTCGTCAAGGAGGAGAAGAAATAATGCAACTGGCCGAACTATCTCCCTTCGCCTCCTTCCTGATCATTTTCATCTCCGCCGCCTTCACGGACAACATTCTGCTGGCCCGCTTCTTGGGCATGTGCTCCTGCCTCGGCGTCTCCAAGAAAGTCGATACCAGCTTGGGCCTCGGAACGGCCGTGGCCGTCGTCACCGCCATCACCGCCGGCCTGAACTACCTCGTCTATGAATACATGCTCGTCCCCCTCCATCTGGAATATCTCAAGCTCATCGTCTTCATCGTCGTCATCGCCGCCTTCACGCAACTCGTCGAAATGATCGTCGAACGCGTGTCGGAAAAGCTCTACAATGCCCTCGGCATTTTTCTGCCGCTCATCACCGTCAACTGCGCCATCCTCGGCATCTCGCTCTTCATGATCAACAAGCCCTACAGCTTTCTCCAAGCCTTCGCCTTCGGCCTCGGCGGCGGCTTCGGCTGGTTCCTCGCCATTACGCTCATTGGCGGCATCCGCGAAAAAATCAACGAAGCCTCCCTGCCAAAGGGCCTCGAAGGCCCCGGCATCACCCTCATCATCATTGGCATCATGGCCCTCGCCTTCGTCGGCTTCTCCGGAATGATCAAAATCTGAAGATGAATCCTCAAACCCCAACAGCCATTTATTCTCACAGAGACTCACAGAGGGTCACAGAGAACGCGGCTCTTTCACTCTGTGTTCCTCTGTGGTGCTCTGTGAGAGACGGTTCTCCATGATCATCCAAATCCTCATCTCGGTCGGTTTCCTCCTCGCCTGCGGGCTCATCCTCTCCGGCCTGCTGATCCTCGCCGAAAAGAAAATCCTCAACTACGGCTCCTGCCACATTGACATCAACGCGGGCAAAAAAGGGCTCGACGTGGATGGCGGCTCCTCCCTCCTCTCCTCCTTGGCCGAAAAAGAAATTTTCATTCCCTCCGCCTGCGGCGGACGCGGAAGCTGCGCCTACTGCAAACTCAAAGTCTCCGAAGGCGGCGGCATGATCAGCCCCGTCGAAGAGCCGTACCTTTCTCCCGATGAACGCAAAAACAACGTCCGCCTCGCCTGCCAAGTCAAGGTGCGCAAAGATCTGAGCGTTGAAATTCCAGAAGATTTGTTCTCCGTTCGCCGATTCCGCGCCCGCGTGGAACACAAGAAACCCCTCACCCACGACATTCTCGAGCTCCGCATGGAATTGCTCGAACCCAACACCATTTCCTTTGAGGCCGGCCAATATGTTCAGATCGAATCCCCCGCCTACAAAGGCCACGAATCGGTCATGCGGGCCTACTCCATTTCCTCCGTCCCCTCCGATACCCGTCACGTCGAGCTCATCGTCCGCCTCGTGCCCAACGGCATCTGCACCACCTGGGTCTTTGAGCACCTGAAGACCGGCGACCCCATCACCCTTTCCGGTCCCTACGGTCATTTCCACCTCTCTGACACTCAAGCCCCCATCATTTGCATCGCCGGCGGCAGCGGCATGGCCCCCATTTGGTCCATCGTGCGAGATATGAAAGAAAAAGGCATCGCCCGCCCCACCACCTATTTCTTTGGTGCCCTCACCCAGCGCGATCTCTTTTTCATGGAAGAATTCAAAAAACTCGAGCAAGAATGCCCCTGGTTCAAGTTCGTCCCCGCCCTCTCCAAAGAGCCCGCAAACTCCGGCTGGACAGGCGAGCAAGGCCTCATCACCGCCGTGGTCTCCAAACATTTCCCCGACACATCCCAGCATGAAGCCTACCTCTGCGGTTCCCCCGGCATGATCGACGCCTCCGTCAAGACCCTCACCCAAAACGGCATGCCCGAGCAAAACGTCTTCTACGATAAGTTCTCCTGATGCGGCGGTTCCACTTGGATATTGGGTGTTGGATATTGAATATTGGATATTGAGGATTTGAAATGAAAGAAACGCCCGAAGACAAAGCCCTAGAAGGACGCCTCGGCGCCTCCAAGTTTTCCGGCGACGGCTTCCTCGGCACCGATCACCGCCCCGTGGATGCCATCATTGCCGACGACCTGCGCACCCTCGAACGCCTCGGCGTTTCGCGCGAATCCCTTCTCACCGTCCTGCGGGATGCCTTTACCCAAGCCCGTGCCGCCCTCGGTGGCGACGTGGAACTCCGCCCCTTCTTAACCGCCATGGCCCACGAATCCATGGGCCGCATCCCCTCCCCCTTCCGCGGTGATGGCATCTTCGAAAAAGGCGATGTCGTCGTGACAAACTCCCTCACCGGGGAAAGCCTGATCCTCACCAGCCTCGGCCTCTCCATGATCGAAAAACACAACTTTTTCCAAGGCCACGGCAGCCGCTACCGCATCGACCCCGAACGCGCCGCCACCCTCTTCGGCCTCATCTCCAAAACTGATTAAGAGCTTCGTCCAACAACGCCATTTAAGGGCACTTCCCTTTTCGCCGATAATCATGAATATATAGACACCCATCAGTAGAGGAATGGCTTAAAACACCCAACGCGAGGTCTCCATGAAGGCAACAACCGCTATCCGAACCTGCATTGCTACCCTTGCCATCCCCGTAGGGGTGTTCGCAGGCTCGTCAGATGCCATCCGCCTCCACGTTCAGGACAACAACCTCTACGTCGCCACCTCCTTCACCAATCAATTCATGCTCGAACGCCTCGGACCCGACATGGAATGGGAGCGGGTTGGCCTCTTCACCGATCTGAAATCAACGCCCATGGAGTGGTTCCGTTCCATCCGAATCGACGGAACTCCCTCCATGATCGACGACTCGATCGTCTTCACCCCCGGCGATCTCTACGGCGTGGAAGCCCCCGCCCTCCCAAAAGCCCAAGGCCCTTGGACCCTCGTCCGCCAAGGACTCGGCGGCGAAAACAGTATCCACGGCCCCCTGCTCCGTCAGGAATCGGCCGTCTCCGACGACCCGCCCCTCCTCGGCGCCCCCGCCCAAACCGCCGTCCTCTTCTGGCAGTCCACCGCCGGCGAAACCGTCATCTGGCGCCTCGGCACCAACGGCGTACGCACCTCTGGCGTCTCCGTCAACACCAACGTCGTCGCCCTCCCCGTAGAAGCCAATGGCGAGTGGGTGTACGGAGGCATGGCCGACATCGACGGAAATGGCCGCCCCGAAATCTTCTGGGCCACAACCAATTCCCTCATGAAAACCTGGTTCTTGGACGTCAATTACCAGTTCGCCAGCCAGGCCACGCTCTACGGTTCGTATTGCCCGACCCAATATCAGTTCCGCGCCGCCGGCAAGTCCAGCCAAGGCAACAGCTCCAATCCGAACCTCGAGGACCTGTTTTGGCAGGATAGCTATTTCGGCTACATCGACACCTGGCATGTCAACACCGATGGCACTCTCCAAGTTGCGCTACCAACGGAGGCCAGCTCGATTCCCCGCGGCTGGCAACTGCGCTGCTGCGGCGACATCAACGGCGATGACCGCGTGGAACTTTTTTTCCACAATATCACCAACTACACCACCGCGACTTGGTTTCTTGACACCAATGGACAGCGCACCGTCACCAACATCATGAAAGCTCCCATCCCCGCCGGATGGAATATGCGCTGCGCAGGAGACGCTAACGGCGACGGCCTTTCCGAAATCTTCTGGCAACACGACAACGGCTCTACAGCCGTCTGGTTCCTCAACACCAACGGCACCCACAGAGTCGGCCGCCGCATCTATTCCAAGAGCCTCCCCGCCGGCTGGCGCATGGTCGCCGCCATCGACGTGGACGGCGACAACCGCTCCGAACTGATCTGGCATCACACCAACGGATCCACGGCCATCTGGTTCCTCAACGCCGACGGCACCCATAAAGTCGGCCGCAAGATCTCCAGCACCCCCGTTGCCTCCAAATGGAAACTGCACGGCGCCTACTCCACCACGCCCATCTTCTAGAGCATAGGCGGCTCTTGCAAAATCAACATATTGTGCAAGGGCAAACGCTTCTCCATTCTTCGATCCCTGTAACGCAAGCGGCGAGTAAGACGCGAAAGGAACGCTCCGCTTATTCATCATGCGAAGCCGATCCGTTTCCACATTTCCTCTATTTACCCAACCGCACCACGCACATCTCTTTCCCTACCCATACCCTCCGCCCTCTTCCTCGCCTGTCTGACACCCCGTCTGACCGCGCATGACAACCCCGCCTCCGGAACTCCACGAATGAAACGTGTTCTGGATTCTGCTGTTGCGAAACGGAGTTTTGCATACGCTTGCCAAGTCATTGATTCCCTTTTCGGTCACGTAGCTTTTCTTGCACGAGCCGGATGAAATCGGTAGGATGTCACCAATGTAGTTTCAATCTCGTTGTTCTCAATGGAAAGGATTTCCGATGTCCCGCAATGTCT
>CAZYGH010000024.1:0-66425 GCA_964647595.1 uncultured Verrucomicrobiota bacterium
TGGGCGAGACACCGTGGGAGCGGAAACTGGTGGTGCGCATCCGGGAGCTCCACTTGTCGTGGGCGACAGAAAAGACGTATCGGCATTGGGCGCGGAGGTTGGTTACATTCTGCGGGACAAAGGCGGCGGAGGATTTGGAGGGAGATGATTTGCGGTGTTATTTGTCGCATTTGGCGGTGAAGGAGCGGGTGGCGGTGGCGACGCAGCGGCAAGCGCTGAATGCGGGGGTGTTCTTTTTGCGGGAGGGGTTGAAGAAAGATCCGGGGGATTTCGGGGATTTTACCCGGTCGGCGCGAAAGAGGAACGTGCCTTCTGTGCTGAGCCGGGAGGAGTGCGGGAAGTTGTTTGCGGAACTTTCGGGGACGACGCGGCTGATGGCGGAGTTGATGTATGGGGCGGGGCTACGGCTGACGGAACTGCTACGGCTGCGGATCAAGGATGTGGATGTGGAACGGTTGCAGTTGCAGGTTCATGCGGGCAAGGGCAACAAGGATCGGCTGACGATGGTGCCGCGTTCGCTGGCAGGGCGATTGCGGGAACATCTGGAGCGGCTAAAGGTGTTGCACAAGGAGGATCGGGCGGAAGGGTTGCCGGGGGTGGAGTTGCCGGAGGCGTTGGAGCGCAAGTGGCCGAGGGCAGGGGAGAAGTTCGAGTGGTTCTGGTATTTTCCTTCGAGTCATTTGCTCCGCGACCATCGGAGCGGGACAATCCGGCGGCACCATGTGTTGGATGCGACGTTCCAGAAGGCGATTCGCGAGGCAGCAGCGCGGGCGAAGCTCTACAAGCGGGTGACGCCGCACACGTTGCGGCACAGTTTTGCGACGCATTTGCTGGAGGGAGGGACGGGGATTCGAGATTTGCAGGATTTGTTGGGGCATGCGGACATCTCGACGACGCAAATCTATCTGCACACGGCCAAACAAACGGGTGTGGGCATTCGCAGTCCGCTGGACTGAGGAGAGAGGGGGGGCTGGATGTGGAGTGCAACGGCATGACGCCGCTGACGGTCTCTCACGGAGGCACGGATCGCATGGAGTAAACGCGGAGCGGCGGAGCCGCAACCCAAGACCATTGAACCACGGATTCACACCGATGGACACGGATGGAAATTGTAAGGCGAGGGTTGGGAGACCGTTGTGCCTCCTGCGTGGCAGGGCTGTTTGGATCGGGCGTTAACCTGAGTTTTGGCCGCGTTTGCTCGAATAACCCGGCTCTATGCCCTTGCGAATGCAGGCATGAATTGTTAGCCTGTTCAGCCTATGAGCGAGTTGACAAACGAGGACCCCACTTCCCAGCCTGCCGATGCGCTGCTGAACTCCCAGCGGTCAAAAAACCGTATCATTCTGCTCACCTCGAAACTCTTGACCTTATTCTGCATGACGTTTTCCGTTTTTGCCTATCGCCAAGGATTCCATCTCCACTCCCTAGCCGTGCTGTCCTTCACCGTCTTGATGGGCCTGTCTTCTTATCTATTTCAACGGAACCCGGAATCCCGCGCGTCTCGAAGATTTGTCATTCTGACCTGCTCCTGTCTTGCCATGTACATCTACTACACGGGCGGTACGTTTGGCGTGGGCATTGCCTGGACAGTCATGGTTCCCATCTTTGGATTTTTCGTTCTTGGAGAACGCGATGGCCTAACTTTTACAGTTCTGTTTTTACTCATTGCGTTCATCCTATTTGCTCTGCACAGGATTTTTCCCCACTCTGTCCATCTTCCCTATTCTTTCGGTGCCGCCATCACGTCCCTGTGCATCTACATTTTTGCCACGCTCGTCCTCTTCTCCTATGAAACTTCGCAAGCCAAAGATAAGCTCCTCTTATCAAAGCAATTGGCCTACTCAAGCCACATGGCGGAAAAAGCCCTTCGAGCCAGTGCGGCCCGATCCGAGTTCATCGCGAACGTCTCTCACGAAATGCGGACTCCCCTCAACAGCATCGTTGGCTTTGCAGAAATCCTGCTCGAACGCAACTCCGACCCCGACACTCGCCGCATGCTGGAAACCGTTGAACACCAGTCCGAGACCTTGCTGAAGCTCATCGACGACGTACTGGATGAAAGCAAGATGGGCGCCGGTCGTTTGGAATTGGCACCACATCCCTTTGATCTGATGGCCATGCTGGACGATGTCCATTCCATGGGGTTGGTGAGAGCGGCCGAACGGGGTATATCCCTGACCATCGATTGTCCAAGCAACGTCCCGCGCTGGCTCTTCGGCGATGGGCTTCGCCTGAAGCAGGTTCTGGTCAATCTAGTGGGCAACGCAATCAAATTCACCCACCAAGGATCCGTCACCCTGCGAGCACGATCACAGGGTCCTCAAGAGGGAAGAATTCGGCTACGTCTAGATGTGATCGACACCGGCATTGGCATCCCGAAGGACAAACAAGAAAAAATCTTCGAGCAGTTTGCTCAAGCCGATGGCAGCACCACCCGCTGCTATGGTGGGACGGGTCTCGGCACCACCATTTCGCGGAACTTAGTGCGCCTCATGGGAGGCGAACTGTGCCTCGAAAGCGAATCCGGTCAAGGCAGCACGTTCTTCTTTGAAATCGAGTTGCCCACATCTTCCGAGGCGGAAGTCCGCGCATTGGAAAGCTACGAAACTCATTCCGACACGCTCCCTTTGCAAGCCGCGCGGGTTCTCGTTGCGGAAGACTACGAACCCAATCAACAAGTGGTTCGCGCCCATCTTGAATCAGCAGGCCATCACGTTCAGATCGTCGAAAATGGACTCAGCGCCCTCGACGCTTTTTCACGCGAAAAATTCGACATCATCCTCCTCGACGTTCAAATGCCCATCATGGATGGCTTTGAAGCGGCCCGCCGCATGAGGCAAATGGAATGTGAACGAAGGGTCGAACACCCAGATGCAGGCCCCCCCACGCCCATCATCGCCCTCACGGCCAACGTCGACTCTGTGTCGCGCACGCGGGCCATCGAAAGCGGCATGAACGACATTCTCACCAAGCCCATCCGGCGCCGGAAATTGCTCCAGATGGTCCAACATCATGTGCGCCGATCCGCTCCACCTTCAGCAAGCCATTCCTTGAATGTGTCCCCTCTTCAAGCCTCATCCACGCCACCCATCGACCTGCCACGCTTACTGGAGGATTTCGATGGGCATCTTGCACCCACTCTGGGGCTTCTCCATAAATTTCGTAGCCAACTCGATTCTCTTACTCTTGAAATGCGAGAAGCCCTGAACCAAAATGAGTTGGAAAAAGTTCGTAGCAGCGCCCACAAAAGCAAAGGAGCGGCCGCCAATTATGCAGCGGATGCCTTGGCCCGGATTTCTGCTCAACTCGAACAAGCGGCCAGTTTGGGCGACGGTTCCACCTGCCTGATCTTGCTCAACAAATGGGAGATGGAAAAACAGCGTTTGGCCGACTTTCTCCACCAGCCTCCCAGCGTGTCGACATCCTTCCCCCCTCCTTCTGTGTCCAGAGGTAAGTCATGAGCCCGCTCTCCACCCTTGCCCCCCATTGGTTTCCACGCGCGAAAGCAACCGAACACCAGGATCGCCCTTTTTCCTGCGGCATTTGCGAACCTCCTCCGGTCCCCCCTGCTCCTTTCAGCGAACGACATCTTCAATGCGTTTGGGCCGATAATCGACTGCGACCCGAAACGCTACTCACCACCCACGGCGAACTCGTGAAGGTGGAGCATCCGGGCGAATGGAATTCCGGCCCCGGACCCGATTTTCTGAATGTGGCGCTCTTGGTCGGCCCCGAATTGCGGCGCATCAGGGGCGACGTGGAGATTCATATTCGCCCCGCCGACTGGCAGCGACATCGCCATGCCGATGACCCCCGCTATTGCCGCGTGTGCGCGCACGTTTCGTTTTATCCGGGCACTCTTCCGGCCTCTGAATTACCTGCAGGAGCCCTGCAAATTTCGCTTCGTCCTGCGCTGGATGCCCTTCCCGATTTTTCCTTCGATAACATCGACCTGATGGCCTATCCCGTCGCTGCCCGCGCCACACCGCCACCTTGCCGAATGGCCATGGCCAGCCTGTCGCCAGACCAACGCGGCGCCGTGCTGGATGCCGCCGGCGAGACTCGCCTACGCCGCCGCGCCGAACTTCTGCAATCCGCCATGCTCGATCGGGGCCCGACTCAAGTGATCTATGAAGAAGTCATGGCCACCCTTGGCTATCGTCCCAACAAGGCTTCGTTCCGCCGACTTGCGCGCCTGATTCCATTGGATCAACTTCGCGAAATAGCCAAGGGCGATCCCATTCGCGCCTACGCCCTCTGGATGGGTTGCGCCTCGCTCTTGCCCGATCCCTCGGATCGCCGCACGTGGGATGACGAAACCAAAACGTTCATCCGCCGCTGCTGGGACACGTGGTGGCCCCTCTCGGGCGAATTTCTGACACGGGCGATTCCTGTCTCCGATTGGATTCGAGTCGGCATCCGCCCGGCCAACCGCCCCGAGCGGCGACTCATGGCAGCCGCCATGCTTTTTGCAACGTCTCCCGGACTCCCGGAACAAGTGGCCGCCATCGCCCAACATCCAACCGGCGTCTCGGCCGAAAAATTGATCGCCCTCTTTGATCTGCCCGAAGCTCCCTATTGGCCCACGCGCCTTTCCTTTTCTTCCGCTCCCGCAAAAGAACCGGTCGCCCTCATCGGAACCTCGCGCGCGCATGCCATTCTGGTGAATCTGCTGTTGCCTGCATTCGCCGCCATGGGCGCTCCCGCCGAAGCGTGGAAAGGCCTCATCGACGCCCTCCCCGCTGAGGAAACCAACGAACTCATTCAACAAACCGCCCTGCGCCTCTTTGGACCCGACCACTCCCCGCGTCTCTATCGATCGGGACTGCGCCGCCAAGGCCTCATCCAAATTCATCACGATTACTGTCTCGGCGACCGCACCCTGTGCGCCGCCTGCCCTTTTCCCCGCACCCTGAAAACCCAATCCCGATGAAAAATGAGCCCGTTCGTATTTTCCGCTATCCGTTTGTTTTCCCGCCCGAGGCAGAAGACGAGAATCGGCATGTCAACAACATCGAATACGTTCGAATGCTACAAGAATCCGCCATTGCCCACACCCGGCAAAATGGGTGGGCACCCGAAGAACTCCATACCCATGGCTGGACCTGGGTCGTCCGCTCTCACTTCATCGAATATCTTCAGCCCTGCCGGGCCGGCGAAGAAATCGCAATTCTAACATGGGTATCCAACTTCAAGAAAATCCGTTCCCTGCGCAAATATCGATTCGTGCGCGCTTCCGACGGCACGGTCCTGGCCAACGCTGAAACCGACTGGGTCTTTCTCGACTTTCAAAAAGGGCGTCCTGTATCCATTCCCCGAGAAGTCGTGGACGCATATGCCGTCGTGCCGGAAGAGGAGGAACGCAATATTCAATAATCAATATTCAATTTTCAACCGATCACATGAACAGCCTGCGAGCTTTCTTGGATTGATGACTGAATATTGATCATTGAATATTGAATCTTTCAGTTCCGGTCTTTCTGGCGAATCTCCACACGCCGGATTTTGCCGCTGATGGTCTTAGGCAATTCCTTCACAAACTCAATCACGCGCGGGTATTTATAGGGTGCCGTGACCGTCTTCACATGGTTTTGTAAGACATGCTTCAGCTCGTCCGTGGGTTCGAATCCTCTGGCCAACACAATGGTGGCCTTCACCAGTTGTCCGCGCTCCTCATCCGGCACACCGGTCACCGCGCACTCCATCACGGAAGGGTGTTCCATCAATGCACTTTCGACCTCGAAGGGGCCAATGCGATAGCCGCTACTCTTGATGAGATCATCGTCGCGCCCCACATACCAAAAATATCCATCCTCGTCCTGATACGCCACATCTCCGGTATGATAGACGCCTCCGCGCATGCATCGGGCATTCGTCTCCGGATCCCGGTAATACCCCAAGAACATCCCCAATGCCCGACACCGATCCGCCGGAATGACAATTTCTCCTTGCTCACCCACATCACAAGGCGTGCCATCCGGGCGAACCAAAACCATACCGTAAAGCGGCGAGGGCCTCCCCATCGAACCGGGCTTGGGACTCATGCCCACATAATTGCCGACACCCACCGTCATCTCCGTCTGACCATACGCCTCCATCAGCTTCAGACCCGTGGCCTGCAGGAAGCGCTCGTACACCTCGGGATTCAACGGCTCGCCCGCCACCACAGCATAGCGGAGCGAGCTGAAATCCACTTTCGACAAATCCTCCTTGATGAGGAATCGATACACCGTCGGCGGCGCACAAAACGTGTTCACCCCGAATTTGGAACACAGCTCCAGCGTCTTGGTGGCAGAAAACTTTTCGTAATCGTGCACAAAAACGGCGCTACCACAAATCCACTGTCCGTACAGTTTTCCCCACGCCGACTTGGCCCAGCCGGTGTCCGCCACCGTGTAGTGCAACCCTCCATCGCGCACGTTTTGCCAGAACTTGGCCGTCACAATATGTCCGAGCGGATAGGTGAAGTCGTGCACCACCATCTTCGGTTGCCCGGTCGTGCCCGACGAAAAATAAATCAACAGGGTGTCGCTATTCTGTGTGCCCTCGGCACCTGTTGGACGCACCCAGCGACCATCCATCGCCTTCGTCTCCCTTGCCAAATCCAACCATCCGTCGCGCCCACCCGACAGTTTCATTTTGAGGATGGGCTCGCCCGAAATTTTTGAAGCCGCGTGATCGATTGCTTCTTCCAAACCCGCATCGGAAATGGTGATCACCATGCGGATACTGGCCCGCTCAAATCGGTAGGACAAATCGTGTTCCGTCAGCATGTGCGTCGCGGGCACGCCAATCGCACCAAGCTTGTGCAAACCCAACAGGACATACCAAAACTCAAGTCGTCCCTTCAGAATCAGCATCACCGCATCGCCCTTGCGGATGCCATGCTTCTGCAACACCTGCGCCGCACGGTCGCTTCCCTCCTTCAGGTCGGCAAACGTAATATTCTTTCCCTCCCCTTCATCATTGCACCACACCATCGCGCGTCGCGAGGGCTCGGCCTGAGCCGTCGCATCCACGATGTCATAGGCAAAATTGAAATTTTCCGGCACGCGGATTTCCAACTGATCCCGCAAGTCTTCGTAGGATGAAAATTCGGTTCGGTTCACAAATTGATTCAGCATCGACATATGAAAGCCTCCCCCGATTAGATGATCATGGCCAAAAAACGCGCCGGCTTGCCATCGAGCGCCTGCATGGAATGGCCTTGGTTGGAATCAAAATACACGCAATCGCCGGTTTCCAGCGTGAGCTCGTTGCCGTGAATACGCACCACCATGCGCCCCTCCAGCACAAAGTCAAATTCCTGCCCCGGATGCGAATTGGCATGAGCACCCGAATCCCCCACATCTGCCGGAACCGTCACTTCGAACACATCCACCTTGCGCCCCGAAAAATTCGCAGCCAGACTTCGGTACTGATAATCCTTGCGCCGCTCCACCGTCACGCCCCCGCCCTTGCGGGTGACCGAAAACATCTTCATGCGCGGAGCCTGCCCCGTCAGCAAATCAGTCAGATCCGTTTGGAGCACATGCGCCGCATCGTGCAACGCGCTTGCCGAAATATCAACCGCGCCCGCCTCAAAGGCCTGATATTCTGCCAAAGGCACCTGCAACGCCCTCGCCAACTCTTCGGCCGACTTTCCTTCAATCTCCCGCAACGCCTTCAACCGCGCCGCGATATCCTTCCGTTGTTCTGACATGGTCATTCTCCTTTGGGCAGTGTTTCCGGCATTATGCTCCACACCCGAAAACCGCGCCAGAGTTTTTACACTGGCGCCGTTCCTCGCGTTCCTCGGCGACGCTCACCCTACCTATTGAAAGAGCGACGGTTCTAGAATGAGATTCATATTCGAAGCGGTGGCATCCAAACCGTTGAACGCCTTCCGTTCATGTTCAATCTGCCCGGTCCGTTTCGCATTGCGTGCTTGCCCGCTCCATGCATACGCTCCCCTAAGGCGGTAGTAGCCCGTCTCGTTGGTCTGCCCTCCTTCGTGCGTCAGCGTGGCATGAGCCCCTGCCACAAGATTGGTCATCGCATTCACAATTTGCCATTCACCGCTCATCAAACTGCTTCTAAACCACAGCTCATAAACGGCACCTTCCACCAGAGGCCCCACCGCCAAGGCCACTTGGTTGCTGGTCACGGAAATGGATTCAATGGCTTCTGCAATCACCAACAGGCCCGTGGATAAACCGTGATAGACCACATCCACAACCATGCCTGTCACGACATAGCTTCCCACATCCGTGGGTGCCGTTTCAGATCCGTTATAAGTCAAGCTTACTGTCAATCCGGGCGGAACGGTGGTCGCGGTGACGCTCTTCGGATTTCCATCGTAGGTCTGCAACAGTCCGTTCAGCGTGACGGTGGCTTCTGCGGCGCTCACCGAGACCGTCATGGCGACAGGAAAACTCGGTCCATCTTTGTCCAACGCCGTGAAGGTGAAGACCGCCGTTCCCGTTTGGCTCAACGTGGGAAGGAAATAGAAATGGCCGCTGTTCGTGTCAAACAACCAGGTGTTCGTATTCACCTCACTGGTGCAAGTAAACCGCACAACATCTCCTTCCGTCGCCGTTGCGAACACGATGTACTCCAAATCTGCTCCAACCCACACTTCCTGCGCAGGAATCGCGGACAGGAGGGGCGGCGTCCCCGAGCGGGTTGTCACACTGGTGACCGTGGAGTAGACGCTCGTGCCACCGAGAGAAATGGCTTGCACGCGAACGTAATAGGTTGCACCCGCCAAGAGCCCTGTCACCGATACGCTTGTTCCGGTGACGGTCCGATTCGAGAAGCCTGAAACATACGACGGAGCAAGGAAGTTGGGCGTCCAACCTTTCACAACCAAATTGGAAAGCCCGACTCCTTCGCTTCCGGAAGCCCCCAGCGTCTGCCAGCGAACACGGGTTTGGGCGTGGCCCAGATGGCTCGTTTGGGTCAAGGTGGGCAGGGTTTTCATGGCATTGGTCAGAGGAGCCATCACTCCCATCGTCACCCATTCGACGCCCCCGTTGGTCGAAATGGACAAGGTGATATTGGTCGAGCCCGCGACCACCCCTCCATAGGTGCGAGCACGAAAATCAACGGACAAATTGGTGAACCCGACGGTGGAGAAAACCGGCGACGTAATCACAGAGGTCGGCTTGAGCATCTGAATGTAGTTGCTGCTCGCCAGATCGTTGCCCGACCACTCCTGAGTGAATAAATTCGTTGACGTGGCCGCATTACTCGCCAACAAAAATTGACCGCCCGGTCCGGAATTTTGGAAATTGGCGTTGGTGCTGACATCAACTCTATAGCTCGTGGCCCCCGGCACCGCACTCCATGAAAGTTCGGCATCGGTTGCATTCGTCGTGCTGGTCCAAATCGAGACCGGAGCCCCCGGCACACCTTCTGTAATCGTCACTGCTTGCGGGAAGACAAACACGCCACCCATCCAATTACTATTTCCCGTCACCGTCACGGTTGCCTCATAACTTCCCGCTTCCACGGGAGGATCCATGGGCGAGTAGTCAACGGACCATACAAGATCGGAAGGCGTGACCGTGAAGCGGTTGGTGTGGGGCAATCCATCCCGGGCCACCACAACTGATTCATTCGCCATGCAGGTGGCCATCGCTTGCGTAAGAATCACGGAATCGGGAAATACAAACGTCCCGCCCGTGATGGGGTCCATGTCGGGAAGGGTCACCGTGGCCGTGTAGGTTCCCACGTTTATCGGCCATGCCGGCGAATACGTCACCGTGTACGGCATCCCTTCCGGGAACACAAAGAAGGCGTTGGTATGGGCCACCCCGTCATAGGTGGCTTCATTCGTGGACACCAGCGCACACACAGCATCCATGGGCTCGCTCGGGAGAGAGAAAGAGGAAATCGAAAGATCGTCGACATTCGCATGGCGTTCTGCCGTACCCGTGCAGGTCATGCGAAACTGAACGGGCCCCAGCACATTTACCGTGGTGGTGTTCGTTGTCAGGCTGGCAACACCCTCCGTCGAAACGGAAGCAATGGACGTCCAATCCACTCCGTTTGTGGAATATTCCGCAGCCAGAGTGACACCCGCCTCCGTGCCATAGCGTCCATAGGCAAACGAAATCAGACCGATGCCATTGGTCAGCGCGCCCTCCAGCCGAAATTCCCCGGTGGGCTTGAACCGCAACGCCCGAAGCCCATTTTTCAAATCGTTTGCCAAGGTTCCAACCAACGCGTTGGTCATCACCCAATTCCGGCCATTGATTCGCTTCGTCGTGAGAGCATAATTGGAGTTGGTGCCATCCTCGAAATTCACAAACCATGTACTCGATTCATAGGGGTAGGGATCGTCTTCGTTGGTGAGACCATCGCCGTCTATGTCGGGATCACAGGCATCACCGATGTCGTCCGCATCCATATCGGCTTGGTCGGCATTGGGCGAATACGGACAGTTGTCCGAACCATTCACGACGCCATCTCCGTCTATATCCGGATCACATTCGTCACCCTGTCCGTCTCCATCCGTATCAATTTGGGTCGGATTGAACGTGTCGGGGCAGTTGTCCTCATCATCCAGAATGCCGTCCTGATCGAGATCCAAACGGGATACAATCAAAAACCCATTGGTTTGGGTGGCATTGAGCGCTCCCGGCGTGGCAGCGACAGCCGTCCACCCATTGGTCGACGTCAACACAAGATTGGGTGCTTGGGGACAACTGTCGGAGGCCGGATCCAATCCAATGAGGTGCAAATAGTTTGGACTCCCGCCGGGCACAAGCCTCGAAACAGTTCCCGGATCGTCCACATCGGTATCAAACGTATTCGTGGATTCGGCCAACCACACCACGGCATCCACGATATTGCTGGAAGGATCATACAAGATCAACGCATGCGGTCCGTTGTTGAGCGTGTAGCCCCACGTCAGGTCGGTATTTGCCACGGTGTTGGAATGTTGACTCACCACAACCAAGCCCAGATGATGGCTTCCCCGATCCAGAATTCCATCATCCGGAACTGTGAAAGACGGGAAGGTATACGTCCACGAAACACCATCTAACTGGGAGGCCCCGTTGTAGTGCTTCATCATGTACCCGGCCAGATTGGTTCCAGCTGGAGCGATCAGCTCCACAAATTCATTCGTGTCCGGCCCCGCCCCATTGGCGCGCACTTCGTTAAACAGCGGCAGGATGGGTGCCGCCGTTCCTATCCCCACGGGAAACGTGTAGGCATTCGTGACAGAAACTTTCGGGCTGTTGGCCCCCGGCCCCGCAAAGGAAAGCAACACACAATACTCCAACACATCGCCACCGGATTTGGCCACATTCATCATCGGCGTTTGCCACATCTCCCCGCCCGAATCCATCATGGGCTGGTCAATCCAGTTTCCGCCGGAGATTCGAAAACGCGCCGTCATCGCCAAATTGGAAGCGGAGCGGTTGACAAATGCGCTGGCGGTAATGGCAAACAAATTCGTCGCTTGAGGGGCGAAGGGCAAAAGGCTCACCCCCGCCACATATCCATCTGCGTCCGATAGCGCTTGGTGGAAGCCCGGCGTTGCCGTGTTGGTTCCCGTCGTGATCGTCCACTCGTTGGTTGCCCAAACCGTCAGCGGGTCGCTCACACCCGGCTTGCGCACGGTTGTCGAGTTGGTATAGCCCCACGCACCGGGATAGGTTCCCGCTTTGCCATACACATCGGAAACCGCGTTGGATCGCAAGAGCGCCACCACATCATTCCCGTTGATTCGCGCTACCACATTGCTTTGCTTGTTCGCAGCCATTCCGTATGTCTGGAAAAAGGTGCTCGTCGACGCCGCCAAGGTATAGACTTGGCCGGAATCCAAAGTCCCGCTCAAGGGAAGGGTCGCCGTGGCTTTGCTGGCTTTGTCGAGGTAGATCGCCAGCGAATATCCCGACAGGTCCAACGGTCCATTCCCTGTGTTACATATTTCAATGTAATTCGCATTGGTTGACGTGGGGTGATCTACGATCTCGCTGAGAATGCCCACGGGCGTGATCCCCCCAACCTCGTCGATGAGATTAAAATCCGAAAACACCATGCGGTGATCCGAGGCATGGAGGCTCGTTCCTACAGCAGGGGGTGAACCATATTTTGTCATCCCAACCCCTTCCGCATCTCCCGTGGACGAATAGACTTCCGCCACAGGCGGCCCGTAGGCGCTGTTCATGATTTCATCGCTAAACAGAATATAATCCAAACGGTATCCATTGGTGTCTCCCCCATCATTGTCATGCGTCCACGTATAGGTCCGGCCCGTCTGAACCGCATCCACCACCGACATTCCCACCTCGGCCAATCGGTCCGTTGGATAATAGCGATACGGCATGAGCCAACTGGAAGCCGCATTCCATGGAATATCCGAACCATCATTGAAGCTGGAACCCAAGGCCCCGGCCGCCAATCGATCCTGATAATACGTGATCGGAAAGTTTGTATTCTGCCCCAACCCGATACTCCCCTCGATGGTATCGTTGAAATCCCCCATCACCGCGTATTCCGAGTCCAAGGGATACTGAGCAATCAGGTTCGTGATGTAGTTCACCGTCCGGAACATTTCAAACGCCCGGCGCAAGCGGCTCGTCTTGTCCGTTGTCCCCGACTTGTTGTGGACTGAAAAAACATGAAACGGCTGAAGTGCTCCGGGAACCTGAATCACCGCGTGGAGCGGCCACCGCGTCATCTCCGCCGCCGTCGGATCCACCACCGTCTCTTTCACCTCATCCGAGGAAAGAATCGGGAATTTACTCCAAATCCCGAGTCTTGCATCGCCGGCAAACGTTCCTCCTGCCGTCGACGCAAACGCATAATAGGGATATCCAAGGGTCGCGGCCATTTCCAGCCAAGCCGCTTTGTCACTCAACGACAATTCTTGAAAGCAAACAATGTCGGGCTGAACACGTTGCAGGCTCGTCAACACCGCCGCATAGTCATCGTCGGGCTGCGCCAGAGTCCGATCCGCACTCGTGTCGACGCCAAACAAAACATTATAGGTCGCAATACGAACCTGAATGGCATTGGCTGAAAGAGTCACCCCTACAAGCGCTATTCCCAACCCAACATATACATCACGCATTTTCATAGGTGTGAGAATCTACCCTTCCTCGCTGCATACAAAATATGTTCATCCTGCTTCATAATAAAGAAATCTTATCATCTACATGTGACAGGAAGGAAGACCTGCCCATCACTGTAAATGGTTGAGATACTGATTCGTCTTGGCCCACTCAAAAGATCCATTGACAGCCTTGAGCCAGAATCCGCGACCCGGTTCAAGGATGGGATTTATGTAGGGCGTCTTGGAACCAAATCCGGTGAACGACTTCCATCCCGTTAGACTGGCGTATTCCTCCCCATACGGACGCAGGTCATACAGGGCTAGGTTCAGGTACGACTGCGATCCCGCATCCCACACCATGATTTGATCGGCCAGCCCCGGATTGTTGTGGTGGCCCGTTGCGTGAACATGGATATCCATGTCGAACACGCTTGTCCTCTCCGAAAACGGATTGGACACGAGTTGCAACCCGGACACAACCGGATTGGTGATGGCGACATCCATCACCACTTCGCCCGCCATCGTCACTTGGGTATCTTGGGGTGTGGTGCCCCGAATCCATACCGCCGATCCAGCGGGAAGAATGGGATTCATGTAGGACGAGGTGGGACCAAATCCGGCGAACGCCTTCCATCCCGTTTGACTGGCGTATTCCTCCCCATACGGACGCAGATCATACAGGGCTAGGTTCAGGTACGACTGCGATCCCGCATTCCACACCATGACCTGATCGGCCAATCCCGGATTATTATGGTGACCTTTGAACTCCAGCGGATTCATCAGGCTGTTGAGAGTTTGATCCTCCGTGACAAAGGGAACTCCCACCATGACGAGTTTGTAATTTCCCGGCTTGGTCATTTTTGCATATCCCCACACTTGTGCACTCGGACCGGTTTCCCCCTCAACCCGATAATATCCAATCCGGTTTGTTCCCCCTCCCTCGTGTGTCAACGTCGCGGTCTCCTCGCCCAATCCCGTTCGGGTATCCACGACAGTCCAATCCCCTGTGCTCAAACTAGGCCGGTACAGTAGATCGTAGTTACCGCCATCCTTCAACGGACCAAAGGTCACATCCACATCGTTGCTGGCCACAGTTCCCGATTCAATCGCCTCTGTCACGGTAAAATCACCAGCGACATAGGTGAAAGTGTAGTTGGCCGATGCTCCGCCCGAAACCGTGATGGCGTTGGCATTGATTCCAACGGGCGTCGTCTCATTCACGCCTGTGCTCGCTGTCGGTTCTGTGGCAAGATCCGCAGCCGTTTGCCCTAAGACAAAGCCGATATATTGCACAGTCAAAACCGGATTGACCGAGCCAAAGGGTTTGATTTGCGCATCGGCCGTCACAGTCAACGCCACGGGGTTCACCGTCACACTCACCGTGCTTTCCAGCGTGTTGTAGTTGACCGTATCGCTCGGCGTATAGATCACGATCTGCGCGGTTGCTCCACCACCGGGGATGGCCGATGGCGAAGTAAACGCGAACGCACCCGCCGGTGTGGCCGAGCCTCCGCTCAAGGTCGAACTGGCCAACGTCTGTCCATAGAGGATCGCGCTGGCTGTTGGCCACACCGTCACCGATGGATCGGCCTTCGAAACCACCAATGTTCCCTGGGCCGAACCTTGATACAAGGCATCGCTCACCGTGCCCGTCACCGCATAACTGCCCACTCCCGTCGGTGCGGTTTCCAATCCGCCATACGTCACACTCACGGTCAACCCATCCGGCGTTGTCGTCGCCGTCACCGTTCGCGCAGTCCCGTTATAGGTTTGTGCCAGCCCGTTCAGCACCACATTGGCCGTTGCCTTCACCGTCGTCAACGTGTTCGTTACATTCGGCGCCGGATTCCAGTTGGCATTGCCCGCCTGCGAAGCCACGATCATGACGCTTCCCTCACCTGTGAAAGTCAAATTCGTTCCACCCGAGAGAATCGCCGGCCCCGAGCCCACTGCAAATGTCACAACGAGACCGCTCGATGCCGTCGCTGACAGCGAAACGCTATTCGTTGTAAAATAGACGCTCCCATTCGTTGGCATAAAGGCTGTGATGTTTTGATTTTCTTGCGCCCGGGTCGTGACCTGGCCGGTGGACGAATGATCACTCTCACACGTTCCGTCAACTGCGCGGACACGGAAATAGTATGTCACGCCCGACGTCAAGCCCGTGACAGAGAAACTTGTCACACCCGACACCATGCGATTCGAATATCCGGCAACGGTGCTCGAACGGCTGCCACCTCCATCAAAGGTGTGGCTACCTAAGTATCCCTCGTTGCTCATTCCATACGAGTCCCATTCCGTTCCCAACGTGGGGAATCGGCTCACCGGATTGTTCGTCACGCCACCCGATACGGTCGACTTTCGAACCAACGTTTGGTCCAGCGTGGAGAAAGATCCATCCGTCCAAGCCGTTCCCGGATCCTCACCCATTCTTCCGATTATATCCACCCAAGAAGACGAAGAGCGTCTCCACAAGGCCACCGCGTCATCCCCGTTGAAGTTGATGGAAGTGCTGACCGCTCCGATGGCGTTGGTTGAGGATGTATTTTTGTACACCGCCACCCCGCCATTCTCCAAGGTGCCAGAAAGAACGTTGCTGGCCGTAGGCGTGGAAGCACCGTTGGCAACCAGCAAAAGGGAATAGCCGGACAAATCCACACTGAGTCCCGTTCCATTGAATATTTCAATGTATTTTTCGTTGCTTGCTCCTTCGATATATTCCGAAATAAACAAGTCCGATGCCGCCGCCAAAGCCCCGAATGATTCGTCCTCACTCACATCCAGGCGATAATCCACGATTCCATCCACCGCGCTCCAGGCCGCCGTGAAATGGGTGTTGTTTGTCGCGATTGCCCAGACCGCGAGTGGCGCATCCGGCCCCAACGTTATCGCCGATGCATCTACTCCGGCCGAATAATTGGTGTCCAGGTATGACCAAGCCCGATAGAAATAGGAAGAGCATCCGGAAAGGCCCGAATGGCTCGCGCTTGTTGCCGTTCCTTTGTAAAGCACCGTTCCACCTGCAAACGTTCCACCCACCCCCGGCGAAGAACCCGTGGGAGTGGCAAATGTCCCCGTGGTATTCCACGCCACCAATACGCTATCCCCGGCCGAATTGGGATTCCACGACAAATCCATTTGCGTTCTTCCTGCGGGTGTTGCGGCCAGACTCGACGGTGCTTCCAGATAGTCTTCTAGCTCGAACACCTTCAGCACCGCCATGTGTTGCATGTTCGCGGCACCAGAGTCATTCGTCAGCGCGGGGGGGGGCAAGCCATTGGCCCACGTAATGCGCGTATCAAATATCATTCCATTGGTGAACGTATAGCCATAGCAAGTGAATGCACGATGCCTCGCATTCAGATTCGTGCTGGGCAACACCAGATCATAGGGATTGTCCCGCCCGCTATTCGTGTCTTTATCACCAACCTGATCGGCCGGTTGGCGGGCATCCGAAAGCACCTTGCTTGTTAAAACCGACAACGCCGTCTCACTCCGATTTTGCAGATTGAAATCACCGCCGATCACCACATAGCCATTCGTCAGCCACCCATTCGTCGTGACGTTGTTGGTCAACACCCGGGCCTCTGCCGTCCGCTCCGATTCAGAACCCGAGTCCGCCTTGAGATGAACACTTACCGCGTATAAATCACGACTTCCCGGCAGATCAATTTTGGCCCAGGCAAAGTCACGGTTGCTGATGTTTACATCCTCCCATTCGTTGGAAGCCGTGATCGGCCAGCGACTGATAATCCCGTTGGGAAGTTGTACCGCGCTGTCCCCGTTTGTGGATTCCACATAGTAATAGAAATTGCTTCCGAAATGTTCATTCACCCACGCGCGAATCGTCACCCCATTCGTCATGAGAAATTCCTGCAACAGCACAACATCCGGGCAAAGAGCCTGCAAAATGCGCTCGCCGGAATCTTCATACTGCTGATACGTGCCACTGGTGAGGTTTCCTGCCATAATCGAAAAGGCGTCATTGTCGCGAATGAAAAAGACCGCTTGTGGGATCGCGCCCAACGTGGCACCCGACACCGGATTCAAGCGCAAGCTCGCCGATTCCGGCCCCTCCGCCAAAGAGTCATCCATAACCGAAAGAACCCAGTTGCTCGAAGCTGACCCGGAAGCCGAGAACTGAATCGTGGTGCTGCAATTGAAATCCGTTCCATTGGGAAGTGCCGTCCCCGCAATCGCCACCTGTACCGTCGCATCGGCCGCAAAGGAAAGAGTCACGGGCAAGAACACCGTGGATCCGCCTTCTTCCGCATACACTCGAGAGGAACCAAAGGACACCGTGGGAGGAGTCGATGCCGCACTCACCGTCACCGTCATCGCCACCGGTGAACTCACTCCATCCTTGTCCGTGGCCGTGAAGGAAAACACATTTGCCCCGATCTGTGCAGATTGTGGCAAAAAATTGAAATAGCCACTCTCCCTATCCAAGTCCCAAGCATCGGCGGACACCACACTAGTGCAGGCATAGGATAAAATCGGATCCCCCTCCGTCGACGTCGCCGTCACCGTGTATTCAAAATCCTCGTTCACGGTAGCCGACTGCGCCGCAATGGAATTCAGAGTCGGCGGTGTACCCGAAATTCCTCCCGTTGTGATCACACTACCCGTCGGAGAATTCAAACTACTCCCCGCCGCATTCACCGCCCGCGCCCGGAAATAATAGGTCGCTCCAGAGGTCAGCCCCGTCACGCTTTGGCTCGTGCTGGCCACCGCCCGGTTGGAATAGCCCTCCACATAGCTGGGAGTGCCCGCGCCGCCAGTAACCTTCACGTCGTCCAGATACCAAGTGCTAAAAGCCGACACAAAACGAAATTTCACATTCGTGGAAGCCGAAAGATTGGGAGAGGAAGTCAGCACCTGCGTCACCGTTGCCCCCACCGTGCTGACAATAAACGATCCGAGGGGCGACCATGACACCCCATCATCCAGACTGTAGTAGTTGGTTGTGATCTTTCCGTTGCCTCCACTGCTGGAATCCACATAAAACGTCATCTGGGTGGGACTATTGACTCTAGGCGAAGTCAGCGTAGCACCAGTTCCTAACCCCCGGCAAGGACTGGCCGCGCCATAGTGAGCATTGGTTGTGTCGATAGCTGTTCCACTGTCCGTCCAATCCGAAAAGGAAGAAAAATCTTCGTCAATCAAAGTTGCTCCCGCCCCTCCCCCGCCGGAGAAGCTACCATGGGTCGCCACATCTAATTGATAGCTGGCCGCCCCGGAAACCGCGCTCCACGCCGCTGTGAAATCAACCGAATTTGTCGCGCTGGCCCAGATCGAAGAAGGGGCCACCGGCGGCTCGTCCGCCATCGGTCCGCGAACGACCATCGCATAGGCTTGATTCGTTCCGAATGGCACCGTCCGTGCGGCCACCTGCACCGTATACGTGCCCACCTCATCCGCCGCAAACTCAATCATTTCCACGTTGTTGGTCGAATCGAGCGTGGTGCTTCCATTGGCATACAGGAGCGTGCCCGATGGCTTTCGCACCGTCAGATCCAAATCATTGACCAATTTTTTTTCCGCGCTGGAAGTTGCCCAATAATCCGAATAGGCCATCGTCATCACAAACTTGTTCGTGGAAGCCGTGCTGACCGTGAAGGAAAACGTATTGGATTGCCCCGTACTCAGGCTGTTCGTGTCGTACAGATTCATGAACTGGTTGGTCGAGGGCTTCAGCGTATTGTACAGATCTACATGTCCATACCCTTGCACATTGTTGGGACGGCTGGTGGGTATTTCCTGTGTCGCCCCCGTTCCGTATTGTCCCGGCGCCATGTTGCGCGCGCCATTGATCAATAGCGCCTTCAACAAGGCCGCACTGGGATTGGTAATTCCCCCTGTTGTGGTGACCCACTGCCGCGCCAACCCGGCCGCACCCGCCGTGAGCGGGGTCGCCATACTCGTGCCACCCATGTAGAGATAATTGGTGTTGGCAGACACCGTCGCCCACCCCGTGTTGGTGCTGGCTCGCGAACGCGTGGAAATAACATACGTTCCGGGTGCCACAATATCGGGCTTGATGCGCCCATCGTCGCACGGCCCGCGGCTGGAGAATGCCGCCATTCCCTGCGGCGAATCCGGTTGCGAAAGATTGTCCGAATAGATCGGATCGACTGGAAAGTCAGAAGGCCACGAGGCTCCCCAAGTGGAGGAAATGGTACGATAATTTTCAGCCGCCCCGACCGTCAGGCAGTTTTTAGCCGTGCCGGGAGAACTCATGGAATCCGCATCCACCACACCATCGCTGTTGGCATCGATCCCTTCATTGCCGGCGGCCATCAGGATCAACATCGTTTTGTTGCTCCACACGAACATGTCCAAATCTCTCGAATATGTCGTATACACTCCATTTGTGGCAGACCCCCAACTATCGGAATGAATGCGTGCCCCATTGGTGAACGCCGCCCGGAACAACGTGGTCAGATCTGCGGGTAAGCCCCCCAATCCCCCACTACTATCGAGAACCGACTGAAACACCAAATTCGCTTCGTACGCCACGCCTTTGTATCGCCCCGTGGATGAGGTTCCATTGCCGAGCACCGAACCCGCCACATGAGTGCCATGGCTATGAGGGTCGCTCCAATTCCCCGTACGTCCCAACGCCTGCGTCCACATCACCCGATTGGTAAAGTCGCGGTGCAGCGTAGAGGTGTTGCCCGTGTCCAGCCCCGTGTCGCACACCGCAATCGTCTGCCCGGCCCCCGTAAGGCCCAACGTGCTCCACACATTCGACACATTCATCTTGTTGGTGCGCACGGATACATCGTTGAACAATTTGGGCGGCACATAGGGCTCAATCCACTCCACTTCGCCCCAGTCGGAAATGGTTTCAATGGCCGAAGACGATAACCGAGCGCGAACCAACCCTCGATCCGGCAACGCCTCCACCACCGTAACAAACGCACCCTTCAATTCCGCAATTGCACGCGAAATGCGCACGCGATCGTCCGCCTGAAACAAAAGAATGCTGTATTCGCGGGTTTCCTCCACCCCGTTGGCCAGCATCTGCCTCACCGGTTTGGCTTTTTTATACGAAGGCAAATACTCCCCCACCCACGTCACATTCGTCATCGCCCCGATCTTGGCCACCACCGCCGGCGTGGCTTCTATCAAAAAGGCATTCTCCGGGATATAGCCCTTGAGTTCCGCCCCCGCCTTCACCATCTTCGACTTCCACTCTTCCTGAATCACATTGTTAAACTGCACCAACCAAGGCGCCCCGCCCCTTGAATTCTTCTGTTGAATCACCGTCGGCTTGGATGCCGATCGAATGGCCCGCGACTTCGCTTGTTGCTCTACGCTCGTTGTGTCCACCACACCCCAATCCAACCGCACGGGGGGCCCCCCGCCCCCTAGGCATACGGATGCTAGGCAACACCACGCCAAACCACTCCCAAAGATCCGTCTCATTCCGCTCTCCATAAGGCCACACTTTGATTATTAGATTTATGTTAGACCTAGTTTCACCTCGATGCAACTGGATTGGCTCCTATTTTTCTTTTCAGTCCCCTTCCATTCGGCAATCAACAGGAGCCCCCCGAATTCCCAAACGGCATACCCTCTCGGCTTGCCAAATTCATACTCGTGCATCATCCTGTCACCGTATCTATGAATGCGCAAATTGATCATGCCAATTCGGAAGGCATCCGCCTCTATCGATTGCATGTCTGGGGACAACTCACGCTGATTCCCATGACCGCCCTCTTCATTGCCACCGCGTGGCTTGCCAACTCGGCATCAGTCCTGGTCATTTGCGTCCAATCCGCCATTGCCATCGTCATCAACAGTTTTTCGCTCTACGCGCTCCATCAGGTGATCCGCAACAATGTGTATCAATTTGCCTATGGGGCTGGAAAACTGGAGAATTTCTCCGCCTTCTTGCTGGGAGTTTTCTATGTGCCGTCCGGCCTCTATTTGGCGGCGGATGCCCTCGTTCGATTGTTTCACCCCCCCGTGGTGGGCTACCAGTTGAGCCAAGTGGCGATTGTGTTTTCGGCTATTCGCATGCTGGTGTTGTATCTGCTGGTGCGCCGCCTCGCCCGGCAATCCAATAATCCCTCCCCCTTGCTCCGCTCCACCTTGCTCGACTATCACCTGTGCTTGATCAACGACCTCGGTGTATGTGTGGCGCTGGCCATTGCTTGGGCCTGCGTCGCGATGCAGGCACCCGAACTGGGCAACCGCATCGATCCCTTGGTGGCGCTGGGCATCGCCCTCTACATGCTCTGGATCGGCGCTTCGCTGATCTGGCATAATTTTCGTGCACTGGTGGATTTGCCCCTACCGGAGAAGCAACAAATTGAAATCATGCGCGTCCTCGCCCGGCACTATCAGCACTATGACAACATCGGCACCGTGTTCTCCCGTGCCAGTGGAAATCGACGCTTCGTGGAAATCGAAATGGGATTTGCCCCCAGCCAAACCATCGAACATGTCCAAGAACTCAGCCGCCAAATGGAACAAGACCTCACCACCGAAGTGCCCGGTCTCTCTTTCAAAATTTTTCCGATGGCTCATGCCCTAGCCCCAAACGAAAAGGAGAAACCTCCCTCCTTGACCCCACACGGCGGCCCGACGGGAAATCGCGTTGCACCTTTTCCCTAATCCCGTATGATGTCGGCCGTTCGTTCTCCGTAGTGGAGATCGTTCTCACATCCTTCAGGAGAGATGGCATGAAAAAATCAATGGGTTCCCTTTTCGCATTGGCCCTACTGGGGCTGGCTCTGTCCGCTTCGGCTTTTGAACTTTCCGACGAGCTCCAACAAAAAGTTCGCGCAGAAATCGACCTGCTTTGGAAAGAAGGCCCCAAGATGGGCGACACCATGTTCATGATGCGCGAAGCGGGCGGGGCCTATCTTCCCGAAATTGTTGTGCCGGTGGACGTGGATAAATACCAATCCATGGAAAAGCGCCGCATTCTGGTCGGCATGTATTGGATGGACATGACCTATGCCGCCACCTTTCACCAAGCCGAACCCACCGCACAATTCGGCCAAGCTGTTTGCCAATTTCTCGAGAGCTTGGGATATCCTTGGCCCGACATGGAACGCCGCTACCGCGAGGCGCTGGAGCAAATTGACCAACCCGGCGGCGAAGAGGAGTTGTGGGAGTTGTTCCGCGAACAGGACGAAGATGTGGAATGGCAAGAGATGGTGAAGGATGGCGAGGGTCTCGAACTTCTCGTCGACGGCTTATATGGATATCTGCTGGAAGGTCTCTACCTCGCAACAGAAATCGCCGTGCAATCCAATTACGAACCCAATTACATGCGTTTTGTCGGCGATACCAAAAATGCCTTTCAATCCTATGAACGCTTGCTGGCGTTAGTTGAAAACGAGCCCGAGTTGGCCGCCCTCGTTCAGCAAAAAGAACGCGCCCAGTTCATTACCGTCCTGCTGAACATCATCAACGCCATGCCGGAAATGGGCGAAGACCAGGTCAACGCCATCCGCGCCTTTTCGCGAAAATATCGCAACGACGTCATCCAGTAGGCGATCCGCTCCTTCTCACCGCACGGTGCGAATGCGAAAATAGCCCGGCTCCTCGCCGTCGGGCAACGGCACGGAATGGGTAATCTCCATCGGTGGCATGTGGGTGGCCCACTCGCTCCAGGTCCCCAGCACGTCCCGGCTCCATTCCAAGTATTGGACCACTCCCGTTCCGCCTCGCCATTCCACGTGGCCGTCCACAATCCCGTTCATGCGCAAAACGGATTCCGGGTCCGTCGGATCGGTGTCGGCCACGTACTCGTCGCTGGCCGGAACGCCATCCCGGTCGTCGTCGAGGAGGGCCGCCGCCTCAAACTCGTTCGTCCAGCCATAGCGCGCCAACCACCATTCCGGCGTGTGGGTGTTGCTCGTTTGATTCTCGTCGAAAACCGCGATGACATCCCACGGCCGAAACATGTCCAGCGACAGCGGATTCGTGGTGGACTCCACCTCGCCCGCCCATTGGGCGAAGTGATAATAGGAATCGGCCTCCCCCGAAAGAAGGACGGAGCTTCCCAGGGCCACCCAACCGGTCGGGCTTCCGTGGATAGCTCCGCCGCCCTGCACAGAATGCGACAACAGCACGTTGGTGGACCAAAGCCACGTCAGCACCGATGGCTGCGTGGGCGTGAACGATACGTTTGTCGCCGTTCCGGATTCCGGCACGTCTCCGCTCCCGGCCCAGCCCACATAGACAAATTGCGTACGAACCACGTCCGCCACCGTTTGGGTAATCAGGCAAGTCGTCGGCACCCCTTCGGGTATCCAGTGGATTCCCGTGCCAGGCGTGGATTGGTCTGTGGGCGATTGAACCGTCAACAACTGCAATCGGTTTCCCCGCACGATCACGTCATCGATGTTCCACCCCGGATACGTTTCGGTATCGTCGGTCGCCCCCATCACCCAGCGCAAGCGCAACGTGGAGTTGGTCGCCAGCGAATCCGGAATGGGCAACGTCACGCGAACCCATTCGGCGTCCGCGATCGCCTTGCCTTGATGAGCCCACAGCTCGACCCAGTTCTGCCCATCGGAACTGCCTTCGACCGACGCATGGTCATAGGCCGACGCCTCGATTCCCAGCCAACGCTGAAACTCCAGTTCCAAATGGAACCCATTCGAGACGTCGATGGGCAGCGTGGTCAACGCCCGGCGGGGCAGTTGATTGGAATAGTCGCCTGACAAATTGTAGCCGTAGACGTGAACTCCCGACGAGCCCGCCAGGGGATCCTGGTTGTGGCTCCCCCCGCCCAGCGGTTGACCATATTCCCATGCGCCCTGCGCGCTCCAGCCGGGATCCGTGTCCATGTCAAACGCCGCAAACGTGGAACGAGCCGGCAACGCCACCCGCTCGAACGTACGCGAAATTTCTTCCGCTGCCGCGCGGTTGAAAAACCGAATGCGCCCTTCCTGTCGTCCCACTTCCATGGCAGGAAGATTGGTTTTTACCGACGCCACGATATCTTGCGCCGCTCCCGTTGCCAGAGTGCCGTTCGTTGCACTCAAGCCAATCCACTCGGCTTCCGTCGTTGCCTCCCAATGGACCGTCCCCGTGCTCAAATTGCGCACCGTGTACACCACCGAGGTGGGAGAGAAAGGTCCGCCCACGCACCCATAGACCGCTTGCGCCTCCGCCGGCAACACCCCAACGCTTTCGCCTGAAATCCGCAGGGTCATCGCCATGGGGGGCAGCGGATTCACAAAACTGCCACTCAACGCCAATTCAGCGGAACACACGGCCGGAGGTACCGATGAAATCCCCGAGGCGTCGAACACCACCGCCACCGATTGAACCGCGCCGGAGGCAATCGAAAACGAAGAGGGCAGCACCTCGCACCATGACGTGGATGCGGGCAGAGTCGACGTTGCCATCAGCGTTCCCGTCACCGTCAACGGGCCTGAGTTGCTTAAGACCACCGTATTCGTGACACGCCCCCCCGGCCCAACCACTTGTTCCAGCGATGCCGGACGATAGACCAACCGGGAACCCGACAGCTCGAACGACTGCGTCGCCACCAACCCATCGGCCAGAAGAGAAATCTCCGTCGCCTGGGAGATATAGTTGGAGTGGGAAGCCGTCACCTGAAAGGAGCCCTCCCCTGCCGGAAGCACCAGCGAATAGGATTCACTCGCGCCGACGCCCGCGCTCCATACCCATTCCCCTTTCCTCGCCTCCACCTGCGCGCCCGTCAACGGCAAGGATGTATAGGCATCGAGAACCGAACCCGTGAGACGTGCCGATGCCGCGCGGGCATCCAACAGGATTTCCATCTCCGGCGTGAAATTGTCGTTGTTTCGAATCAGCACGTTGTCCGCGTTGCTCACGACGGTTTCCGGCTCATACACCACGTTGAATTGCAATTCTTCGTCCGGTGCCAACACGGCGGGCAACGTCGGAAGATTCGTCAACGTGAAGAAGTGCATCGAGAGCCGGTTGGGAACCGAGTCCAACTCTTCGGGCCAAGCCGGCTCCGTAGGCACGGGCCTGCCCTCGTCCGGTCCGGTGGGACGGCTCGACGGCTGGGCCAGTCCGTTGAAATAGAGCTGCTTTCGGCCCACACCGATGGGCCTCGGTTGCGGCCGCATCACGCGCACGTCATCAAACGCATAGAGCACGGGCGACCCACTCGTGGCATATCCGCCCAGCGCCACATGGCCCCCAGTCAACTGACTGTCCTTGCCTTCCCAAAGCAACGTCCCGTTCACCGCCAAACGCAACTGGTCGCCGCTGGCCGTTGCAGAAAGAAGATTGGTCGATGCTTGAATCGCCGGGCTGTACGTCCACCCCTGCAATGCGGTGCTGGCTCCATCGACTTGCCTGAACACCGAATAGGAATGCGCTCCCGAAAGGACAAACAGATAGCCCGATCCCGCGCTCCCCACTTCAAAATCATCCGTTGTCCGCAAGGCCACCCCTTGCGAGGCGTTGGTCGCACCGGATCGGCGCTGGAGCACCTCCACCGTCGCGTCGCCCCACGAGTGCGGCACATAGCTTGAGGTCATCCACCCATTGGACCCACTCGCCACATACGCGCCGTTGGTGACCGCCCACGCGTCGGCCGGCATCGCATTCCACCCATCGGCCCCCTCCTCAAACGTGGACTGATAATAGCCAAGCAAAATCTCCGAAACCGTCAGGTTGCGCTCATTCTCGCCCGTGTTGCGCACCGTGATCGTTTCGATGCGCGGCGCGGAACGGCTCACCACGCCAAACGGCATATGGTGGTCGTTGGTGGGCGCAATGGAATCGCTTGCCCCTATCCGCCCCGTCACCTCCGCAACCGTCACCGTCACGGCGCGAGTGAGGACCGTTCCCGTCAGGTGATTCGAAACCACCAGCGCGTCAACCACCACACCCGGCGCGGTCAGTTCATTCGTCACCAGCGTCATCGTGATCGGCTGTTCCCCGCCCGCCGCAAGGGTTCCGCCTCGGGGGAACAGATCCAGCCAAGGCGCCGTCTCCCCCGCCGACCACGAAACGGAATGAGCCGATAAATTGTGAAGCGTATAGGTGGCCGAGGCCGGCGTGAAGGGGCCGCCCTCCAATCCTCTGGCAACCCAATTGGACGCAGAGGTGAGCGTCAACGGTTCCAGAACCGTCGACTTCACCAGGCGGCCAGCCATGCCCTCGTCCACGCTATTCCGAAACTCAACCATTCCCTCCCGTGTTCCAATGCCGAGCGACTGAGCCTCCGCCGTCGCCTGAACCGTAGCCAAAGCCGTCTCCCCCGCCAGAATCGTTCCGCTGCTCGGCACCACTTCAAACCATGCCGCATCGCAACGCGCCGTCCACGCCACGACATCCTCGCCGGAATGGGTCAAGAGATAGGTTCGAGCCTGAACCATGGGGTCACCGGCGTAGGCCGTCATGTCCACCCCCGCCTGCGGCACGGTCCGCAACACGCCGTCATCCGAACGATACCCATAGAGAACGATGTCATCCACCTGCCACCAGTAATCGTAATTGGCCACGTAGTGAAAGCGGATCCGTACCTGATCCGTATTCATCGAAGGCAGTGTCTGATAGATATTCGTCGGCCCCCGCACAGAATCCCCGGCCTGCCACAGCGTTTCCCAAGGTCCATCCTCCCCATGCGCACTCCAATCCACCGTCACCCCTTCATTGCCGCTGTAGGATCGATAGTCTGTGCGAAAACTCAACGAAACCATTAGATTCGAATCCATCGCCACGGCCGGCATTCGCAATTCCGTATCCATCGGAACATCCCCGTCAAAATCGGAATCGGCAATGGCAAACCCACCCTCTCCGCCCGTCAAATTGCCTCGCGCTCCCGGATCATCAAAACGCCACCCATCGCCCACAACGGACCCGCCATCCGGCAGCCCCTCGCTAAAATCCCATTGGGCCACCACCGGAGGAATCCACGGCGTAATCGTCAGTCGACACACCCGATTCTCCACGCCTTGGTCGTCCGGCGAAGACCATGCCACTACCATCTCATCCTCTTCTTGTCCCGCATCCAGATACTCCGCCGACGCATTCACGCGACAAACCACATTCGTCGCTTCGCCCGGATCCAGCGTCCCGGCCGTGGCCGACACCGTCAGCCAGTTGGACGAATGCGATACGGCCCATGTCACCTCATCCCCGCAGGCATTGCTCAACACATATGTTTTCGTGGCGGGCGTAAAAGGACCGCCCGCCATGCCGCTCGCCACAAACGCGTCGTCCGGTGCAACGTGCAGGGGAACCGGATGTAGCACCACGTCCACCCGCGTCGTGGCATCCAAGTTCACCTCAAAGGGCGTTGACGTGGCCGCATAATACCGAGGAGCCGAAACCACCATCGTGTATTCTCCCGTGGAAACCGGTTGCGAAAATTGCCCTTGATCGTCCGCCTGTCGAATCACGCCCGAGGAAAAGCGAAGCGTGGCCCCCGGCACCCCGTCGCCCGTCATCGCATGATGAACCTCCCCTTCCACCGTTCCTACTTGCGGATCTCCGATCCGGAAGCAACCAATCCGCGTGCGCCAATTCCACCCCCCTGTGGAATATTGGCCGATGAACCAAAAGAGAGACTCATCCTGCGGATCCACCGACATCGTCGTATAGTCGCCCCATCGATTGCCTCCGGTTTGAGATGCCGCCCCCTCAAACAGCGTCGCTTCGCCCAGCCATAAACCGTTGCTGGGATCGCTCGCCAACCTCCCCGCATACCGAATGGATGGGAAGAGGTTCGTGCTGGAAACGCTATAGCCCACCGCCAGATTTCCATGCGAATCCATCGCCGCGCTTCCCATCCATCGGCACGCCGCATCGGGTGCAAACGTCGCCTGTTCCTGCACCACAAAATCCCCGCCCTGCAACGGCCTGCGCAACTCGTAATAGCGCGTGCCCGCCTGGCTGTTGCCCACGTTCACCGTGTGGCAAACCACCAGCGATTCGTGTTCCCCGAAATTCCGATACTGCAAGCGATGCATCAAGCGGTCGCCCAGCGGATCCAACCGCTGAGCCACTCCGGGCTGCGGCACCGTATTGCGGTCCAGCGGAAAAACGGAATCGAAGCTCGCCACTTCATTCGTATGGTTCGGATTTCCGTCATTTCCAAAGGTGGAATGTTCCGGTTGCTCCCAATCCACGCGAAACTCCCAAAGGTATAGCGCATCCACAGGACTCAGCACTTCATCGTCCACCATCGCAAACAGGTTGGGCGACCCCGCCGGCGGAGGCGGCCCATCCAGATCCGCAGGAAGCAGTCCGAAATAATTTTCGTTTACCTCCGCCAAATCGAAATATTGGTACGTGGCATTCGTATCCCCCACCAACATTTTTTCGCGTTCAAACACAAACACGCCCGCGCCGCCATAACTGTTGTCCATGTTGAATTGATTGTCGCTCATGTAGTAGCCATCCGGCCAAACACCAAATTTTGGATAATCATTCATTTTATCGTTGGGCATCACAAAATCGTACAGGAACCACTCCCCCGTTGGATCCTCCGTCTGCGAAATCGCAATCACTTCATGACACGGATTCACGCTCACAATGAATTGGCTGATCAGCCAACGGTTGGCCAGCGGATCATACAAGACGATCGGATCGCCATCGTCCGTGGTGGAGGTCGGCGGAGGAAACCCCGCCGCCGCATAGAGCTGGCTCATCAACATCGGCTCGATGAGGGCCTCGCCCGTTTCCTTGTCATAGATGCAAAAGTGCATGTTGACCATCGCCACGTAATGATTCGGCCCCACGTCGCCACACGTATCCGGGGGATCCACGCCATCGATATTGTCTGGCCCCTCAAATGTCAGGAGCGGAGCAGACATGAGCCCGGTCGGCGCATTGGTTTGCAGAGCTCCGTCCACGCCACGAGCCAAACTTCGCGCAGCCCGCTGGGTCGGCCGGTCGCCGCGCGGAACTTCGCGAATCTCCTTGCCCTCCATCTGAACCGCCCTCCGCCCCGAGCTCGTCGCCATCTCCGACAGCGGCGGCGTCAACCCCACCCGCGAAACCTTTTCCACCTGCGCCATCGGCCGCCCCTCCGCCGCCAGCGCCAGTCCCACGCAGCCCAATCCAATCCAAATCCACTTCCTCATGCACCAACCTCCACCCGTGTCCATTTCAGATTTCCGCACCGTGATTTCCAACGCAAACCTTGCTCTATCTGTCTTCCAAAATCAATGTTCAGAGTGTGCCCATCCCCCCGCTATTCACTCTCCAATGGGGACAGATTGAAAAGGGATGGCTCACCTTGGATATTGAACAATGGATATTAAATATTCCGCCTTCTGGGAATAGGTTCCTGAATTCAGAATTGTATCCCGTCCCCTCACCCACTATCCTTTTACGCACTATGACAACGACTCAACCGACTCGCATCGAGCAAGATTCCCTCGGTCCCCGCAATGTCCCCGCCCATGCTCTCTATGGCGCTCAAACCTCTCGCTCCATCGAAAATTTCCGCCTCTCCGGCACACCCATGCCCATGGAGATCATCCACGGCATGGCTTTGCTCAAGCTCGCCTGCGCTCATGCCAACGCCACCTTGGACCTGCTTCCCGCCGACAAGGAAAAAGCCATCGTCGAGGCTTGCCGCGCCGTCCTCTCCGGCGTACACGATCCCGAATTCCCCATCGACCTCTATCAGGCGGGCTCCGGCACCTCCTCGCACATGAATCTCAACGAGGTCGTCGCCAATCTCGCCAACGAATCCCTTGGCGGCAAGCGCGGCGCCAAGTCACCCGTGCATCCCAACGACGATGTCAACATGGGCCAATCCACCAATAACTGTTTTCCTTCGGGTGCCAAAATCGCCGTGCTCGGCCACACGCTCCTTCTGCTCGACGCCCTCGCCTCCCTCGAAAAATCGCTCCGCGCCAAGGCTACTGAATTTGCTTCCATTCTCAAGACCGGCCGCACCCATCTCCAAGATGCCGTGCCCGTCACCTTGGGGCAGGAATTTGCCGCCTACTCCCACGCCATCGGCCTTGCCGCCGAACGTATCCGCGAATCCTCAAAGCGCCTCCAAGAACTCGGCATCGGCGGCAACGCCGTCGGCACGGGCATCAACACCAAACCCGCCTTCCGCGAAGAAATCATGAAAGCTCTGAACGCAGAAACAGGCGGCTCGTTCCGGTTCGCAGAAAATGGAATCCACCTCACGCAATTCATGACCGACTTTGCTCATGTTTCCGCCGCGTTCCGTTCCTGTGCGCTCGACCTACAGCAAATCGCCAACAATCTGCGCCTGCTCGCCTCCGGCCCCCTGACAGGCATCGGCGAAATTCGCCTGCCTCCCGTCGAACCCGGTTCCAGCATCATGCCCGGCAAGATCAATCCCTCCATTTGCGAAGCCGTCAACATGGTGGCCATGCAAGTTCAGGGTCTCGACCACGCCGTGGCCCTTGCCTGCGGTGCAGGCCAACTGGAGCTCAACACTCACATGCCGCTCATCGGTGCCAATACGCTACAAGCCGCAAAACTTCTCTCCGCCGCCAGTCGCTCCTTAGCCGAAAAGTGCATCGCCGGAATCGAAGCCGATGCGGCTACCTGCCGCCTCAACGTAGAACGCAGCGCAGGACTGCCCACCCTGCTCAACCCCCGCCTCGGCTACGACCGCGTGGCGCAGCTTGTGAAAGAATCTCTCGCCTCCGGCAAAACCTTGCGCGAACTCGCCCTCGAAAAACACCTGCTGACGGCCGAGGAATATGAGGCCCTCCTCGCCTCCTCCACCTCCCCCAACCTGTGACTTCCCCCCAACCGCCACTCCCCAATGCCGACTCCCTTCGGCAGGAACCTCTGAACGCTAGCGGACTGCCCACCCGCATCGTTTCCCTTCTGCTCGCACACCAACTCTCCACCCTGGGCGACCTGTGCCAACCCCTTCCCGAGTTCGAAAAACTCGATGCCGATGATCGCTCCCTTCTCGCGCGAATCGCCGCCTATGTGCAGTCCGTTTGCGATGGCCAGCCTCCGTCTCTCCCCCTGCGCGATTGGCTCACCCTGTTTCTCACCCCCCGCCTCGCCGATGCCATCCAATTGCACTACGGCCTGCAAGAGCCATCCGCTCTTCTCGCCCAACACCAAGTTTCCTTGCGCGACACCGGCTTCAAACTCGGCGTGACACGCGAACGCGCTCGCCAACTGCTCGGCCTCGCTCACACTGCACTCCGAAATCCCCTCCCCCTCTTTGCCGCAGAACCCATCTATCGCGCCCTCGAAACCACCTTGCACAACTCTGGCGGCGTTCTCGACACCTCCACCTTGGCCAAGAGCAACGATCCCGCATGGAGCCCATGCTCCCCCGTCGGCACTTTTCTATTCCTGATGAATCTCTCCCCCAACCGCCTAACCCTCTACCGCGACCTGTGTGGAGAACTCTCTCCCACCCGCATGGATCACATTGAAAAGGCCCTGCGCGATCAACTGTCCGCCGCCAATCGCCTTCTCCCCATCACCGAAATCGAAACGAGCCTTCCCTCCTCCGCACGCCCCCCCAACATCCCTTCCGCCTCCCCTCTCTTGCTGGCTCTTCTGCGCCACATGCCCGACACCTTGGCCACCCGCGACGGACGCGCCGGATTTGCCGCTCGCGACGGTGCCGAGTTGTTGCGTGAAATTCTTTCCATCCACGGCGAATCCCCCCTGCGTACACTGGTCGAAGCCTTCAACGCGCGCCTCTACCCCGAATGCCAGCGAGGCAGTGGCTATGTCCGCGATGTGCTTCAGCACGACCCGCTCGTCCGCAAAACCGCCCCCGCCCGCTACGCCCTTCCCGGTGGCCTCCAAACCCATCTATCCCTGTCATCTCCTCAAGGCGCAGGCTCCGCATAAGTCACGCGCGGCTTATGCGCCGGCAACGCGCGCCCATTCTCCATCGCATGGGTCAAATCCGCCGCCGCATCCGGATCCGCCCACCAATACGTGTAAGCACTTCGCTCATCCCCGTATTTTCCCAGCGGCGCATCGGGCGTCCCGAACTTGTTCCAATACAGCAGGCGCGTGTCGTTCTTGTTCCACAACAACACATACGGAATCTCACGAGCCAGAATCGCATCGATCCGCCGCACAATCCCGTGCCGCTTCTGCACATCCAACTCCGTCCGTTGCGCGTCAATCAACACATCCACATCCGCATTCTTGAACCCCGTAATGTTCTGACCCGAAGGACGGTCCGCCTCTTTGGAATACCACATGCTTTCGGGATTCTTGAACAAACCCGCACTCCACGCCGCCCACGTCATGTCAAAGTGATACTCATCCATATCCTTCGACCAGGACGCCCAGTCCTTCTTATCCACAATCAGCTCAATTCCTACATCTTTGAGGTCTTCTTGAAAAATCGCCGTAAACTTATCATCGCTCGACCCGCGCGAGAGATAACGCAAGCGCAAGGGCTTCCCGTCTTTCATTAAGATTCCCGTCGCCGCATCCGCTGTCCAACCCGCTTCGGCCAGCAACGCCCGCGCCTTGTCTTTATGGAAAGCGATCCGTTCATTTTCACAAGGATGGGCCTCATCATACAAATCTTCAAAGTAAGATCGTTGCAAAAAGTACGCATTGTACATCAACGTCTCATTCATCTTTTCGCGGTGATACACATGCGCCAACGCGCGCCGCACTTTCGGATCATCCAAGGGCGGACGGCGCAAATTGAGCGCGATGCCCTGAAAACCAATCGGCTTTTTGTTTTCGATTTCCTGACGAATCACCCAGTTCTTGTCGAACCGCTCCCCACTCGTCTGATTGGCCCACACATGGGCCGTATACACGGGGAACAAATCAATCTCACCCTTTTTGAACGCCTCAAACGCATTGTCGTTTTCCTCGAAAAACCGAAATCGCAACGTGTCGAAATTGGCCACCCGTTGAAAGCGCGGCAATCCTCCCGCCCACCAATCCTTGCGACGCTCCAGCGAAACCTGAATACCTTCCTTTATTTCTCCAAGCCGATACGGCCCCGACACCACCGGAAATTCAAAGTTTTGCAAATTGAAATCCTTGCCCTCCAACGCATGCTTCGGCAACACCTGCAAACCGGCCAGCGTCAACAAATTCTCCCAATGCTCCTCTTTCGCTACAAAGCGAATCGTGGCGGCATCCAACACCTCGGGAACCTCGAACCGCTCCAACCCAATCTTGTGCGGCCCCGTCAGATTCTTCGGATCCATCACCGCCTCAAATGTCCACCGCACATCCTCGGCGGTCACCTGCTTCCCGTCGCTCCATTTCGCCAACGGATTCATGTGGAAGGTGAACGTCTTGCGGTCGTCTCCCAACACACAACGCTCGGCCAACATCGGCTCCATTTCCAAAGTGACCGGATGCTGTGTCAGCAGCGTTTCATAGAATTGCCCAAATAGCTCGGCCGACATCACGTTCTGGTCGAGATAGTAGTTGAAGCTCTTCGGATACGGCCCCATGTAGGCCACCAGCCCCCCCCCCTTCTCCGCAAACTCCGACGCCAGCGGATTCGGTGCCTCCTGCCAGCCCTCGCGCGGAAAAATCTCCTCCGCCTGCCCCGCCACCGCCATCCACAACACCCAACCCATGCATGCGATTTTTTTCATGCCGCCAGTATGCGATTCCACCGATGAAATGAAAAGCCGGAACCGGCAATATCAAAACTGACCCGAGCCTCTGCGTTTCATTTGTTTTCATGAGTTCCGATTCAATCGGTTACAACTCAACTGCACGATGCCCTCTGTGAGAGATATTTCATCCTCTTCTCCCCTAACCCATTTTTCGCTATTCGACCATGAAAACGTGAAAATTCGCACCCTTTCGGCATGGGAAACCACGGATTTGCTGCCATTTTGCGGGATTGAAGATTGCAAAAGGCTTGTGGGGCAGCTACCCCGTTGACCCCGGTTTTGGACCGTGGTCGTCGCGTTGATCGTTTCTCCCGAGGGCTTTCCAGTGGCGTACGAGGTAATGCCGGGCAACACGTCCGACAAAACCATGTTGCCCGATTTCCTTGCCAAGATCGAACGGCAGTATGGCAAAGCGAATCGCCTCTGGATCATGGATCGGGATATCCCAACGGAAGACTCGTTCTCGCAGATGCGTGAACAGGGGGCGAACTATCTGCCCCCGTTGCTTTATTGCAGGACGTGCCGAAGAACGACCACATAGTGGCAGGCGCTTCCCGCCAGTACCATCATATGCCACACCCCATGGTGGTACGGTACTTTTTTGAATAGATACACCACCGCACCCAGCGTGTAGCACAAGCCTCCCGCCACGAGCCAACGGATTCCGGCCGCCGACAACTGCGCCACCAGCGGCTTGAGCGCAAACACACAAATCCACCCCATCAGCAAATACAGCCCCGTACTCGCCCCATTGAAACGCCCCGTGAAAAACCCCTGAAACAGCATCCCCGCCGCCGCAATTCCCCACACAATCCCAAACAGGGTCCAGCCCAACCACCCCCGCAACGTGATCAACAACAGCGGCGTATAGCTCCCCGCAATCATCAGGAAAATCATCTCGTGATCCAGCACACGAAAGATGCGCTTCAGCCGCGGATTCGTGAAACTGTGATACAGCGTCGACGCCGTGAACATCAATACCATCGCCACCCCATACACCACGCAGGGCACCAACCGCGCCGCGCCCGATTTCTGCACCACCGCCGTCCCCACCAGCGCCGCCAAGCCAGCCAAGCCCAGCAGCGCGCCAATCCCATGGCTCACCGCATTCGCAATCTCTTCGCCCAACGTATAGTTGGCAGGCTGATAGCTCATGTACGTTTCCAGATTTATAAGGTAGGGACGGCTCTACGAGCCGTCCGTTCAATTTTTTAAAGCGGACGCCTCATCGAGGCGTCCCTACCCAAAATCTTTTCCACACTGTGGAAAACATTCCTAGCGCTTATATTTCTTGCGCTTGTTGTAGCCCGTGTGCAGCAGATGGTGCGACTTCTTGCCCAGCGGCTCGCCGAGATACTCCTCGTAAAGCTTCTTCACCATCGGGTTGTCGTGCGAGCAACGAAAGACACTCTTCTCGTCGTCGCCGTACAGACCCGCCGCGCGCTTCTGGCGAATTTCATCGGTCGCTCCATAGGGCTGTCCACCGCCGCCCACGCACCCGCCACGGCACGCCATCACTTCGATGAAATGATACGGCGTCTCCAAGCCCTTCTCGCGCGCTTCACGCACCTTCGCCAACACTTTTTCAATGTTGCCCATACAGTGGGCCACGGCCACGCGGACTTCTTTGCCCGCGACTTGTAGCGTGGCTTCCTTCACGCCTTCCAACCCGCGAATCGCCGTCAGCTCCATCGAGGGCAGTTTACCCTTCGTGAGCGCCCAATGCGCCGTGCGCAGCGCCGCCTCCATCACGCCGCCGGTCGCGCCAAAGATCGTGCCCGCGCCCGTATAGTCGCCCAGGAGCGAATCCACGTGCTCTTCATCCGGTAGATTCCGGAAGTCGATGCCCGCGCTCTTGATCATGCGGCACAGCTCGCGGGTCGTCAGGGAAATATCAATATCCTGCTGACCGGAGCTACTCATTTCTTCGCTGCGCTGAATTTCAAATTTCTTGGCCGTGCAGGGCATGATGGACACCACGAAGATGTTCTTCGGATCGATGCCCTTCTTTTCGGCGTAGTACGTCTTCGCCAACGCACCCACCATGGCTTGCGGCGACTTCGCCGTCGAGAAGTTGGAAATGAAATCCTGCGCGAATTTCTCCATGTAATCGGTCCACGACGGACAGCAACTCGTGATGAGCGGCAATTCGCCCTTCCCGTTCACAAAGCGCTCGATGAATTCCGTGCCCTCTTCCATGATCGTCAGGTCCGCGCCAAAGTTCGTATCGAACACGGCGTCGAAGCCCAGACGCCGGAGCGCCGCATAAATCTTGCCCGTCAGCAACGTGCCCGGCTCGTAGCCGAAATCCTCGCCCAGCGCCACGCGCACCGCCGGCGCAATCTGCACCACGCAATGCTTCGTGGTGTCGCCCAACGCCGCATACACTTCCTTGGCGTGGCTGTGCTCGAAAATCGCGCCCACGGGGCAATGTGCCGAACACTGCCCGCACTTGATGCACGGCGACTCCGCCAGCGTCACATCTGCCGCCGGCGCAATGCGCGTCTTTTCGCCGCGTCCCAAAAATTCCAACGCCCACACGCCCTGCATCTGCTGGCACACGGCCGCACAACGGCCACACAAAATGCACTTTTCGGGATTCAATACAATCGATCCCGTGCTGTCGTCTTCCGGCAAATCGCGCAAACGCTTTCCAAACGGAGCTTCGCGCACACCAAACTCAGCGGCCAACCGCTGGAGCTCGCAGTTGTTGTTGCGCGCGCATTGCAAGCAATCGTCCGGATGCGTGGACAGGATCAGTTCGATGATCGTGCGACGAATGCCGTGCAGTTCCGTATCGTGCGTGATGATTTCCTGACCTTCCGCAGCGGGAGCCGTGCAGGCCCGCACCAACTTATTGAGTCCCTTGACCTTCACCACGCAAATGCCACACGCCGCCCACGCCGGCAAATCCGGATGGTAGCACAACGCCGGAATCTTCACCTGCGCCTGCTTTGCCGCGTTCAGGATCGTCGTCCCTTCGGGCACTTCCACGGGCAAGCCATTGACCTTCAATTTAATCATTTTCATCTTCGTCCCCTTTTCACTTGCGGCTGACAGCGCCAAACTTACACGCCTTCAAACACTCGCCGCATTTGATGCAATTTTCCTGAATAATCTGGTGCGGCTTCTGACGCTCGCCCTTGATCGCGTTCACCGGGCACTTTCGCGCGCACAGGGTGCAACCGATGCACTTGGTTGCGTCAATCGTATACATCACCAACTTCTTGCACTTGCCCGCCGGGCAGCGCTTTTCGTCAATGTGCGCCGCGTATTCGTCCGCAAAATACTTCATGGTCGACAGCACCGGATTGGGCGCCGTCTGCCCCAAGCCACACAGCGCGGCCTTCTGCATCGCCGTGCCCACTTCCTTGATCTTTTCCAGGTCGCGAGCCGTGCCCTTGCCCTCGGCGATTTTTTCGAGCATGTTCAACAGCGTGCGGGTGCCGATGCGGCACGGAGCGCACTTGCCGCAGCTTTCATCCACGCAGAATTCCTGATAGAAGCGCGCCACGTCGACCATGCAATCGTCTTCGTCCATCACAATCATGCCGCCCGAACCCATGATGGAGCCCAACGCCTGCAAATGTTCGTAGTCGATCGGCGTGTCGAGAAAATCCTTGGTGATGACGCCGCCCGAAGGCCCGCCCGTCTGCACCGCCTTGAACGCCTTGCCGCCCCGGATGCCGCCGCCGATGTCGTAAATGATTTCACGCAGCGTAATGCCCATGGGCACTTCGATCAGGCCCGAGTTGTTGATCTTGCCCGTCAGCGCAAACACCTTCGTGCCCGTGCTCTTGGCGGTGCCGATCTTCGCAAACCAATCGCCGCCACGCAGGATGATGACGGGAATGTTGGCGTAGGTCTCCACGTTGTTGATCACCGTCGGCTTCTGCCACAAACCCGACACTGCCGGGAAGGGAGGCCGAGGAACCGGCATGCCGCGCTTGCCCATCGTCGAGGCCAGCAACGCCGTTTCCTCGCCGCACACAAACGCGCCCGCACCCAAGCGAAGCTCGACATCAAAGTCAAAGCCCGTGCCCAAAATGTCTTTGCCCAGCAAGCCATATTCGCGCGCCTGCGCAATCGCCGTTTCCAAATGCTCGATGGCCAGCGGATATTCTGCGCGGATATAGACCACGCCCTTGCTCGCGCCAATCGTCCGCCCCGCAATCGTCATGGCTTCCAAAATGGAATGAGGATCGCCTTCGATCGTGGACCGATCCATGTAGGCCCCCGGATCGCCTTCGTCTGCATTGCAAACGACATACTTCTCGTCGCTCGCCGCTTCCTTCGAAAACTTCCACTTCATCCACGTCGGGAAGCCCGCACCGCCACGGCCGCGCAAGCCCGACTTGCGCAGTTCATCCACGACCTGGTCGGGCGTCATTTCCGTCAACACTTTCGACAGCGCCGAATAGCCATCGCGGGCAATGTATTCGTCGATCTTTTCCGGATTGATCACACCGCAGTTGCGCAACACGATGCGGAATTGTTTCTGATAAAACGAAATGTCTTCGAGCTTGGTATTGAGTTGGCTCTGGGCCTTGTCGTAGAGCAAACGCTTCACGGGACGGCCCTTGATGACGTGCTCCGCCACGATTTCCTTGGCATCCGCCGCCTTCACCGTCACATAGAAAGTCTCATCGGGCAGCACCTTCACAATGGGCCCCTTTTCGCAGAAGCCAAAACAGCCCGTGCGCACCACTTGCGCATCGCTCTGGGCTCCCTGCTCCGTGATTTCTTTCTTGAGCGCATCGTAGAGTTCAACGCCGTGATTGGCCACGCAGCCCGTGCCGCCACACACCAACAGATAGGTCTTGATTGCCATGGAATGCTCCTCCCGCTATTTCTGAACGATGTCTGCCGCCGGTTTGTCGTAAATATGGTCGTTCACCAGCAACTTCCGGACGATGTGCTGATTCACAATCTTGCGCGCCGTATCGGCGTCTACCTTGCCGTAGACCACCGTGGGCATGCCCGGCACCACGACTTCCACCGTGGGTTCGCTGTGGCACAAGCCCATGCAACCCGTCTGGCGTATCGCCACGTTTTGCAGCCCGGCCTTGTCCAGCTCGTCCACAAAAATGTCGAAGGCGACCTTCGCCCCGGCCGCAATGCCGCACGTGCCCATCCCGACGATGATCTGCACGTCCTTGTTTTCCATGTTGCGCGCGTTAAATTCAGCCGTCTTCGCCTCGCGCAGATTCTTCAAATCAGCCAATGTCAGTTTTGCCATCTTACACCTCGCTCCTTCGGCGGAAAGACTCTTCCGCACGACCTAACCGTCTCTTCACCTTCAGGCTATCCACCTGATCTCAACTCCTCCTCGTTGGAGGAGAAAAATTCCTTCATCAGCGCCAGCGACCCGGCGTCTTTCATACCGCCCAGCGCGGCATCCAAATCGGTTCGCCGTACCTCGTACGCACGGCCCTCTACCTCGCGGCGCACCGTCAGCTCACGCTCGCCCGGCCACGCCATCAGCGCCGACAACATCGCGGGCACATCGCCCGGCGGTGGCGCATCCACATTCGACAGGTCGAATACAAACCGCACTTTCGTGCCGCAGCCCGGCTCCGAGGTCAGCTCAAACTCGCCGCCACACTGCTCGGCCGCCTGCTTCAAAAACGGTAGGCCCAATCCAACCGTGCGACCCGGATGCTTTTCTCCATCCGTCCAAAACGGATCCAGCGCCTTCCGCCGAGTGGCCTCATCCATGCCACAGCCGTTATCCTGCACCACCACTTCGAACCGCGCCCCGCGCTTCACCATCTCCAGCCGCACCTCCGTCGCACCCGACTCAAAGGAATTCTGGACAATGTCGGCAACGGTGTCGCAACTCGTGGCCTGCATTCCATCGGCCTCAGACTCAGGCTCCCGCCTTCGCCTTGTACTCCGCCAGAATGCCCGCAATATCTTCCTTCTTCAGATTGCCATGCATCGTTCCATTCACCGACAACACGGGTGCCAAGCCGCAGCAGCCCAGACACCGCACCGCTTCGATCGAGAAATTTCCATCTGGTGTCACCGTGTTGAGCCCCACGCCCAGCATGTTCTCCAGCTCATGAATCAAATCATCGCCACCTTTCAGATAGCACGCCGTGCCCAAGCACACGGCGAACTGAAAACGGCCGGGCTTCTTGAGCTTGAAGAAATGATAAAACGTCAACACCCCATACACCTGCGCCAAGGGAATCTTCAGCAGGTCCGCCACTTGAAAGGCCACAGAACGCGGCACGAAACCAAAATGCTCCTGAACCCGGTGCAACACCATAATCAGATTGCCCGGGCGTGTTTTCCACTGCTGGATGAATGCCTCCAACTCCGGCGTCAACTGATCCTTCGCCGCGCTTGCGCTTGCTTCTGTGCTGGCTTCTTTGTTCACCTTCGGTTCCTCCAAAAGAAATGAGTTAAATCCGCGCTACGTTAGAAAAACGGTTTTTCCGTGACAAGCAAAATCTGCGATGAAACCCACTTGACTTGCGCTTATCGTCATATATATTTGTCACATTGTCACAATAGATGTTCAATATGGAGAATTAATGTGAAGAAACAAGATGTCATCATCCAAAAAGAAATGATTCAACGTCTTGTTCGATACAAAAACATTTTGCTGAAATTTAAGTCCTTGGGCCTATCTCGCGTCTTCTCCGACAATTTGGGCGATGCCGCCGGAATCTCCGCCTCTCTCGTCCGCAAGGACTTCTCTCTTGCCAAACTGGCTGTCGGCAACAAGCGCGGCGGCTATCCCATCGACACGCTTCTCCAATGCCTCGACTCCATTCTCGGCTCTCACATCGTTCAACGCATCCTGATTGTCGGCTGCGGCAAAATCGGCACCGCCCTCATGAACTATAAAGGTTTTTCCAACGAAAATGTCCAAGTCGTCGCCGGTTTCGACAACAACCCCGCCCGTATCAATCCAACCGCGCCCATCCCCATTTTTCCCGTCAGCCAAATGGCCGCCTTTGTTCAAGAGCACAACATTCAAGTGGCCGTTCTCGCCGTCCCCGAAAGCGCCGCCGCCGCCATGCTCGACCAACTCGCTGCTGCCGGCGTACAAGGCGTTCTCAATTTCTCTCCCATCCAACTCAAGACCGGCACCGACCTTTTTGTTCAAAATATCAATATTGCCTTCGAAATCGAAAACCTGTTCTATTATGTGCGCTTTACCCATCGCAAGGATCTGCCGTCCCTTCCCTCCTCTGAAGATTCCAAAACCTGAAATTCCCCCCAACCCCACCCCATCGCCATGAAACTTAAAAACCTGCTGGACGCCACCCAAGCTCAAGTTCTTTGGATCGACCCCTCCCACGAAACCGCCGAGGTCGTCCATGTCATTTCTTCCGACCTCATGAGCGATGTGCTCATGGTGGATCTCGATCACCCCCTCCTGCTCACCTCGCTCGTCTCCGACCAATCCCTACGCACGGCCAACGTCGTCGGGGCCGCCGCCGTCCTCGTCGCCAATGGCAAAACCCCTCCCGCCGACATGATCGATCTGGCCCGACAACTCGGAATCCCCCTCGCCCGCACCTCCCTCGCCAAATTCGACGCCGCCCTCGCCCTCGGCAAAGCCCTTGGCAAATAGACATCACCCCTTGCCTTATTTCATTTTTGGAATAATCGAATTTCGATTGTTCTCGATTTTTCCGCCCACAACTCCTACTTCTTACTTTTCATAACTCTTCAATTCTTAACTCTTCATTCTTAATTCTTAATTGTTTTATCTCCTATGCACATCGATTACCCCTCCCAACTCGAAGCCCACTGGCTAGACGTCGCCCGCGCCGAAACCAACGCCACCTCCACCCGTGACATTCTGCACCGGATGCTCCCCGACATTGTACGCCTCGCCGACCGTTTCACTACGGCCCGCCCCGCCGATGCCGCCCCCGCTTCTTCCCCCTACCTTCGCGATACCCGATCCTGCGCCGCCTATTCCCTCTTTTTTGCGCCCCAAACCTATGCCCGCCTTTCTCACATTCTCTCCGAACTCCCCCCCTTCCCCGAAACCCCAATTCCCTTGCGCGTTCTTGACCTCGGCGCGGGCACCGGCGCCGCTTCTTGGGCCCTTCTCGATCACCTCGGCCCTCGTCCTGTCGCCCTCTCCGCGTGGGATCACTCCCGCCCCGCCCTGCGTTGCCTTCACGATCAGTTCACTGCGCTCCGCCGCGCCCGCTGGCCCGAAGTCACCCTCCGCACGAATCCATCTCCCCTCACCGAATTCGCCACTAATTCCGAAAAGTTCGACATCATTCTCCTCCACTACGTCCTCAACGAACTCCCCCCCGAATCCCGCCGCTCCCTCCTCTCCCGCGCCTCCCGTGCCTTGGCACCCGGCGGACGCCTCATCATTTGCGAGCCCCTTGTTCACGATGCCGGCGACTACATGCGCGGGCTACGCGCCCACGCCATCGAAGATCTCCATCTCCACGTTCTCGCCCCCTGCCCCCACGCCCTCTCCTGCCCCCTCGATGGCCCCTGCCACGATGTCCGCACGTGGAAACTCTCCCAATCCCTCCAAATCCTTAATTCCGTCCTCCATCGTGACCTTCGTCACCTTGCCTACGCCCTACTCGTCCTCACCCCCGAAGCTCAACCGGCCTCCACTCTTCTTCGCGCACGTGTCGTCGGCTCCCCCACCCACGCCAAAGGACAAACCGTCTGTCCCGCCTGCTGCTCCGATGGCCAGATTCATCACATCCAACTTCTCCATCGCGACTTCGACACCCTCGGCCGCAAAGAACTCCGCCACCTCGAACGCGGCCAACTCTTGAATCTCGCATCCCTTAAACCCCTCGGCGACCCCTCCCTTTTCCGCGCCACTCCCGCTCCCTGACTTTTCTTGCGCATCCCTCCCCACTCGTGGTAGTTTTCACACGGTTTAACCAAGGAGTATTTGAATATGAAAAAAATCGCATGGATTCTTGCCTCGCTGATGATCTTCACCGCTGCCGCCTTCGCCGCCGACCTGTTGCCCGTTGATTCCTCGCTCATCGCCAAAGCGGGCTACGACGCCACCACACAAGTCCTGAGCATTCAGATGGTCAACAGCTCTGACGTCTACAATTATCAAGCCGTCCCCGCGACCGTCTACGCCGACTTCCTCGCCGCTGAATCCAAAGGCGCCTTCTATGTGAAGAGCATCAAGGGACAATACAAGACCGACATGGCCGAATAAGTTTTTATCCACCCTTCCCGACGCCGCCCCAAAAGCGGCGTCTTTTTTTGTGCCCTCTCCCCCTCTCCCTGTTCACAGTTCAGGGTTCACAGTTCACGGTTCCCCCTCCCCCATCCGTGTCCATTCGTGGTTCACCTCTTCCCCCTTCCCTCCTGTTTTCCTGCCCTTCCTGTTTTCCTGCCACCTCTCCCGCTTCCCCTTCTTTTCATGAGTTCATGAGTTCCGATTCACCCCTCCCCCTCTCCCTGTTCACAGTTCGCGGTTCACAGTTCACGGTTCACCCCCTCCCCCATCCGTGTCCATTCGTGGTTCACCTCTTCCCCCTTCCCTCCTGTTTTCCTGCCCTTCCTGTTTTCCTGCCACCTCTCCCGCTTCCCCTTCTTTTCATGAGTTCATGAGTTCCGATTCACCCCTCCCCCTTCTTCCCTCTCCCCCCAAAAAAAAACTCCCAGACAGCCGTCTCCGGCCGTCTGGGAGCTGGTGAATCCAAAATCGCCGCTTACGATTTTTTCACTTCCTTCACACGGAACAGGTGACGGTTCAGCGCATTCACATACGCCTTCGCCGACGCCATCACAATGTCGATGTCCGACCCCTTCGCCGCCACCAGGTCTTCGCCAAACTTCACCTGCACCGAAGCTTCGCCCAGCGCATCCTCCCCGTGCGTCACCGCCTGCATCGCAAACGATTTCAGCTCGCCCTTGATGCCCGTGATGCGCTCAATCGCCTTCAATGCCGCCTCCACCGGTCCCGAACCCGTAGCCGAATCCTGCGACACCTTTCCATCCTTTTCGATCTGAACGGTCGCCGTCGGAATCGTCCGATTCCCCGCCGATACCTGCAGATATTTAATCGCATACACCATCGGCACATCCGAAATAAAATCGCGCAGCAGCTCGATGATGTCGTCGTCGTAGACCACTTTTTTCTTATCCGCCAGCGCAATGAACGCATCATACACGCCCTGCAGTTGCTCCGCGCTCACTTGCAGACCCATGCGATGCAGATGCGCCGAAAAACCCGCGCGCCCACTGTGCTTGCCCAGCACCAGATCCGTTCCCGTCACCACGCCCACATCCTCGGGCCGCATAATTTCATACGTCTCGCGATGCTTCAGCATGCCATCCTGGTGAATCCCCGACTCGTGCGCAAACGCATTGGCCCCCACGATCGCTTTATTACGCTGCACCATCATGCCCGTCAGTTGGCTCACCAGACGACTCGCCGGGAACAGCTCCTGCGTCTTCACGCGCGATTGCAGACCATAGTGATCGCCCCGCACCTTCAGCGCCATCACCAGCTCTTCCAGCGAACAATTGCCCGCCCGCTCGCCGATGCCATTGATGGTCACCTCCACCCCGCGAGCCCCGCACTCGATCGCCGCCAGCGAGTTCGCCACCGCCAGCCCCAGATCGTTGTGGCAATGCACATGCACCACCACATCCTTCAGCTCCGGCACATGCTCATGCAGATAGGTCAGCAGCTTGCGAAACTCCTGCGGAACCGTGAAGCCCACCGTATCCGGAATGTTGATCGTCGTGGCCCCCGCCGCAATCACCGCACGAACCACCTCCGCCAGAAACTCCGGCTCCGTACGCGAAGCATCCTCCGGACTGAACTGTACATCTGCGCAGAACTTGCGCGCATACGTCACGCCTTCGACCGCCTGCCGCACAATCTCGTCCTTCGCCTTTTTCAGCTTGAACTGGCGATGAATCGCGCTCGTCGCCAGAAACACATGAATCCGCGCACGCTTCCCCGCCGGCTTCAACGCCGCCGCGCACTGCTCAATGTCGCGCTTCACACAACGCGCCAGCCCCGCAATGCGGCACTTCTTAATTTCCGTCGCCACCTTCTTCACCGCCTCGAAATCTCCCGGCGACGCCGCCGGAAAACCCGCCTCGATAATATCCACATTCAGCTTTTCCAGTTGCCGAGCCACCTGTAGCTTCTCGTGCATCCCCATGCTCGCCCCCGGACATTGCTCTCCATCCCGCAGCGTCGTATCAAAGATAATCACATGATCTGGCTTCTTCATAATCCCTACAATTCCTTCATCGAACTTTTCTTTATCTTGAGCGCAGGCAACAAAACGCCCGCCAAACTAATTTTTTGGCGGGCTTTCCTGGAAACAGACGGTTTCGGGAATTCCATCAAACGCAACACCCGCCGCCCGCCGTGGCACGGGTGTCGCCACGCAACGCGAGCGAAAGCAGATCTGGAATGGATGGAACTTTCATAACGCTTCAAACTTAACCACGCCCCACACCGACTGTCAAGGACACCCCAAAAAAATCCACGCCCCGCCCCCAACCATCAATCCTGCGTCTCCCTCAAGTGCGGATCCAGCGCATCTCGAAGCGCATCGCCCAACAAATTAAAGGCCAGCACCACGGCGAAAATCGCCACCGTCACCGCCGCCAACTCCCACCACACCCCCTGCCACAACCGCAACCGCGCCGACGAAATCATCGCCCCCCAGCTCGGTTCTCCCTGCGCGCCAATTCCCAAAAAACTCAGAAACACTTCTGTCCCTATCGCGGATGGAAACCGCAACGTGAACGACACCACCGCCACATGAATCACATTCGGCAAAATGTGACGAAACAAAATCCGCCCATGCGAAAATCCCAGTGCCCGCGCCGCCCGCACATACCCCCTCCCCTTCTGCTGAAGCACCTCCGCCCGTATCAATCGACACACCCCCACCCACGTCGTCAACCCAATCGCCAAAAAGACACCCCACAATCCCTTCCCCACCACCATGGCAATCGCCAGCACAAACAACAGCCCCGGAATCGACGCAAACGTCGTCGAAATCCACACCACTGCATCGTCCACTTTTCCGCCAAAGTATCCCCCAAAACACCCCAACAACACACCAATCGGAATCGCAATCAGCGACGAAATCACACCCACCTGAAACGCAATCCGCGCCCCCTGCACCAACCGCAACGCCACATCGCGTCCCAACCCATCCGTACCCAGCCAATGGCTCGCACACGGCGACAAATAACGATCGGCCAAATTCTGCGCCTGCCACGGCGGAGTCACATCCCTCCACCCATACCACGCATGAGCCACCTCGCCCCACATCGCCGCCAACAAAAAGATCGCCAGCACCCCCAGACACACCCGCGACACACGCCCCCTCCACACCATGCGCCATGCCTCGCGCCCGAAGGACACGCCCACGGGCGGAGACTCCAGTTGAATCGACGCTCCGCTCATGACAGCTTCACCCTCGGATCCACCCACGCCAAGGCCACATCCGCCAACACATTTGCCGCCGTGAACAACAACGCTCCCACCAGCACCACCGCCCGCACCACATCCACATCCGACGAATGAATCGCATTCAAACTCAGATATCCCAGCCCCGGAATCCCAAAGAAACTTTCCAGCAGCAAACTGCCCGTGTACAAAAACGGCAACGCCAGCGCCACGTTCGTAATCACTGGCCCCAGCGCATTTTTCAACACATGCTTAAACAGCACGCGCCGCTCGCTCAGCCCCTTTGCAAACGCCGTGCGCACATACGCTTTGTGCATGTCCTCCAACAAAATCGTTCGATAAAATCGCACATTCGCACCCAACCCCGTCGCCACGCCAATCCCCACCGGCAGCAGCAAGTTCCGCCACGACTCAAAACCCCACACCGGAAACCACCCCAGTTTGAATGCGAACACAAACTGCCCCACCACGATCCAGACCAGATAGTTCACGCTCATCAGCGCCACGCACACCGCCACCAAACTGCGGTCCAGCCACGACCCGCGCCGATACGCGCACAACAGCGCCAACGTCAAACTCACTGCCAACTCCACCACCAAAATCGGAACCGTCAGCAACAAACTCGGCCCCACGCCCGCCTTCAACAATTTCCACACCGGCTGGTTCAAGCTCGTACTCACTCCAAAATCCAGCCGCACCACCCGCTTCACATAATCCCACAACTGGCTATCGAAAATATGCCGCGTTCCCCGCTCCAGCTTCACGCGCCGAATCTCCACCGCGCCGCCCTCGGCCCGAAATACGGGTTTTTCCACAGTGTGGAAACATTTTTTCCATTGTGTGGAAAAATCGCGAATCTTTTTTCCATTGTGTGGAAAACCGTCTCCGCGCCCCTCCACCGTCAGCCGCCACCGCTCCCCTTCGGGCAGCGGAAAGGCGAAGGGCAGGGATAATTCTTGGCCGGGCTCGAGCCGCAGCCACCCGCTTTCGCCCGCGCCCCATTTGGCGCGAACGCTGGGAAGGGCCGTCTCAAAATCCACCGTTTCCAGCGCGCGTGTCGAAGTCCAGTTTCCAAAAAAGAGCGGCTTGTTGTAGCCGCGCGCTTCATCAAATTCTTCGAGCGACCGCGCCCCGGCATTTTGCCCCAACACCATTGCCGCCGGCGACCCGCCCACCACATTGAACAAGATGAACGTAATGAGGACAACGCCCGCCACGGTCGGGAGCGCCTGCAACAGCCGCCGGATGACATATCGCCCCATCGGTCAAGTCGCCTGCGCCCACACGTCGAGAAGTTTTTCGGCCAGCGTGTCCAAATCCAAATCCGACGTGTCGAGTTGATGCGGAATCTGCGCATAGAGCGGAGCCCGAACCGCCAGCAAATGGCGGATTTTGTCTTCCGGATTTTCGCCCGCCAATAAGGGCCGCTTTTTGGAGCGAGAGGTGCGCTCCACCAAAATTTCCGTTCGCGCCGTCAAACAAACCAACACCCCGTTGGAACCCAAGGCTCGCAGATTTTCCTCTCGAAGCACCACGCCACCGCCACAGGCAATGACGGATCCATCACGCAGTCCCCACTCTGCTGCCAGTTGCGATTCCATCCGGCGAAAGGCGTCTTCTCCGTCCTCGGCAAATATCTTCGAGATGGTGCGGCCCGCGCGGCGCTCCAATTCGGAATCCATTTCCAAATAGGGACATCCCGTCAGAGCGGCCACTTTCCGGGCGAGGGCGCTTTTTCCGGTCCCCATGAAGCCCAGCAAAACCAAATTGCGTCGTGTATTCATGGGGGAATAGGGCAACCTATTCCGCGGCGAGTGTCAAACCCAAGTTTTGGCCTGCAACCAATGGCAGACTCGAGACTACTGAATCACCAACCGCGTGGTCTTGATCAGCGTCTTCCAAATCTTTTCCGCCGTATCTTCTTCCAGCAACTTCTCGCGGTTTTCCTGTTTCTGGAACACTTGCGAGAGGCCCGCGAGAAGTTTCAAATAAAATGCACTGGCAGCCGTGGGAATGACCATGAAAAACACGATGCGCGTGTTGGCTTTCCCCGCCGGATCAAACTTGATGCCCTTTGGCGCAATCCCCAACGCCATCGTCAACGCGCCGCCCTCCACGCAACGGACGTGGGGAAAGGCTAACCCGTTTTCCACCGACGTCGAAATGATCGCTTCGCGCCTGAGCGCCGCTTCCAACAAAGTCCCCGCATCATCCACAAACCCTTCATCCTTCAACTTCTGGCACATTTCGGCCAGCACCGTTTCGCGATCCGTCCCCTTCAGCGCCGGAATCATCAGCGTTTCCGCCGAAAAACGATCAATACCCACCTTGGGTGGATCGCTCCGACGGGGCGACTTGCGCGTGTTGCGCGCGCCCGAGGCCCGGTGAAACAACATCCGCGCACAAGACGGACACGAATAAATCTGTTCGGCCGCATGCACCTTGTGCACCAGCGACACCGGCAACGCCATTCCGCAAGCCGTGCACCCCCCATTCACCACCGGCACGATGGCCAAATGGTTTTTTTGCAATAAACGCGAAAACTGTTGGCTGACCGTGTCCGGAAGTTCTTTGGTCAGCGCGGCAATGGACGCATCCAATTGATCGAGCTGGGATCCGGGCATGCCCACTTCTTGTTGGGCGCGGGCGATGGAAAGTTCTTGAAGCTGAACGAGTTGATTTATGATGGGTTGCATGGGCTTCCTATTGGAAACAATACGGTTTGGGTTGTTTTGTGGTTTATCGTTTTACGCTTGGTTTTTCGCAATGTAAACGAAAATTGCACAATGATCGGTTCTCTCAGCCAAAGAAAAACCCCGGCAGGGGGAAACCTGCCGGGGTTGTTCGAATCTGGACTTAGCGGCGAGGGGGGCGTTCCTGCGCCTCATTCACGCGAACCGCGCGATCGTTAATTTCGGTGTTGTTCACCTTGGCGATCGCGTTGTTGCCTTGTTCCTGATTGGGCATTTCGACGAAACCAAAACCGCGCGAGCGGCCAGTTTCCTTGTCTTTAATCACCCGCGCGGAGACCACTTCGCCATACGGCTCGAAAGCTGAACGCAGATCGTCATCCGTGGCCCTGAACGAGAGATTCCCAACATATATTTTCACGTACTCATCAACTCCTGGTAACCATGGGCCGCTCGTTAACCCGCCCCCCGCAAATCGGCGACCCATGGACATGCGGAGGTACTTCGCGCAAGATATTCGAGCCTCATATTCTCCCGCAAGCCAATTCTAAAACTATTTTTTGCACCTTTGAGCCTCTTGCAGAACTCGGGCTCAAACGGTCGGGACGGCACCTGACCCTCCAGAAGACAAGCGAAAACCCGTATTCCTGAAAATGGAGAGACGACCTCTGTGTCGTCCGGGTTCGTTTTGCAAGAGGCTCCTTCGGATTCAATCAAAAAGCTTTTCCCATCGACGAAAGGGGTGATATAACGCGCATAAGTTTCAACCGTAGCTTTAAGACGAGGTGGATCATGTATAAAATTCTCTGTATCGGCGCTGGGTATGTCGGTGGCCCCACCATGGCCATGATTGCCAAGAAAAATTTGAACGTTCAAGTGACGGTGGTCGACATCAATCAAAAACGCATCGACGCCTGGAATTCCGACCGCCTCCCCATTTATGAGCCCGGCCTGGACGCCGTGGTCAAAGAAGCCCGCGGCCGCAATCTGTTTTTCTCCACCGATGTGGAACGCGGCATCGCCGAAGCCGACATGATCTTCGTGAGCGTCAACACTCCCACCAAAACCTTCGGCTATGGCGCCGGAAGCGCCGCCGACCTGCAACACTGGGAAAAATGCGCACGCCAGATTTTGGAAGTCTCCACCTCCAACAAAATCGTCATCGAAAAAAGCACCCTTCCCGTCCGTACCGCCGCCGCTATGGAACGCATTCTCAACAGCGGCAAGGCCGGCGTTCATTTTGAAGTGCTGTCCAATCCCGAATTTTTGGCCGAAGGAACCGCCGTCGCCGACCTCGACAACCCCGATCGCATTTTGATCGGCGGACACCCCACCCCGGAAGGACAAAAAGCCGTTCAAGCGCTGGTGGACGTGTATGCCGCGTGGGTTCCTCGCGAGCGCATCTTGACCACCAACTTGTGGTCCAGCGAACTGTCCAAACTCACCGCCAATGCGTTTCTCGCCCAGCGCGTCAGCTCCATCAATAGCATTTCCGCCCTCTGCGAAGTCACCGATGCCGACGTGGGCGAAGTGGCCCGCGCCATCGGAATGGATAGCCGCATCGGCTCCAAATTCCTCAAGGCCAGCATCGGCTTCGGCGGCTCTTGTTTCCAAAAAGACATCCTTAACTTGGTCTATCTCTGTGAAAGCTACGGTCTGCAGGAAGTGGCCGAATATTGGCGCCAAGTGGTCAAAATGAACGAGTATCAAGAGCGCCGCTTCGTGTCGCGTATGCTCAAGGAAATGTTCAATACCATCGCCGGCAAACGCATCGCCCTCTTCGGTTTCGCCTTCAAGGCGGATACGGGCGACACCCGCGAAAGCCCTGCCATCCTCGTTGCCCGCGAACTCATCGCTGAACACGCCCAACTGGTCATCACCGACCCCGAAGCTCTCGAACAGGCGAAAATCGACTTGGCCGATGTGAAGGACCACGTTCAATTCATTTCCGATCCCTACGAAGCCGCCAAAGGTGCCCACGCCGTTGCCGTTCTCACCGAGTGGCGCCAATATCAGGCGCTGGACTATGCAAAAATCTTCAAGGACATGGTGAAGCCCGCCTTTTTGTTCGATGGCCGCAATCTGCTCAACCACAAGGCCCTTTTCGAAATCGGCTTCAACGTCTATTCCATCGGCAAAGCCGCCCACCGTCAGGTTTGATCCACCCACGCCTACGGCGCGGCATCTTTCCTGCCCGGTGCCAACCACTTGTTGAGCGCCTTAAACAAGGCTATGGCGTCGATGGGCTTGCTCACATAATCGTCCATGCCCGCCGCCAAGCATTCTTCGCGGTCCCCCTGCATGGCTCCCGCCGTCATCGCCACAATGGGAATCCGGTGATTCAACACCTTCGATCCCACGTCGCGAATCCGGCGCGTGGCCTCCAACCCATCCATGATCGGCATCTGGACGTCCATCAGCACCAAATCATAGGGAAGAGTTTCCAGTGCCCGAATCGCCTCCGCCCCGTCCGCCACGGCATCCACCCGCAAGCCCAGTTTTTTCAACAGCCCAATGGCCACCTGCTGATTCGTCATGTTATCCTCAGCCAAGAGAATCCGCTCCGTGCCTCGGTGCAGATTCACCATCGGTCCAGAACCCACAACCGAGGGAGTGACCCCACGCGCTTTTCCAAACAAAACCTCCTCCACACAGCGAAGCAAATCCGACTGCCGCACCGGTTTTGTTAGCTCCGCCGAAAATCCGCATTCTTCCAGCGAGGGCCGCGATTTCGCCTGCATCAACGCCGTCAACCCAATCAAGCGAATCCCCCGAAACCATTCTTCCCGTTGAATCGCCCGAGCGAGATCCAGACCATCCATTCCCGGCATCTGCAAATCCACAAGCACCACCTGAAACGCCTGCCCCAGATTTCGCGCTCGCCGAAGAAGATGCAACGCGGAAGGACCATCCGAAACCGCTTCTACCGTGGCTCCCCACAGTTGAAGCTGACGCGTCAGTACCTCCCGCTGCGTGGCATGGTCGTCCACCACCAATAGGCGGCGGCCCTCCAGATTCACCCCGGAACCATCCTTCTGTTCCACCCCGACTTGCTTGGCAACGCAAGCGGTAAACCAAAATTCGGATCCCTTTCCCTCTTCGCTCTGTACGCCAATCTCTCCACCCAGTTTTTCCGCCAGTTGCTTCACAATGGCCAACCCCAGCCCGGTTCCTCCATATTTCCGTGTGGTCGAGGCATCCGTCTGGCTGAATTTTTGAAACAGCAAATTTTGTTTTTCAATCGGAATTCCAATCCCCGTATCGCGCACCGAAAACCGGAGCCTCACATCCTCGTCACGTTCCGAAAGGAGTTGAACCTTCAACACAATATCGCCCTGATGTGTGAACTTGATCGCGTTGCCAACCAAATTGACCAGCATCTGACGCAGGCGCCCCGGATCCCCCCGCAAGCGGAGTGGCACCGTAGGCTCCAAATCGCATACAAACTCCAAATTCTTTTTCTGGGCCTGCAAGGCGCATGCCGAACAAAAATCTTCCAGTAGCGGACGCAACTGAAAATCCATATCCTCCAAATCCAGTTTGCCGGCTTCGATTTTTGAAAAATCCAGAATGTCGTTAATCAGCCCCAACAGCGATTCCCCGCTCGACCGCACCGTCTCCGCAAACGTTCGCTGATCCGCATCCAGATTCGTGTCCAGCAACAGCCCCGTCATGCCAATCACACCATTCATTGGCGTACGAATCTCATGGCTCATGTTGGCCAAAAATTCACTTTTTGCTCGGTTCGCCGCATCGGCTCGAACCGCCAACGCCTTGGCGCGCTCGGCCTCTTCTTCCAGCCGGCGGTTGGCGGCTTCGATCATCCGCGCATATTCCGCGCGAACCCGCTGCTGCTTTCTCAACGCAAACAACCAAGCCGCCAACAAACTCACGATGGTCACAAAACCCGCCAACCCTCCAATCAGAAACGGCCACCACGTGTGCCAAATATCCGCCAGTCGAATTTCCGGTGCTTGATCAAAAGGAGGCAACCGCAAGGCCCGGCTCAACGATTCCACTTCTAGATAATCCGCCGGAATCGTGTAGCCTGCGATCTTCGCCTCGCGGGCATGGGGATCGGTTTGCTCCAGCGACAGCAGAGCCGATGTCACATGCCGCACCGCCCTTTCATCCGCCCGTGGCAACGCAAACACCGGCCACTCCGGATACAACTTGGTGGAGCTCAATAAATGAAAGTTTTCATGTTGCTGGGGATTCAGCAGGCGAAATTGATCCTCCTTCAACTCCCCCCCCTTCATCATGTCCTCCAACACCCCACTCCGGACAAACGCCACATCCACCTCCCCCCGAAGCAACGCCCGAATGGCCTCTTGATGCACCCCCGTCAATTTCAGCGGCGGCACATCCTGCGGCAAATGCACTCCAACCAAATGAAGCTCATAGGCTTGCGCACGATAACCTCCCATGTGGTCCAGACTCGGCGTGGCAATGCGCTTCCCTCGCACATCCTCAAGCGTTTCCAGGTCTTCCCGGGCCTTCAGCACGACGATTACCCCCGACAAATAGAGTTGCGGACGGCCTGCCGCATCCAGCGAAACCAGCGTCGCCAACACGCCCGACATCGGATACTTCCGCCTCACCACCAGATAGTGCGTCGGATTCGTCGTCACCAAATCGAACTCTTTCCGATCGAGTCCCGAGTAGATTTCATCCATCGGCAAAACGCGGATTTCCACTTCATAGTCCGCCAACTGCTGATTCAAATACGTGACAATCGGCTGATATTGTGCCGTTGTTTTTTCGACTCCCAGATAAGCAAATACCGCCCACACCAACTTCTTGCGCTCTGGGACAGCCTCCGAAGACTCCCCCGCCACACCTGCGCAACAGAAAAGCCAAACCCCTAAAAGAAGAAGACTTCCCCAACCCCTCGTGCCAAATCCATGCTGAATGTTTCGGATGAACACGTACTTCACGACCTCCTCCTCTTGCATATACGGGGAACCGACGCTCGATTCAAGCCCTTCCTCCCCTCGACCTCTCTCCACGTCTCCACGACACCAACCCGATTCTGCTTTTCCTCCACCGCCCGTTGCGGCATCCTGCAATCATGACTGAAAATACTATTCCCGCGCTCCCTCCCCGCCTTCGCCTCGAACGCCCCCTCGTGGTCTTTGATTTGGAGGCCACCGGCCTCAACAAGCGAACCGACCGCATCGTCTCCGTAGCCCTCGTCCGCTACGAGCCATCCGGTTCCGTTGAACAAGTCAACTATCTGCTCAACCCCGGCATTCCCATTCCTGAAGACAGCACCGCCATCCACGGCATCACCGATGCCGATGTGGCCAGCGCCCCCACATTTTCCGAAATGGCAGAAGCCCTCGCCGCCCATTTTGCCCATGCCGACCTCGCCGGCTATAACATTCTCGGATACGATATCCCCCTGCTCACGGAGGAGTTTGCTCGAGCCAATCGCCCCTTCTCCGTTGAAGGCCGCCGCATTCTCGATGCCCAGCGTATCTTTTTCCGCAACGAGCCACGCGATCTCTCCGCCGCTCTTCGCTATTATTGCGGAGACTCTCACGACAATTCCCACGATGCCCTCGGCGATGTTCTCGCCACCATCCGCGTCCTCGATGGACAGTTTCGCAAATATCCCGAACTGCCCGAAGCCATGGATGCCCTCAACGAATATTGCGATCCCCGCGACCCCGCCTGGGTCGACCGAGCCGGCCGCCTCAAGTGGGCCAGAGGCGAAGTGGCCTTCAACTTTGGTAAGTTTCAAGGCCAATTGCTACGGACAGCCGTTTCCTCCGACCCCAATTTCATTACGTGGCTCTTGCGGTCCGATTTCCCAGACGACACCAAGCAAATCGTCCGCGATGCCGTGAACGGCAAGTATCCCGCTCCTCCTCCCGTTCCGCCCGCGCCCGCCCCCTGACGGGAACAAAAAAAACACCGCCCACTCCCGGGCGGCTTTTTGGGGGGTTGAGAACAGAACGCTTACGCGTCCATCACGCGCTCAACCGTCAGGTCCGGACTCACCCGTTCGCGCATCTCCGCCTCAATTCCATTTTTCAGCGTCATCATCGCGTGCGGACACGAATGGCACGCCCCATGCAAACGCAGGTTCACCGTGTTGCCTTCCATGGACACAAATTCGACATCGCCTCCATGACCTTGAATCAGGGGACGCACTTCTTCAATAAACTGAATCACTTTCTCTTGCATGAACGACTCTCTTTCGGTTGAAAATGTTCGAGGAAGCTACTCCACCCCCGCTTCCATTGCAAGCGAAGGCACGAAATCCTTTCCATTCTGGATCCCTCGCGACAAAAAAAAACGACGGCGAATCCAAATTGGAATTCACCGCCGTTCATTGACTGGACCGCATTGCACGGTTCAGCATAAGGAGAAGAAATTACTTCTTCGCAACCTTCTTTGCCGCCTTCTTGGCCGGAGCCGCCTTCGCGACCTTCTTGACCGCCTTCTTGGCCGGAGCCGCCTTCGCGACCTTCTTCGCAACCTTCTTCACTGCCATTGTGTATTTCCCCCCCTTCCAACCTGACGCACAAAGGCGGTCAGGGTATTCTTGAAGTTGTTCACTCGAAACATTGTCCTGTGTTTCTTTTTCACTTAAATTGCGTCTTGAGATTTCTCGGATTCAATTTCGCGCTCGAAGAATAGAAGGTTGCGCTTTTCATTTTGAACATCTTCATCTCGTTGGTGAAGACAGTAATGCGAAGTTATTAACAACGTCAATAGATTTTCATTTTTTTTTGCATTTTTTTTTCTGCGCAGCAATTTTTTCCAACTCCCTCATCAGTTCTTCTGCGCATTTTTTCTTCGTGGTGAGGGTGCCTCTCACCACGTGCCCATCTGCAAAATACAAATTCAACAAGTTGCATTCCGACTCGAATCCACGGCCTTTTTTGGAGACATCGTTCGCCGCGAGCACATCCAGATTTTTGTCGCGCAACTTCCGTTGGGCCTCTTGATTCACGCGATTTGTCTCGGCCGCAAAACCACAAAACACTTGCGATGGTTTTTTCATCGGCGCGATGGTTTTTAAAATGTCCGGCGTGGCTTCCCACTCGATGCAAGGAGGTCCATCGCTTTTTTTCAGCTTCTGTTTTGCGATTTTTTTGGGGCGCCAATCCGCCACCGCCGCCACCATCACCAGCATGTCGCACTGACCCACATACTGCCGCACGGCGCACAACATTTCTTCCGCTGTCGTCACGCTGACCCGCTTCACGTCCTGCGGCGCATTCATCGCCACCGGGCCCGAAATCAACCGGACGCGATGCCCCGCCTGCGCCGCCGCTTCCGCAATGGCATATCCCATCTTTCCGCTCGATCGGTTGCTGATGAAGCGCACCGGATCGATGGCCTCCCGCGTCGGCCCCGCTGTCACCAACACCCTCACGTCGTCAACTCGTCGCAATTTGTTGCGCAACGGCATTCACGACATTGCCCAACTCGCAGAGCCGTCCCGCACCCGTGTCGCCACACGCCAATTCGCCCACGCCCGGCTGTAGAATCGTCACACCTCGCCGCTTCAACGTGGCCACGTTCTCTTGCACGGCGGCATTCTCCCACATCCGCGTATTCATGGCCGGCGCCACCAACAACGGGGCTTTCAAACTCAGCGCCGCGCAACTCAGTACATCCTCGGCAAATCCATGCGCCAACCGCGCCAGCGTCTGCGCCGAGCATGGCGCCACCACCATGGCCGCCGCACCCTCCGAAAGGCCCAGATGCGTGTACGTTTCCTGCTCCAGCTCCGCAAAACTTCCGTGCGCCACCGGATGCCCCGTCAGCGCCCGAAACGTCAGTGGGCCGATATATTGCGTGGCGCACGCGGTCATCACAACCCACACGTCCCATCCCCGCTTTTGCATGGCCCGCGTCAACTCCGCAGCCTTGTAAGCGGCAATCGAGCCGGTCACGCCCAACAGAATCTTGGGTGCCTCAGCCACGATATTCCTCGCTCCGATTGTCATTGCGATGCCGCTCCGCCAAAATAATCGCGCGCATGTGGTCGTAGGCCTCCGCTAGGTCATCGTTCACGACCATGTATTTGTATTCCTTCCAGTGCGCAATTTCCTCGCGCGCCTGCTTCATTCGTTTTTCGATTACTTCCATGCTGTCCGTTCCCCGCTCAAACAGACGGTTGCGCAGCACTTCCGCCGAAGGTGGCACCACAAAAATATCCACCAATGTCCGCTTCAAGGGATCGTTATCTGGAGCATTCTTCACATACTCGCGCACGGCCGCCGCTCCCTGCACGTCCAGATTCATCAACACATCACACCCCTCTTCCAGCGCGGCCACCGCTGGATCCTTTGGCGACCCGTAGCGATTTCCATGTACCACCGCGTTCTCGATGAATCCACCTGATGCCAATTTGGCCTCGAATTCCTCCATCTTCAAAAAGTAATAACTCTTCCCATCCACCTCGTCCCCGCGGGGCGAACGCGTCGTCGCCGTCACCGCATAGTAGATGTCCTTAAATTCCTTCTGCAACTTATCGCACAGCGTGGTCTTGCCCGCGCCCGATGGGGCCGACACAATAAATATGATGTTTTTCCAACTGGGCTTTCTTACGTTCATGGTCTTTTCTCCCTTTACTCCACGTTTTGAACCTGTTCCCGAATCCGTTCCAACTCCGTCTTGAATGCAATCACACGGCGCGTGATCTCTCCATCGTTCGCCTTCGAGCCAATGGTGTTAATCTCGCGCCCCATTTCCTGAACCAAAAAATCCAAGGTACGCCCTACCACGCCGCCTTTGTTGAGCAAATCGTCCATCTGCTTCAAATGGCTGTCCAGCCGTACCCGTTCCTCGGTGATGTCCGACCGGTCCGCAAAAAGAGCCACTTCCTTCAGCAATCGCTCATCGCTTGCCAAATCCGTTCCCGGTAACGCCTCCCCAATGCGCTTCAACAAGTTTTCGCGATACGCCACCACCACCCCCGGCGCCCGCTCACCGATTTCTTCCACCAGCACCCCCAACTGCTTCACCCGCGCCCGCATATCGCGCTCCAGCGCCGCGCCTTCCTTTTCCCGCATCGCCTGCAAGCCCGTCAGCGCCGCATCCAGAGCCACGTCCACCACCGCCCACAGCGCCTCCACATCCGCCGTCCCATACTTGGAGATGACCACCTCGGGAATACCCAACAACATCGATGCCTTCAAATCGTCCGGCAACCCCAAGGATTTCGCCGCCGTCCGTACCGCCTCCACATACGCCCGCGCCCGCGCCTCGTCCACCCGCACACCCGACGCTTGCGCCGCCTCCGCCCACGTCACGCGGATTTCTCCCGACACCCGTCCGCGCGATAACACCCGCTGGATTTTTTCCTGCACCCGCGACTCAAACGACGCCAAGAAACGCGGCATCCCCACGCTCACATCGAGCTGCTTGCGGTTCACGCTACTCAGCTCAATCTCCACTCGGGCCAATCGACCGCCCACGGAGCCGGTTCCCCGGCCTGTCATACTCATCAAACTCATGAAAGATCCGTTCCTGATCGCCGACCCGGCGAACTCGCTTACTCTACCCCCACCCTCCGCAAATCGTCAACGCACCCTCCACGCATAGGGTCTACTTGTGCGCATCCTCTTGCAAAACTCCGGTCCAAACGGTCGGGACGGATCCCGACCCTCCAAAAATCAGCCAAACCGGCTTGTTTTCGCCTGTGGAGGGACGACCTCCGTGTCGTCCGGGTTCGTTTTGCAAGAACCTCCATCGTGTGAAAAATTCTCCCCCTCAGGACATCCGCTGCCTCCGCCTCAGAACTTGGATATTGGATATTGAACATTGGATATTGGATATTCCGCCAGACAAGAATGGGTTGCGGGCACAGATCGCTTTCGGTCAGTGAAACGGGGATGCGCCCGTCTACGGGGCGCCCTTCTTTTCCTGCTTCGCGACAGGCTCATGAACCTCGTCGGACACGATCGCATCCCACGCCTGCTTATATTGCTCCGCCATATCCGCCGAATCCAGCCACACCAAGTTTTCCCAATTCGACACCTGCGCCACCGTCGTAAAGTTGTAGCTCCCCATCACCACCCACCGCAGATCAAACACCATGAATTTGTTGTGCATGGCCGAAAACTCCCCGGCCGTGTGAATCAATGTCACGGGAATCCCCTCGCCCCGCAACCATTCAATCAGTTTTTGCGCTCCCGCAAAATCAGCCTGGTTCACATCCATCTTCACTTCCACCCGCACCCCGCGCTGATGCGCCGCCACCAGCGCCGCCGCAATCCGCGTCCGCGTGAAGGCGTATGCTGCAACCCAAATGCTCTCTTGGCTTTTTTCGATGCTCTGCAACACCACACCCTCGCACTCCTCATTGAATGCACACAACGCATTCACCTGCGTCTGCACTGGAATGGGCGAATCAAACACTTCCTGCCGCGACTTGCCATATTGCCGCTCATAGCGCTGCCGAATGTTCGCCGTGTAATACGCCCCCTTCGACTCCGCCGCCTTAAACTCTCCCCACACCGCCAGCGGCACCTCAAAATAGCGCACCGGAACCGGATCCTCCCCCAACTGCACTCGCATCGTCCCTTCACCCGCCCCCTCTTCGTATTCAAACGAGACGTCCTTCACCCACGTGCTATCCGTCTCCACCCGTTCCACCACCGGTGCCGCCCACACCATCGCACATCCGGCGCACAGCGCCACCATTCCGATCCAGTTTTTCATCATTGTGTTCCTCGTTCTTCGGGTTTCAGGCAGGATAGGCCAACCCCTCTCTCGATTCAATGAGGAGTTTGCTCTTTGCATCTGCGCAATTGATCGGATAGGATGAGAGCCTTCGTATGCAGGAAACTTCACAGAATTGGAAGACGTGGTGGGCCGGATTCCGCTGGACCCGCCTCTCCGTTGCCGCCCAAACAGAAATCGGCTTCTGGGCTGTCGTCGTCGGCATGCTCTATTTTCTCTTTCATCTGCATGGAAATAGCCAAGAAATTGCACTCGCCCAGAAGTCCATTTTCCTCTGGCTGCGATCCCGCTGGGTCGATGACTTTTCCTACTGCCAGTTTCTTCCCCTCGCCAGCCTCTTCGCGCTCTGGTTGCGCCGCAAGGAAATTGCCGCCGCCCCCCGGCACGCCAACTTCTGGGGAATACCCGTCATCCTCCTCGCCCTTTTCCTGCATTGGGCCGGCGTCCTCGCTCAACAGCCTCGCCTTTCCGTCGCCGCCTTCATTCTCCTGCTCTGGGGAATCCCCTTTCTTCTCTACGGATACCGCCTCGCCCGCTGGCTTCTCTTTCCCTGCGGCTACCTCTTTCTCGCCATTCCGCTCAACTTCATCGATAGCATGACCGCCCCCCTGCGCCTCCTCGCCACCACCGTCTCCGCCTTCCTGCTCAACGGCTTCGGCCTCGAAGTCCAGCGCGTCGGCGCCGGCCTCTTCTCCGGCACCGGCAACTCCTTCGCCTTCAACGTCGCCCCCGAATGTAGCGGCCTGCGCTCCCTCCTCGCCATGACCTCCCTCATGGCCTTCTATGCCTGGTACAGCCAAACCACCCTTCTCAAAAAATGGGCGCTATTCCTCTTTTGCATCCCCGTGGCCGTCATCGCCAACATCTGCCGCATCATTCTCGTCGTCATCGTCGCCGCCTTCTTCGGGCAGGACACCGCCATGGGCCTGTGGCACGACTACTCCGGCTATCCCATCTTCCTCATCAGCATCCTGCTCATGCTCGCCCTCGACCGCCTCTTCAATTTGGACTACCGCGCCACATGGAAAAAACTCAAAAATCTATTCTTGGATCGCGCCTCTTCCTGATCGCCGCTTTCGCGGTCACCGCCTGGGCCTTGGTCTACAAAACCGGCGTCGCCTCCAGCGACGAAGCCGGCATCGTCCTCCATCTGCCCGAACACGTCGGCGACTGGCAAGGGCTCGATATCCTCTTCTGCCCCGACCGCACCTGCGGCGGCCAATATTTCTCCTCCCAGCTCCAAGACCCCACCACCTGCCCCGCCTGCGGCAAATCCCTCACCTCCATGAACTGGGCCGAACGTGCCATGCTCCCCGAAGATACCGGCCTCGTCCGCAAATACTACTCCCGCCCCGGCACCCGCAACGGCCTCCACGCCACCATCGTCCTCAGCGGCGACGACCGCTCCAGCATCCACCGCCCCCAAGTCTGCATGACCGCCGCCGGCAACGAAATCGCCCACGAACGCGTCATTCAAATCCCCTTGGCTGGCCGCACCGAATCCCTCGAAGTCATGGTCCTCGACATGACCAAACCCACCCAGCGCGAAGACGGCTCCCCCGCCTCCTACACCTCGTTCTACGCTTACTGGTTCGTCGGCAAAAACCGCGAAACCGCCTCCCACGTCGAACGCATGCTCTGGATGGGCTACGACCGCATCTTCCATGGCGTCTCCCACCGCTGGGCCTATATCGCCCTCGCCGGAGATCGAAACCCCGCCTCCGACGACCATCTCCAGACCATCGCCGATTTTGCCAGTCAGCTCCATCCAGCCTTGCTCAAACCCGAATAATGTGGAATCCTCTCCCCCAATGAAAACAATCACCGGACAACCCACCACCCTCATCACCGGCGGCGCCGGCTTCCTCGGCTCCCACCTCTGCGACCGCCTCCTCGCCGAAGGCCATCGCGTCATCGCCATGGACAACCTCCTCACCGGCAACCTCGACAACATCGCCCACCTGCGCTCCCGCACCGACTTCGAATTCATCCACCACAACGTCACCACCCACATCGATATCTCCGGCCCCATCGATTACATCTTCCATTTCGCTTCCCCCGCCTCCCCCATCGACTATCTCGAACTCCCCATTCAGACCCTCAAAGTCGGCTCCCTCGGCACCCACAACGCCCTCGGCCTCGCCAAAGCCAAAGGCGCCCGCCTCCTCCTCGCCTCCACCTCCGAAGTCTATGGCGACCCCCTCATCCATCCCCAAGTCGAAACCTACTGGGGCAACGTCAACCCCATCGGCCCCCGCGGCGTCTACGACGAAGCCAAACGCTTCGCCGAAGCCATCGTCATGGCCTACCACCGCTTCCACCACCTCGAAACCCGCATCGTCCGTATCTTCAACACCTACGGCCCCCGCATGCGCCCCAAAGACGGCCGCATCGTCCCCGCCTTCTGCTGCCAAGCCCTCAAAGGCGAACCCATGACCGTCTTCGGCGATGGCGCTCAAACCCGCTCCTTCTGCTACGTCTCCGACCTCGTCGACGGCATCTTCCGCCTCATGATGTCCGACCACTCCGACCCCGTCAACATCGGCAACCCCCGCGAACTCACCGTCATGGACTTCGCCCTCCAGATCAAAGAACTCACGAAAAGCGCCTCCCCCATCATCCATAAACCCCTCCCCGTGGATGACCCCAAACAGCGCCGCCCCAACATCGAAAAAGCCCGCACCCTCCTCGGCTGGGAACCCAAAATGTCCCTCGAAGAAGGTCTCCAACACACCATCGACTACTTCGCCACGCTCGTCCAAAAAGGAATCGTCTAACCGAAAGGAACGCCATGCATCTGCGCTATATCAACAAGCTCGGCATCGCCAAAGACATCGAACTCACCGGCGAACCTCTCTCCATCGGCCGCTCCCGCGAAGCCGACATTCCCCTTCTCGACGACAAAGTATCCCGCGTCCACTGTGGCATCCGCCTCTCCGACGGCGATTTTTATCTCAAAGATCTCAAGCCCCGCAACGGAACCTTCGTCAATGGCCAACGCGTCGAAGACACCGTCAAACTCAAACCCGGCGACCGCATCCAAGTCGGTTCCACCATCTTCGTCATGGAAACCGCCTCCAACGAGCAAGACGCCGCCAAAGGCCTCGCCTCCGTCCAAGACGACATGATCGACGGCAAGGGCTATAGCACCATCTTGAAAGAAATCGTCGAAGACATGGCCCCCCCCCCCCCCCCAACCCCCCCCCCCCCCCCCCCAAAAACCCCCTCCCGCCCTACCATTAAAATTTCTCATCCCTCCATCAAAATCTCCACGCCCCCGAAAGCCGAAGAAACCCCCAAACCCGAAGCCAAACAAACCCCCGGCAAAATCCGCATCACCGTCAAAAAATAGCCCCGGCGTTTTCCACACTGTGGAAAACTTTTTTCCATCGTGTGGAAAACTCCCAAACCCACATGGTGTTCTCCCCTGGAGGGACGACCTCCGTGTCGTCCGTCTTCGTTTTGCACCCGACCCCATCGTGTGGGAAATCCACAAAAAAAACGGCCTGCCCCCAAGGGAGCAGGCCGATACGTTCAGCGAACGTAGCTCGAGCTTAGAACTTGCTCAACTCGTCGTCATCCAGCGGAATCACCTCTTCCGGATGTGCCACTTTGGATGGAGCCTTCGAAGCCAACTGCTTCGGCGCCGTCTTCGCACCCGCTGGCTTATGCGCCGCCGGAGCGTGGCTCGCCAACGCGTGATGGGTCTGTTGGCGTGCCACCGGACGCGCCGCACGCGCCGTCGGCTGCGAGTTGCCCACACTGCCACCCACAATCGCCATCAAATCGCCGACCATGACCTTCAGCTCTTCAGCCTGACTGGATAGCTCTTCGGAGGCGCTGGCGCTTTCCTCGGCATTCGCCGCATTCTCCTGCACCACCTTGTCCATCTCCGCCACGCCCGTATTCACCTGCTCGATGCCTTGCGCCTGCTCCTTCGATGCCGCCGCAATCTCGCTCACCAACGTCCCCACCTTGCCCGAGCTTTCCTCAATGCCCACAAACGTCTTGGTCAGGTTCTCCACCATCGTCACGCTCGTGTCGGCATTCTTCTGCGAGGTCTCAATCAATTCCGACGTCGTCTTCGCCGCATCCGCCGCGCGCCGCGCCAAGTTGCGCACTTCTTCCGCCACCACCGCAAAGCCCTTGCCGGCTTCGCCCGCGCGCGCCGCTTCCACGGCCGCATTCAACGCCAGCAAGTTCGTCTGGAACGCAATCTCATCAATCGTCTTGATGATCTTCGCCGTCTCGCGCGCCGAATTCTTAATCAGCTCAATGGCGCTCGAAACCTGATTCACCGCCTTCGCCCCTTCGCCCACCACCTTCTTGGTCGTGCCCATCAGGACGTCGGCCTTGCCTGCGTTGTCCGCATTCTGCCGCGTCATCGAGGCCATCTCTTCCAGCGCCGCACTGCTTTCTTCCAAGCTCGACGCCTGTTCGCTCGCGCCCTGCGCCAATTGCTGACTCGCGCTCGATACTTGGCCCGAGGCCGCCGTCACTTGCTCGCTACCCGCCGAAAGCCCTTGAATCACTCGCGAAATCGGGCCCACGATAGAACGCGTGATGAAGATCGCCAACACAATACCCAGCGCCAAGGCAATCACCAATCCCACCAGCATCACATTCGATGCCGTTCCCAACGCCGAAGCCGCATTTCCCGCACCGGTGTTCACCGTCTTCATGCCAAACTCGGCCGTCTTTTGAGCCTGCTCCAACACAATCGCCGCCACGGCACCGCGCTTGACTCCCACTTCGACGTTCTGATTCCAAATGCGAAGCAGTTCAATCAGGGATTTCTTGTACGCTTGGCCGCTATCCCGAATGGCCTGCAACTGCACGCGATTCTGCGCCTGGTGCACAATGGGATCGAGTTGTTTGCCCACTTCTTCGATTTTGTCGAAGTTGGGCATGGCCGCTTCAATCACCTTGGGATCGCGTTGCGCCTGCGACTGCCAGTTCGCAATCCGAGCCCCGTTGCCCAGATCGATCAAGTGGTTGATCATCGTGATCTTTTCGGCGCGCTCTTTCAATTTGGCGGCATCCACACCTTCGGTAATTTCTTTTTTCAGCGTTTCTTCCTGATCCTTCAGGAAGTTCTCCGCCTCGCTCAAATATTCCTGAGCCACTTTGGCTAATTTGCCACGCTCCACATTCAGCGCTTCCAACAAACGCCCCGTCTCTTCCGCCAATTCCCCGTATTCTTTGGCTTTCTTCTGGGCCTCTGTCGCGTCATCCGTCAACTCCTGGATGTTCTGTTCCCGAGCCAATTTCAAGGCATCGTCGATGTATTTCATCACCTCGCCCAAGTTCTTCATCCCGCGTTCTTTGTAGGCCACTTCTTCCGTGAATTGATATCCGCGAAATTCATACATCGCACTCAGCGAGAATCGCTCCATGTTGTTCGCCACCGCCACGGCCGGCACATTCGAATCCACCATCACATTGGCAATATCCCGCACCTTCCACATATTGTAGACCGACAACCCGCCCAACACGCAGGCAATGAGAATCAGCGCACCAAACCCGGAACCAATTTTTGCAGATAACTTCATGACATTTTCCTTACTATCTTTTTTTAAAATCAACCCACGGCGGCCACTTCGGCCAAATCGGAAGACGAAAGCACCTTGTCCACATCCAGCAACGTCACGACCCGGTCGCCCACCTTGCCCATGCCGAGAATGAAACTGGTGTCCACCGACCCGCCAAACTCCGGCGCCGGCTCAATGCTCCCCCCCGCCACATCCAGCACCTCGGACACTTCGTCCACAATGATGCCCATCACCACCGCTCCGCTCCCGCGGCGAACCGTCACCACAATGATGCAGGTTTTGTCCGTGCCTTCCCGCCGGTCCATCTCGAATTTCAATCGCAGATCCACCACCGGAATCACCTTGCCGCGCAAGTTAATCACCCCGCGCACAAACGCAGGTGTCCGGGGTACTCGCGTAATATCCATCATCTTGATGATTTCCTGTACCTTCAGGATTTCGAGGCCAAATTCCTCGACATCCAACTTAAAGGTCAGATATTTGCCAGCCAAGGCCGTCAGGGCCTTTCGCTCGGCGGTTCGGTCTTCATTTGCGCTCATTCGGTTCCCTTCGTTTTCGTTTCCTGTTCATATCGCATATGGGTTTGTTTCACCGCAGAAACCAGCTCATCCGGATGGAAGGGCTTGTTCAAAATCGTCACATGTCCCCGCTTCCGCAATTCGGCTTCCACCCCGGCCGACCCATAGGCCGTAATTACCACCACCGGCAACATGCGCCCAAGCCCATCCAATTCCCGAATCAAATCTTCACCACTTTTCCCCGGCATATTCAAATCCGTCACCAACAAATCCACCTGGCTACGCTCTTCCGCCGGCATCGCCCCCAACGCCGCCAGCAAACTTTCCGCGCTTTCCGCAATTTTCACGCGATGCCCCGCTCGCTTGAGCGTCAACTCCAACGAAAACCGCGTGTGAGGATCATCCTCCGCCAGCAAAACAAACAGTTGGGCACCCGATTTCCCCGAATGGATCGCCGGGATCGACATCCCTCCCTGCACCATACATTCAATGTGATGCTGAAGCCATTCCGTCAGCTTCGTGGGCGGCAACGCCTGCAACGCCTCGACCTTTTTCGGAAAAGCCAACCCATCCAACTCGTGCATCGGACAATTTTCTCTTCGCTGCTTTTGTGGACACTCCACCAGCAACCCCAACGCATATACCAACGGATTCTGCGCCAAACAGCGCACGACACTGCTCTCAATCGATCGTTCCCCTGACGGTAGATTTGTCATTGTTTTTCCATGAATTCGTTTTGCATCCGCGAATTCATTGCAGAAATCATGCCAACTCCCCCAATCCATTTTTCCGATGCTCTTGCAAAACTCCCGCCAATACGGTCGGGACGGAGCCCGACCCTCCAAAAATCAGCCAAACCGGCTTGTTTTCGCTTTTGGAGGGACGACCTCCGTGTCGTCCGGGTTTGTTTTGCAAGAACCTCTTCCCC
>CAZYGH010000025.1:0-66419 GCA_964647595.1 uncultured Verrucomicrobiota bacterium
GGGTGCGGTAAAGTTGTACGACGAGAGCATCGCGATTTTTCGGCGGTTGGTGGAGCATGAGGGGCGACGAGAGTTGGCCGGTGATTTGGCCATTGCGCTCATGAACAAGGCCGGTGCGCTTTACGGTATGGGGGATCTGGCAGGTGCGGTGAAGTTGTACGACGAAAGCATCGCGATTTATCGGCGGTTGGTGGAGCAGGAGGGGCGACGAGAGTTGGCCGATGGTTTGGCCGACGTGCTCATGAACAAGGCCAATGCGCTTGGCAGCATGGGCGATCAGGCGGGTGCGGTGAAGTTGTACGACGAGGGCATCGCGACTTATCGGCGGTTGGTGGAGCATGAGGGGAGGCGTGAGTTGGCCAATGAGTTGGCCAGCGCGCTCATGAGCAAGGCTATTTCGCTTGCAGACATGGGCGATCTGGCGGGTGCGGTGAAGTTGTACGACGAGAGCATCGCGATATACCGGCGGCTAGTGGAGCAGGAAGGGCGGCGGGAGCTGGCCAATGTGTTGGCCGGGGTGCTCATGAACAAGGCTCTCTCGCTTGGCCTCATGGGCGATCTGGCGGGTGCGGTGAAGTTGTACGACGAGAGCATCGCGATTTTTCGGCGGTTGGTGGTGCAGGAGGGGAGGCTGGATTTGGCCAATGAGTTGGCCTCCGCACTAATGAACAAGGCCGCTGCACTTCGAAGCATAGGCGATCAGGCGGGTGCGGTAAAGTTGTACGACGAGAGCATCGCGATTTATCGGCGGTTGGTGGAGCAGGAGGGGCAACGGGAGTTGCTGGGCGATTTATCCAAGGTACAGATAATTCGTTCCATTGTGATAAAAAGCATGGGGGCGGTCAGCGAGGCGGAACGCCGACAAGCCCGCGAGGCTTATAGAACCCTGGAGGTTGAGGTCCAGCGGTCGGGACGGGGAGATTTGATGGGCCTTTTGCGGTGGGCGCAAGAGCACTTGCGAGGGATGTTGTGATGGGCGCTGGATTTCACCTTGGCGGACGATTGGTTGGCGGGATTTTGGATGCGTTGTTTAATCGGCGGGGATAGATAAAAACTGGATTGCGAGGGAACAATGGCGAACTGGGCAGCGGGTCAAGTGATTTTGGGCGAGTATACGATTGAGCGAGAACTCGGTCGTGGGGGAATGGGATGCGTTTGGCTGGTCAAAAGCAACTCGACGGGGCGGCGTTTTGCCGTCAAGCAAACCATCCTGAAGGATGAGAAGAGCCGAAAAGCATTTCTGGCGGAGTTGCAGACGTGGATTGACTTGCCGGAGCACCCAAACATCGTGCCCTGCCGGTTCTTTCGAACCGTGGGGGATGAGATTGTTATTTTTACGGATTATATTGAGGGCGGATCGCTGAAGGATTGGATCGATCATGGCAAGCTGACGACGTTGGAACAGATATTGGATGTGGCGATCCAGTTTGCGTGGGGACTGCATGCCATCCATGAGCGGGGCTTGATTCATCAGGACGTGAAGCCGGGGAATGTCCTGATGACGGCGGAGGGGGTGCCGATGGTGGCCGACTTTGGCTTGGCGCGTGCGCGCTTACAGGCTGCGGATGGTTCATTTTTTTCACCGGCCTTGCCGCCACCAGGACAGCACAGCATACTTGTTCCGGGCGCGGGTCTAATGACTCCTCAGTATGCCTCTCCCGAACAGCGGTCGGGTCAGCCCCTTTCCCGCAAGACGGACATCTGGTCATGGGGCGTGTGCATGCTCGATATGTTTTTTGGCGGGGTTTCGTGCATGTTGGGTGGCCAATATGCCAAAGAAATCTTGGATGATATTAAATCCACTCCAGACGACTTCCATGGTCTTCCCATCCCAGAAGAAATCGACCTCCTTCTATCAAAATGTTTTCAATCAGATCCAAATAAAAGACCATCTTCATTCAGGGAAGTTATCAAATCGTTTACTGCCACATTGGGAATCTGCGTGAACGAAACAAATGAAAATAAACTCTTAAGCACGGACAGTCGCCAATGGCGAGCGTTGCCCAATGTATATTTATATTCGAACTGGGCACATCCTGATTTCTGGCATGAAGTTGTCCGCACAAAGAATATTGCCTCTCCCGCTTGCGATGTGGCCTTTTCATTAGCAAGCATGTGCCGAAACCGTGCTGAGATAATGTCAGATGTTATAGTGTACGATGAAATCGTGCGTGCGATAGATTCCATCGCACGGGACAACGAAGAGTCGTTAATTGGCTGTGCCGTTTTTTATCGTCACAAATCGCATATTCACAGTTTTCTGGATGATTATTCTGGTGCCATATATTGCATTGATCGCTCATTGTTTCTGTTGTCGATGGCTTTGATAGACATCCATTATGGACCTAAAGTTGAAGTGGAAAGAGCCAAATCATTTTTATGTAAGGCTGTTATTTTGCAGAACTGGGGTAACTCTAATGCAGCGGCGGGTGCGTATCAATCTGGGATTAATCATGCCTTAGAGGCCAAACAAAGTCCGGAAGCCTGCTATACTCTGTCCCTTCTCCATCTCAATAGGGGCACGCTGTTAGAGCGGATTAATTGCACGCAAGATGCAATAGCAGAATATGAGGGCGCTGTTAAAGGTTTTTGTTCCATGGAGTCAACGCCAGAGACACGCGGGTGTCTTGCTTGTGCTTTACTTAATCTTGGACTGGCGATGAAAAAACATGAGAGTGAAAACGGTTCACAAGAATATTCTCGGGCCAGAGTCGAGATAATGAATTCCATTAATGCGTGTGAAAGTGATTTTAGCATTCAATTCCTGCGATTTGCCGCAGTACTGGTCAAGGCGCATGCCGACATGGGGGTATTATGCGATTGCCATGATAAATTCGATGAGGCCGTTGGTCATTATGATCAAGCAATGGCAATCCACCAGAGCTGTATAAATCAGATGGCAACGCAAACCGGAACATCTCCGGTGTATATCTGGGTGAATAAGGCAATATCCCTCCACTTGGCTGGAAATCACAAAGATGCGCTGCCCCTGATCAACCAGTGCATAGGATATTATGATGAAGAGGTATATAAGCGCGGCAAATGGAATATGGCAGGCTATCTTGCCGCAACATTTGTAAACAAAGGGATTATATTATCAGAGAGTTGTGATGCTCACGAGGCCTATAAGAGCTATGAAGAAGCTATATCCTTGTACGAAAAGCTGACGGGGGAAGATGGCAAAACCGAATTCGAGATTGATTTATGGAGCGCACGGATGGCAAAGGACATGTTAAATGACGGCACCGGCCGGATGAGCAAGAACCGAGAAATTTTGAACCGCATCAATGTGTTATGCGATGAAGGTAAATGGAAAATGTAGGGGTCCTATAAAATATATAACTTCTGCGGACAAACTAAGGAGAAGATATGTATATTTGGGAATTCCGAATTTTCATAATGGTTTTCGCAAAGGAAATAGAAGGCTAGGTTGTTTGACTATCGAATTCTGATTTTGGATTGTCGCAATTTGGTGGGTGGCGATTGCGGCAAGGTCGTGTTGGGTGTCCGCTAAAAATGGAATTAATGATGAGCAACCAAGTACATTTTTCCGTCACCGTCGGCCCGATGAAGGGCAATGTCTTTTCGTTTGAGGAGCATGATACCTTTTTGTTTGGGCGGCTGGAGGAGTGCCATGGGTATTTGCCGGGGGATGGGCAGGTGTCGAGGCGGCATTTCATGATTGAGGTGAATCCGCCGGATGCACGGATACGGGATTTCGGGAGTTTGAATGGGACGTACGTGAACGATAAGAAGATCGGCAGCCGGGAGAAGGGGGAGTCGCCGGAGCAGGGGCAGAAACGAAAGTATCCGGAGGTGGACCTGAAGGATGGCGATGTGGTGCGGGCGGGGGAGACGGTGTTCTCGGTCAAGATGGAGTGCGAGAAGGCGGCGGGGCCGATTCTGTGCGCGCAATGCGGAAAGAACGTTACGGAGGAGCTGGGGGGGCGTCAGGTGGGTTCCTATATTTGCGTGGCTTGTCGGCAGAGCATGGAGATGGATCCGGCGCAGATTTTGCGGGACATGCTGGCGAAGGAGGCGGGCAAGTCGGCGCAGAAGGAAGGAATGCCGATCATTGCCGGATACCGGATCAAGCGGCGGATCGGGATTGGCGCATTTGGGGCGGTATATTTGGCGGAGAGCGAGGCGGATGCCCGGCGGGTGGCGATCAAGGTGATGCTGGCGCGGGTGGCGGTGGACGAGCAGGCGCGAGCCAAGTTTAAGCGGGAGATCGAGCTGCTGAAGGGGTTTAGGCATGAGAACATCGTGGAGGTGTTGGAGTCGGGGTCGGCGGGGAGCGCATTCTATTTCGTGATGGAGCATTGTCAGGGCGGGAGCGTGGCGGACTACATGGAGGCCAGAGGCGGGAAGCTATCGCCGGCCGTTGCCATGCCGATCATGCTGAAGGCGCTGCGGGGTCTGGCGTTCGTGCATCAAAGCGGAGTGGTTCACCGGGATTTGAAGCCGCAGAACATTTTGCTGGCGGGAACGCCTGCGAGTCCCGTGGCGAAAATTGCGGATTTGGGGTTGGCGAAGAATTTCGAGAAGGCGGGATTGAGCGGTCACACCATGACAGGGGCCTATGCGGGGACACCGATCTACATGCCCAAGGAGCAGTTGACAGGCTACAAGTACGCGAAGCCGGTATCGGATATATGGAGCCTGGGGGCGACATTCTATAACCTGCTGACGGGGGCGATGCCGCGCGATTTCCCGAAGGGGTGTGATCCACTGGAGGTGATCTTGAAGAACGAGATGGTTCCCATCCGGCAACGCGATTCGGGCATCCCGGCTGGGCTGGCGGCGGTTTTAGACAAGGCCATCCAGGCTAGTCCGAAAGAACGCTTTGCAGATGCGGGAGAGATGCTGGCGGCGTTGGAGAAGGTGCGGGTCTGATGGCCAAGCAGGACACTACTCACGCGCCGTTGCATTTGGCGGCGGCGGGCTTGACGGACATCGGGTGCGTGCGGGAACGCAACGAGGATGCCTTTTGCGTGGATTGCGGCCATGGGTTGTTTGCGGTGGCGGATGGGATGGGGGGGCATCCGGGTGGCGACTTGGCATCGAAGATGGCTGTGGGCACTTTGCGGGCGTTTGCGGAGCAAGAGGTGCGTGGAGGGGTGAATGCCGAATTGGCGGCTCTGGAGGATGCGCTGTTAGAGGCGAGCCGGGCGATTCGGGCGGAGGGGCGGCGTCGGCTGGAGCTGTTGGGGATGGGGACGACGGTGGCGGCGGTTTGGCTGCGGGGGGGGCATGCGCACGTGGCGCACTTGGGGGATAGCCGGGTCTATTTGGCGCGTGGGCGCAAACTGGTTCGGCTGACGCGGGACCACTCCGTTGTGGAGTTGTTGCTGCAGCATGGGGAGATATCCAAGGCGGACGCGGCCCGGCATCCGGCGCGGGGGAGGTTGTCGCGGTTTGCGGGCATGGAGCCGCTGTCCGATCCGGACGGGACGACGGTGGACGTTCGGGTGGGGGATCGCTTGTTGCTTTGTACGGACGGGTTGTGGGGCATGGTGGGCGACCGTCAGATGCGAGCCATCCTGGCCGAGCGGGCGGACGCCGAAAGCGCCTGCCGTGCGCTGATCGACGACGGCCTAGCGGCGGGAGGGGCGGACAATTTGACGGCGGTGGTGGTGGATGTCGTGGAAGGACTGAAAACATGAAGAACTCGTTTGCGGTGGGCATCATCTGGCGACTGGCGGTGAACGAGGCGGTGGCGGGGAGGCACGAGTTCATCGAGCCCGCGCATATATTGGAGGGGCTGACCAAGGGCCGGGACTTCTGCAAAGCCAGTGCCTTGAAAGAGGCCAAGGAGCAGGGATTGGACACTCCCGCGCTCGTGGATGAATTGAGCATGGTGCCTGAAATGCTCGATCAGGCGAAGGTGGATCCTACCGCCTTGCGACGGCACCTGCGGGCGGTGCTGGGAATGGGGACGCAACCACATGCAAAGGGGGCGGTTATTCATCGTTCGCCGGCGGCACGGGAGGCCTTTGCCGCGGCGGAGAACATTGCGGCATCCTTTTCCATGCCGAGCTTACAAGCCGGGGCGCTGTTTGCGGCGTTGCTGGAGCAGAAAGACGTTGCCGTAACCAAGGGGTTGGAGCAGAAAGGGGCTGATATCAAAGGGCTTGCGAGCCAAATCCGTGCCCGCCTCGGACAGCCACAACCCGGAGGGGAGAAGAAGCCATTGGATCCAGAAAACTCAAAGGTGTCCGATCGCACGCCGGTCTTGGAGCGTTTTGGCCGGGATTTGACGAAGGCGGCTCGGGATGGGCTTCTTGCTCCTGTGATTGGACGCCGTAAGGAGATGTTGCAGGTCATCCAGACCTTGGCGCGGAAGACGAAGAGCAATCCGGTGTTGGTGGGCGAGGCGGGCGTGGGCAAGACGGCGATCGTTGAGGGGCTGGCGCAGCGCATTGCGGCAGGCAAGGACGCGCAGGTGTTGGGGGGCAAGCGGATCGTCGAGATCAGCATGGGCGCGCTCGTGGCGGGAACAAAATGGCGTGGGGAATTCGAGGAACGAATTCAAAAGCTGATGGACGAGGCGAAGGCGGATCCCAACTTGATTTTGTTTATTGATGAAATCCATACGATGATCGGTGCGGGCGGCCACAAGGGCGGTTTGGACGCGGCGAACCTGATGAAGTCGGCGCTGGCGAGGGGCGAAATCAAGTGTATCGGCGCCACCACGCTGGACGAGTATCGGAAGCACATCGAAAAAGATCCGGCATTGGAGCGGCGATTCGACAAGGTGGATGTGCCGGAACCCAGCCGGGAGGAGGCCATTCAGATTTTGGAGGGGATTCGCCCCCGGTTTGAGAAGCATCACCATGTCAAGATTGCCGATGAAGCCATAACGTCGGCGGTTGTCCTTTCCATCCGTTTCGATGCGGGGCATCGCCTGCCTGACAAGGCGATTGATCTACTGGACTTGGCCTGTGCGCAACTATGCGTGCCGGAACTGAGCATGGAAGCCGGGGCGGACGGCGGGGGCGTGGGTACGGTGACCACTTCGGCGATTATTTCGGTCTTGGCAGAAAAGGTCAACATGCCGGAGGAGATTCTTGCGGAGCAGATTCAGATAGGTGTTGATGCGAGGCCAGAATCCCTGAAGGAGCAACTGCGCAGGCGGGTGATGGGACAGGACGAGGCCATCGAGCGGGTATGTAATCGCTTGATGCTGGCGCAGGCGGCCCTAGGCGAACGGCGAGGACCGCGGGGTGTGTTTCTGTTTCTGGGGCCTTCGGGTGTCGGGAAAACGGAGCTGGTTCGGGCGCTGGCGGAGGGGCTTTTCGGTTCAGAAAACAATCTGATCCGGCTGGACATGTCGGAGTATATGGAGCCACACAGCGTCTCTCGACTGGTGGGTTCGCCGCCGGGCTATATCGGGCACGACGAGGAGGGGCAGTTGACTCGACAACTGAGAACTACACCTTATACGATCGTTCTGTTGGACGAGGTGGAGAAGGCCCACCCGCGGGTGATGGATCTTTTCTTGCAGGTCTTCGACGAGGGGCGCATCACTGATAGCAAGGGACGGTTGGTGGATGCCCGGAACGCGATCTTCATCATGACCTCGAACATCGGGGCTGGGGCGAAGGTTGTCCACAAGCCGATCGGCTTTCACGCTGGCGAGGCGGCTTGCAACGAAGCAAAGCCCGAACCGATGGACGACGAGCTGAAGCAGCACTTTCGGACGGAGCTGATCAATCGCATCGACGAGGTGATTCGGTTTAATCCGCTGTCGACTGTGGCGATGGAGGCCATTGCCTTGAGATTGCTGGAAGAAATTGCCGATACCGCATCCAAGAAATACGGGCGATCCATCCGATTTGACGAAGGGGTTGCAGCTCATCTAGGCGAAAATGCGTACAGCCCAGAATATGGAGCACGGAATTTGAAGAGGATGATCCAGGAGGAAGTCGAGCTTCCGTTGGTGCGGTGGCTGTCCGATGCCGCTGACGGCGATAGTTGTCGTTGTGTGTGGGAGTCGGGGGGGATTCGGTTTTGCCGGGAGGGATGAAGGGCATACGGTGACCCCCAATTTAAACTATTTTGATTAAAATGATTTTTCTACCGAAGGTATTGCGGAAGCCAATAGTCAATTATTTGGGTACTGATTATGGTAGAGGCTGAATGTAGCTGGATAGTATTTAAAGCAAATCATTCCATCGTTTAATGCCTGTACTGCGATGCTTGTCGTCATCACTATTTTTGTGTTGAGGAGTTCCTCTACGGGTAAACTTTCCAAGCTTCTTAATGAAATAGACTCCTGTTCCGGGGAAGCCGACGGAAAACCATAATGAACCAGTAGAACCCTTACCAACGCGAAATCCAGGAATGCCCCAGCTCCATCCAAGGCCATTACGGGAAAGATTCGCCCGTAAACCGCCGCCTAAGTTAATGACCTTACGCCAACGCCAACCCATGTGGAATTACCTGAATAAGGGATGGGTATTCTTCCGAATGCATTCCACAAAACACTTTGTATTCGTTGTTGATAGGATCAATGACCCACCCAGTAGAATAAGAATGGTTGAAGAAGGCGTTTTGTGTCCGTCGGTCAGTCCCGCTGAAAAAAGCTCCGAGATTGGGATGGCTATGGTACCAGCCAACGACCATTTCATTATTCCCAAGTTGCTCATTGGCCAGATTCCAGATATCTGAGCCCATTTCCAAAGAAACCGCCGAATTTCGGTAATCGATGCTTTGCACAGATTTCACAATGAATATGAGGGGTCCTAAATTCTGCTTTGTGCAAACACTTTCGCTCCAAACCCGACCGACCAATAAGCCTCCAACTTCACGACAATCAGATTCGACGTGCGCCATTACAGCATTGTTACAGTCCTGTGTTACATAGATCCTTGTTCCGCAGATAAGATTATGAAGCAGGGACACAACGATGTTGCACGGTAGTTCATGAAAAGCAGTATGCAATTCGCTCGGCTTGATGTCTGGTTCTAGATCGCTCCAGTTCACAACGCAAACTCCTATGAAATATTATTCCAGGCCATTTTCAACTTTGGAGGGAGTTCAAACAAACTTGCAAATTGAATGGTTGGGAAAAGCTTAGGATTCTCAGCGAGCTTCATAATGTACCAATGCGCTGCATCGCTATTTGCCGCACTTTTTGGATTGATTATGGTAGGATCTAGGGCAATAACCTTTATCAATCTTATGACAAAAAGCTCAAGGTTTTCAGTAATCTTCCACTCGCCATAACACCACTTGCCGCTTGTGTAGACATTTGTGTTCCAAATTGGGGTTTTAAAGATGACGGTCGGCCCCGGTGGAAACGGATAATTGTCAGGTAGAGTAATCTCCACATCGGTGATTTTTTGTATCTCTGTAGGATAGTGACGGTTAATTGCGGTTGGCACGTTAATGCGCAATCTTATTGATCTTGCAGGATCGCCAATGACACTAAGGATTTCTAAAGCACGGGGTATTCGAGTCTGCAATTCTATCAGTTTGTCGATATCCGCGCGCCGCCGTTTTGCCGAAACTTCATTGACCGCCATGAGCCATGCCTCCAGCTACGAGAACTGGTTGAATTTCCAATGTCTCGCCCGCTACCACGCCCGCTTTACCCAAAGCTAACGAAGGGTTAATCGATTGAGGAGGATTTTTCGAAACATTGGTTAGTGTATAGTCGGTATCCTTGGGTAGAGACCAATTATTCACCGCCTCTTGGATGATGTCGGCACAAGTCTGAATGTCAGATACGACGATTTCGGCCTTCCGAGCCTTGTCTGCTGTTCTGACTATTAATGTAATATCGCTCATTTTTCGTTCTCCATTTCGATGATGACTTGTTTGTTGTCTTGGCTATAGGTAACAAATTTGCTCGGAACATTGCGGCCTGCAAAGAGCGCTGTGAATTCCGGTAGGGTAATCCGCTCTACAAAATCAATTTCACATGATGTACTTTTACAAAGGGAACAGAAGGTTATGGCATCAGTCAAACGTCTGGATGATTCGAAATACTCTTGAGTTCTTCCGCATTGCTTGCATACGCCACGAATAGCGACTGGCTCGCTGAAAGTAATTTCCCCTTTATGAGGATTGACAATGGGGACAAGAGTTTCAAGTAAGCACTGACGTTTGGCAACGATACGCGTTGCCGTCGGGTCGAGTGTTTTGCATGTGGGACAATCATCATTGCGGGCTAACGCGGAAAGTGTAGTGTGAAGCGAGATTGCGTCTTGAAAATACCGTACGGCACCCTGAATCGCCTGTGGGTGACCATTAACTGTATTTAGGACCAAAGAAGACGCAATAGCTCCGCAAAGGCTAGAAGTAATCGTTGTTGTAGGAATTTTTTTTTCATCGATGGAGACTCTTCTCAGCCAGCCGCAAGAATAGCGTTTTTGGATTGCAGAGTAAGCCCCAGCCGGGAGCGAGCATTCGTAGCAGGCACAGTCAGGATGTGTTGAGAAGGGGAAAGCCATTACGCTGGCAAAGCGGCTGTCAATAGCCATCTCGTAGAAATCAGTAGATGTGAGCAAACATAATTTATTAAGCAGTAATCTGGCCTCGAAATTATCTACACAGCACATTACAGCATCCGCTCGTGCAATATCTCCGAGGGAAAGGTCATCCCAAAAGTCATGTGTGGAATGGACGATCTCAATATTGGGATCAATATCGCGGCAAGCCTCTGCTGCTACTTCGGCCTTAAATCGCCCAACATCGCGTTCTCTAAACAGAACACAACGTGTCAGATTATGATCCTCGATCTTATCAAAGTCATATAACTGCAAATGCCCAACCCCAAGAAGAGCCAGATTCTTCAGTACTTCGTTGCCCGTGGCACCGGTACCAACAACCACGATTTTTGCTTCGCGGAGCTTTGTTTGGTTGAACCAGTCGATAAGACTGTGTCGCTGATATCTTTCGTTCACGGGGTACCTCCCGAGGATGCGATCAATATCTTGTATGCATTGTTGACCAGCTTCATTACTTGTTCATTGTGTTTCTTCATAAAGGGATGGGCTTTGTCGGGATGATAGGCCTTGGCAATCTTTCTGAAAGCAATTTTGATTTCTTTTGCGGAAGATTGTCTATCAATATTAAGGAGTTCATGTGGCATCATCGATCGAAGACGGGCCATTTCATCGGGGAGTATTTGGTTAATATTCCGCCATTTCATTTTACACTTAGAATCATTCGGCGATCGCTAACAATAATTTCATATCCAAAGGTGTGGTGTTTCACCAAAAGTCCGCGAACCTGTACCGTGTGTCCCGCAAGGCTATAGATAAAATTTCTTCCGCCAATCTGGTCGACATTTCCACCAAAAGCAACCATTTTGAAACCCTGCGTCCAAGAGCGGTTTTCAAACATGACGGCATAATCAGTCCCGCGCCTGCTCTGAAGGATTTTATGAACCACACCCTCGAATGTAATGACATGTCCAATATGACCCTTGAAGTTGTTCAGGGTGATGATGTCAACGTCAGCATTTCGACCCCGTTGTTTCCCGTGACCAACAATGTGGATGACATTTGAATGCTGGCAAGAAACGCATCGCCCACCGTTTTCGCTTTGTATGACTTTGAAACTTGCAGCCTGATAGAAAACCTTGCAGTTTGAACACTGGCACAAACCCGCATCCAGAGTTAATGGGACACCTGTTAGAGCATCAACGAGATCCTTGATGTCAAGGTCGGTTGGAGTGACGTTCGTCGAGGAAGTGTCCTTGAACCGTATTGTTGATTTCTGTGGTGTAACATTATTCTGACTTGGCCTAAATACGTTAGACGGATCGTGCTTTGTCTGGACTGCTGAAGATGTTGATGGACGGGGAGATGCGGTGGAGGATGGACTTGCACCTGAAGATGGTTTATTGCCTGAGTTGGCAATAATTATCCAAATTACCACTATGGCTATGATGATTAGGATGCCCATCGTTGTCTTTCTGCTATGGGTTCAATATCATTTGGTGAAAGGCCATTTGGTATGCCACGCAATGAAAGGAGTCAATAGGTGTAATCTGGGAGACTGACCTGAAGTGCTATCATTAAGGATGCTCACATTGATTGAATAATCTCAAAAAGTTGTGATTTCGAACTAGAGTTCGCGCGTTTGCCCCCCCGCATTGCTTGAGTATTATTTCGCCGTAATGCTTATTGATCAGATTCGACAGATGTTTCATATCTATCTGGCAAGTCTTGTCATACTCATTTGATATGGGCGTATTCATAAGAGAAATAGGCAACTTTTGATTACAATCTCCTGTTGAACTAACCCATCGCGTGTCAGATCTCTAGGAGAACTATTTGTTGGAATATTGGGCGAATGTTAGTCAGAATCGGATTGTCAATCAAGCTCGAACGCTACAATGACTTCGTGGCATGTGCGCGCACAACCGGATAGCAGACCAAGAACCTGCACAAAACCGGCAAGAAGACATATCGCAGGCTAGTGAAGTACGAAGTTTGACCCTATGCCGCATCGGATTCGGAAGCAATATATTCAATATCTGCGCAGGATTAAGCCGAAACCCGTTTAGGTAGTGGGTAGGCGACCATGAGGTCGCCGTACCTACACGGGAGTTGGAGATGAAGACGCGATGATGGGTTGGCTGGCTTGCCCAATGGCGATCGCAAGGCTAGGATGAAGTCAGTGAAAGGAAGATGAAACATGCCAAAACCACCGATTGCTTGTCCTGTCTGCGGAGCGCCGATGCAAAAGCGACTCATTTTGGAGGGGTTGGAAATCGACTACTGCGACTTGCATGGCGTGTGGTTCGACTCCGGAGAGTTAGAACGGATGATGACGATGCATGCCGATTCGCCCTCTGTGCGCAAGACGCCCGGGGTCGGCAGCCAGATGGTTCAGAGGCTTGCAAATGCGGCCGTGGCGGGCGCAGGTTTTCATCTGGGTCGCCGCATGGTGGGTGGGATTCTGGATACGCTGTTCACCCGGCGGAGATAAAGCTGACGGGATGGGAATGACCTATTTGAGGCATGGAATCCGGTGCGGCTGGAAGGCTTGCCTGAATGTGTCTTATGGGAGTACGGTAGCGCAATGGTGTGGAAGACAATTAACTAAGGAGAACGGAACATGTCGGGACAGTTAAAATACGTGGTGGATTTGGTGTATTGCGTCGATGCGACCGGGAGCATGGGGGGCCTCATTGAAAAAGTGAAGTTGTCGGCCCTCAAGTTTCACGATGACCTGAAGGCCAAGCTCGACGAGAAGCAGAAGAACATCGACACGTTGCGCATTCGCGTGGTGGCGTTTCGGGACTATTATTGCGATGGATCGAAAGCCATGAAGGAATCGCCGTTTTTCACCCTGCCGGCCGAGGCCGAGCAGTTCAAGAGTTTTGTGGGCGGCATTCATGCCGATGGCGGGGGCGATGAACCCGAATCGGGTCTGGAGGCGCTGGCGCTGGCCATCAAGTCGGACTGGAACACAACGGGCGACAAGCGTCGGCAGGTGATCGTACTCTTTACGGATGCCTCCGCGCACCCGCTGGAGGCCCACGCCGGCTCGAAGCCCGCAAACTATCCGGCGGACATGCCGGCGGATTTCAACGCCATGACCGACTTGTGGGAAGGGCAAACGATGAGCCGTCCGGCTCGCCGCCTCATCATGTTTGCGCCCGACGCCACACCGTGGGCCGACATTGCCACGCACTGGGAGCAGACCCTGCAATATGCGTCCAAGGCTGGCGATGGGCTTGCCGACCAGGACTATTCGACCATTCTCGACGCCATCGCCAACAGCGTTTGAGTTTGGCGGGAAGGCACCCATGGACGAACAGACGGAATCCCCGCCTGAAGCACCCCCCTTGGCGGAAGTTGCGCCCTGCGAGAACTCGCCGGGCGATGCGCCTCCGCCAAGCCCGCCGGGTGATGCGGTGCCGCCTAGCCCGGTGGCAGATACGCCGCCCGAGGGGGTGCCGGAACTCACGCTTTGTTTTTGCACGGAAAAACGTGCCGGGCGGGGCGAGGACGGCGAGCCTGTTCTGGCCTTGGGCCGCCGGGCTAAAGGCGGATGCTCCTTTTTCATGGCTGTCATGGACGGCATGGGCGGCGCGGGCGCCGGGATCATTTCCACGGACGCCGGAGACCAATCCGAGGCGCGCTTGGCGGCACAAGCGATTTCCCGCGGATTCCACCTATACACGGATGATTTTCCAAAAACCGAGTTTGGTTGGGTCGGTCTCAATATCAATCCGATTGTCGGTGGTGTGCTCAAGGCTCTTCTGGGGAAATATCCCGATGCGCCGTCCGGCAAGCTGAGGGGCAAGATCATGCGGCGGTTTCCCAGCACAGTGGCGGCCATGTGGCTGGACGATTTCGACGATTGGTTGCACGTGGCTTGGGCCGGGGATTCGCGGGCCTATTGCCTGACTCCGGCGGAAGGCTTGCGGCAGTTTACCCGCGACCATGCGCGCGACGGGGCCGACGATCCCTTCGATGGTTTGCGCGCCGACAGCCCCATGAGCAACCTGTGCTGCGCCGGGCAGGAAACGAATCTGGAGTGCAAGACCTACTCCGTCCCCGCCGCCCCGGCCGTCTTTTTTTGCGCCACGGACGGTTGCTTCGGCTATTTGCCCTCTCCCATGCACTTCGAAGTCCTGTTGCTGGATACGCTGGCCCGGGCCAACGACATGGACGGCTGGCGCGAACTGTTGAAGACCGAAATCGACGCCATTGCCGGCGACGACGCCTCCATCGCGATGCTCGCCATCGTCCCCGAGGCGGGAGCTTTCGAGACCCTACGCGGGGCCTTTACCGAACGGCGGGCAGGATTGATTGCGGAACTCGAACAGGTTGGCCAGCTTGAAGAGACCGCCCGGCGGGCCGCCCTCAAGACCTGCTGGGAAGAACGCTACAAAAAGACCTATTGCGCCTTTGCGGCGCAGGAAGCAGAGGCGGCCCCATGACCGACCACGTTCGCGGCTATAAACTCAAAGACGACTTTTGCACCGCCGGGGGCGGTCGTTGCCGCTGGGCCTTGTGCACCCGCGGCGACGAGGAATTCTTCCTGAAGGAATTCCTGGCCCCCAAATACCCCGTCGCCGGCTCTCCCGGCAGCCCCGCCACCCGCGCCCGCAAGCTCCGCGAATGCGAGCAGTTCGAAAAACGCCACTTGGCCCTAAAAAAAGCCATCGACCTCAAGGTGGGCAAAGGCGGCAACCTCGTCAAGACCCTCGATTTCTTCCGCGAAAACACCACCTATTTCAAGGTCACCGAAACCGTGGACGTGGCCGACGCCGTCACCCCCGAAACCATCAGCGAACTCACCCGGCCCGAGATTCTTATCATTGCCCGCGCCCTTTGCCACAGCGTCCACATCCTGCACAGTCTCAAGATCGTCCATGGCGACCTCAAGCCCGACAACATCCTCATCAAGCGCACCTCCGGCGACCGCTACACCGCCAAGCTGATCGACTTCGACGACTCCTACTTCATTGGCGAGCCGCCCCCCGCCGGGGAAATCGTCGGCGACCAAACCTTCTATTCCCCCGAACTGGCCGAATACATCATGACCGCCGAGGAAGCCGACGATCCCGGCCCCGAGTGGATTCGCCGCCTGCAGCCCGCCGGCGACAATTTCGCACTGGCGTTGATTCTCCACCGCTACTGCGCCGGAGAAATGCCCGCCTTCGACCGCAAATCGTGCCATTACCCGTGGGAAGCCGTTCGCAAAGGCGACAAGCTGCGCACCTCCGACAAACTGGGCGTGCTCGGCGCCGACGCCGCCCAATTGCTCGTGCGGGCGCTGGGACCCGACCCCGCCGACCGTCCCACCGCCGAAAACATTCTCCACGCCATATCCATCGAGGACAAAAAAACAACCCCGCCATCCATCCGCATCCCTCGCGGCTTAACCGGCACGCTCAAAACTGCCCCGAAAAAGCCAGATCCTCCGCCCGAGCCCAAGCCGGTCCCGGCGCCGTCCGCCCCTTCGGGCAAACTGCGTGGATCTTTGCTCAAGTAAGCGGGCGGCGCACAATCGCATGCTGAATCGGCTATTGGATGAGCGGGAAACTCGAAAAAGAATGTTGGCGGTGTGAGACGCTGAATGAGAGCGGCGCGGATCGGTGCGTCGTTTGCAACGAGTGGATTGGCGACCCGCTGGCACACAGCATGGACATTGTACGGCTGGCCCTGAGCGAAGGCTGGCTGGAGCAGGCTGTTTTTGTTGAGAAGGTGCGTAAGGAGTTCGGGCCGAGCGTGGAGCCGTACCTGACGGCCTTCTACGAAATGATGCGGAACATGCCGGAGGCGAAGGGGCGGGTGAGGGGTGCTTCGCCAACGGTCGCCAAGGCTGAACCATCCGCCAGCAAAACCGATAGCATCGACTTGGGCGGCGGGGTGAAGCTGGATTTGGTGTGGATTGAGACGGGCACCTTTATGATGGGCAGCCCGGCAGGAGAGAAGGATCGCTTTGGCGATGAACTCCAGCATCCTGTGACACTCACGAAAGGCTATTGGCTGGGCAAGTACCCTGTGACGCAGGAGCAGTGGGAGAGGGTGATGGGGAGCAACCCATCATACTTCAAGGGGGCCAGAAATCCGGTGGAAGAGGTAAGCTGGGACGACTGCCAAGAGTTCATCCAAGAGCTGAACCGGCGCGTTTCGGGAGGAGGCTTTGGCCTGCCGACGGAGGCGCAGTGGGAATACGCCTGCCGCGCGGGAAGCACAGGGGCGTATTGCTTTGGCGACGACGAAGATAGGCTGGTCCAATATGCGTGGTATCCGGAAAACTGCGGCCACACCACGCATCCCGTCGGCGAGAAGAAGCCGAATGCGTGGGGCCTGCACGACATGCACGGCAACGTGTGGGAGTGGTGTCAGGACTGGTGGGACAGCTATTCATCAGGTGCGCAGACGGATCCAACGGGTGCGGCTTCGGGGTCGCGCCGCGTGTCTCGGGGCGGGAGCTGTGGCGACTTCGCCAGGCTTTGCCGCTCGGCGGATCGCATCAGCCGGTACCCGGACGACCGGGACTTCAACAAAAACGGCTTCCGCCTCACCAGGACCCTGCCATGAAGAAAAAACATAATAACAACGCGGCACGGGAGTGCCGATGGTCTTTTCCTGGACGTGGCAGCGGGAAGGGAAAGACGCCATAAACCATGCGCCTAGAAAAACAATGTTGGAGATGCGAGACGCTGAATGAGAGCGGCGCGGATCGGTGCGTCGTTTGCAACGAGTGGATTGGCGACCCGCTGGCACACAGCATGGACATTGTACGGCTGGCCCTGAGCGAAGGCTGGCTGGAGCAGGCTGTTTTTGTTGAGAAGGTGCGTAAGGAGTTCGGGCCGAGCATCGAGCCGTATTTGAACGCCTTCTACGAAATGATGCGGAATATGCCGGAGGCGAAGGGGCGGACAGTCACACCGGCAAAAAGCGCGGATGTGGCGTTCACGAACACGCTGGGGATGGAATTGGTGCCGGTGGAGGGGCTGCCGGGGGTGCTGTTCTGCAAGTGGGAGACGCGGGTGCAGGATTATAGAGTGTTTGCCCGAGCAACGGGGAATGAATGGCCAAAGCCGAATTGCGAGCAGGGGGCAGCGCACCCGGCGGTAAACGTGAGATGGAACGATGCACAGAAGTTTTGCGAATGGCTGACGAAGAAGGAGAGGGCGGCGGGGACGATTGGGAATGACCAGCGCTATCGCTTGCCTGCGGATTGGGAATGGAGCGTGGCGGTGGGGCTGAACGAATCAAAAGAAGGAACGCCAGAAAGCAAGGACGAGAAGACACCGGATGTGTATCCTTGGAACCAAGGTCGAGGAAAATGGCCACCGCCGAGAGGGGCTGGGAACTATGATTCTTCGCTTGGCGTGGACTCATTTGAATACACCTCGCCGGTGGGATCGTTTGGGGCGAACGCGAATGGGCTGTATGACATGGGCGGCAACGTCTGGGAATGGTGCGAGGACTTTTACAACGGCAAAGGCGGGTCGAGGGTGTTGCGGGGCGGTTCGTGGAGCAACGACTATTCCAGGAGTCTGCTGTCGTCGTATCGCGGCATCAATGATCCCGGCAGTCGCTACGTCAGCTACGGGTTTCGTGTTGTGTTGTCGCGCTGAGGGTCTTTCCGTTGTCCATTTTCCTTTTACAATCTGCCAAAATTGAAAAACATGACCGGAAAACTTGAAAAAGAATGTTGGCGGTGCGAGACGCTCAACGAAAACGATGCGCAACGGTGCGTGGTGTGCAACGAGTGGATTGGGGATCCGCTCGAACACAGCCGGGAGATTGTGCGCTTGGCGCTTAAAGAGGGGTGGCTGGAGAAGGCCGTATTCTCGGAGAAGGTGCGCAAGGAATTCGGTCCCAGCGTGGAGCAGTATTTGACTGCGTTGCATCTTCTGCTTTGCAACCTGCCGGAAGCGAAGGGGCGGATGGGGGGCGTTGTGCCGTCAGTCGAAAAAGTCGCTGCCATTAATTTGGGCGGCGGGGTAACGATGGATTTGGCTTGGGTGGAGCCGGGGAGATTCCGGATGGGGTCAGAACATGGTGAAGACGACGAGCGTCCAGTGCATGAAGTGCAGATCACCAAAGGCTTTTGGGTGGGGAAGACCCCCGTGACGCAGGCGCAGTGGGAACGGGTGATGGGATATAATCCGTCGCATTTCAAGGGGACGAAGAATCCCGTTGAGCGTGTGAGTTGGAACGATTCTCAGCATTTCATTATGACTTTGAACCATCTCATTTCCGGTGGCGGCTTCAGCTTGCCGACGGAGGCGCAGTGGGAGTATGCCTGCCGGGCGGGGAGTACGGGGGCATTCTGCTTCGGAGACGACGAAAGCCGGATGGGAGAGTATGCTTGGTGCGATGAAAACAGTGGCGATACCCCGCATCCCGTTGGCGAGAAGAAGCCAAATGCGTGGGGTCTGTACGATATGCACGGGAACGTGTGGGAGTGGTGTCAGGACTGGTATGGAAAATATTTGTCGGGTGTGCAGACGGATCCAACAGGTGCGGGTTCGGGGTCGGGCCGCGTGAAGCGGGGTGGGAGCTGGTACTTCAGTGCCTGTTGCTGTCGGTCAGCCTTTCGCAGCAACAGCCCCCCAGTCAGCCAAGACTACTTGAACGGCTTCCGCCTCGTCGGGAACCTGCCATGAAAATGAACAACTCGACGGGTAGGGGAATGCCATGCGCCTAGAGAAAGAATGTTGGAGGTGCGAGACGCTCAACGAGAACGATGCGGAGCGGTGCGTAGTGTGCAACGAGTGGATTGGGGACCCGCTCGAACATAGCCGGGAGATTGTGCGCTTGGCGTTGCAAGAGGGGTGGCTGGATAAGTCCATGTTTGAAATGCAGGTGCGAAAAGAATTTGGTCCGAGCGTGGAGCCGTATTTGCCTGCCTTCTTTGAAATGATGCGGAACATGCCGGAAACGAAGGGGCGGACAGGGTCTGTGGCATTGCCTTCCGCCAAGGCCGGCCCGGTTGCCGAAAAAGATACGTCCATTGATTTGGGCGGCGGGGTGAAGCTGGATTTGGTTTGGGTGGCGCCGGGGAGATTTCTCATGGGGTCGGAGAGTGGCGAAGAAAACGAGCGTCCAGTGCATGAAGTGCAGCTTACGAAGGGCTTTTGGATGGGGAAGACACCAGTGACGCAGGAGCAGTGGGAGCGGGTGATGGGGACGAATCCAAGCGAATTCAAGTGTGGCAAAATATTGGGTCTGTTTGGTGGAAAAACACACCCCAAACATCCTGTGGAAAGTGTTAGTTGGGGCGACTGCCAGCAGTTCATGAAAGAGATTAACCGCCGTGTTCCCGCCGGCGGCTTCCGCCTGCCGACGGAAGCGCAGTGGGAGTACGCCTGCCGAGCAGGGAGTACTGCGGCATACTGTTTCGGGGACGGCGAGAGTCGATTGGACGAATATGCGTGGTACGATCGGAACAGCGGCGATACAACGCACCCCGTTGGGGAGAAGAAGCCAAATACATGGGGCTTACACGACATGCACGGCAATGTGTGGGAGTGGTGCCGGGACTGGTCTGGGGCATATTCTACGGGCGTTCAGACGGATCCAACGGGTGCTGTTTCAGGTTCGTTTCGCGTGCTTCGAGGCGGGTGCTGGATCATCAACGCCAGATGTTGCCGTTCCCCGAATCGTGGAGGCAACGACTCGCCGGTCTATCGGCATGGTATCATAGGCTTCCGCCTCTCTAGGAGTCCGCCATGAAAATCAACAATGCGGCAGATAGGGGAATGCCATGCGCCTAGAGAAAGAATGTTGGAGGTGCGAGACGCTGAACGAGAACGATGCGGAGCGGTGTATCGTTTGCAACGAGTGGATTGGGGATCCGCTGGCGCACAGCATGGATATTTTGAGGCTCGCGTTGCAAGAGGGTTGGATGGAGAAGGCTGTTTTTGAAAAACAGGTGCGAAAGGAGTTTGGTCCGAGCGTGGAGCCGTATTTGCTCGCATTGCACCTGATGCTTTGCAACCTGCCGGAGGCGAAGGGGCGGACGGGGCCTGTTGCATCGCCTTCCGCCAAGGCCGGCCCGGTTGCCGAAAAAGATACGTCCATTGATTTGGGCGGCGGGGTGAAGCTGGATTTGGTTTGGGTGGCGCCGGGGAGATTTCTCATGGGGTCGTCGGATAGCGGCGAAGAAAATGCGCGTCCAGTGCATGAAGTGCAGATCACGAAGGGCTTTTGGATGGGGAAGACGCCGGTGACGCAGGAGCAATGGGAGCGCGTGATGGGGTCGAATCCGTCGTATTTCAAGGGGCCGAAGAATCCGGTGGAGAAGGTGAGCTGGGAGGGTTGCCAACGGTTTATGCAAGAGTTGAACTTACGCGTTTCCGGTGGCGGCTTCAGCTTGCCGACGGAGGCGCAGTGGGAGTATGCCTGCCGGGCGGGGAGCACTGGAGAATACTGCTTTGGGGACGACGAAAGCCGTCTGAACGAATATGCATGGTATAATGAAAACAATGAAAGCCGTCTGAGCGAATATGCATGGTATAATGAAAACAGTGGCGATACCACGCATCCCGTTGGCGAGAAGAAGCCAAATGCGTGGGGTCTTTACGACATGCGTGGGAATGTGTTTGAGTGGTGCCAGGACTGGTATGGGGCCTATGCGCCGGGCGCGCAGACGGATCCTGCGGGTGCGGCTTCGGGGTCGTGCCCCGTGGCTCGGGGCGGGTGCTGGGAAAGCTCCGGCGAGGGCTGCGGATTGGCGTCTCGCCAAAGCGTCTGTACCCCGCGCCTCGTGGACTTCAGACTCGGCTTCCGCACCGTCAGGACCCTGCCATGAAGAAAAACAACGCGGCACGGGAGTGCCGTCCGTCTTTCCCTGGACGCGGCAGCGGGAAGGGAAAGACTGGATTTTGAAACAAAAGATAGTGCGCCTAGAATAATGCTGAAGATGCCCCCATTTTACCATTTGCGCGAGCCGCGGCAGTTGGCTTGACGGAATTTGTGTTCTCCGATATATTGGTGATCACAAATGAGCGATGAACGATCCAAGTTGAAGGATGGGCGGGCGTACGTGGGGAGTGCCGTGCGCAGGGCGCTGAGTGAGCGGGGATATGCGGAGGCCAAGAAGGGGGGCTTGCCGGTGGCAGGCGACCAAGCCTGCTGGAAGAAGGGGAAGGAGTTGTTGCTGGTGGAATACGTGTGCCAGCCGTCTTATCGGGCGTCCGTGGTTCGGGCGATGCTGGGGGATGCGATTTTGCGTTGGCAGTCGATTCGGGGCGCAGATGGCCGCCAACCGGGTTTGCTATTGGCGGTGTGGCTGGAGCGGTGGAGTCGCAAGGTGGTGGAGGATTTGAAGGAGTACCGGCAGCTCTATGCGCCGGAGTTGAATTGGCTGGTGGCGCAACCGGACGGCAAGGTGGCAATGCAACTCGGGGGGGAGGAGCATGGCTTGGATATGCCGCCTTGGCAGGGGGATGGCAAGGCCGTCGGGGAGGTTCGGCGGGTCAATTTGTTTTCCCCCCGCAACCAGTGGCTGCTGAAGCTGCTTTTGCTGCCGGGCATGGATGCACGATTTTGGGGCGGTCCGCAAAAGAAGCCGCAGAGCGTGGGGGAACTGGCGGCGGTGTCCGGGGTGTCGCAGCCTTCGGTTTCGGAGTTCGTCGGGGCCATGGAGAAGGATGGCTTTCTGCGGCGCGGGGCCCATGGATTTTCCGTCCTGAATCATCGTGAGTTGCTGGAAGATTGGAGTTATTCGCTGAAGCGTGGGGCGGCAAGGGTGTTGGGGGCGCGTCCGCTGTATGGACCGGAGCCGGAATCGCGTTTGTTGGAGCGGGTGGCGGCGTATTGCGGTAGGGCTGAAGCGGGGATGCCGCCGATTTGCGTGGGGGGGCATTTGGGGTGCCATCTGCTAGGCGTGGGGAGGTCGAACAACCGCGCCGCGCTGTTGCATGTGGGACCGTCGCCGGAGGTGGTGATGCGCGAATTGGATCTGATCGAAGACGATGGGCCATCGCCTGCGCTACGGATGCAGAGGGCGGATTTTTCTGATCGGGTTCTGCGGGGGTGCGTGATGGGGGGGGCGAAGGTTCCGGTGGCGGACGCCATCCAGTGCTATCTGGACGCCCGCCAATCGGCGGCGCGGGGGTTGGAGCAGGCGGATTACTTGTACCAGCGCGTTTTGGCGCAGCATTTTGAGGGAGGATAGGCGTGCTTGTCGGCCAAGATTTTGATCGGTTCCTCGACCGTGCGCTTCGTGCGTTGCGCCCGTATTTGGGCGATATGGTGTGCGTTGGCGGGTGCGCGAATGCGCTGTATCGATTTCACGAGGCATCCTCGGCCATCGAATTGGCGACGGTGGGGACGTTGGATTTGGATCTGGCGTCGAAGCGTCCGGTTCCGGTGCGGGGCGATTGTTCGGTGGCCCAGTGCCTTGAAAAGGCTGGATTTCGGGAAGCCGTGTTCGGGGGTGGCCACGAGCCGGTCGTGAGGTATGTTCCGCAGGAGGACGCCCTTGCCTGCGAAATCGAATTTTTGTGTCCGGCGACCGGGTTGCCGAATCGGCGCGGAGGGCAGCGGGCGGCACCGTCGAGCCGATTGCAGGATGGGTTGATGGGGCAGCCGCTTCAATATCTCGAAATTCTGTTGCATCGTCCCTGGCGGATGGATCTGCGAGCCGTTCCCGGGTTTGAATCTTGGCCGGCCCGCGAGTGGGTGCAGGTTCCCAATCCGGCGGCCTACGTCATGCAAAAGGTGCTGATTCGGGATCAGCGTCGTCCGACGGAATCGATGGCGAAGGACTGCTACTATATCTTTGAGGTGAGCGTGTTGTTTCGAGATGCGTTGGATCGCTTGGCGGCAGACTATACCGAAATGGCGGAGACGTTTCCGAAAAAATGGTTCCAGCGGTTTGAGCGGGAGGCTCGGCGGCTTTTTGCCAGTCGCGATGCGGAGGGAGCCGTGGCGGCAATGAAGGTGCATCGAGGGATCGCGCCTTCGGCGGCGGGGGGCTTCCGTCCCGACGAGGCCATCGTGGCCGCGGCCGTAGCCAAGATGTTGGAGCGCTTGTTCTCATAGGTCAATAGTGCCAAGATGGGTGCGGAGGTGAGGCATGGGTATTCTTGATTCGCTGTTTGGCGGGGGAAAGTCCCGTTTCCAGTCCGAGATGGAGGAAACGGCGAGGCAGATTATGCTGTCTTTTGGCAAAGTCCAGGAGGGCATGCGGGTCTATCTGCTGAAGTTTATTGAAGCCAATGGACTGCGGCGCGACGACCAAGCCATTGAGGGCACGTTTTCGTGGCTCATATCCGCGACGATTACCACAGGCTTGGACCTCGAACTGGCCCGGAGCTATGTCGAGGCGATCAAGACTTCATCCGTGGTCTGCCAAGCATTTGCGTCGGCCATGGCCATCAAAATCAGCATGCTGACGTCACGGAATCTCATGGCGGAGGCGATGAAGCTCAACCGTAACCTCAACGAGTTGGGGATTACGGTGTTCAACTTAGCCATGCAGCTTCCCAACGAGAGAGCGTTCATTGCCATGGCGGACGAGTTTTACAACAACAGCCACAATTTGGTTGCCCCTGCAGGAGGGGGAGGTTACGGGATTATTCCTCCTCTGAATCCAGAGCGGTATGAGTTGCGGGAGGAATTGGGCAGGGGAGCTTTCGGGGCCGTCCACGTGGCGTTCGACAAGAAGCTGCATCGGCATGTGGCCGTCAAGCGGTTCATCGTGGACCGCAAGGATGCGAGGTATGGGGAGTTTCTCGCTCGGTTCGAGCGAGAAGCGCAAATCATCGCCAGTTTGAGCCATCCCCACATCGTGCAGGTGTACGACTACGAGTCCAGTGCGCGGGGGTATAGCATCGTGATGGAGTACATGCGGGGGGGAGCGCTGGATCGGTACGTGGCGGAGTTGGGAGGAAGGTTGTCGCCCAAGCAGGTGTACGAGTTGGGCATGCAGATTTCCGAAGGCTTGGCGCATGCCCATGGACGGGGCATCGTTCATCGTGACCTGAAACCGCAAAACATCCTGTTGGAACGGGAAGGTGGAAGAATCAAGGCCAAGATTGCGGATTTCGGCATAGCCCGGAGGTCGATTCACGGAGATACGGCGCACACCGTTGGGGGAATGGGGACGCCGCTTTACATGGCTCCGGAGCAAAGGACGGATGCGCGAAGCGTCACGCCGGCGGCGGACGTGTATTCGTTGGGCAAAATGCTGCTGGAAATGCTGACGGGGGACGTTGGGTTTGAGGTGGATACATCGACAATGCAAATTCCAGCCTCATGGACAACCGTGATGGATAAGGCAACGGCACGATCGCCTGAGCTCCGATACCGAGATGCTAGTCATTTTCGCGACGAGTTTTCACGAATCGATCTGCGCTAGGTTTTCGGCAGAGATTCCTTGTTCCTTGCAAACGGGCGGCTCGGGCTGAAATTTGTTGGTTCGCGCAGGATTGTCCACCGTTCCGTGTAGTACTCATTAGGCGAGTAATCGTGCAGTCAACTATATGGAAAAGGGCAAGAATATGCAGATCAACGAGTTCAGGAATGATATGGTGGATTTGGAACCAGAGTATGGTATGACCAATCATGCTAGGCGAAGGATGACCGCCCGGAGGTTATCAGAGCGGGCAGTGGAAGCGGTCCTGATGTTCGGACGCAAGGTGTATGCTCGGGGGGCGGAAATCCATGTGATCGGTAAAAGAGAGGTAGCCAAATATGCCCGGACGGGAGTCGACCTTCGTGCCTATGATGGCTTGCAGGTTGTCTGTGTTCCAAATGATGGGGTCATCATGACGGTTTATAGGAACAAGGATTTCAGCGGACTGTACAAACGGAAACCCCCTCGGAGATGTGCATGATGAATCTGGCACTTGCCATCCGTTAAGTGCGATGATTAGAACAACGGATCGCGAAGACCGGTTGAAAACAGAAAGAAAGACGAAAAATGGCATCGTTGAATAAAGTATTTTTGATGGGGAACCTGTGCGCGGATGTGGAAATTCGGCAGGTGGGGTCCGGGACGGTTGCTCAGTTGAGGATGGCCGTAAACGAGAGTTTCACCTCCAAGTCTGGCGAGAAGGTGGAGAAGACGGCATTTGTGGATGTGGATGCGTGGGACAAGCTGGCGGACAACTGCGCCAAAATGGTGGGCAAGGGGTGTTCGGTAATGGTAGAAGGCAAACTGCAGATGGATGAGTGGGTGGACAAGACTTCTGGGCAGAAGCGCAACAAGCTGAAGTTGCGGGCGGATCGGGTGTTGTTCCTGTCGTTTAAGGATGGGCGCAAGGGCGATGGCGAGGGGGCGGCTGGAGGCAACGATAGTGCCCCCAGTGCCAGCTCCAGCGTCGACATGAAGGATACGCCGTTCGATGATGATGTTGTTCCGTTCTGACGTCGTTGATTGGGGTGGGTGAGCGAAAGCAAATGGGAGGAAGAAAATGGATGGCGGAGCTTTGTAGGTTTTGATGCGGACGGGGAGTTCTAAGGATGTTTGCGCCTGTCGGCATTTCGCGGATCGGGGAAAGAGGTATTTGAGCAGGACGGTCATTCGTCAAGGTTAGGGGTAGTCGAGCGGCAGGGTCTGTGAGGAAGAACAAACGGTTGTTGGGTTGGAGGGGTTGGGAATGAACGCTGCAAAATGGATGGAATTGAAACGGGTGCGTGGTACGCATTTGAGTACACCGCTCATCATAGACGATCGTCGGACGGATGGGGTGCGTGAATTTCTACGGGGACATGTCCCAGAAGGCATGGAAAATCCCAGCTTATATTTGGACAAAAAGAGGCTTGGATTCGAGGCTACCCGGTATTCCCTTTGCGTGTTGTTTCCGGCGGACTTCGACATGACGGGGCATATCTTCTATTTGCGCAAGATGCGGGACAACGTGCTGGTGGGATCGTATCGGTTGATCCAAGAAAAGAATGGTGCGAAACTCTTCGACTATGCTGGAACGGGGTTCCTGCATATCCGTAGCAAGTACGTGCTGCGGAAATTGGCGGAGTTGTCGCCGCTGTTTGTGCCGATTTGGGAGGACTTGAAGGATGTCTCGTCGGATGCGTTCGGCCTTTATCTGGCGGAAGCACCGGATCCGGGATGGCTGGAATCCATATTGCCTAACGAAGCCCGGCTGTTTGATGCGTTTCTGCCGGGACATGGGATCGCGATGGGAGATATGAATACGAAGGAGAATTCAAGACTTGTGACCCGGTTGCTTCGCATGGCGATCGAGCTTTATGATAGCGGTATGCAGAGGTCCGCCGATGCGCTTTTCGCGGAGCTGAATGATCGGGGAATGTGGTGTTGGGAATATTGCAATACGTACGTGAGGTATCTGCTGGATTGTTTTGAGCCGAAACTGGCCTACAAGGAGGTTCAGCGGGCACAGGAAAAGTATCCGAGTTGCCTGCTGCTGGACAAGCTGGGAGCGATGTGTTGTGAAGTGCTCTGCGACCATGAAGGATTTGATGCGCATTTGGCGCGGTATCGGGAGGCGAATCCTTGGGACGAGCAGGTGATGAGGGGTCAGGCTAGAATCGCGTTTCGGGAGAAACACTACCGGCTGGCGGGTGAACTCTATGCGGAGTGCATGGAGCATGGCACGCTACCGTACGCGGACTATGGCGATTATGCGGGCTCGTTCGCCTATCAGCATCGCTTCGACGAAGCGCTGGCGTTGTTTGAGAACATGCCGGAGGAGCAACGGGACGGGGCGCTGCTCTTGAATAACTTGGCGATGGTGTTGGGGGGCATGGGCCGGATGGATAAGGCGCTGGAAGCCTGCAGGCGGGCGCTGGAGATTGACCCTGAGCTGAAATACCCCTGGGATACGCTGGGGTTTGTGTATATCAAGCGAGGGGAACCGATGGAGGCCATTCCCGTGCTGCGCAAGGCGCTGGAGATGGATGATCAATATGCCGAGGCGTGGCGCCATTTGCTACATGCCTACGACCGCGCCGGCCAAACGGAGAAGTTGGATGGAGCCAAGCGCTGGGTTGAGGATATCCTGCCGGACCAGTTGGCACAATTTGAACGCGAACGGGGTTGCGAGTTGGCGGAGTGAAATGAGCTGGAATGGGGCATGAGCAAGAAACTGGAAAAATTCAAGGTGGGGAGGCCGGGGTTTTCGTATAAGAACGGAAAGCTCTATCACTTTGAGAAGCGCAACGTGCTGGTGATGTCGCCATGGCCGGACCCGAGGGCGTGGTACAAGAGCGCACGGATTCCGTGGCATTCCTCCAGAAAGCGGGCGGACAAGGTATTCCAAACGGCGTTGTTCCCCAAGGGTGAAGAAGATCGAATTCCAGCGAGTAGGAGAGAGGCCTATTTCGAGTTGGACTTGCGTGTATGGACGGGCGATCCAAACCACCCGTGCATCGATGAAATACATCAATACCAGAGGTGCAATCCGGATTTTAATGGCAATGCATATGAGATCGAATTTCACCGGGCGCGGGTGATCCGGGAGCGTGAAAGCTTCGAACAGGGGCGTGTGGGTTTCTTGGCCATGCGCAAGCTGCAGGCTCCGTATTTCGATGCCATTCCGGATGGAGTGCGGTCGGAGTTGTTGCGGTATGGAGATCGGAAATGGCACTTGCTCAACTTGTTTGCGCGCTGTCCCGGGGCTCTTGATCTCAGCCACAGCAATCCGGGACTTTGCTATGCCTTGGCGAGCAACTGGGTATTTCACAAGCCGGCGGTGAGCCTACCTCTGAGGGCGGCGCGCAGATTGGTTGGGCAGAAGCAGAAGGCCATACTGGATTGGCTTGGATTCCCAGGAACGGATGCTGCGCGAAAGCTGTTGCAGAAAATCAAGCCATCCGCTTTGGACGTATTCAAACTGTTGCGTGTGCGAAATTTGTTTGCGGACTGCGAACTCGTCAAATGGTTATCGCACATTGAAAACGTGAACAAGGAAGTGTTGGAGGTGGCGACGAAACCGATTCTGAGACGGTTTCTGACCGGTCGCTTGCTGCGGGAGATATCCGAAAAGCCCGAAGCTATAGCCCGTGGCGAAACACCGGCTCGTTTGTTGGAGGATTCGATTGCGATATTCCAGCGATATCCGGAGGCACCCTTTCCAGAACAGTTTTTGTCGTTGCGTCGTTTGAGGGAGTTTCACGATGAAATGGATGCAATGGATCGGCGGATGTGGAATGCGATTGCGAAGGAAGATTCGTGCCCTGAGAACTTTCCACCACCGCCGTTTGCCGGAACGGAAACCATCGTACCACTGTTGACTCGTTCGGATTTGTATCGAGAGGGGGCGGAGATGAGGCATTGTGTGGGTTCCTATTCGCAACGTGTGGCTCTTGGCGGTTATGCCGTGTATGGCGTGTTGTCACCCGTGCGGGCAACCATGGGGATTTGTAGCGGCAGGGCCCGAGGCGGATGGCGATTGGATAGCCTGATGATGGCCGGAAATCGCCCAGTCGATGGGGTTCTGGCCGTGAGGCTGTTTGAGGAATTGGTGGCTAGCGGACCCTATCGAAAGAAGGAAGAATCACTCGGGGGCCTGTTCGTCGAGCCAGAGTTGGCACCCACGGGTTCTGACGGGGAAGAGTGGCTTGAGCCGGGTGACCTTTGTGCGGTGGGGGAGGAGTGACATGAACACCACGCGCATGGAGGAACAGAGTGTTGGCGATCTGAATGCAGAGCCGGGTGCAACGTGTGACGGGCGGCTGGGTGACAGGTGGTTCCCCTTGGAGTTTGCCAAGGCATCGCAGCGGGATCGTCTCTATACTTGGTCTGCAGAAACGGAGTGGGCATGGGAGGAGCATATTCGGAGCCAGATAGGCTACAGCATCGGGGAATATTACGCCCGGTTTGATCGGGAATTGCGATCTATTTATCCAAAGCCGACGATCTTCATATTCTTTTCCCGCGACATGGCCTGTTCGGGGCACGTGGCGCGTGTGCGCGGGGCGTGGGACAACGCGCAGATTATTCATTATGCCGTTCATGGGAAGGATAGCGTTCAATCCAAAGCGCCGCGAGTCTACTACAAGGCGGGCGCAATTCACGTGGCGTCCAAATACATCCTGAAAAAGATGGCGGAAGAGTCGCCCCTGTTTCAACCGATTTGGCAGGATTTGCAGGCGTTGTCGCCGGACGAATGCGGGTTCTATTTGGCGCGGGACCCGGATGCGGCTTGGATGGAGTCGATCTGGCTGAGAGAGGAACAGTTGTTTGCGGAGTATGGAAATACACGCTATCGGGAAATGGATGGTTTGGTTCTGCAGGCGCCAACGAAGCAAGAAAAACGACTGTACGAATTGGCAGAGCAGTTTAATCGTGAGGGGTCTCCCGAACTTGCGGCCATTGTCGCTGACTATATTTTGAAAGATGGCGCAGGACATTGCAATTCATGGATCAGCCGGGTTGAGTATCTGCTATGTGCAGGCAAACCGGAGGAAGCCTACGAAACGGTGAGGCGGGGGATGGCGATGTATCCGACAACACTTCTGTTTGACAGGCTTGGATCGCGGTGTGGCATGGAGATGAAACAATGGGCCATGGCTGAGCGACATCTGAAGCGGTGGTGGGGAGCGAATCCGTGGAATTTGCGGGCGATGCTGCAATATGCCCGGTGTTTGTATGCGATGGGTGAGTATAAACTATGTGCCGATCTCTATTCAAAGTGCAGAGAACATCGGTCCCTACGCTTTGAGGATCACGCCAACCTTGGGGTCGCACTGAGCCGGAGCGGCGACCATGTGGAGGCCCTAGAGGTGTTTACAAAGATGGTGGAAGAATTCCCAGTGAGTACTCTTATGCAGAACAATCTGGCCATGGAAATGGCGAGCGTTGGGCGTTATGTAGAAGCGCGAAAAATCTGTGCTCGCCTATTGGATGTGGAAACCAAGGTGGCGTTCGTATGGGATACGTATGGATTTATCCAACTCAAGCTTCGAGACTATGCCGAAGCGGAAACGGCCTTGCTGAAAGCGATTGAGCTGAACCCCGATTATGAATGGGCCTGGCGGCACCTGCTACACGTGTATCATGATTCTGGACAGACAGAAAAATGGGCCAAGAACAAAGCCCGCGTGGGATACTATTTTCCCAAGCTGCTGGAGCGTTATGAGAAGGAACAAGGCACGGATATTCAGGATTGATGTGAAGATGCGAGAAGGCGCGCCATGAGCACGGAAAGACAAGTGAAGCCCCCAGTCGAATTCAAGAATGGCGAATTGTTTCTACATAATTCCACCGTGCATCATCGCATTCGGGCGTGGCCGAGGCCGCAGGCGTTCATTTCGGAGGATGGGAAGGAGTGGCGGCGCGATTGGCCGGAGTTCCGGTTCATTGGGTATATGCCGCCACCCTTTCAAATCGAAGAGCCGCCGCCGACTTTGGCTGCCGCGAAGGCTCCAAGAATGAAACGGGCAAAAAAACAGTTGGAGTTTGATTTTGCTGTCCCGGAGCCGAAACGACCGCAACTGAGCGAGCCTGAGGCATTCGAACTATTGCGGCAGACGGTTCCGGAGGAGATTGCGAATGCCCTGGCTGTCTTCAGTTCTTGCCAATGGAATCCGCTGGTGTTTACGCATTTCGATCGCGGGTTTTTGGACTTGCTGAAATCGTCCCCAGCGCTGGCGTACTATTTGGCTAACGACCGGGATGTTTCGATACGGATTTATCGTGAGCGGCTGACGTTGCTCCCCAAGCTGGTCGGTAGCAAGCAGGTGGACTTGTTGGATTATGTGGGGCTGGGGTGCCGCAAGCAGATGGTCGGGATCGTGAAGAAAATCCGGCCTGAATCTGCGGACATGAGCAATGTGCGAGAGCTCCAAAACGTTCGAGGCAACGAGGAGTGCTTGAAGCGGTTGTCCCATCTTCAAACCATCAACCAAGGCGTGCTGGCGCTGGTGGGCGAGGGGGACCGGCTGATGTCATACTACACTCCCGCATTTTTGGAGGAAGTGAGCCATGACGAGGCCAGCCATTGCGCGCCGTCCGCCTACCACCAATTTACTTGCTGCTTCCGAATGCATTGGCATCAGCACCCTCGGCGCCGTTTTCCAAGGGCCACCTCCATGGCCTGCTTGGCTGCCTATAGCGAGGAGTTGGCAGCGGAGCAGGCCCGAAGAAACGAAGCGGAGATGGCGGCTGTGGCACTGTCGCTGGCTCAGGCCCAGGCCAACCGGGAGGCCCATGTTCAGGTGGATCCGGCGGACGTGGCAAGAATGATTCAATCCAGACGGGAAGCGGAGGAAGAAAGGCGGCGGATTCTGAATACCCCGTTTCCAGCGCCGCCGCTGCCGAATACCGAAAACATTCAAGCCCTGGTGTCCGATGCGGAGCTGATGCGGGAGGGCGAGGAACAGAGAAATTGCGTTGGAATCATGTATAGATTCATGGTTCGAACTCGGTCAAGCTATGTGTACCGGATCTTGAAGCCTGAACGGGCAACGGTGAGCATCATCCAAGGAGGAGGCCGTTGGTGGGTGCAGGAGCTGAAAGCATGTTGCAACAAGGAGGTCCACCACGTGACGAAGATGGCCGTGAAAGAATGGCTTAACCGGGTGCAAGTAGGAGTGGGGATGTGATGAAGAATAGGTTTTCATTCAGATCAGGACACCTTGCAGATTCGCAGCTTCAGTGGCCGGAGGAGACAGATCGAGTGTGGAAGGAACATCTGCCGGATGATGATTCGAGCGCGGCCGTCTCACGACTGATTTTACCGTGAATTCTCAGTCGAATCATTCAGGGGAAGGGAAGGGGGCGTCACCCGCCCATGCCGGAGCGCCCGTGTTTTCCTTTTCCAACGGGATCCTCCACGTGGACATTCCGCTGGCCAAGATGCGCCTGCAGTGGCGACCCAAGCCGTTTGCCGAGGAGTTGGCCGTCGGCCGGAGGCAATGGGCCCCATTCTTCCCGGAGTTCAGGTTGCTGCGCCCCCCGCAAGCCGCAGACTCGAAGCCCGGCTACATTTTGGAGCTGCAGGTCGATGAGTCCGCCAAGGAGGTCGCGGAACAGAAAGCCATGGCCTATGCCGCGTTCAGGGCTGAGATCGAGCCGGAGATTGTCCGGATCGTCGAACCGTTTGGGAGCCGCCAGTGGAACCTCATGACGTTGATTCATGACGAACCCTGGGCCATGGAGCTCGCCGTGGGCAATCCGGTGCTGGCCTATGCGCTGGCCAATAGCCACGAATTCCGGGGTGCGCCACCGTCCGCCGCCGCCATTCAGGCCCGCTGGTATTGCCATCGCAAGCAGCGCGACCTGCTGGAATGGCTGGGTTTCCCAGCCTCGGAAGCGGTTGCCAAAATGATTAGGAAAATTCCCGCCGAATCGGCCTCGCCCTCCATCCTCCGCCGTTTGAACAATGCCCTCAGGGCAGATAAGCGGGTGTTGGAATATCTGTCCCATCTGCCGGTGTTGAACATTGCCGCTCTCGAACTGGTGACCATCACGAAGTATCTGGATTACATCACCCCAAAACTCCTGAAGGAAGTGGTCGAGAAGGCGGGCGAGGCCGACATTGGAGATATGATTCATGGCGGCATGGATATTCTGGAGCAGATTGAGTCACCCCTGAAGATCAAGCCACTCGAGAGTGTGAAGCAGGCCTGTCGATTCCGGGAGATGGCGGACGCGGAATACCAGGCGCATTTGCATCGTCAAGAGATGGCCAGGCAGGATGCGAAGCGCTTGGCCGAGCAGGCGCGTCACCGCCAGCGGATGCTGGAGTTGGAGCGCCAGAGGAAAGAGAGGGAGATGTACAGGCAACTCGCAATGCAACCCTACCCGCCGCCACCGGTTCCCGGCACGAAGGACATTGTTCCCCTGACAAGCGAGGCGCAGTTGGAAGACGAAGGATGGGCGCAAGGAAATTGTGTGGCGACGTACCTGTGGCGAGTCCTGACCGGCCACACCTATATCTATAAAGTGCTGGCTCCGGAGCGGGCCACACTCGCCATCGTCCGGGGCTCGGATGGATGTTGGTCCAGGGCAGAGCTCAATGGAGATGGCAACAGCAAGGTGATGGCGACCACAAGGCAAATGGTGGATAAGTGGCTGGAAGGGGTTCGATTATCTGTATGAGCGATTTCGGGAATGCTTTGATGGATAGCGGCGGGCCGATCAATGAACGGAAGGCAAGAGGCATTCGGCCGGCCTGGCTGGCCTTTGAACGCGCCGTGAAGACCTGGTCCGCCAGACACCCGTTTGCGGCATGGGGCTGAATATGGACTTGGCTCAAACATGGACGGAGCTGCTGGCCAGGCACCCGGTGATGAAGCGGGCCCACCGGCTGGGATTCGTAGAGCTGGAGAAGCAGAATCTGATTCGGCACCTCGAGGCAACCGGGTTGTTTGGACCGGAAGAGATCCGTGCACTGAGTGCCCCGGGTGGGCGCAGCATGGGCGATCTAATGGGGCTGAGCATGCGGGTGGCGGGACTTCTGGACCGGATTGCGCAAATCGAAGCAGGTCTGGCAGAACGCCAGCGCCAGGCGATGCTCGATGCGGTTTACGCTCTTCTGAAAAACGTCACGGGGCTGCCGCAGGAGAGCATCAGCGGCCTTTTCACCGAAGTCCGTTGGACGTCGGTCGGGTTGGCCGATGTGCTGGCGGAAGGCGGCATGGACGTGGCGGAACGCAAAACGGACCCCGCAAAGATTCAAAAACCTGAAAACAGGCAGTTGCTGGACTGGGTGGCCAAGCGAATCGCGCATGACCTGATCATCCATGGCAAATCCCTGCGGTACTTCTATCAGGCGCTGCCGCTCCTGCGCGAAACCATCGACGCTGCGCATCCGGGGCTCACCAGCCTGTATGTTGGGTTTGGGGCATCCTTGCAACTGATGATGCTTCTCTATGGCGGGCCATTTCTGGCAAGCGCCGCCATCCGGGCGGGGAGGGTGGAAACGAAGATCGAGGCTGGGGCTTTTCGAATCCGTATCATGGGCATCAACTTCCCGAGCCTGTTCAACGAGATGGTCAAAGGGGTGTTCGAGGCTCTGCTACATCCCGGCATGCCCACGCGCAAGCAACTGGGGAAGGACGAAGCCGCATTTCGAGAACTGACTGGCGGTCCAGACTTGGAATACGCGCTACTGAAAGTGGCTCCGGAAGTTGCGGGTCGCTTACACCAAGTCATGCTGGGCATCGCGACACGTCACAAGGGCGAAATCAGGTCGGCGCTCCGGCGTGCCGGTTATGCCGACATGACGGATGCGGGATGCGTGTCCATGCTGTTTCGCGCCTTCTCACAGCTTGACCCACGATCCACTCTTGCGTACGCCGGTTGGGCCATCCATCAACCCCTTTCAGTACGGCATGAACAACACCTGACCGAGAAACTATTGCCTTATCTGGAGACCTGACCATGCCCGTTGCCCCTGCAATCGAAACACCGAACGCGCCGCCGATGCCCGCCAGACCGATGGCGCCGTCGATCCCCGCCGAGCCGGCAACGCATCCGAGGCCGTTAAAGGATCCCCTGAAGCCGGGCCCGGGAATCGAGCCAGAGCCGAAGGATTGGATGGCCAAACGCCGACACTGCAGGACCGTCGATTGTGGGCCTACCGACATTCGGCTTGTTGTAAGCGCCTAGCACAATCAGGATTCCAAGCATGGCCCATAACTCCATTCAGACCGAAACCGACTTCCCTGTTTTGAATGCCAAGGAACTCGTTGACGGCATGCGGGCGTGCTTGAAATCGCTTCATGGCGCTGCAACCTCGAAGAATGTGAAACAAGGGGGCTCAGTCGTCTGCAATCCCAACATTTTCTTTGATGTCCTGCGAAGCCTGTCCATTGTCCCTGGCTATGCGCTGCAGTTCATCTATCATAAACAAGACTGCGGCTCGGAGCCTCGCCTGTATTTCTGGCGCAAGGACATACCCCCATTGCAATTCTATTCTCAATATGCGTCATGGAACAGTCGGCATCAACTGATTGATTATTTGGTCGCTGACGGGACTCCCCAGAGCTACTTCGAACTACTTGCCTTCCACACTATGTCTAACCAATTTGCCCAAGAATGGCATGCCTGCTACAACGACCAGGCCATTCTGGTCAGCATGGACGAGGTCGAGGATCTGATAACCCGCCGGAGCGTTGAAAGTGGCGGAGCCTCCAAGTTCACCGCGAGTCAGGTTGCCGCCATGAGGTCGTTGGCCGTGCAGCCCCACGTCGAGATTGCTGGCTCAGAAGCATCGGTATTCTATTGCGTGTTTTCAAACTGGGGTGGTGTTTCCATGAAAAGTACGACATTCAAGCGTACGCCCCCGCATAAATTATTGGGCGAAGAGACGATTGACAAGGTGAGTTATAACTGCGGGATTCTCTACTAGGGACATGCGGCGTTCGTTCGGGTTCGAACTCTCCATCAATCCTCCTAAGTTAGGGTATTGCTGTGACGAGCTTGACCTGCGTGGTAAAGGCACATATGCGGCCGGTGCAAGGCTATTACGGTCTCGGATACCGACGAAGTAGTGCCTTGGATTTGATCACACCTGGGCGGTGGAACGCGTCCCACAATAACCCAGCGGGTTGCTGGACAATGTCTATCTCTTGTTACTGGGCGCAATGCCCGAAGGCGAGGGGGAAGGACTATCGGTCCTGATTGCAGTAGGCACACTCCACCTCAATCGTTCCTGCGGCCGCCCAATAGCCCGGCGCGCATCAGGTAGTACAGGAAGGTCAGCAGCGCGCTGACGGCGGCGGCCACGTAGGTCAGGAAGGCGGCGGTCAGCACCTTTCCGGCGTCTTCCTGTTCGGCCTGCGAGACGATCCCGGCGGAGACCATCAGGCGGCGAGCCCGGGCGCTGGCATCCCATTCAACGGGCAGGGTGACGATCGAGAATACTACGCCCACGAAAAACAGGCCGATTCCGGCGTAGATCAGTGCCGGGTGATGGAGCAGGAAGCCCAGCATCAAGATGACGTAGGAAAGGTAGCTACCGATCTGGGTGACGGGCACCAGAGTGTTGCGGAAACCAAGCCAGGCGTAGCCGGAAGCGTGCTGCAGCGCGTGCCCGGCCTCGTGGCAGGCCACACCGACGGCGGACAGGGAGGAAGTGCCGTAAACATCGGGCGAGAGCCGGAGAATGCGGCTGGAGGGATCGTAGTGGTCGGACAGGAATCCCTGAGTCTGCTCCACGGCCACGTTGCTCAACCCCTGACGGTCGAGCAAGGTGCGGGCGGCCTCGGCGCCGGTCATACCGGAGGAGGGTTCGACCTGAGAATAGCGGGCGAAGCGGGATTTTGTCAGCATCGTCGCGTAGAGCGACAGCAGCAGGGCCGGCAGGGCAAACAGGATGTAGGCGGGATCGAAATACATATGATTACCTCGATGCCAAGATAGCATATCGGACTTTGGAAGACAGTCCAAGTAGATCTGGCAGGTTCCGACCCGCAACATCTCGTTCTCCAAGAGTCAGAAACGAAGATGTCTGCCAGCCCGCTTCTTTCTGGTTGCGCCCCGGATGGGTCGATCATAGGATAATGAACATGGGTTCAGTTATCTCGTGAGTACCTCCTGTCCATCCAAGCCCGTTCCAGTCCGCCCGGTGGTCCTGAAGCCCGCCGCGCTCCCGCTACCTCTCTATACATCCCGCATAGCGGCGGGCTTTCCCTCTCCGGCCGACGACCATTTGGAGGCGCCGCTGGATTTGAACGAGCACTTGATTAAGCATCCGGCGGCAACCTTTGTTGTGAAGGTGGATGGGGATTCCATGACGGGTGCGGGGATCTACAACGGCGACCTGCTGGTGGTGGACCGGTCTCTCGATGCCAAGTCGGGCTCCATCGTCGTGGCCGTCGTGAACGGCGAGATGACGGTGAAGCGCCTGCTGATCGACCGGAAGCGCATCCGCCTGGTCCCCGAGAACCCGGCCTACAAGCCCATTGAGATCGGCGATTTCTCGGAGCTGGTTGTCTGGGGCGTCGTAGCGCACGTCATCCGGTCCTACTAGGGGAATGCCATGTTTGCCCTCGTGGACTGCAACAATTTCTATGCCTCGTGCGAGCGGGTGTTTCAGCCCAAATTGGAGGGCAAGCCCATTGTCGTTTTGTCCAACAACGACGGGTGCATCATCGCCCGCAGCAACGAGGCCAAGACGCTGGGCATCGAAATGGGGGCGGCCTACTACAAGGTCGAGCGCGACTTGGCCCGGATGGGCGTGGCGGTCTTCTCGTCCAACTATGCGCTCTATGGTGACCTGTCGCGGCGCGTGATGCAGGTTCTGGCCACATTCGCGCCTTCGCTGGAGGTGTATTCCATCGACGAATGCTTCTTGGATCTGACGGGCATGAACCGCGACCTTACGGCCTACGGGCTGGAAATTGCCCGCACTGTACGGCGCTTTACAGGCATACCCGTGTCGGTAGGTATTGCGCCGACCAAGACGCTGGCGAAGTTGGCGAACCGGATGGCCAAGAAGGGCAAGAGCGCCGCTGGGCCTGCGCTGGAGTGGTCCAAGCTAGATTCATCCCGAGAGGTGCTGGCCGCGCTGCCCGTGGAGGACGTCTGGGGCATCTCCGGCCGCTGGGGCGCCAAGCTGCGGGCGCTGGGCATCTCGACCGCGCTTGCGCTGGCTACGGCCGATCCTGCGCGCCTGCGCAAGGCGTTTGGCGTGGTGATGGAGCGAACCTGCCGTGAGCTGGGTGGCGTTTCGTGCTTGCCGCTGGAACTGGTGCCGCCGACAAGGCAGCAGATTATGGTATCGCGTAGTTTTGGCGAGAAACTACACAAGCGAGACGATTTGATGGCGGCGGTGACGGCCTTTGCGACGCGGGCGGGGGAGAAGCTGAGGGTGCAGCACTTGCGGGCACGGGCTATCAATGTGTTCATCCATACCAGCCCGTTTGATACTCAAGGCCAGCATTACTCCAACAGCGCAACGGCGGGACTGGATCGGCCGACACGGGATTCGGGTATTCTGGTGTCTTGCGTCGTGCAGGGGCTGGAGAAGATTTTTAAGGAAGGCTTCTCGTACCAGCGGGCGGGCGTGATGCTGTTGGACTTGGTTGCAGAGGGGGCCGAGCAAGGGTTGCTGTTCGCGGAGACGCCCGGCGACACCGAGCGCACGAACCGCCTGATGGATGCGGTGGACAAGATCAACCGAACGTGGGGGCGCGGCACGGTGCACTACGCCAGTGAAGGCTTGGGCGAGAAATGGCACATGCGGCAGAAACGAAAGTCGGTGGCCAGCACGACGGAATGGGGGGCACTACCGACGGTGAGGTGATTCATTCAATAGGCATTGCGTGCGAGATTGACCTTCGATATAGCAACTGTTACATTTCGCCGAGAATGGGGTGAATAATGTGAGTTGCAAGTGGTGACGAAGACCAAGTTTCAAATTGGGCCTAAGCCCAGACAGGACTATGCGGATGTCATTAAGCTCTTTCGCATGGAGCTTGGACTTACTCAACAAACTCTTGCAGATCGACTTGGGGTTTCCTTTGCCACGATCAATAGGTGGGAAAACAGCAAGACAAAGCCGTCTAATCTGTATTGGACCCAGTTGCGGCAGCTTGCGGGGAGTGTAGAAGAAGAGTCCCCCGAGTATGGGAAGTGCGATCCGAAGCCTCCTGCCATTCTTGATTTCACGGCCCCACCGGATATCGTGAAGGTGTTGGCCGAAGGGGAGCGGTTGTCTTTTGGCCACCTGACGAATCCCACTTTTGCGACCGAGATCTCCAGCATCGACCCCTTGCCGCACCAGCGGATCGCCGTCTACGACCACATGCTCCATCAGGCGCGGCTGAGGTATCTATTGGCTGACGATGCCGGGGCGGGCAAAACGATCATGTCGGGCCTGTACATCCGCGAAATGCTTTCTCGCAGGCTCCTGCGCCGGATTTTGATCGTGCCGCCCGCCGGGCTGGTGGGCAATTGGCGCCGAGAGTTGCTGACGTTGTTCAATCTGCCATTTCGCATCGTCACCGGGGCGGATGCGCGCACGGATAACCCATTCATGGGCGAGGGAGGCGACCGGATCATCATCAGCGTGGACACGCTATCCAGCTCCCGGGTGTTCGCCCGCATGCAGGATCCGAAGGTCGCGCCCTACGACCTCGTTATTTTTGACGAAGCGCACAAGCTGTCGGCGGATCGAGGCAACGATCTGCGCATCCGCAAAAGGGACCGCTATTGCCTGGCCGAGGCATTGGCGGGCGTTCGTGCTCCCGAAAAGGATTTTAAACTGGGTTGGAGCGCCCATCATCTTCTTCTCCTGACCGCTACGCCTCATATGGGCAAGGATTATCCCTACTACGCCCTGTGGCGTCTGTTGGAACCGGAGGTTCTCGCGACGCCGGATGCCTTCAACGAGTATCCCCCAGAACAGCGCCAATCCCACTTCATACGCCGGACGAAAGAGGAAATGGTTTTTCTGGACGGACGGCCACTGTATCCCAAGCGCATCTCCGACACGCTGGGATACGATCTCAGTCAGGGGGATGTGAGCGAGCAGAAGCTCTACGACGAGACCACCGATTACCTGCGGTACGTCTACAACAAGGCCAAGATGCTGAACCGCGAAGCGGCGAGGCTCGCCATGGGCGTGTTCCAGCGCCGTATGGCCAGCTCGACCTATGCGCTGTTGCGGTCCTTCGAGCGCAGGATGGAAAAGTTGGACGGATGGATCGACGACGTCCAGAGCGGCAAGATCACGATCGAGCAGATGTTGACCCTGCAAGCCCGGATGCACGAGGACGATCTGCTCGAGACGACCGATGCCAACGACGAAGGTGACGAGGAACACGGGGAGGTCCACGAGGCGGCAGAAGATTGTCTCCTGCAGGGCGTGGTTGCGGCATCCCTTGTCGATCTGCTTGCCGAAAAGGAACAAGTCAGGCAATTGCTCGACTTGGCGCGTAAGGTCCATGAGGATGGACATGAATCCAAGTTCGACAAGCTCCGGGAGATACTGACCGATTCCCAGTTCAGCGGCGAGAAGCTCATTGTCTTCACCGAACACCGCGACACGCTCCACTTTTTGGTTCGCCGGCTGGGCGGCATGGGCTACACGGGCCAGATCGCCCAGATTCACGGCGGCATGCCGTACATCCAGCGGGATGAAGAGGTGGAAAAGTTCCGGAAGCCCATCGACCAGGGCGGGGCGCGCTTCCTCATCTGCACGGATGCCGCTGGCGAAGGCATCAACCTGCAATTCTGCTGGATTATGATCAACTACGACGTGCCGTGGAATCCCGCCCGTCTGGAACAACGCATGGGCCGCATCCATCGCTATGGCCAGAAGCACGACCCGGTCGTCATCATGAATCTGGTCGCTCCCAAGACCCGCGAAGGCAAAGTGCTGAAGGTGCTCCTCGACAAGCTGGAGAAAATTCGGAAGGAGCTCCGGTCCGACAAGGTTTTTGATTCCATTGGCCGGATGTTCGAAGGCGTCTCCATCAAGCGATACATGGAGATGGCGCTTACGGGGGATCCCGACGATGTGGCCAAGCAACTGGACGGCCGCCTGACTAAAGAACAGATCGAGGCCGTGGTCCAGCGGGAGCAGGCGTTGTACGGGGGCGGCGGTGACGTGGCGAAAGACCTTCCGCGCCTACGGGTCAACATGGAGCAGGATGTCTATTTCCGGCTGATGCCAGGCTATATCCGCCAGTACATCCAGCAGGCCGCCCCGTTGGTTGACATCGAGATCGACGGAGATATGGACGGGGTCTTCTCGCTCCAATCCCGGCGGTTCGGAGCGATGGACCGTTTGTTGCCGGTGCTGGAGCTTTATCCCGAGGAGTCGCGGGACAACTTTGCTGTTGTCCGTCCAAGGGAACGCAAGGATGTCATCTGGCTGCATCCCGGCGAACCGGTGTTCGAGCGGTTCCGCGCCTTGGCGACCGAACGGCTGGCGGACGAGGGTGCCCGCGGAGCGGTCTTCATCGATCCTGCCGCCGCCAAGCCCTATCTGTTTCACATGGCGCTTCTATCCGTTGTGCGCAAGGCCGACCCCGAATTGCCCGAATTTGCGCAGGAAGAAGTCCTCGAAAGCCGCCTCGTCGGCATCCGGCAGATGGAAGGTGCCGAAATCGAAATCTGTCCGGTCGAGCACCTGTTGTTGCTGAGAGGGGGGCGAGGCCTGCCGGCATCGGCCCAGCGGCTCGCCGTTGCCGCTTCTGGCCAGCGGGAACTGGCTCGCGCCTTCCTAGCGGAGAGGGTCGCCCGGGAAATAGCCCTTGAACGCAAGAAAACATTGGCCGATACCATCCCGGAACGCGAAGGATTCATCCACCGGGGCTTCAACTATCAGGAAATGGAGTTGGCCGTCGCTCGGGCCAGGCATTCTGACAAGGCGCGCAGCGGCAACCGCAAGGCGATCGAGGCGCTTGACGAAGTGAAGCGTTTGCAACGGGAACTGGCCATGCGGCGCGCGAACGCCTTGGCCGTCCTGCGGCGGGAGCCGGAACTGATCGTACCAAGCCCCGTCGTATTCATCGCCCACGCGCTGGTGGTGCCGTCGTCCGATCCGGATGACATCAAACAACACGACGCCAATGTCGAACTGATCGGCATGAAGATCACCCAGGCCTTTGAGGAAGCCGCTGGGGCGAGGGTATTGGACGTTCATACCCCCGAACTGGCCCGCCGAGCCGGTCTCTCGGACAACCCTGGGTTCGATCTTCTTTCCCTTCGCCCCGGCGGCGAAAAGCGCTGCATCGAGGTCAAGGGCCGCGCCGAGACCAGCGATGTTGAGGTCACCGCCAACGAGTGGGCCAAGGCATGCAATATCCGGCAGGCCTATTGGCTCTATGCCGTCTACAACTGCGCCACCCCCGCGCCGCGGTTGGTCCGCGTCCAGGATCCTTTCGGAAACCTGCTGGCCAAGGCCAAGGGGAGCGTGTTGATTAGCCAGTCTCAAATCGTCGAGGCGGGGGAGGACTGAGTATATGGCAAAGGCGTTGGCAGCACAATTTCAGGGCATTGATTACCAGATTCGCTTCTTCTGGCTGCAGGTATGCCGTCTGTTTGATGACCGGACAAAGGTTGTGAGCGTGGAGATTGAGAGTGATGATGTAAAGTCTTTGGACGACGTTGTTGTTCGCTATCGGAACTATTCCGACATGGGCGAACCCATCAACGCCGATTTCTATCAAGTGAAGTTCCATGTGACCGCCAACGGGGCCTTCACTTGGCAACTGATGATGGATCCTGCATTCGTGAACGCCAATTCAGTGTCCATCCTGCAGCGGTTACTAGACGCCCAGCGCAAGCATGCCCCCGAGGGCTGTGGTTGTCGCTTCAATATTTTTTCCCCTTGGACAGTTCACCCAGACAATGAACTTGCAGCGTTGTATAGCCAGTCGGATGGCAGATTCCGTTTGGATCTGCTGAGTCAAGGGGGGGCTAGGTCGAGAATGGGCAAGGTTCGAGAGCAGTGGAAAAAGCACTTAGGTTTGACTTCGGATGAGGATCTACGGCGTTTGCTCAATCTGGTTCGGTTGCATCAAGGGCCGATGCTGGAGAAACTCGGAAGCGAATTGAATCTTCAATTGCGTTTGGCAGGTCTTGCGCCAGTCCAATCGGGGAGTGCGGTGAATCCATATGACGATTTGGGGAGGAAGGTCATTCAGAAGGGTCTCAAGGCCCTCAGGCGTGATGCCATAGAGAGTATCTGCCGAGAAAATGGCCTCTGGGTGGGTCGCACGATGGAAGAGCCAGATGCAGTGAGAATCGGTATCCGCAGCTTCTGGCGATATGCCGAACACCTTGAAGACGAAACCGATGTGACACTCTGCCTTCTTCGCCATTTCAATGGGCGATTCCCGCGGGAGCCTGATAAATGGAATGGAATCATAGCGTCCGAGGTCTTTGCATTTCTGCGAGAAAATGTGAAGCCGGCTCGGTCTTATCACATTCGTCTCCAGACGCACGGGAGCATCGCATTCGCCGCCGGGTGGGAATTGAACCCCAAGTCAGGGGTAGATATTGTGCCCGTTCAGGACAGCTACACAGGTCGTCATATTTGGAGGAGTGCGACGGTGTCGCCTGAAATCAAAGATCAATACCCCAAGTGGCAAGTCACTCGATCAACACTCGAATCTCCGGACGGGCCAGACACTATTCTTGCTATTAGCGCTACCCACAACATCGAGACGGATGTTCTAAAGTACATTCACCAGAATATCAAGACGGCCGGGCATATCATTCACTGTTTTTTGTCGGCGTCCGGACCCGCTTCGGTTATGGATGGCACTCATGCTCATCTGTTGGCGCAAAGTCTCGTTGCAGCGGTGCGTGAAATCCGTGGTTGCCACGGAGGTGCTGGCGTGCTGCACGTATTTTTCGCAGTTCCCAATGGCATCATGTTTCTTTTTGGACGTCTCGCACATGGCCTCGGAAGAGTGGCATTGTACGAGCACGATTTTGAAATGGGAGATGCGGCATATAGTCCGTCTGTCAGTATGCCGCATATAGAAGGCCCCAGCGCCGGCAAAGTTTCACCCAATATGGGAGGATAATAAATGAGTGCCGTAGTATCATACTTCATTGACTTTTTGAGAAAAATACGGCTTACGGAGAGCCAAATTTCGGAATGCAAGACGGGTCACAGCACCCTTCGGGACCGGCTCCACAAAGACGAGGGATTAAAAGATATTATTGTCGACTCCTTCCTACAGGGGAGCTACCGGAGATCCACGGCCGTCAGACCCTTTGAGGACCAGACGAAGTCAGACGTAGACGTCATTGTCGTCACGAAACTGGATCGGGAAAAAGTCACGCCCCAGCAGGCTCTGGACAAGTTCAAGCCATTTTTAGATAAATACTACAAAGGCAAGTATAAGGCCCAGGGCCGCTCATGGGGAATTGAGTTGTCATATGTCGAGTTGGATCTTGTGCCAACTTCGGCCCCAAGTGAGGCCGTATCCAAGCTCATCAGCTCCGCCAGCATTCAGACTGACCAGACATTGGAAGAGGCTCGGGATTGGAGGCTCAGCTTGTCGTGGCGTCCCGGCATGCCGGCGGGATCGATTGTGGCGCGGGGGAGTGCGGCAGATGAACTGTGGAAGAAGGAACCACTATGGATTCCAGATCGCGAAGTCAAAATATGGGGCAAAACGCATCCACTGGCCCAGATCGAAGCTACGCAGACGAAGAACGCGAACTGCAACGGCCATTATCTCAGTGTCGTCAAGTGCCTCAAATGGTGGAAGACCACGCAGCGCCCCAAACCCAAGTATCCCAAGAGCTATCCGCTTGAACATCTGTGCGGTGTGAATTGCGCCAATGGATTCGAGTCTGTTGCCGCCGGAGTTGTGTCAGCCCTAGAAAATATCCGAGACAATTACCGGGCATATGCTATTGGCAAAATAGTGCCTCACGTGCCTGACCATGGTGTTCCTGAACACAATGTGTTGGGGCGGGTTTCGGGCGATGATTTTTCCGCTTTCCACAAAAATGTAGAGGAAGCCGCAGACTTGGCTCGCCGCGCATATGATGAAGACGATCCGCGCAAGAGCGTGATTCTCTGGCGCGAACTATTCGGCGACCGATTCCCCGAGCCCCCCTCGGAAAGAGAGGACGATGGTGGTGATTCACCAGATAAGACAGGTGGATATACCCCAAGGGTAAATGCTTCCGTCATCGGTGGTGGACGGTTTGCAATGTAGGTATGGCTTCCCCCCCTCCAGATAATCTTTTACGCGCTCGACGCCGCCTGGACGAGTTGCCTTTCTATACATTGGTGGACGACTGGGCGTGGCATGAATCCGCGGGGAAGTGGGCGTTGTGTTTCGCCCTGGCGGTTGTCCCAGCGGGTTTGATCCCCGCAAAGACTACTTGGTTCATGCTTGCGGATTCCGACTATCCATGGGGCGATATAGAAATCCATCCGGCCAAGGCGGGTGGGATAGCTTATACGTTTCCACATCAGTCGTATAATGCAGTGGGAAAGACGGACCTGCCGTGGCGAGACGGTAAGATTTGCGCACAGACACCGATGCGATATTCGCGGCGCCGCGCTTACGATATCGAGCCCTACACGATTGATGAAAGGCTGCAATGGTGCATCATTCGGGCTAGAGAGTGGCTGGAGGCTGCGGCGGCAGGCCAATTAAACCCGATGGGGGAACCATTCGAGCTACCAGATTTTCCACGAGAGTTAATATATTCAGGACTGGGATTCATTGAGGACGCAAAATCCTTTCAATTCTGGCACGAACAAACGGCATTGCATGGAGTCGCAGTAATTGCTCGCCCTGAGGGTGATATCCAATGGGCGGTAATCACTTCGTTTTCTGACAGTCGGGACAGGAACATTCGATCCGTAAAATATGGATCTATGTTGTCCCCCCGATCTAGGGTCGAAGCCAATGCAATGTGGTTGCGCCTGCCCGGAATACCCGTGCTCCCGCCGTGGCAGGCGCCTGCAACGTTTGGCGAATTGCGCGCAGTGATGACAGAGCATGGCGTCGACTTCAATGATCTCGTTCTTAGCCTTGCTCCGCGTTTCCGAAATAGCAAACGGACTCTTCTACTGCTTGGGTTTCCCATACCGGCCACAGTTGGCGGCGAAGGCCATCGCTACCATTGGCAAGCGCTGCGATTGCCAGTGCTGACACACGGCAAGCTGAATGGATATCGGCCCACCGAAGCAAACTATGCACGCAATGACATTCTGAATATTCTGACAGACAAAGTACACATTGACTGGGTCATATCAAGCAACTGGGACGAGGAGCAGATAAGAACACGCGGTAGAGCTTCGGTCCACCTAACGGGCGCAAAAATCCTTTTACTTGGATGTGGCGCGGTCGGATCCTCAGTGGCGGAATTGCTCATCCGTGAAGGATGTAACCAGCTTTTAGTGGTTGATGGCGACATTTTAGACACCGGGAACTTGTGTCGCCACACTCTTTCGCTAAACCACATTTACACGCACAAAGCTAGTTCATTGGCGGCACGACTGAACAACCTGTCCCCCCATGCGGCCGTCCGTTGTATTTTGCTAAAAGCACATGATTGTTCCGAAGCTGAATGGCAACAGATGGCAGAGTGTAGCATCATCATTGATTGCACCGGCGACGACAGAATGGTTCACCAATTAAGTGCGTTCCCATGGACGGAAGATAAACTCTTTATTAGTATATCTCTTGGCCTTCATGCCCGACGTCTATTTGCGTTTTCTGTTTTGGGAAGGAAATTCCCCCACGATGCATTTGTGGAGGCAATGACGCCATGGCTTGAGAAGGAACTACAGGAGAACAGTGGTCTAGAACTCCCTCGCGAAAGAATTGGATGTTGGCACCCAGTTTTCCCCGCTTGCGCTGATGACATATGGATGATGAGCGCAGTATCAATGAAGTGCATTGATGCTTGGTCCGCAAATCCCCCGCACGCCCCCTGCATGCGAGTATATGAGCAAGCTCATCAGGATGGATTTCCTTTAGGGGTCAGATTGGTGGATAGCCCATGAACCCAAGAGACCTCAAATTCAGAACGCGGGACATGCGATTCGGGCTATCTTTAGATGAATCAGTTGTAAGAAAAATACTACTACTCTGCAGGCAATCGGAGGGGGTGGAAACGGGCGGCATTCTTGTCGGTCATTATTCCAAAAATCATGATTGGGCTACTGTGACCGATCTCTCGGGACCCCCCGCGGACTCAAGGCAGGGGCGCGCATTCTTTCATCGCGGGGTAAAGGGGCTTCAGAAGTGGATCAATGAACTCTGGAGCATGAAGCAACGCTATTTTCTCGGAGAGTGGCACTATCACCCTTTTGCAAGCCCCGAAGCTAGCGCGGATGACGAAAGGCAGATGAAGGATCATTCGGAGAACATACAGCTCATGTGTCCGGAGCCTATCATGCTGATTGTTGGCGGGAATCCAAACGGTTTGTGGTTAACCAAGGCATATGTTTTTCCGAAGGGCACAAGTCTTTGCCTGATGACCGAGATTAATCTGGCGGATGCGCCTGAGTTATTGAAACATAAGGAATAAGTATGGATCGTGACACCTCCAGGCTCATCGAACACGCGTTTCCGCTGAAGCAGACTTCGTTGGACTCGGTCCACGAGAAGAACGTGCGGCATGGACATATTTCCACCCTGCACATCTGGCCGGCGCGTCGGCCGTTGGCGGCGTGCCGGGCGGCGCTAATCGCCACGCTGTTGCCGGACCCCGGAACGCCGGAGGCACGCAAGGAGCTGTGCGAGAAGATCGGCGGCAAGCTGGTCAAGAAGATGGAGCGCAAAAAGATGCCCGACGGCAGCATCGTCGAGCGCATGAAGGAAGAAACCGAGGGTGGTATCCTGCACTGGGGCCGCGAGACGTCGAACAAGGCTACGCTCGAATGGTTCCGGCAGGAGATCAAGAAGGCCTATGGCGGCCGGGCCCCCAAGGTGCTCGATCCATTCGCGGGCGGCGGCGCCATCCCACTCGAAGCCATGCGCCTTGGTTGCGAGACCACCGCCGTGGACATCAATCCCGTGGCATGGTTCATCCTGAAATGCACCTTGGAATACCCGCAGAAGTTGGCCGGGAAGACCCACCCCCTGCCGGACTTTATCCTGGAAAACGAGGAGTTCATGGAGGCCTTCTACAAGGCCCATCCGCACCTCTACGGCCGGACCAAGAAGACCAAGAAGCAGATCGAGGAAGACAGGCACATTTTGCCCGGAATGGTTCGGGAGGATTCCGGTCGCGTGCCCAAAGCTGATCTGGCGTGGAACGTCCGGGCCTGGGGGCAGTGGGTGCTGGCTCGGGCTCGGCGGGATCTGGCTCGTTTCTATCCCACCTATGCCGACTTCGAACCCTTAGATCTACGGCTCCCCCCGGCCTATGAAAAACAACCGATGCAGCTTGTACCTTTCAAGGACGATGGCACGGCTGATATAGGCTCACTAAACAAAGATTTTAAGGAGTCCTATCTCAAGGACAAACGCAATCCGCGCTGGGTGGCCAAGCCTACCGTTGCCTATCTCTGGGCGCGGACGGTCCAATGCAAGAATTGCCGGGCCACCATTCCGCTCCTCAAGACCCGATGGCTTTGTAAGAAAAAAGATGGGCGCAAACGCGTGCTATTAACGATGGATCCGAACGCTGACAAGACCGGTGTAGTTTTTGGGATCGAATCGAATGTTCCTTCCAAGGGCGGTAACGCTGCACAAAAACGAGAGCACGACAAACGCATCAGTGCCGGGACGATGTCGCGATCTGGGGCAAAATGCCCTTGTTGCGGGACGATCATGACGATGGAGGACATCCGAGTCGCGGGGAAGGCTGGAAAATTAGGTTATCTACAAACGGTAACAGCTGTAGAGGGGCAGAAGACAAAGCAGTATCGACTACCAACGCCACATGAAATCGCGTGTATTGAAGACGTTCGATCCAGCTTTGGCGCCGTTTTTGGGGATATTCCTTATGGATTGCCCGATGAACCAAGTCCTGCTGGCGGGGGAAAAGGTGCGGGTCGAGCATTTTCAGTTCAAGGTTACGGGTTGATGAAATGGAGGGATTTATTCCATGACCGGCAACTTCTTGCGTTGGGGGTACTGACGCGTTGCGTGCGATTTGCTAGCCAGGAAATGCAGGCAAAACAAGTTTCTTCGGAATGGCGCGAAGCTTTCTGCGCATATCTTGCTTGTGGTGTTGACCGGCTGGTTGATTATTGCAATGTAAATACCCAGTGGAAAATTGATGCGGATACGGTCAACCATGCGCTGGTAAGATTTGCCATCCAGATCACTTGGGATTTTGCGGAAGGCAATCCTATGGGGACTGGGGCCGGGGCCTTCGAACTTTGCATAAATCGTATCGCAACAGGCCTAGACACTCTCTCTCATTTGCCTCTCGATATGGTCAAACCTCATATCGTGAATGCATCTGCTCAAGCGCACACTTCGGCAGTTGATATAGTCGTTACGGACCCCCCGTATTACGATGCAATCCCGTATTCTGATCTTATGGACTGGTTCTATGTCTGGCTTCGCAGGATGATGTTCGACCTCACTGAAGACCACCGGACTGCAATGTCAATGGCATTGGGGCCTAAGTGGGATCGCGACAAACATGATGGCGAGCTCGTTGATGATGACGCTCGACATGGAGGTGATGCCGAGGCCTCCAAGCGTGCATACGAGGATGGTATGTCGCAAGCTTTCAAACGGTGTCATGAATCCCTAAACGATACAGGACGGCTTGTAATCGTGTTTGCGAATAAATCTCCAGATGCTTGGGAAACGCTGGTTTCATCTGTCATAAAAGCAGGATTTATCGTCACGGGTAGTTGGCCCATACAGACAGAACAACCTAGCCGAACGCGGGGGTTGTCTTCGGCTGCTTTGGCATCCTCCGTCTGGATGATTTGCAAGAAACGACCGATGGATGCGCGGCCAGGTTGGGACACGCAGGTGCTGGGAGAAATGAGGGAGAACATCAGGGGACAGTTACGCGAGTTTTGGGATGCGGGAATCCGTGGTCCCGACTTTGTGTGGGCGGCGACCGGTCCCGCGATGGAGGCCTACAGCAAGCATCCGGTGGTGAAGAAAGCCAACGAGCCCGGACCGTTGACGGTGAGTGAGTTCTTGAATCATGTACGCCGGATGGTGGTGGATTTCGTGGTTGGCCGAGTGCTTTCGGGCGACAAGGATGGGGACGCTGATATGGCCGCCGCCGACCGGCTGGATGAGCCCACGGCTTATTACCTTTTGCACCGTCATGACTTTGGCATGGACGATGCCCCGGCCGGCGCGTGCATCCTCTACGCCATCTCCTGCGGTCTCTCGGATCGGGAACTGTCCAGCACTTGGGACCTGATTGCTTTCACCAAGGGCGCGGGGAAGGATGAGGAAGAGGAGGAAGCCGATGCCGACGCGGAAGCCGATGCCGATGCCGATGAAGATTCCGGCAACAAGGTAAAACTCAAGACCTGGGCGCAGCGCAAGGGCAAGTCGATGGGATACGACGCCCCGGGCGGCAAGACCATTCCGCTGATCGACCGTATTCATTGCCTGATGCACTTGTGGAAGGCCGGCGACCTTTCGAAGGTGGATGGTTATCTGGACGGAAACGGGTTGCGGCGCCAGGAACTCTTCAAGCGGCTTCTGCAGTCCCTCATCGAGTTGTCGCCCCACGGGAGCGAAGAGCGGTCACTGATGGAGTCCATCAGCAACCATATTGGCGCGCGCGGGGCAATGCGGGACCAAGTGCTGTCGAATCTGGAGTTGACGGATGCAACAGAGGCGGGCCATGAATAAGAAGCGGCAAGCCAGTGGGCGTGGCATTGTGGCGGCGCATTCCGGGGCAAATTACCCTTTGTTGGTCGCCGATATTTCCGGTCTGTTGGAGCAGGCGCGCCGGGTCACGGTGCGCACCATCAACAGCTTCCTGACGGCGACATATTGGGAGGTCGGGCGCCGGATCGTGGAATTCGAGCAGGGCGGGGCGGCCAAGGCGGAATATGGGGAGAAACTGATTGCCCGCTTGGCAGACGATTTGACGGCCCGGCATGGGCGTGGATTTTCGGAGCGTAATCTGCGCCAAATGCGGCTGTTTTATCAGGGATGGGAGATTCGGCAGACGCCGTCTGCCAAATTCGAGGCCAGGGCAAAAATCCAGCTGCCGTCTGGAGAGGCGGACGTTGCGCGACCGGTTCCGACCGCATTGCCGACCGGGGCGTTTCCTCTTTCGTGGTCGCATTATGTTCGGTTGATTTCAGTCGAGACCCCCGTGGCCAGGGCTTTCTACGAGGCAGAGTCTGTCCGGGGGGGATGGTCGGTGCGGCAACTGGATCGGCAAATCGGAACGCAATTCTACGAGCGGACGGCACATGCCAAGCAGCCGGATGTCTTCTTGGAGCGGGGGCGCCAGACCCAGGCCGAAGACGAGGTTTCGATGGAAGAACAAATCCGCGACCCCTATCTGCTGGAGTTCCTGAACCTGAAGGATGAGTACATCGAGACGGAGCTGGAGGATGCGATTGTCCGCCATTTGGAATGGTTCCTGTTGGAACTGGGCACCGGATTCGCCTTCGTGGCCCGGCAAAAGCGCATCCGCATCGGCGATGAATGGTATCGCATGGACCTCCTGTTGTACCACCGCCGCTTGAAATGCCTGGTCGTGGTGGACCTGAAGATTGGCAAGTTCACCCATGCGGATGCGGGCCAGATGAATCTCTACCTGAACTATGCGCGAGAAAACCTGATGGAGCCGGGCGAGAATCCGCCGATCGGAGTGATCCTCTGCAGCGCCAAAAACGATGCAGTGGTCCATTACGCCATGGGCGGGATCAAGGCGAACGTTTTCGCTTCGCGGTACATGACCGCCTTGCCGGACGAGGAAACCTTGCGCCGTGAAATCCTGACGACCCAGCGGGCGCTGAATGCCTCGCGGGTTCGGAAGGAAAAGGGGCCATGAGGGCGGCGAAGGGTGCATCCGTTAGCCCCAAGTTGCAATTCCTTCGCAATCGTGGTGCAATCCGGAATTGGGAATTTATTGCCAATGAGTGGGTTGCACTGTTTAATGGGGCGGAAGTTTTAATCTCGGGTTGCAATACCAGCACAAATGAAATGCAGTTCAAGTAAGGAGAAATCCAATGCCTAGACCCCCTTGGAAACCGTGGCACGAAGTAGTGAAACTTCGGGACGATCTGCGTTCTGGCGAGCTGCCGATGCATATGTTCGCCGCCGACCTCTATGAGGTCATGATGCAGCGCGGGAAGCGTCCGATTTACGAGAATCCGGAGAATTTTTTCGCCTTAACCTTTCCGACCTATAACCTGCGGCATCTTGTGCGGGACGTGGTGTTGCGGCTGGCGGGCAAGAACGACAAAGCGGTACGGCAACTGGAACTGACCTACGGCGGCGGCAAGACGCATACGCTGATCACGCTCCGGCACATCGTCCATGATCCCAAGAACCTGCCGGACCTTCCGGCCGTGGCCGAGTTCGTGCAGGAAATTGGCGAGAAGCCGCCCCAGTGCCGCGTGGCGGGGCTGTGCTTCGACAAGCTAGATGTGGAAAAGGGCATGGAAGTTCGCTCGCCGGACGGCAAATTCCGGATGCTCATACAGCCGTGGAGCGTGCTGGCCTACCAATTGGCCGGCGACGAGGGGCTGAAGGTGCTGCATGCCTCGGGCAAAGCCGAAGAACGTGAAACTGCGCCGGCCGAGAATATCCTGGTCGAGCTGCTGGAACTACCGGGCAAGGATGGCTTTGGCACGCTGATCTTGATCGACGAAGTGCTGATGTATGCCCGTGAAAAAGTGGGATACGACAGCGCCAAGTTGAACAGCCTCGTCAATTTCTTCCAATATCTGACCCAGGCTGTTACCAAGGTGGACCGGTGTTGTGTGGTGGCATCGTTGCTGACCAGCGAGCCCACCAACGAAGACGAACTTGGCCGGCGAATCAAGGGAAGCCTGTACGACATCTTCCAGCGGCAGCGCGAAGAGGTTGTCGAGCCGGTGGTCAAGGAAGATGTGGCTGAGGTTCTTCGTCGCCGATTCTTCACTCCAGCATCCCTCAAGGATCGGGACCTGTTCCGCCAGCATGTCATGGCCGCGCTGAAAGGCATCGCCGCCGTGGACGAACAGACGGCCAAACAGGGGGTGGAGGCCGAGGAACGCTTTTTGAAGAGCTTCCCGTTCCATCCCGAACTGACCGAGGTGCTTTACTCCAAGTGGACGGGGCTGGCTCGGTTCCAGCGCACCCGCGGGGTGCTGCGGACGTTTGCCTTGGCGTTGCGCGAGGCGGAAAAATGGGACAACAGTCCGTTGGTTGGTCCCGCCGCATTCCTTTCCGCTCCGGAACAGGAGGGGTTGTCGGACGCTCTGCGCGAAATGGTTTCCGTGGCGGACACGGAGGAATCGGAGGGGCATCGGCAGGCGTGGACGGGCATTCTCGTTAGCGAATTCAGCCAGGCCCGCAGGATCCAAACGGACTCGGTCGGTCTCAAAAACCGTGAAGTGGAACAGGCCGTTGTGGCGACCTTCCTGCACTCGCAACCAGTGGGCCAGAATGCCCGTACCCGAGATCTCGCCGTTCTGTTGGGCTGTGTCCGTCCAGACAAGATCGAACTGGAGAAAGGACTGGCCCGCTGGGCGCAGTCGAGCTACTGGCTGGATGATCAATATTCCACCGTCCAGGAAGGACAGATTCCCGGCACCTGGCGGCTGGGCAACCGCCCAAATCTTACGCAGATGCACGCCGTAGCGGCGAAGAACATCCCTGACGAAACCGTTCGTGCCCGCTTGCTCGACGACATCGGACGGACGAAGGCCCTTACGGCCAACGCATCCGCGGCGGGAGTACGCGTTCACACCCTGCCGACGCGGCCCAAAGACATCGAAGACGACGGAGCGTTTCACTACGCGGTGCTCGGCCCGAGCGCGATTTCGGAGTCCGGCAAACCCAGCTCGGAAGCTAAACGGTTTCTGGATGAGACCACCGGTTCGGATCGCCCACGTGTTTATCGCAACGCGGTGCTCCTGCTCGCGCCTTCGAAGGATGGACTGGAACATGCCACGGCCAACGTTCGCGACTATCTAGCCTGGGAGACGGTCAGAGAAGAGGTGATCAAGCAGCAGAAGAATGGAAATGTTGATCCGGCCCGGGCTCAGACCATGCAGATCAACATCGACAAAGCCAAGGGACGTATCCCGGAAGCGATCAAACAGGCATACTCCATTGTGGTCTCCGTTTCCGAAAAGGACGAGGCGCAGGCCTTTAAAATCACAATCACGGACGAGCCGCATTTCAATGTCATCAAGGCCGATAAGCGGGCGAGGGTCCAGGACACGGCCATCACCGCCGCGGCTCTGCTCCCAGACGGTCCCTACAACCTCTGGCGGCCTGGAGAATCCTCCAGACGAGTGAAGGATTTAGCGGGGGCTTTTGCCCAGCTTCCTCATCTACCGAAAATGCTCAAAACTAGCGCCATTCTGGACACGCTGGGGGAGGGCTGCGAGCAGGGGACGTTCGTGCTGCGGCTGACCCGGCCGGATGGAACCGCTCGATCCTGGTGGATGTCGCGGCCCGATGAAAACGCCCTCGACGATTCGGCAATGGAGCTTGTTCTGCCCGAATCAGGGGCTCTTACCGAGATATCGTCGGCATTGCTCGCTCACGGCAAACTGCCGGGGCTTTGGACGGGAGACGAAATTTCGGTTCAGGCCGTGGTCGACTATTTCAGCGGGGCAACGGTTGTCAAAGTGGATCGACATGGCTATCAGGAGCCGATGCAGATTCCGAAAGCCACGCAGGAGGTCGTCGAGGCGGCGATCCATGCAGCGGTGGCGGACGGTTCCATTTGGTTGCAGTCGGGACCTGCCAGCATTCTGGGCGAACCCATACCCACGGGGGTTTTGAGCGCGACGGCCAAGCTGAACGTGCCGCCCGTCGCGATCCCGCCCGCTGGCATCCTCTCTGAAACCTTGCCAAATGCATGGAAGGATGGCGTGGCGACCGCGCTTTCCGTCGCGACCGCGTTGTCGGTCAAGGCAGGCAAGACGCTGCCGTGGAAAACGGTGAAGGATGTCATTGGCAGTGCCCTGCAGGCTCGCTTCTTGGAACTGAATGCGGGCTCGCAGCCATGGCCATGCGAATTCCCTTCGGCACAGTTCGTCAGTCTCAAGGTGACTACAGCGGTCACGCAGAACCCGGGAGGGCCTCCCCCGGGGCCTGCGTCCAAGTTGCTGGTAGCAGATGCCGAGCTCGAGTCCTCCCAAATCCAGGATTTAGGCGATGTGTTGCCCAAGCTGCTCGAGCTGCGTTCCAAATACGACACTCCCATCCGATTCAATGTCCGCATCGAACTTGGCGATGGCAAGACCCTGCCTTCCGCAGAGGCCAAGCAGAAAGCCAACGCGATCCTCAAGGGCATCAAAGACACCCTGCAGCTGGGATAGATCCACCAACGCAGCGCCAATATGGGTCCGGATAAAAGTAGCAGTCGCGCAGGAAGACCAAGGGCTGAATATGCTTAAACAGGTACATGGGACGGTCCTATGATGGCATTTGCCGGGCGGTACGGGATACCCAACGATAGAAGAGATGGGTCCAATGGCTAGCCCAGTGATACACATATCCGAATTGACCGGCGCCCAAATCCGCTCCTTTCTATATCAAGTTGCGGATGGCGTATCCAGTTATCGGAGCCTTCACAGCCTGACCCAGCAGGTTGAGCACCAGTATCACGGCAGGTTCCTTATTGAACTGTTGCAGAATGCACATGACGCATTTGATTGTGTCCCAAAACCCGAACAGCCAAACCGAATAAAGATAATCTTTGACCCGGCTGACTCTGAGCACGGATCCTTGATTGTCGCCAATGACGGCGAGCCATTTTCGGCATCAAATTTCGAGAGACTTTCTCAGCTGGGGCAAAGCGACAAAGATCCACAAAAAAGCATCGGAAACAAGGGTATTGGATTTCGTAGCGTTCTCGAGATATCGGAGCGCCCCGAAGTTTACTCGCGTTTGTCCCGGGCAAGCACTTGCTTTGACGGCTATTGCTTCGCATTCCGCCCGGAGGTTGTTCAGTCGCTGGTTGCGCCTATTGTGGCTCTGGCCAATGATCAGACGATTCCAAGATCGCCCATTGCGGAATGCCCAATCGTTGATTGGTCCCAAGACTTACTCCAAAAATTTCGCAGAAGGGTTCTCGCCCAAGGAATCGAATGGTTGGCAGGCGAGTGCAAGTATTTATCACCATACTTGTTGCCTGTTCCTTTGGGTAAGACGCAGAATTCATGGATCCAGATGCTCGCGGTGGCAGGGTTCGCAACGGTTGTGAGGCTTCCGCTGAAATCGGCAGATCTTCAGGACCTTGTCCGCAAAAAAATGCAGGATCTCGACTCGTCCACCGTGCTGTTCTTGGATAAGGTGAGCAGCCTTGCGCTCCATGTTGTTGGCGAAGAAGAGGTGGTCTACACGCGAGAGGCATCCGAACTGACTGGCAGTTTAGATGGGGCCAAAGTGGCGATTCATGACAGTGCGAAAGGATTATGCGAGTACGCAGTATGGAGTCGAAAGCTAGATGTGGCTAGCTCTTCTCCTGAATTCCGTTCCGCTGTTAGCAAGCTCCCAGGGCGATGGCCAGAGATTAAAGAAATTACAGTATCCGTTGCCGCCAGGCTTGGTGATGTTCCAGATGCGGGGCGATTCAGCATATTCCTTCCCACTCTCGTAACAACCGGCAGCGCTATTCATGTCAATGCGCCATTCTTCGGGGACATGAGCCGGACCGCCATATCGTTTGAAGACGCATACAACCGCCATTTGCTAGAATCGGCAGGAGAGTTGGTGGTGGAAGTAATTCGGTCGCAACTTGCTGGCAAGGGACCCACCGAAGCCAGGGCCATCATTGATATGCTTTCGCCATTCGGCGGCGATACGACGGCTTCCCTAAAGTGGTTGCAGTTGATGGATGAGTCGGCCAAGCGGTTGTCGGTCTCGCTCGATGGCGATCCTCTCATTCGTGCTGAGGCTGGCTGGCGACCACTCAACAATACATCGATCCTGCCAGACACGAGCAAAACGACCTTGTTGACGGAAGACCTCCTGCGTTCGCACGCTACCTTTGACATCTTTCACTCTTGCTTGTCGTCGCGATGCGCGCAGTTGAAGGCGTTGGCAAAGGCTCGGTATGACACGGGGGCCTATCCGCCGGATCCGGATCTCGCCGAGACGATTGCCTCAATCGCACGCGACATTCTCGCAACCGGTGGAGACTGGAACGCATTCTGGCGAGATGTAATTGAGCTCCTCCCCAAAGGACAGGGGGTGTTGGCAGAACACGATGTATTGCTGGGTGGAGACGGGAAGTTACATAGTGTCGGAGCTGGCAGCAAAGTGTTTTTTGTGCCGCGGCAGGGGACTCAGGACGACGGAGATGTTGGCGGCGAGGGAGGGACTACGGATGTGCCTCTTAGTCTTCAGCCATCGGTGGCTTTCTTGAGTGACCAGATCCATGTATACGATCCGAACAAGTTAACTGTTCAAACCCCTGTTCGCGTCTACCTTGGGAATGGATTGGTCTCTAAGTTTCAGGTCGACTCCATTTTCAGGGGGGTACTGCAGGAGTTGACCCCTGCATTGCCAATTCCAATTGAGGGGCCAAACTTTGATCGATGCCGTGACATTATGATCTGGGCGTTCCGCCTCATTGGCAATGTCATAGCGCGAGGACGTGGAGCGGAAGCGACACTGAGACTTCTTCGGACCATTCGAGTCCCTTGTCAAGGGGGGTGGTTTCCAATGTCCGACGCCAGCTTTGGCGATGGTTGGTCGGAGACATCTGGATCAACGCTCTCAGCCTACTTGGGGGCCATGGATACGTCATCTGCTCAAGACGCCATAAAACGTCTGCTTCTTCCGCCAGAACATCCGGCATGGGGAGGCGTTACGGACCCGAAATTACTTAAGCTCGGGGGTGTTTTTGATGGGTTGCGGCTTTATGAAATCAATGCCGAAGCCTGGCCCAGCCGATTTAGAGCTTCTAGGTACGACTTCGTGCTTCCACCACAGGCACCGCCTGGCCTCAGAAAAGAGTTTTGGGCCGCTTACAAGAATGTTGTGGAAGCCGAGACGGAACTCTCTTTTGTCTCCATGAAAACGTACGCCGTTGGTTCGCTATACCTGTTTCCCGGTATCGATGAAGCGCCCAGCTTGTCTGAAGAATTGCGCATCTCGCTTTGCGAACTTGTTTTCCAGAGCCTGCCTCAGTGGTCTATTGGTATGGAGCCCCTCAGCATAAATAAACAAGAAGGGCATGCTGACCGCAGGTTGGTCACAAGTCCGCTCAGGCACTTTCTGCGGACTTTTCCTTGGCTTGCAATTCGCGACGCCAAAGGAGTCAGTTGGGCCAAACCATTGGACCGATGGCACGTGCCAGCTGATGTCATCGCGGGGCGTGCTCGGCACTTCGCACATCTGAGGGCACTGCCTTCTGCATTAGCTAAGCGACTAGATACACACGAGCCGTTGTCGGGACTGCTTCACGAGCTTGGGATGCCCCACTTCGACTTAGGCTATCCAACTGCAAGTCCGAAGTTGCTTGAGGCATTAGCGGGGTCGATTGGCAGCAACGATGTGCCAGACACTAACGTGCTGCTCGGCCAACTGCGCGACGCTTGGAATTGTTTCAGACCGCCTTTGGACTTGCCGGCGATGAATCAACTAGTCATTCGGCGGCAGGGCAAGCAGTTGGAGGTGGTTGTTCCAACGGCCGCTTACCCGGTCTTTCTGCCCGACTTCGGGGGCTTCGTTTCAGAGCTTGAACAGTTTGGTCTTCCAATCCTCACCATATATACAGATGACGCCAAGCGTTTGAAGGATTGGTTTTCAAAGGCCTATGGTGATCGAGTTCAACTGACCTCAATGCTCTCTCTTGTTCCTCAGGTCAATGGATCACCGTGGACTGGAGTCTCTTCTGAACCCCTTGCAGACAGTGTTCTCGGCTGGTTGATTCGTCCGTTGCTGGCCCTCGTTGCATTTTACGGGCAGTTGAGAGGCATTCACTCGGCTGCATTCCAAGATCGCTTGGAGGTTTTGAGGCAAACCCATATTGATTGGGTTCCTAGCGCAGAAGTCGTTGTGATGCGAGGCGAAGATGTCTTGATGACAACGCCAGTGAAGGCTTTGTGGGATGGAGAACGAAAGACCATCATTGCGACAAATCATTGCCGAGAGAATCCGGCGGACTTGAGCGCGGTTATTGCGCAGGCGCTTAAGCGAGATGACCTTGAGCTGCCAATCAGAGTTGTGCTGGGTCGCCTTAAATCTGTGGAAGACGAACCGGAGAATATCTCTGGACTTCTTGATCAACTCCGGATATCAGCAGAGCAGGTCCGACAGGTCGTCGAGCATCTGCGGGGTGACGTGGGGCATATGGGTCGCCTTATGCATGTGCTATTTGCCGTCATTGACCCTGGATTCGACAACGCTAAGTTTCTTGAAGTCAAAACCGAAGACGAACTTGCCTCATTACTCGTTTCCGCAGACACGGGCGAACTGGATTCTCAGAAAGCGCTTCGTTTTGCACGCGATAGTCGGGACATATTTGATTTTGGTCGGTCTATGTGGCGAGAGCTTGGCGACAAGGCTGATCTTTCTCGATGGAATTCCATTTTGAGCGTTTTGGGTCAACCGCGCCTTGCAAACAAAAACTGGTCATCACAACTTCAGGCCGGTCTTGAAGAGGCTGCCGGATTAATGAAGCGGCTCATGGCTCATCTCATCCGTCAGGGCAGCACGATGTCATTCTCTGTGATGCTTGCGAGTTACGAGGGTGTGTCCCGTGCTGTTGACTTGAGTGGGTCGCACTGGGAAGTCAACTTTCGCGCATGCATGGGCATCGTTGCTGACAAAGTTCAATCTTGGCAGGGCGGGGAAAGACTAGCCACCACGGTTCGCGATGCCACATCTGCAGAGAACCTCCGCACGCGACTTAGCTCCGCTGGGGTCCAACTGGATCTGGACCCAGATGACTGCTCCCGCAGGAATTCTCAACTGGTAGACAGCGTGGCGGAAGGCATTGAGAAATTGCGTTTAGCATGGTGGATGAAGTCGGTAGCAAAAGAGAAACATGGCGATTGGAAGAATGAAGCTGATGAATACCGCCGTGCAGCAGCAAGTCAACTCCAGAGCGTGTCTTTTACGCGAATCTGGTCCGAAGTTGAAGTGTTCAAGATGTTGCTACGTTCGGAGCAGCATATCGGCTATCCTGATTTTTGGGCAGCTATGGCTACATCTTCAGACCTCGATTCTTTGCAAAAGGCTCTGCATGTTTCCAACGAAGAGCTTGCTAGTGTTGATTCTAACCTTGCCGTGATGCGGACTGAATCTCAACGGCTTCGAAATATAGTCAAGGTGTGCGGCGAGGAATTTGATGGATCTGAGGAAAACAGAAAGCAACTATGGGATTTCCTTCAAAGACGTGTTCCGTTTGAAACAATATCGTCGGTGCAACCGATGGACATCGGCAAGGCTGCGGTTCTTCTACCTGTCAAACCAGCAAGGGTCAGGGATTCGAAGAATAACTTGCTGCCGCATGCCAAGAAGCAACCCCGTCAAACGAAGGCTGTTGATGAGCTTGTTGGACTTGCTGGTGAGATATTTGTATTTAAGATGCTGCAACTGCGGTATGGAAGTGAAGTGGTTTCCTCATCGTCATGGGTGTCTGAGAACAGCAAATTTGTTTTTCCACACAATCTGGCTGATGACAGGAGGGGATACGATTTCACATTTTCGGTTAGAGGTAAGCTTCACCGTATTGAAGTTAAGTCCTCCTCTGGTGATGATGAATCATTCACTATTGGGTCGTCTGAGATTGCTCTCGCAATGAGCCTTGCAACGAAGAAGCGAGGCCGGCGAGAGCGGTTTTTGCTCATACATGTAAAGAACGCGCTGTCAGCAGCACCTCAGGCTGTTATTTTACCTAATCCCTACTCGCCACCATCTGCAGGCATGTTTAGCATAGAAGAAGCTGATGCTAGGGTTCGATATCGACCAAAAAGTGATTGATCGAAACTTCGCATCACAAAATTATGTTTCATAAGTGCGATTGGTTTGGTTGGGATGACAAGAACGTTTTGGCCGTGGAGTCTGCGCAACGTCGTGGATCGTCTGTGTTCCAGCCAGTTCACTCTACCATCTTGGATTCCGTAGCGCGATTCGGCGGAACACCTTGGCCTATGTCAACGAACAGCGTGACTCGCGAAATTACGCTATGCTTTCCGCAACGGCACCCAGCGCATGTGGATCAGCCCTATCATACGCACCAAGAACAGCGTCGCATTGGCCGACGCGCTGGAGATGGGGGCGCAGACCAGCGGCAGGTTCGCCAGCCTGTTCCAGCCAAACTTCTGTCTTGGCCCATCAGTACACAAAAAAGCCGCAGCAAAAACCGCCGCGGCTTGTGCATCCTTGGATGTGACGACTATTATGCGACGAGGATGGCGTCTTTTGCGGCCTTGGCCACGCGGAACTTGACGACCTTCTTGGCCGCGATCTTGATGGTCTCGCCTGTGGCCGGGTTGCGACCCATGCGGGCAGCGCGGTTCACCAGCACAATCTTGCCCAAGCCGGGTACGGTGAAGCCGTTCTTTGCGTTCTTGTACGCCAGCGCCGAAAGGGTCTCCAGCACCACGACGGCTTGCTTCTTGCTGATCTCGGCCGCCTCGGCCACTGCCACCACGATTTGACCTTTCGTCAATGCCTTTGCCATTTTTTGTACTCCTGTTTTCCGTTTGTGTGTAGATGGGGTGTACCCCGAGTTCGTAATCCAACGTGCGCAATATCATCATGTTTGGCCGAATAATGCAACAGAGGTACGCGCATCTGCCAGTGTTTTGGCTGCATGTTACCCCTCACAGGTGCCCTATCGTCAAGGCCGAGGACCAACTGCATTTACGGTGTGGCCCAGAACTGATAGAGAATGCGTTGGCATGAAGGTGAATATCATCAAAATTTTGGCGGGCGTGATTTGGGTCGGCCTCTGGGTTCCGTCCGCGCAGGCCGTTTCCGTTCGGATCGCTACCTTCAACACGCTGGCGGGGCTCGATACGCTGTGGGACTGGGAGACGGAGGGGGAGTCGGGCGACTTCCGTTCGGTGCGGGCCGTTCTGGAGCGGGTGCGCCCGGACGTGGTGGCGTTTCAGGAGCTGAAAAAAGACGATGAAGCGATGTTGGTTCTGTTGGCTTCCAGCCTGACGGAACCGTATCCCTACTACGCCTTCGGATCGGGGGACAGCAGCGCCATTCTGCCGTCGGACTCGAAGTTCGCCATTCTGAGCCGCTGGCCGATCGTGGCCGCCTCCCGCGTGAAGGAGAATTACGTCGACCCGCTGGCCGCCGAGATCAAGCGGTGGCCGCTGCACGCCGAAATCCACGTTCCCGGTGCCCTGAACCCCCTCCACGTGGTCACGGTCCACAACCATCCCGGCACGACCGGCAAAGGCGACCGGATGTGGCGTGGCATCGAGGCCTGGCGCATTCGGCAATACGTCGAGGAGCGGATTCTGGGCGCCGACCCGCTGGACACGGAGTACGTCGTTTTGGGCGATTTCAACGACGACATCACGCTCTGGCAGGAGTCGAACTTCCAGTATTCCTATTTTCAGGAACGGCTGGCGGCCGGCAAGTTGTTCTCGTCGACGTTCAGGCTGGGCTCCGACTTCCCATGGGCCACGAACGCGAACTGGCTGCTGCCGTACCAGACTTTTCCCATCGACCGTTTTGGCACGGCAGGGGCCGTGGACGCCCTGCGCACGGGTTCAGCCGCTGACCGGGCCACACACGGCAATTACCGGCTCGACTACCTTCTGTTCAGCTCCGACATCCTGGAGAGCGCGTACGGGACACCGGAGGGGGAGGTGTACTGCTCGGAGGGCGATTCGCAGGAGGCCCCGGGGTTGTCGAAGCCCGGTCCGTTGCCAGCCATCAGTGCCAGCGTGAATGCGTCGGACCACTATCTCGTCTTTTCGGACTTCCACATGATCGACGATGTGCCCGGCCTTTCGCCCGTCGCACTCCTGAGCGAAATCGTCCACCGCGCCGAGAATCCAAACGCCAACTACGTCGAAATCTGCAATACGGGCATGGAGGACCTGTCCCTGGACGGTCGCGCAGTTGAAATCTACTTTGACGGTTCGGCCTCGGCTGGGGCGACGATCCCTCTGTCGGGGACGCTGACGGCGAATGGTGTGCTCTGGATCGGAGCCGACAAGCCGGCCTGCGCGACTGCCTGGGGCGTGGAACCTGACTTAGCGGCGGCGGCGCTGGCAACCATCGACGGAAACGACGCCGTCGGACTGACGGATGCCTCTGGCGCGAGGACGGACGTGTACGGCGTTCCGGGTTCTGCGGGTAGTTCCTGGGACTACGCGGGTGCCGCCGCTTCCCGAAACGCAGGCGTGAGCGAGTCGAGCCGGATTTGGATTCCGGCCGAGTGGACGGTACAGGCGCTTTCCGGCGCGACGCCCGGCCGCCACACGGCGCTCGACGAAGCAGGCGTCTCCATTCGCTCGGTCGTCCTGTGGAACGAGGACCGGACTTCCCACGCGCCCAAGGCCGACGAACCGTTTGGGGTGGCCGCCGAGCTCTATCCGAACGTTCTGGCGTCGAACCTGACGGTCTCGCCGGTGTTCCGCCTGGATGGCGGCCCGTGGACGAATGGTGCGGCGATGACGAATGCGGGCGGCAAGCTCTGGCTGGGGCCGCCCATCGACGTCTATCGCAAGGCGGCAAGCCGGATGGAGTACAAAGTTCGCGCTGAGTTCGCTGGCGGCCCGGCCGAGTCGCACGTCTGCGATTACACCTTCCCCGCGATGACCAACGCCGCAGGCAAGCTGGCTGCCGTGCTCTTCAACGAAGTGCGATCCTCGGACGGCGACTTTGTCGAACTGGTAGGTCCTGCGAACGCGGACGTGGGTGGGTTAGTGTTGGCCCACTATCGGGGCGCGGAGAGCGCCGACGGTCCCGTCTGGATCTATTCCGTTCCCGCCGGCACCCGCATCCCCTCCGACGGCAAGACGGACGAGTGGGGCAACGCCGTCGGGTTCTTGGTTCTGGCGGAGTCCACCAACGGCGTGGATAGCGCCGTGCCGAATGCCGACCTGCTCGTCACGAACAAGGTGGGTGGCTCGATGCTGTACGATGGTCCGCACGCGTTGATCCTCTCCGACGCGGCCGGAGGCATTCTGGACGCCGTCCTGTGGAGGTCCTCGCCCGACGATGTCTACGACGTGGACGTTGACGATCCGGGCACCGTCTCGACTGCCGTGTCGATGGGGGCCGCGAACTATCTGCACATCATCGGCGAATCGGCCTTCGGCGGCTTTTCGCTTCAGGCCCCGAACGACGTCCTGACGGGGCGGCGCGGCGCGGCGTTGACGAACGGGGTGGATTGGGCCCGGGCCATTGCGACGCCCGGCCGCCTCAACGCGGGGCAGGACGATGGCCTGCTGAAGATCGAGCGGACCGACAGCGACGCCGACTCCCTGCCCGACGACGAAGACAACTGTCCCTACTACCCGAATCCCGCACAGATTGACTCGGACGGCGACGGCGTTGGCGATGACTGCGACCCCGACTTCGGCGTGGAGGACGAACTGATCTGGGTGTCTTTCGAGAATGCCTCCAAGGGCGCATACGCCAGCGGAACCATTGCGGACGGGGGGCGGAACTGGACCTTGGACGGGGCGCTAGTTGGTTCTCTGGCCGCCGACGCCAAGATCGACCTGAAATCCATGCGGATGCGCACCAACGGTTGCATGACGCTCCAAGGGGTCCTGACCAATGGCCTGTCGTCGATTTCGTTCTGGTACGGCCCTTATCTGACCCCTGCCAACTTTGGCAACACGATGGACGTCGTGGTCGAGCACTCTACGGACGGCACGAACTGGACGGAGGATGCACGATTCGCGACCTCAGGGCTGACGAATCTGGCGCACACGGGGACGCTGGACCTGGTGTTGCCCGACGGCTGCTTCTTCCGCATCCGAGCGGACAAAATCAAAAGCAATGTGAATGTGGACAACATTCTCTTGAAGTCCTGGCTCACCGCCGAAGCCGAGTGCGGGCTGGCGCGGGTCGTTGCGGCCCCGTACAACGGTTTGCCGCATACCAATGCCTTTGCCGTGCGCCCCGCCCGTGCCGTCTGGTCGGCGGCCTACTCCAACGAGGCGACCGGCGACTTGCTGGATGCTCCCGTCGAAGCGGGAGTCTATTCGGCCATCGTGACCGTGTCGGCGAGCAACAAGGTTTCTCCGGCCGTCTTCGTGTTCGAGCAGGCGGTCGAGATTCTGGCGCCCGCCCCGACCGATCCGTTCGAGCTGTGGCTGGCGGACCGGGGGCTTTCAACGAACGATGCGGGCTATGCGGCGAATGATGACGACGACAGGGACGGCCGGACCACCTGGCAGGAGTACTTGGCCGACACCTCGCCGTCGGATTCCTCCTCCGTGTTCAGGATCTCCTCCGCCCCGATGGCCGTCCTAGACGCCGACCGCCGCATGGTGCTGACCTTTCCGGCCAGCACGGCGCGCTTCTACCGGCTGCTCCAATCGACCAATTTTGGGCCCGGCGTCCTGCCCGGCGTCAGCAACCTAGGCCGCGGCATCGCGCCCCTGATGTCCGTCACGTCGCCCTCGGCCCGATCTTGGTTTGGCTGGATCAACGTCTCCATCACAAACGACTTCGAACCCTGAAGAAGCCAATGGGGTCCGCGCCGACTCTTTTCGGCGAGGTCGCCGTTTCTGACCTCAAGCGGGGCTACAAGCCCGCAGCAATCAGTTCATCCACCAGATCGCCCCGTTGAGCACGGTGGCAAAGGCGACCCACGCGGCGTAGGGGAGGAGCAATGCACCGGCGGGGCGGTCCTACTCGCCTCCATACCCATCGCCGTTTTTCGGTTCATTCCCGCAGTCATCGCCGCCGTCCCGATGAACCCCGTCTTCTGATGTTCCATGAGCAACTTCCTTACTTGTTGATCGGTCACTGCCATATCTGCCTCCAACACGCAGTTGGCACCTTCCCGTCTGTTCTCGGCAATGGGTATTTCTAGTTGTCGTCGGTCAGACCATAGGCGTTGCCGGGACACGCCACATGGCATTACGGTGTTATCCAGCATCCTTTTAACGTTGCCATGGTCGCCCTCCGCCAGCACAGGGGAAGGGCGATATCCCGCAGTGGGCCAGATGGGCCGCCACCGATTTGGTCAATATCCCCAGTAATATGGCATTTTTGCGTTTACTATTTTCTACATGGAACGCGTTCCACATAGTACACGTTCCATATTCACTGCTAGCAGCTCCCCCAAAGTGGTGGGAAATATCGAGGGTACGTCCGTGCGGCGCTGACCCCGCCAACATCCATCCCACATCCATCTCTTTGCCAGATTGCCGCGCGCTCATGGTGTGGGTATCCAAATCCTGACTCCATGGGCGAAGTCACCGCCGTCCGAGATCTGGTTGACCCGCCTAAGTTCGTCCTCCGAGACCACGAACAGTCGGGCGATTCCCGCCGCCGTGTCGCCCTCCTGCACCACGTACTCAAGCATGGCATCGTATTCGG
>CAZYGH010000026.1:0-61468 GCA_964647595.1 uncultured Verrucomicrobiota bacterium
GTGGGTGAGCGATTCCGACAACGTCTTGAACCGCCGCATCCAAACGGGCGGGCCGGGCGGCATCTTGAACCGGCGAAGCATCGTCACGGCGGACGGCAGCAGCCTCTATCTCGATCAAGATTTTGGATTCGCCCCCGAGCGGCAAGCCCCCGGACTAGGACTGATTGGCAACACGATCTTCTTGGATCGCGATGGCGATGGCGGCGTGCCGCTCCAAGGCGAGGGGATCCAAAACGTGACGGTGGATTTGATGGACTCTACGGGATCGAACCGTGTGGCGACCACCCGCACGGATGCCGATGGCCGCTACACCTTCGGTGGCTTGGAAGCGGCGACCTATGAAGTGGTCGTTCTCACCAACACCCTGCCGTATGGAGCTGCTGGTTGGAGCAATACGGTTTCTCCGGCCAGCCCCGTCGTGCTGGGCGCGGGTGAAATCAACCTCGAACAGAACTTTGGCTACGTTGGCATTTCAGGCAACACCATTGAAGGAATTTTGTGGCGCGACAACAATGCCAACGGCCTCATCGATGCCGACGAGCCCGACCGCTTTGCAGATGTGAAGGTCATTTTGCGCACGACCAATGGACCGGTGATCAGCTTCACGTTCACGGGTGCCGATGGCATCTATCGCTTCACGGGGCTGCCCGATGGCGTCTATGGAATCGAAGTGCTGGATGTGAACAACGTGATGTTCGGATATCTGAGCAGTCCGATTGCCAATCCTACGCGGAGAAAAGGAATAGGAGCCGCAGTCCACATCTTCGTGATGGGCGGCATGACCTATACGACAGGGAACGTCGGATTCTATCTGCCGTATGCTGAACTAGGCAACTACGTCTGGTATGACATCAATGGCAACGGCCTGCAAGATGGCGGCGAGCCGGTGCTGGCGGGCGTGCAAGTGTCGCTGACGATCGAGTATCCCAACGGAACGCCCGTGGACGTGCAGACGCAGACGGACTCCAACGGCTTGTATCGGTTCTCCAACCTCCTGCTCGATCCGCGCTACGACGAGGCCACGACGAACGATCCAGCCACGGACAACCTGCCGCGTTTCACGGTGTGGATGGATACGAATCAGTCGATCTTGGTTGCGGGAGCTTACAAGCCCACGCTCATCGATGCCGGCGGCGGCACGAACGATTCGCGCAATCCGGCGGGCGTCTTTGCTTCGCCGTTGCGCAAGGGCGGATATCCGATCAACTACGACTTCGGCTATAGCGGAGGCCCGTTGCTGGCCGTGATCGGCAATGTGGAAGCCTTCACTCGTGATGGACAAACTGTTGTGCGCTGGGAAACGGTGGAGTCGTGGGGTACGGTCGGTTTTTGGCTGGAGCGCAAGGTGGGTGAGAGCTGGGTGCGCATTAGCCCAAACCTGATCCCATTCCCGTTGTTTGCGCCCACCACGGTGGTCTATGAAGAAGTTGATCCCGGCGCGCTGACCGGCTCGACCTATTTGTATCGGCTTGTCGAGCTGGAAAAACAAGGAGACATTCGAATTTATGGTCCGTATGAGCTGACAGTGGAAGGCTCGAATCCGATCCGCGATGCGTGGGATGTGGGTCATCTCGACTTGGGTAACGGGTGGCGGCGGCTGGATTGGTTTGGCGATTATGTGTTGATGGGCGATGAAGGCTGGATTTGGCACAATAAACACGGATTCTTCTTCGTTGCGGCGGATAGCACGGCACAGGGGCTTTGGCTGTTTGCGCCCGATGTAGGGTGGTTGTGGACCGCCAGCACGATCTACCCGTTCATCTATCGAGCAGAAGATAACTCTTGGCTCTGGTTCAACGGAACGAGCGAACCTCGTTGGTTCTTTAACCTAACAGTAAACCGCTGGGAGAACCTACCCTAACCCCGCAGTTTAAAATTCCTCCGCCAGATGATTTTTTAAGGTTGAAGAAAGAGGGCGAGTGGGTGTACCGTGCCGACGCGTTATCAAGTTTCCACGGAGTAAAGGAAAAGCCATGGCTGAAGAACTGCAACATTTGATCGAGCGTATCCGCAAAGAGGGCGTTGAATCTGGGGAAAAGGCAGCGGATTCGCTGGTTGCCGAGGCGAAGAAAAAAGCGGCGGCTCTGGTGGCCGATGCTCAAAAGCAGGCAAAAGAGTTGGTGGCAAAAGCTGAGACCGATGCGGCGGCATTTGCCGAACGGGGCAAAAAGACGTTGGAACAAGCGGCGCGCGATTTGCTGATCAGTATTGGCGGCTCCGTGGGCAATGTGGTAGGCGGAATGGTGGATGCCAAGGTGAGCGCCGCCCTGACCCCTGAGTTGATGGGCCAGATGTTGCTGAAGTTGGCCGAAGCCTATGGTAAGAATGCGGGCGAGGGTGGAATTGTGGCGATGCTGGGCGAGGCCGATGCGGCGGCCCTGAAGGCGGTCTTTGCCAAAGAATACCAAGGGCAGTTGGTGACGGGGATTCAGATCGAGAGCGATAAGGAAATTTTCAAGGGCTTCCGCGTGGGCGTGAAGGGCGGGCAGGTGTTCCACGATTTCACGAAGGATTCGATTGCGGAATCGCTGGCCAACTTCCTGCGGCCGGATTTGGCGCAGATCGTGAAGAAAGCGGCGGAATAAGGGCCGGCCATGGGCGGCTACAATTATTTGGTGTCGTCGCTACCGGCGCTGTCGCTGGAAGTTCCGCCGCCGTTTACTCCGGCCGAGTTTCGGTTTCACTGCCAAGGTGTATTGAGCGAGGGCGATCTGTCCGAGTTGGACTTGTTGTTGGCGGGACAGGCGGCCGAAGGGCGTACCGAGTTTTCGCGGGCGTGGGCAGGGGGCGATGCGCAGATTCGCAATACGGCTGCCAAGGCGCGCGGGGCGAAACTGGGCGTGGAGGCCAAGCCGTTTTTGCACAGCCATCCGGGATACGCGGTATGGCTTGACAAAGAAGTGTCGGATGCGCTGTCCAAAGCGAATCCCTTGGTTCGCGAAATGGGCATGGATGGTGCGCGGTGGAAGTTGGTTGAAGAGTTGGCGCTGACCGATGCCTATGGATTGCCGGCGGTGCTGGCTTTTGCGGTGAAGTTGATGTTGGTGACGCGTTGGTCGGCCATGAAGGAAGAGGCCGGGCGCGAGCAACTCGAAAAACTGGTTTCCCAATTGGAAGAGAACGCGGCGCAAAGCGGCGCGTCGGGTTTCAAATAACGAAGGCGGATGAAGATGAGCGAAAATGTCGGAAAAATCGTGGGAATCAGCGGTAACCTGATCACCGTGCATTTCGAAAAGCCCGTGACGCAAAGCGAGGTGGGCTATGCCCGCTCTGGCGATATCGGGCTCAAGTCGGAAATCATCCGTATCCGCGGTGAAAACGCGGAAATGCAAGTGTTTGAGGATACGACCGGGTTGAAAGTGGGCGATTCAGTCGAGTTCAGCGGTAATTTGCTGACGGTGGAGTTGGGCCCCGGCCTGTTGGCTCAAGTCTATGACGGCTTGCAGAATCCCTTGCCGAAATTGGCGGAACAATGTGGCTTCTTCTTGCAGCGGGGAACCTATCTGAAGGCATTGGATCGCGCCAAAACGTGGGCCTATACCCCCAAAGTGCGCAAGGGCGACGAAGTGACGGCGGGCGATACGCTCGGATCCGTTCCTGAAGGAATTTTTGAGCATTGCGTGATGGTGCCGTTCCGCTTGGTTGGAAAGTACAAAGTGGAGGAAGTGACTCCCGCCGGTACGTACAATGTCGACAAGGTTGTGGCCAAGCTGAGCAATGAGCGCGGCGATGTGATTTCTGTGACGATGGTTCAAGAATGGCCCGTGAAGGTGCCGATTAAGGCGTATGCGGAACGCCTGCGCCCGACGGATCCGCTGGTGACGAAGGTTCGCATTGTCGACACCTTCTTCCCGGTGGCGCGTGGCGGTGTGTATTGTATTCCGGGGCCGTTCGGTGCGGGCAAGACCGTGTTGCAACAGGTCACAAGTCGCCATGCGGACGTGGATATTGTGCTGGTGGCGGCCTGCGGCGAACGCGCGGGTGAAGTGGTGGAAACGCTCCGTGAATTTCCAGAACTGACCGATCCTCGCACCGGCAAGAGCTTGATGGAGCGCACGCTGATCATTTGTAACACGTCTTCCATGCCGGTGGCCGCTCGCGAAGCGTCGGTGTATACGGCGGTGACGATTTGCGAATACTATCGCCAGATGGGTCTCAACGTTCTTCTGCTGGCGGACTCGACCAGCCGCTGGGCGCAGGCCTTGCGCGAAATGAGCGGGCGTCTGGAAGAAATTCCCGGCGAAGAAGCGTTCCCGGCCTATCTCGAATCCGTGATTGCGGCCTTTTATGAACGCGGCGGCGTCGTGAAGTTGAAAAACGGCAAGACGGGTTCTGTCACCATTGGCGGAACGGTGTCGCCCGCCGGCGGTAACTTCGATGAACCGGTGACGCAAGCCACCCTGAAAGTGGTGGGGGCCTTCCACGGCTTGAATCGCGAACGTTCCGATGCTCGCCGCTATCCGGCGATTCATCCGCTGGATTCCTGGAGCAAGTATCCGGGCGTGGTGGATGGTAAGCAAGTGGCCCAGGCGCGCAAAGTGTTGCGACAGGGCAACGAAGTGAGCCAGATGATGAAGGTGGTGGGTGAGGAAGGCACGAGCATCGAAGATTTCGTGGTCTATCTGAAGAGCGAATTTGTGGATGCATCCTACCTGCAACAAAACAGTTTTCATGATGTGGATGCCGCAACCAGCGCCGAGCGACAGAAGTACGTGTTCAGCAAGATTCACGGAATTCTGACGGCCAAGGTGTTTTTCCCCGACAAGGATGCGGCGCGCAAGTGGTTCCTGCAACTGACCTCGGTGACGAAAGACTGGAATCTGGTCACAGAGGAGTCGGCGGAGTTCAAGCAACTGGAGCAACGCATCGACGCGATGCTGGCGGAGGTTTCGGAAAATGCATAAGGTTTATCATCGCATCGAGCAGATCGCGGGTAACGTGATTACCGTCCGCGCCGAGGGTGTGGCAAACGGCGAATTGGCCCAGGTGGTCGGCACGTTGGGTACGTCGCTGGCGCAGGTCATCCGGTTGGAGCGCGACAAAGTGTTCCTGCAGGTGTTCGCGGGCAGCCGTGGTATTTCGACGGATGGACAAGTGCGCTTCCTTGGCCACAAAATGGATATTTCCTTCACGGATGCCCTGCTGGGCCGCGTGTTCAATGGATCGGGCCAACCCCGCGATAACGGGCCCGTTCTGGATGAAAATCGGATTGCCATTGGCGGACCTTCCGTCAATCCAGCCAAGCGCATCATTCCTCGCAAGATGGTTCGTACCGGTATCCCCATGATTGACGTGTTCAATTCGCTGGTCGAATCGCAGAAGTTGCCGATTTTTGCGGCCGCCGGCGAACCCTACAACGAACTGCTGGCGCGCATTGCCTTGCAGGCAGAAGTGGACATTATCATTTTGGGCGGCATGGGCCTGAAGCACGATGACTATTTGCAGTTTCGTGACACGCTGGAAGCGAATGGCGCTCTCTCGCGTTCCATTCTGTTCATTCACACGGCGGCCGATCCGACGGTGGAATGTCAGATGGTTCCCGACATCTCGCTGGCCGTGGCCGAGCAGTTTGCGTTGCAGAACAAGCGCGTCCTGGTGCTGTTGACGGATATGACGAGCTTTGCGGATGCGTTGAAAGAAATTGCCATCACGATGGAACAGATTCCCGCGAATCGCGGTTATCCGGGCGATTTGTATTCGCAGTTGGCCTCGCGCTACGAAAAGGCGGTCGACTTCGAAGGCGCCGGTTCGATCACGATTTTGGCGGTGACCACGATGCCGGGCGATGACGTGACGCATCCGGTGCCCGACAATACGGGATACATCACCGAAGGTCAGTTTTACCTGCGCAATGGGCGTATCGAACCGTTTGGTTCGCTTTCCCGCTTGAAGCAGCAGGTGAACGGAAAGACCCGCGAAGATCACCGTACGGTCATGAATACGATGATTCAGCTTTATGCGTCGTACAAAGAGACCTTGGAAAAGCAGTCCATGGGCTTCCGCATGAGCTCTTGGGACAACAAGTTGCTCAGGTATGGCGAGCGCTTCGAGAAGGCGATGATGGACCTGACGGTCAACATTCCGCTGGAAGGTGCACTGGATCTGGGCTGGCAAATCATGGCTGAATGCTTTGAGCCGGAAGAGACCGGAATTTCATCCAAACTGACCGGAAAGTTCTGGCCGAAGAAGACCGCATAGGGCGGGAGTGGCGATGGGCAAGGTTAAAAATACCAAGACGGAACTCAAGGCGCAGCGCGACTCGCTGAAGCGTTACCGCCGCTATCTGCCGACGTTGCAACTCAAAAAGCAACAGTTGCAGATGGAAATTCGGCAGGTGGATCAACGCGTGGCCGAGAAGAAGGCCGAGGAAGAAGCCGCCCGCGGGGCATTGGCCGACTGGGTCAAGCTGTTCTCCGATCCGTTGGATTATCTCTCTTGGCTGTCCGTTGTGGCTATCGACGTCGAACCGGGCAACATCGCGGGTGTGGCCGTTCGGACGCTCAAGGAAATCCGATTTCAGCGTACGGCTCCGGATTTATGGGCGACGCCCGCTTGGTTGGATGAAGGTCTTTCCACGTTGGAAACGTTGTTCCGCCTGCGGATCGAGCGGCGCCTGCTCGAAGAGCAACATCGCCTGTTGGCCGAAGAGTTGCGCACAACCAGCCAGCGCGTGAATTTGTTCGAAAAAATCAAGATTCCGGAATGCTCTGAAAATATTCGCCGCATTCGTATTTTTCTGGGTGATGAAAACACCGGCGCGGTGGTTCGATCCAAGATTGCCAAGGGCAAGAGCGTGAAGAAAGCGGCCGCCGCTGAAGCGGCGGCGAAAGAGGGGACGGCGGCATGATCGTCCAAATGAAAAAAGTGACGCTCCTCTGCTTGGCCCATGACCGTGCGGCCACGCTGGAGGCTTTGCGGGGTTTGGGTGTCTTGCACGTGAAGCCGGTGGTGGCTCCGAGCGGTTCCGGGCTGGAAGATGCCCGCGAAAAGGCCTCGGGGTTGCGCCGTTTGCTGGAAGCTTTGCCTGCGGCTGCTGAAGGTGCCAAGCCTACGGGACGCGATGCGTTCGCGGTGGTGGCTGAAATTAGCGATTTGTTGGACGATCGCAAGGAGAAGCAATCACAACTAGAAGTCCTCCAATCCGAGGTAGCTCGAGTGGAGCCGTTCGGCGCCTTTGATCCATCGGCGGTTAAAGCTTTGGCCGAAAAAGGGGTGACGCTCAAGTTGTATCGGGCTTCCACCAAGACCGTATTGCCCCTGCCGGAAGGGGTCACCGCAGAGAAATTGGCCGTGCGAAAGGCCGATGCCTATTGGGCGCTGTTTGCCTCGGCTCCGTTCGAATGGGCCGGTGCCGAAGAACAACGATTGCCCGCGGAATCTCCAGCAAAAATGCAAGCCGAGATTTCTCGCCTTCAGGCAGAATTGGTGGCCGACCAGCAGAAATTGCAGGAAGCAGCGGGAGATCGCGCCCTGTTGGAACAGCTTTTGACGCATGCCGATGCCGAAGTGAAGTTGCAAGAAGTGCGTGCCGGCATGGGCAATGCCGAAACCATTTCCTATGTGCAGGGGTTTGCACCCACCGAGGACGTGGAGCCGGTTCGCCAAGCTGCCGCCCAACACGGCTGGGGACTGGTGGTCGAGGACCCCGGTCCACAGGATGATGTGCCGGTTAAATTGAATCCCCCACGCTGGGCCTCTCCGATTAAGGCGGTATTTCAGGGTATCGATATTTTGCCAGCCTACAACGAGGCGGATGTGAGCGTGGTGTTCATGCTCTTCTTCTCGCTGTTTTTTGCGATGATCATTGGCGATGCGGGATACGGTGCGATCTTCCTGATCCTGACGTGGTTGGCGCGGAAAAAGTTGCCGAAAGACGCTTTCCGGCTGTTGGCGGTGACGAGCAGCGCGACGATCATTTGGGGCCTGGTCACGGGCACAATCTTTGGCATCAATCCGGAAATTCTGGCCAAGGCGGGCTTGAATAAGATTCAGATTCCATTCCTGACCGATCCGGAAAAGTCGGCCCAAAATATTATGGGGATGTGCTTCCTGATCGGTGCCATCCAGATCACCATTGGCCACTTGTGGAATGTGGTGGATCTGATGAAGGTCAAGAAACTGAAGGCTCTGGAGCAAATCGGCTGGACGTTAACGACCTGGTTCATGTTTTTTCTTGCCGATGACATGGTGCTCAAGGGGAATATGGCATCCTATCTCCATTTGAGCGAGGCGGGGAGCGCACTCTTGTGGAAGGGTTTGACCTACGCGATGGTTTCCGGTGTTGTCATGATTATCCTCTTTATGATGCCGCCAAAAGAAATCAAAGATGGATGGTTCAACTTGGCTCTGTTGCCATTGAATTTGGTGAGCAACTTCACGGACGTGGTGTCCTATGTGCGTTTGTATGCCGTAGGTACAGCGGGCTTTGCCGTGGCCAATGCCTTCAATAACATGATTTTTCCCGGCGGCGACGTGTCTCTAGTCGCATTGCTCATCGGTGCCGTGATGGCGTTCTTGGCGCACACACTCAATATTTTGCTGAGTACGATGGGCGTGCTGGTGCATGGCATTCGATTGAACACGCTTGAATTTTCGAACCATAAGGGCATTTCGTGGAGTGGATCGGCCTATCGGCCTTTCGCGAAACCTGAAGTGGCGACATAGGAAAATGGAAACGGTTTAAAAAAGAGGGTGGAAACGCCCGGAATCGAGGAGAGAAATATGGAAGCAAGTACAATGATGGCATTGGGCAAGGCGGGCGGTGCGGCAGCGCTGGGTCTGGCAGCGGTGGGTTCCTCCATCGGAGCAGGCGTGGCGGGTGCATCGGCAATTGGCGCTTGGAAAAAGTGCTATGCGCAAAGCAAGGCCGCCCCCTTCATTCTGATCACATTCATTGGTGCGCCGTTGTCGCAGACGATCTACGGTATGATTTTGATGGGCTGGATGGTCGAGGCCACAAAAGGGCCGGATTTGGCCACAAGCTGGGCAACCATGTTGATCGGTGGAATTTTCGGTGGCTTGGGCATTGGAACGTCGGCTTGGTTCCAAGGCAAGGCGGGCGCGGCGGGCGCGGATGCGCTTGCGGAAACAGGCCAAGGCTTCGGTAACTACCTGATGACGCTGGGCGTTATTGAAACCGTGGCGCTGTTCGTGCTGGTGTTCATCCGTTCGTCGTTCATGTCGTAAAATCAGGTCTTTGGGCCCTCGGCGACCGCCCTTTCCGAAAGGAGAGGGCGGTTTTGTGCAAAGTCGGGGAACTCGGCCCTCCAGAAAACAGGTTCAGTGGCCTGTATTTTTCCACTGGAGGGACGACCTCCGTGTCGTCTGGGTTCGTTTTGCTAGTTCCTCTTGTGTTTCCTGTTTTCCTGCTTACCCGGTTTTGGCAATTTTCACGAGTCCAAGAATTCTGATTTATTTGCTGGGGGAAGTACTCGCTTTAGGAGAAAGGTTATGAGAGGGCATTGGTGCATCGATTTCAGGTTGGCTGTTTCTAGATTGATTAACACCATATGGAAAGGGAGATAATTCAGTGACAGCACTTTGCATCCAGTGGAATGACGCATGGGAATCAGTACCGCTTGAGTTTTCGGACGAAATTGCCGCATATTTCACACAGCGATTACAGCCCACACACCCTTTACGCGCTTATAAATTATTCCCAGTAGCCAAGTGTTGGCGAAGAAATCGATTTTTAGTCGAAGAGGAGGTACCTAGCGAGAATTTATGGGTTCTAGATTTTGAAAAAAGAAAACGAGTTCGAGGGAAGAGCTACGTTTGGTATGTGCAGTTGACCACCCAACAACAACTCGACGACTTACTGCAGGCGGATTATGAGGAGTGGGTTCAGTATATGAAGGATGCGGGCGCATGGAATGAGTGATAAAGGAAGTGTAAATCGAATCAGTTCTCTGAATGCGATGGTTGAGACTTTTGGGAGGGGAATTCCGAAAACAAAACCTTGCCACAAAAAATGCTCTGAGCCCGCAAAACGGGTTGACCTCTGCGTGGAGAGTGGGTGGTTCTAAATGGCATTATTGAGTCTACAGGAAATTGGAATCCGCTTTGGCGGCCCGCGGCTGTTGGAAGGCGCAACGCTGAATGTGGAGCGGGGTGAACGTATTTGCTTGCTCGGACGCAACGGCGAGGGGAAGTCCACTCTCTTGAAAATTGCGGCGGGCGTGCTCAAGCCCGACGATGGCGAGGTGGTTCAGGCCCGAAACCTCATCGTCACCATGATGCCGCAAGTGGTGCCCGCAGAGCTTCCCGGAACGGTGTTGGAAACGGTGAAAGAGGGAACTCGCGCAGACCAAGATGCCTGGCATCGGGAGACGCAGGCCAAAAAAGTGATTTCCCTGATGGAACTGGATGGCGGGGCAGAATGTTCGACACTTTCAGGAGGAATGAAGCGTCGCGTGCTGTTGGCGCAGGCACTGGCGGCGGAGCCGGATGTGCTACTCCTCGACGAACCGACGAATCATCTTGATGTGGAATCCATCGAATGGATGGAAAGCTTTTTGCTTCGATTTCCCGGGGCCATTTTGTTTGTGACGCATGACCGCGCTTTTTTGCGTCGGGTCGCCACCCGCATCGTGGAGCTAGATCGTGGTCAGTTGCGCTCTTGGGCCTGTGCCTATGACCAATTTCTTGAACGGAAGGCGGCGGCGCTGGAGGACGAAGAGCGCCAAAATGCTGTGTTCGACAAGAAATTAGCACAAGAAGAAGTGTGGTTGCGCAAAGGTGTGAAGGCACGGCGAACTCGAAATGAAGGACGAGTGCGCGAGCTGATGAAACTACGTTCGGAACGCGCCGCCCGCCGAGAGATCAGTGGCCCTGTTCGCGCCACCTTGCAGGAGTCGGGTCGATCCGGATACAAAGTCATCACGGCCAAGAAACTGGGATTGGCCTACGACGGACATTTCCTGTTTCAGGGGCTTGATGCCGAAATTTGCCGTGGCGACAAAGTGGGTATCCTCGGGCCGAACGGATGCGGTAAGTCCACCTTGATCCGCGTGTTGCTCGGGCAGGAAGCTCCCTGCGAAGGCACAGTGGAGCATGGAACAAAACTGGAGATTTCGTATTTCGACCAGATGCGCGAAGCCTTGGATGACGACAAGACGGTGTTCGACAACGTGGCCGATGGCAACGAATACGTGACGGTGAACGGCCAGCGGAAGCATGTGATTGGATATTTGGAAGAATTTTTATTTGCGCCCGAGCGTTCGCGCAGTCCGGTGCGGGTGTTGTCGGGCGGAGAGCGTAGTCGCTTGTTGCTGGCGAGGTTGTTTGCTCGTCCGTCGAACGTGTTAGTGCTCGACGAGCCGACCAACGATTTGGATGTGGAGACGCTGGAACTGATCGAAGACTTACTGGTGGAGTATTCCGGTACGGTTTTATTAGTGAGCCATGATCGTGAGTTTTTGAATGAGGTGGCCACCAGCACGATGGTCTTCGAAGGCGATGGTGCCGTGCGCGAATATCCGGGCGGCTACGATGACTGGGTCGCGCAGCGAAAAGCGGCGGCATCCGCCACGTTGATTCGCGGCGAGGCAGAAAAACCATCGGTCGCCAAGCCTCGCAAATTGTCCAACCAAGCTCGCAAGGAGTTGCAGGAGATTCCGGGGCGCATCACCTCACTGGAGTCCGAACTGGAAGAGTTGCATGTGCGAATGGCCAATCCAAATTTCTACAAAGGATCGTCGGCGGACATTCAGTCCGCAACGAATCGATTGGCCGAAATTTCGCCCGAACTAGATCGTTTGTATGCCCGCTGGGGTGAGCTGGAATCCGGCTCGTAATGCGGTGATGGGCTGGAGTTGGGGAATCATCCGAGACGCTTTTTCTCATTTTACGATCTGTTTTGAAGGTGAGGCTGAATCTAACAGTCTTTCGTTCTTATAGTTACATTATGAAGCGCGCTCTGAATGGGCAGTCTCGGAAAGGGGTATTGTTTTATAAAACTATATCCAAAATGGATGAGGCGCGGGGAAGGGCTGTTTCTGCAATGGGCTGCGGGGATGGATCGTGGCTTTGCTTTTGGCTTTGGCTCGAGTAGGGTCGAGGACATGAGGAAGAGAGCAGTCATTTGGCTGGGGTTGATACTCTTCCAACTGTTTGGAACTGTGGCGGGAGTTGCGCAGTCCAGTCGTCCGGGGTGGGGGGCCATTCCATTTTCGGGGGCATCGGGCACCGGAGTGACGTTTCGCGCATGGATTCCCGGTGCGAGTAGCGTGAGCGTGGCGGGGAGTTTCAACGGGTGGAGCACGTCGGCAAATCCGCTGGTTTTGGAAAGTGCAACGTCGGGTGTTTGGTCTGTGGATGTGGCGGCGGCCCGGACCAACCACAGCTATAAATACGTTGTGAATGGCACCCTCTGGCGCAGTGATCCCCGTAGCCGAATCATTCAATCCGGGGACAATAATAACTCGGTGGTGGTGGCCACCAATGCGTTTGACTGGGGAGGTGATTCACTCCGCATCACGGACGCCCGTGATTTGGTGATTTATGAGGCGCATGTGGGAACGTTCCCCGGTTCATCGGGTAGCTTTTCGACATTCACGAATCGTCTGGCCTATTTGGAGGAGCTGGGGATTTCGGCTATTGAGCTGATGCCTATCAATGAATTTCCAAGCACGACCAGTTGGGGATACAATCTGGCTTACCCATTTGCGGTGGAGAGAAATTATGGAACGCCGGATGACCTTCGCCGTCTGGTTCAACGCGGTCACCAGCGGGGAATCGTGTTTTTGATGGACGTGGTGCATAACCACTGGGATGGCGGATCTTCCCTGTGGCAGATCGATGGCACATCGCCGGGCCCCTATTTCTATGCCAGCGATCCCTATACCTATACCCCATGGGGGCCGCGACCCGACTATGGGAGAGCGGAGGTTCGCGAGTATATCAACGACACGCTTCGCATGTGGATCGATGAGTATCGCATCAGCGGTTTTCGTTGGGATGCGCCCAAGCACATCATTTATACAACCAACAATCTGTTCATTCCCGACGGGTTGACGATGGTGACGAATGCGTTGAGTTGGATGGCGGCGCGCGAGTCGGGCATTTGGAACATCGCCGAAGACACCAAAGAAATCAGCGGATTTGATTCCCATTGGGACCTCACGTTTGCGTGGGAAATCAAGAGTGTGTTGACGCAGGGTTCCGATTCCAATCGCAACATGCTCACGGTGGCACGAAATGTGGCGGGACCGGCATCGCGCATTGTGTTCACGGAATCGCACGACACGACGGGAGACTTGAATAGCGGCGCTCGTCTGCCTACGGCGATTCACAGCACCGATCCGGAAGGCTATTTCGCGCGCAAGCGTTCCCAACTGGGCGCGGTGTTGGTCATGACTTCGCCGGGGACTCCCATGATTTGGCAAGGTCAGGAAGTCTTGGAAACCAATCAGTTTAGTGACACCCGCCCCATGGATTGGGCGCGCACCAATAGCCAGGCGGGTAACTTCCGGCTCTATCGCGATCTGATCCGCCTGCGGCGAAATGCGGATGGGTTGTCCGGGGGTCTGATGGGAGATTCTGCGAACACGTATCAGGTGGACAACGTCAACAAGTGGATGGCCTATAGCCGTCAGGACAGTGTTCAGACCGGAGATGTGGTTGTGGTGCTGGCCAACTTCGCCAACACCGTGAGGAGCAACGTCACGGTTCAGTTTCCATCGGCGGGCACGTGGTATGCGTTGTTCAACAGCGATTCCACCGACTACGCGGCGGACTACGGCAATGTGGGAAGCGTAGAGGTGGCGGCGGCCGGCTCCCCGCCATCGGGCCCGGTCACCATCGGTTGCTATAGTGCAATGATTTTTTCGCAAACCCCTCGCACGGGCATGGTGCTTCGGGAGGCGACATTCCAGGATCACCCCGCAGGCAACGGCGATGGGGTGTTGGATCCGGGCGAGACGATTCGGGAGCAAATCGTTTTGTGGAATAAGTCGTCGCTAGCGGCCACGGGAATGGTGGCGCGGCTCGTTGCCCTCACGCCGGGAGTGACTGTTTTGCAAGAGGTGTCGACATATGATTCCATGGTGGCGGACGGCTCCGGCACCAATCGCGTGGCATTTGAATATCAGCTTGATTCCGCCCTGGCCTGCGGGAGCGTTCTGCGCTTCCAACTGGAAACGGCATTCAACGGACAGGTGAAGGTGACCAATGTCTTTGATCGTGTGGTGGGCACATTCATTCGCCAACCTCCCGTGACGCATGATTTCAACGTGGACACACCGACACCCATTCTGGATGTGGCCACAACCTATTCGGAACTCGTCATGGATGAGCCGGGTAATCCCATGCTGGACGATGTCGACGTACACATTCGAATTCAACACACCTACGATCGCGATTTGGTGCTGGCGCTGCAACATCCCGATGGCTCGGAGGTGTTGCTGGTGAATCGGCGCGGCCGTAGTGGAAATGATTTTGGAACCGGCGATTGCGCGGAAGCCGTCTACACGGTGCTGGATCAGTCCGCTACCCTGGCGATCACGAATGGAACCGCGCCTTTTGCGGGGACCTACCGTCCGGAATCTTCGCTGGCCGTTCTGGCTGAAAAACCTCTCAATGGGACGTGGCGCCTGCGCATGACCGATGTGGACAGCGGCGACACCGGCACCAACTTGTGCTGGGGCATTCGCGCCACCTATGTGCAACAACGTTGTGATTGCACGCCGTTCCTGAATCACATCCCCGTGGCGCACTCTTCCACCGTCTGGTTGCAGGGCCCCACGAATCTGACTCTCGCAGGTAGCGATGAAGACGGGCAGGCCTTGTCCTTCGAAGTCCGAAACCATCCCGCGCACGGCACCTTTCGTTTTCTGTCGGCCACCCAAGGCGATGCGCACTATGCGCCCGTGCATGGCTATCGGGGGACCGACACGGTGACGTTTGTTGTTTCGGATGGATTATCCACCAGCACGGAAGCCGTCGTGACATTTGAGATGCCGCCCTCGGAAGACTCCAACGAAAACGGTCTGCCCGACGATTGGGAAATCGTCTTTTTCACCAACTTGGTTTCGGCCCTTCCGGACGAAGATTCAGATGGTGACGGACAGTCAAACCGCCAAGAATATCGGGCCAACACGGATCCGCGCGACAGCCAGTCGGTGTTGCGTCTGTTGCCGCCGGAAGGACCATCCGCCTCCTTCTTGCGTTGGCAATCGGTCGGCGGAACGCGCTATCGCGTAGAATGGACGGCAGAGCTCACCACCGGTGCCTTCCATTCGGTGGAATGTCCGGTGGCGGAGGAGCAAGACCCATCTGCCTATGGAACCCCGTCGGTCTTTTCCTTCGCGGATGATTATCTGGATGGAGTCGCCGCGCCTCTCGACGGCAAGCGCCTGTACCGCGTCCGCGTTCTGAACGAATAACGCGTGTTTTGGATCCGGTCTGACGAATCCAAATCCTCCGACACGAAAAAGTACGTCAGCCTCGTACACCATCCCCAACACAAATTATGGGTCCTCGAAGAGCATCCAAAAGATGTATGGCAAAGTGTGCTAGAAACTTACACCCTCTGACATCTGTCCGCTTTTGTTCCGGCACGAATTCCACTTTTGTTCCGTCGCCGACATAAATTCAAAATCTATTGCACATTTCAGAGTTGAGTTGCATAGTCCGAGCAGTAGTAAGTGTCGAAATGATAGGATGTAGTTCAGGATTTGCGCACATTGGGTGTTAAGGAGGAAGAGATGAAAAAGCTGTGTGGTGGGGTTGTTTCATTTTTGCTGGCTTGTGGGATCTCGTGGGCTGGACCGGTTACCGTTTATGATGTGGACGTCACGCCGGATAGTACAAACAAGAAGGTGACGGTTACCTATCGGCTGGCGGAATCCAACGCGAGTGTCGCCAATGTTTCCATGAACATCTCCTCGAATGCAGGAGAATCGTGGACGGTACCGGCGAACACGTACTATCCGGGCAGCGATATTGGCCCGGGGATCCCCGCAAACGGAACCTTGCGGCAGTTGATCTGGGACGCACGGTCTGATTGGAATCAACAATATTCCACTCAGATGATTATTCGCCTGAACGCCACGGCGGCGGAATCGCAGAACGGCCTATTTTTCACAGCGGGAGACAAAGTTTACCGCATGAATCTCGATGGCAGTGCTTTTACAACCGTCTGTTCCGGTTTGCCGAAAGTCGAGCATTTGGCTGTGGATTACGCGAGCAGCAAGTTGATGATCAATACCTGGTACTCGGGCTCGTCGATTTTGGCCTATGACATGCTTCGGGGCGGGGAGGCATCTCTGTTGTATAATGGCCCGGGCATCGATGGAGCACAGGGTTTTGCCTATGATCCTGCCGCGTCCTCGATATTTATGGGATTGTATTATAATGGTGTCTACAAAATGAACCTGCAGTCGTCCACGGGGAGATGGCAGCGAATCGTTTCCTCGGACGCCTTGTCGCCGATGTATGGCGGGCATGGGCAGATGGCTCTCGATCCTGCCCGTCAGCATATCTATTTTCGGTCGACATATAATGGGAACTGCGGCGAGTGTCGCTGGATCTGGCGCGTCAATTACGATGGAACTGATCTGACCAGGATCATCACGGCAAACGCAGGCGTGGCTCTGGCCATCGATACCGATGCAGGTCACCTTTATTATTCAGATGTGCCTGAGGGTGGAATCCTCAAGCGTGCAAATTTGGACGGATCTGGCGTGCAAACGATTCTGACTCCTCCGGCGAAATATTCCACTTGCTGGATGGTTGCATTGGATGTGCCGAGCAACAAACTTTACATGTACCTGGTATCTACTAACTGGAGAGATCGGGCCATTGCTCGTGCAGATCTGGATGGTTCCAACTTTGAGATACTAAAAGAAGTCACAGATATTGCGGACGGGTGGGGCTTTACCCTCTACATCCCTTGAGGCGACCCCAATCGAGTTTTCCAATGAGTACCATTCAACCCATGAAAATTTCCAAGCGAGGTGTTCGCCATGAAATCCGTTAGGGCGGTTTGGGCTGTGCTGATTCTTGCGGGGGTTTTCCTTGCGGGATGGGCGAAGGCCGATGGAGGCTTGTCCTCCCTGTTTACACTGGATACGCGCGATTTGGACCTTGGGATAAAATCCTTGGTATTCACACTAGATACGCGCGGAGATCTGTTGCCGCAGACGTCCGTGTTCACGTTGGACACGCGCGGACAGGAGCTGTCGTATGCCCCGAAAAATCTCCGCATGGAGATGGAACAGTTGACGGTCGCTCGCGCTACTTGGGAGTATTACGGCACGCCATTGGGATTCCATATTCAGCGACGCAATCCATTGGGCGAGTGGTCGGCAACCACGGTCTCGGGCGGGGCTGTGCGATCTTGGGAGGATACAACGGTTCGGTCCGGGAATTTCTACGAATATCGCATCGCGGCAGTGTTGTCGAACGGAGTTTCGGACTACAGCGAGATCGCCTATATCCAAATGCCGGAGCTTCCTCTGGCGCCTCAAGGGCTCGAGGCCCATCTGACCGAGGCCGGTTCTATTGCGCTTTCGTGGCGGGATATATCCGATGATGAGCAGGGATTTGATATCTGGCGGAAGGCGGGGATGGATGGCACGTGGATCAGCTTGGCCCAAATGGAGGCAAACACAACGACCTATCTCAACAGCGCCGTCGATTCCTCCACCCTCTATACATACAAGGTGAGGGCTTCCAATCATTGGGGGCATTCCGGGTTCAGCGAAGAAGCCAGTGTGATGACGTCGGACTCCGGAACGGGGTGCGGATATGAGCTTCTCGTGAATGATGCGACGCTCGGACTTGACGGGTACGCCTTGGATCGGGTCAACATGAACCAAGCCGATAGCCGAGCGCTGTTGCAGGGAGACCTGCTGGCGTTTATCCGTAGCCCTCCAGGAAATCCTCATCCCGTTCGCGTCGTGCTGGGCTTCCGGGATGACGCGGGCCGAGCCGTCGGAACGCCGATTGAACTGGAAGACTTCTATTGTATCCCGGGCTGTCCGGGGCTATCCGTCAAAACGGATGTTCCAGAGGCCTTCCGTGCTCCAGAGAGCGGAACCAATACCCTTTGGCTGGAAATGATCATGGCGCAAGGTGATCCGATCGATGCTTTTGTCACCGAGCGGCATACCCAAGAGGCGCCCATGCGCAAGAGGCTGTTCGACGTGACGATCCGACCCGCCGCGCTTGCGGAAGCCAGGGTCCGCGTGCTCGAGGGGGCCGCAACGCCGGGAAGCACCGTGGATGTGCCGATACAATTGATTTCCAAGGGCGGTGAAACCAGCTTGGCATTCTCTCTGGCTTTTGACGCCGGGATTCAATGGGTGGGAGCGGAATTGGGCGCGGATGCGCCGCAGGCGTTGCTACAGACCAGCGAGTATCCGTCCAATGTGCTTAGCGTCCTGTTGCTGGCCCCGATGGAGAATCCGTTTAGCGAGGGAACCAAGCACCTCCTAGCGCTTCGATTCTTGGCGGAAGAGGCCGGTGAATACATCCTTCGATTTCAGGATGAGCCGGTCGCGCGCGAGATCGTCCCTGATCCGGCAGGCATCGCATGGGAAAATGGGCGAGTCACGGTTTCTGCGATTGGTTGGGAGGGAGATATTTCTCCTCGTCCCAACGGCGATGGGGTGGTGGATGATCAGGATACCCGTTTGGCCCGGCAGTTTGCCCTAGGCGTTTTGGATTTGCCGACCACGCCAGAGGAATTCCAGCGGCTGGATTGTGCTCCGGTCCAGACGTGCGGAGATGGGATCATCGACATGGCCGATGTTGTGGCCATCTTGCACGTGGTGAAAGGCCAATCGGGACCAACGGCCGCTTGCGGACCAACAAATCAATTAAATCGGGTGAACGATCCTGCGATTTTAACCCGAAAAGACTCCTCGCGAAGCCTGTCGATTGGTGTTCCTGAAGAAGTCCAGCGTGGCGAATCGTTCCGGGCGTCTATTGTTCTGGATGCGCAGGGGGATGAACACGGGATTGGCGTGAGTCTCTCGTTCGATCCGGAAGTGCTGGCCTATCAAGATATGAGAATCGTGGGCTTGGCGACCAATGGCGAGTTTCTGTCTAATCTGGAGGTGCTATCCGAAGGATCTGTCGCTTTTGGAGTGACGCTTGCCGAGGGTGAGACATTTGCGACAGGAATTCAGACGGTGGCGGAAATCCAGTTCAAGGCCCAAGAGGGGGTCGGGACCGTGTTATCTACGTTGGATTATGCCCAATCCCCGGCCGAATGCTTAGTGGTGGGGCTAAACTCCGAATCATTGGAATCCACAACCTCAGGTTCGGATGTGCTCGTTGTGGAGTCCATATCTTCCTCGGCGCCATTGCCACCCGAGAGAGGGGATGCGGTCGCACTTGCCGTGGACCAGATCAAAGTTTCGTGGGCCCAGGCATCGTGGGCCACGGGTTATCGGGTTCGCCGTAAGCTGGAGGGCGAAACGGTCTGGACCAAGCTGGTGGACACGGAAGCGACGCGTACGGTGTTTGTGGACGTTGGGTTGCTTTCGGGGACGGTGTGTAACTACCTGATCACAGCATTGAATCCACAGGGCGATGAGTCGTCTGCCATCCGGCTGCAAGCCAAGACCTGGACGGAGCTGGAGCAATGGAGGGATACATGGTTCGAGCAAATCGGGAACACCGGTCTGGCCTCGGATCATGCCGACCCGGATGAAGATGGTATTCCGAATCTGCTGGAGTATCAGTTGGGAACGGATCCGCTGGCCCCCAACAGCCTACCGTACGGCGTTGTGGCGGAGGAAGTCTTTGCGGGCACGGAATCGCTCACCATCTCCTATGCGGTATCCGGAGGTGCTCCCGGCAACATCGCCTTTGAGTTCACAGAAAACCTGCTCCAATCCGGGTTGTGGAGGAGCCGTGGCGTGGCACCGGTTTCGCTCAAGCGGGTTGGCGAAAACGACTTGATCAAGTTGCGCCTGCCGGATGGGGTTACCACAGCCCCCATGCTTTTCCTGCGCATGAAGACGGAATAACCCGTCGTCGCTTTGCGTGGTGAGTCTTCTGGCTCAAGATGGGGCTTTTCTCTCATCAGGTATGCGAACGTTGCGGTAGATTCTATTTGTCAAAAGGTACAAATTTGGCAAACTGCGGCGCATGGAAAATGACTCGCTACAAAAACATTACGAACAAGCCTACGGAAAACATGTCGATGCATCGCGTGTGCATGTTGCATTGAAGTTGCTGAAGAAATCAGCGCACTTCCAAACGGGGCAAACCCTGCGTGTGTTGGATATCGGCGGTGGAAATATGCAATTGGGACGGCTCTTCGCCAACCTACTCGCGGAAAAGTTCGATGTGAAGGTGGATCTGGAGGGATGGGATTTGTCTGTGGAAGGAGTCCGGCTGGCCAATGAAGCGGGCGAACAGTCGCGGGTGCAGTCGGTTTGTGACGAGATTCCGGCGGAGTCAGCGGGGCAATATGATTTGGTACTATTTTTCGAAGTGCTGGAGCATCTGGTGGATACGGATGCCGCAGTGATTCATTTGCGCCAATTGATCAAGCAAAATGGTTGGTTGCTTCTATCCACGCCTAATCTGGCCGGGTGGATCGATCGGTTCTCGCTGTTATTCGGGATGCAGCCGCATACGATGGAGGTGTCGTTCGTTCCATTCCGGTTTGGAAATCCGTTGATCGGCCGATTACTCCCGCATGGGCCAAACGACGTGGCGGCGGGGCATTTGAGGGTGTTCACCCTCCGAGCACTGAAACGGTTTTTGCGTTGGCATGGCATTCGTCCCGTGCAGGTGGGGGGATGCGTGTACCATTCCTTCGATTTCGTGTCGCGCTTGTTCGCCGGGTGGTGGCCGGGGATGGTGGGCGATGTGGTGGTACTGGGCACGCCGGCTCCCGAGGAAAAGCGATGAGACCCATAGCGAGTCTTTCGTCGCGTTGCTGGGTTTCCCTGTGGTTCTTGCTTCTCTTTGGTTCGGTTGCCCTGCTTGTCTTCCATGCGCTGTGGCCAACTGGGTTGGTGCTGCTGACAAGCGATGACAACGTGGGACTCATAGCCGCCAACCAGCGGGTGATCGAGGCTTCTCCTCTTGCACACTGGATGGGCGAAGCCTTGTGGGGTATGCCTGGGCTACAAGGCTTCCATCTATGGGCGCTAGCGATGGGAACATTGTCGGCCGAGACCTTCATGAACGTCTACCATGGGCTTTGCTTGGCGCTGGCCGGGTGGCTACTGGCGCTTTATCTACGCGATAAGGGCTTGCGATCGGCTGCGTGCGTGTTCGGCGGGCTAGTGGCGTTTTGGGTGGGGACAAACCTGACGCTGACCTATGCTGGGCATGTGGGCAAATACGGGCTGATGGTTTTTCTTTCGCTGGCAGTATTTGCCTTGGGACGTTGGGGCAAGACGGGACGGGTGGAGTGGTCGTTGGTGGCTGGCGTAGCGGCTGGTGCGATGTTTTTAGAGCAATCCGACGTTGCGTTATTCTGTGCGTTACTCCTGGCACCGGTGGGTGTGTTCGAGGCGGCACGCGCTGCCGGCAGTTGGCAGATCACCGCGCTAGCAAAAAAATCGTGGGGCGCAGCTCTAGTGGCGACCCTGCTGGTTGGAGGGGCTTCGATGTCTGTGGTGGGTGCGGGGGTGACGGAGGTGCCGAAAGGGGAAGATCCGGCAGAGCGTTGGTCCTACCTCACTCAATGGAGCCAGCCGCCGGATGAGAGTTTGGATTTCATTGCGCCGGGGTGGACGGGCTGGCGGAGCGGCGAGGAGACCGGGCCCTATTGGGGAAAGATGGGGCGAAGCGAGGGCTGGGAAACCACGCGCCAAGGGTTCCAAAATTTCAAACTGGAAAATGTGTATGTGGGCGTTCTGCCGCTTCTGTTTGCGCTCATCGCCGTGGCGGCGGCATTCCGGTGGCGGAAGGAGAAAAATGCAGCAACCATCGCCCTCTGGGGTGGCTTGTGTGTGTTGGCGCTGTTGTTGGCGTTTGGGAAATACTTTCCGCTCTATCGCCCGCTGAGCCTGTTGCCGGGATTTAGCAGCATTCGAAACCCCAACAAATTCATTCATTTTTTCCAGATGGCGTGGGGCGTGCTGGCGGCCTTCGGGTTGGATGCAGCGTTGCGAATGGAAGGGCGCACGGCGCGGAAATGGATCTGGGGCTCGGGGATTGTCGCGACGGTTTTCCTGCTGTCGGGCTTGGCGCTGTGGGCGGATTTGTCGACGAACGCGATGGGCCGGGTGATTCAGTGGAACCGCGCCTTTTCCGTGACGTATGCGGGCGGGGCGTTTGTGCTGGGCGCGGCGGTGTTGTGGTTGCTGTCGCAGAATGTTTTCCACAGTGTGGAAAAAAATTTTCCACAGTGTGGAAAAAAAGGGGCGGAATTTTCCACCGGTGGAAAAAAATCTTCCACAGTGTGGAAAACTTTTTTGCGGCGGCTGAGCGCGTGGGGGGTGTGGATTCCGGCGCTGGTGGTGGTGTTCGATGCGGCGGTGATTTTGGCGCCGAAGTATATCCAGACAATGCCGCCGGGCTATGTGGCGGAAAACGACTTGGTGCGCTATTTGAAGCGGGAGGTGGGCTTCAACCGCACGGCGATGGCGACGCAAGATGGATTTTATAATTTGTGGCTGACGTACTTGTTTCCGTATCACGGGATTTCGTCGGTGAATGTGACGCAGTTGCCGCGCCCGCCGGCGGACTATACGGCGTTTTGGAGTTCGGTGAAGGATCCGGTGCGGGGCTGGCGATTGGCGGCGGTTTCGCATGTGTTGGTGCATGCGCAGGTGGCGGCGCAACTGATGGCGAATCCGGCGTGGGCGTCGCAGTTGGAGCGGGTGTGGGCGTATCAGCCGCAGAATGACGGGCAGGGCGGGGTGGCGACGCCGATGGTTCCGGCGGGACGTAACGCACCGGAACTGGTGTTGCGTCTCAAGCCGGTTCCGCCTCGGGTGGCGGCGGTGCCGTCGTGGAGGGTGGTGTCGGATGAGGAGGCGTTGAGGACGCTGAATGATCCATCGTTCCAGCCGTATTCCTCGTTGCTGTTGCCGGAGGGGACGAAGACTTCGGGGCCGCCATCGGGCGATCCGGGGCCGTTGCCCGTGGTGACGGTTTCGCGGCTGATTCCGGGGCGCTATGAGTTCACGGTGGAAAATCACGGGCCGACGTGGGTGCGCGTGGCGGAGAAGTTTGATCCGGGATGGAAGGCGACGGTGGACGGGAAGTCGGTGCCGGTGACTCGGTGCGATTATATGTTTCAAGGGCTGGCCTTCGAGGAGGCGGGGACGCATGAGGTGGTGTTGAAATATGCGCCGTCGTCGATGCCGATTGTGTTGCAAGGTGCGGGCCTTTTGGTGGGGTTGGGTGCGGCGGTGCGGCTGGTGGCGGTGCGTCGGCGGCGGCAGGGCGAGGGGGCGGCATGACGGAGGCGGCGACTCCATTTTTGTCCGTGGTGATTCCGACGATGGGGCGGGACATTTTGATTCGTACGTGGGAATGGCGGGGGGGGGGGGAGGGGTTTGCGGGAATGGAAGTGATGGGGGCGGGGCGGGTGCCGGATGCGGGGGTGGAGGGGCGGCTTCAAGATTTTTTGGGGCGGCACGGGAATGTGCGGCATTTGGATATTCAGTTTCCAAGAGGCGATTCGAGCCGCAAGAAAAACGAGGGGGCGGCGGTGTCGCGGGCGCCGCTGATTGCGTTTTTGGATGATGATGTGGTGGTGGCGGGGGACTGGCCGAAGCGCATTGTGGAGGCCTTTGCGGATGCGAAGGTGGGGCTGGCAAGCGGGCCGAGTCTGGTGCCGGAGGATATCAACTGGATCGGGCGTTTGGCGGGGCTGGTGCTGTCGTCGCGGGCGGCGGGTTATGTGGCGGAGCGGTACCGGCAGAACCGGGCGGGGAGCTATTCGATTGATTGGGACCGGGTGATTGGTTGCAACGCGGTGTATCGGCGGGAGGCTTTTGCGCAGATGGGCGGGTTCCCGCTGGACTTTTATCCGGGGGAGGAAATGATTGCGGCGTTTCGGACGGAAGAGGCGGGGTGGAAGCTGATGTTCATTCCGGCGGCGTGGGTGAAGCATTATCCGAGGCAGTCGTTGAAGCGCTTTTGGCGGCAGATGTGGGGCTATGGGGCCACGCGGATTCGGTTGCTGCGGGGGGGAGTGTCGTTCACGCCGTTGCCGTTGATTCCGGGTGTGTGGGTGGGGGGGACGGCGGCGCTGGCGGTGCTGGCGTTTTGGGCTGGGTGGGCGCGGCTGTTGCTGGCGTTGGATCTGGGGATCTATGCGGGGTTGGCGCTGGCGGTGGCGGTGGAAACAGTGGCCCAGACAAAGCGGTGGGGCGATTTGGGGTTGGCGGCGATGATTCCACTGATGCATCTGGCGTATGGACTGGCGGAATGGGCGGAGGGATTGTTCCCAGGCAAGGATTTCAGTGAGAGCCACCGATGAGAAAAAAGGGAGATAGCGGCTTGGGGGACTCAATTTCCTATCGACGAAGGACATGGAGTTTGCCATCTTAATCGAAGTTGCAAGTTGCATGGGTGCCCCCCCCGAGATTTAACAACAACGGCAGGTGATCGATATGGCCAAGGAAAAAGCGGAAGAAAAGGTCGAGCCAATCGCGGTCGAACAGGAGAAGCCGGATGCGGATGGCGGGCTGGGTTCCACCCGACCGAATACCGACACGAACGTGTGGATTCAAGTGGTGGGGGCCTTGATCTGCACGGTCATTCTATGCGTTGCCTTCTTCTTTGCGGACAAGTTTCACCACACGGGGTTGATTCGCTACATTCACGCATTGTTAAATCAACGTGGCCCCATTCAGTGGCTCGAACTGGTGAGCTTCTTTGTGATCGTTGTTTGTATTATTCAGAAGAATCGCATTCTTAAACAGCAGATTCAGCACATCAGCGAAGATACGGCCCAAGTTCGGGGCGTCAACATGGACAACGAAGAAGAGTTGCGCATGTTGCGTAAGCGCATCCATGATTCGGGAGGGGATCTGACGAGCATCCTGCTGAGTCGACTGGATCGGGCGCTGGGGTTGTGGATGGCGACGAAGGACTTGGGCCGCGTGGGTGGGTGGATTAGTGCGGAAGCCACGCGCGACAACGTGGCGTCGGACATGACCTATACCATGATGCGTTTGATGATGTGGGTGATTCCGATTTTCGGCTTCATTGGAACGGTGCAAGGACTGGGCGCGGCCGTCGGTGGTTTCGCCGACTTCTTGTCGGGGTCCGCCGAACTGGGCGCTATTAAAGAGGCTATTGCGCAGGTGACGATCAGCCTAGGCGTAGCGTTCGACACGACGTTTTTGGCGCTGATGCTGGTGACGCTGGCTCAATTCCCGCTGACCTCGCTCATGCGCCGCGAGACGACGCTCATGGCAGAAGTGGACATCTATTTGGATGAGCATTTCATCTCCCGCCTGCCGTCGGCGGAGCAGCAGGCCGTGGTGATTGAAAACTTGGAAGACTCGATTGAGGCGGCCTTCCGGCGCTACATTCCCGATCCGGATCGGTATGAGGAAGTGTTCACGATTTCCATCGATAAGGCGGCCGCGGAGATGGGCAAGCAATTCGAGGAGCTTTCCGCACGCTACGTGCTGGCCCGCAAGACAGCTACGGAGGAAGAAGTGAAGTCGTTGGCCGCGGCGATGGAGCAGGCGCATGAGCGGGCCGCTGCGTTGGCGGGTCAATATGCGAAGAGTGCTCAGGAGGTGCAGTCCACGCTGGGCGAGAGTTTGCAAAAGGCTGCAAATGCCGCCGGAATCGTCGAGCAGCAAATTGCGACGATTGCCAGCTTGGGCAGCAAAGTTCAAGAGCTGTTGCAGGTGGAACAGGCGCTGGAGCGCGCCATGGTGGGCATCACGAGCGCCGAGCAGTTCCAAAGCACGTTTGCGCAATTGAGGGCGCATCTGACGACCACCGACGAATTTTGCCGCCGCTTGAGCAAGCCGCGCGTGATTACCTTGCAAGAGGAAATCAGCGCCTAGATCGGGCATCCAGAAAGTGCCAGCATGAGGAGCAAACATTCACTTTGGTGTTTCCTGCTGGCGCTTGGTTTGGCCGTTGGAATGGGGACCGAGACGTGGGCGCAACTTTCGTTCACTTCGCGGGTGTTGGCCGATGGTCTCAAGGAGCCGCATGGGGTGGCGGTTCATCCGGTCACGGGCGATATTTATGTGGCCGAAAAGGGCAGTGGGCGGATTGTGGTCTTGAAGAACGGGAAGCCGGAATCGGCCTTGGCGGCCGGCTGGACCGTGTCCACCAATCTACCTCGGTGGGGCGTCACCACGCAAATTCCGAAAGAAAAATGGATGACCGCGGCGTTGGAGAAGCCGGGGCCGATTTCGATTTCCACAAATGGCACCTTGTTTGTGGCGGAGCAGGTGCCGAATGGGCGCATTCTGGAGTTTATTCCCAACGCGCAAGGGGTTTTGGATGTGGCACGAGGCATTCCGGTGCCTTGGCTGGATCAGGAGTTCCAGTGGCGCGATTTGCAGGCGGATCGCTTGGGGCGATTTTATGTTGTGGGGGCGGACGAAGTCGGGTCGGACTTCATGAAGTTTGGGTCCTGTCTGGTGCGGGAGCCGGACGGCAATTGGTGGGTGATCGATTTTGGGCCTTTTGCCAGTTTTTTCACGTTTGCCTTGTCGGACAAGCAGGATGTGATGATCTTGGGTGACCGCAACAAAGGGACGCTGTCGTGGTGGGAAGTGAACCGCCACATCATGATGGGTGGCTCTCCGGAGGCGACCAAGCGGGCGGATCTGTTGAGCTTGGCGGTCTATCCGGATGGCGCTTTTGTGATCGGGCAGCAGACGGAGCCGGGGAAGGCAGAAGTAATCCGGATGGATCCCTTCACGGGGCAGCAGACGTCGATGGCCTCGGATCTGAAGTCGATTGGCGATATTGAGATTGATCGTGCCAATGGGCGCTATTTGGTGACGGATCCGGCGGGCGGACGTTTGATGGAATACACGCCCAATCCGCCCGTGAAATTTAATGAAGCGGCGATGCGACAGATTGTGCGTTCAGTGGAGGGCATGATGGGAATGCCGACCGAAGCGCCGGCGTTTTTGAATAATTTCTTTGAAAAGTTGCAGGATGCAACCAAGGGAATCATGTCGGATGAGGATTCGACGCATGCGGTGAATTTCAACCTGAGCGATATTGCCGGAAAAATGCCAGTGGTGGCGGGGCGGGTGCGGGCCGCGGTGGAGGTGGAGGGGCTGGAAGAAGACCCGATAGAGCAGGTGGAATTTTTCCTTCTATTTCCGAGCAAGGTGGTCATGACGGAAACGGCGGTGAGTCCCAGCATGAGCTTTTTCTCAGCGCGGCGGAAAAGCGGAAAAGTGGAGCAGACCCGCCCGGTGTTTGAGGGAACCGTCGGGGTGTACCGCCTGTCTGGAACCAATGTGTCCAAGGTGGCTTCTGCGCAGGGGGGGATGCACATTCCGGTGGTGGTTTGCGGGATGAGTCAAGCGGATGGAGGAATCTATGTAAACCTGTCTTTCCTTGGGGCAGGCATTTACGGGGACTATTATCTCACGCTGTTCCAAAGTGCGGGCCAGCAGACCGCGAAACTGGTGGTGAAGTCGAGCCAGACGGATAGCGGCACGCTTACCTATGAGGCTTCGTTCATGGAAGAGGCGACCATCAAGGGGATGGAAGGCGCCAAGATCAGCAAAGAACAGTTGAGCAACTTGTTGATTTCGGGTTTCAACAACAATCCCGGTGCGAACAAGTCGGTGGGGTGGCTCAAGCTGGGGCAGTTCCCGGCGAGCGGTTTGGTGGCGTTTGGCGATACGGGTGAAACGCAATTGACGGGAGGCACCAGCGGATTGAAGGAAATCGTGGAGAAGCGGCGCTTGGAAAGTAGTCTGGAGTCAGGGGCAGATATTGAAGCGTTGGGCGAGGAAGAGCTCGCCCCGATGGTGTCGCAACCGCCCGTTACGACGACGCCTGTGGAAGGAGCCACTCCATGAAGCAGGCCGATTTTGATTCCTCGGGTTTTCAGAACATCGTGCTGATGCTGATTGGCGTGCTGGTGATCATGTTGGTCAGTAACATTCTAACGATCATTAGCAATCCGGAAAACATCAAGATCGGCTCCTTGGTGACGGGTGCCGTATATGAAGATGATGAGAACAGCGCGAAAATCATGCCGAAATTTCAGAACATGCGGCAAGACCCTTTGTATATCGATGTAGAACCCAATCGCTTGATCATTTACGGAAGCGTTTCCAATCCGGAAAAAAAAGTGATCGAGGCCAGAGAACTTCTCTTGGAAGGCAACGAGTTCGAACGGTTTTTAAATGAAGTGGAACTGGCCAAGGAAACGAAATACATCGTGTTGCTGTTGCGGCCGGGAAGCGCGGTTTTTCAGCGGCGCTTGCGCCAAGTGATCCGCGATCGGAAAATCGATCTGGGCTTTGAGCCATGGGAGGCGGGTCGCGAAATCTTGATTGCTGGTCAAGGAAAGCCGGCTCCAAAGGAAGGTGACGCCGCAGAAGCAGAGAAAGTGGAGGCTCCTGCCGCAACAGAGGCTGCCGGAGGAGGGAACTAGGGTATGGGATCTGGACCTGCCATGGATTTGAGCTCCTTCACGGACCTGATGACGTGCATTCTGGGCGTGCTGGTCTTGATCATTTTGCTGACGGGTATTGATGCCTCCCAGATCACGGTGCTGGTGGCTACGCCAAAAGAAATGACCAGTGATGACAAAAGTCCGGTGCTGTTCGAGTGCCGCAGTAATCAGCTCTTCCACATATCGGTGGATGAACTCAAGAAGGCTGTAGACAAGAAGACCGAAGAGATTCGGGAAAAAGTGCAGAGCGATCCCAACGAATTTCTAAAACTGGCGGGGCAAAGTTTTTTGGAAGTGGACGGTCAGTCGGTGGACTACACCTTCGCGTTGACGGGTAAATATGTGCTGACGCCCATTCCGGATTCCAAAGGCTACCAGTTTGTGAAGTTCTTGGATGAGACGGACGAGATGTGGTTTGGTTCCCGCTTGGCCACCATTAAGCCCGAGACGCAGTTTTTGTGCTTTTTTGTGAGGCCGGATAGCTTCAAGGTTTTTCAGCAGGCACGCTCGTTGGCGTGGATGAGGAACATTAGCGTGTCCTGCGAGTTGTTGGATGAAAAGGACGTGATCCGTATCGGGCCCGGTGGCGATCGGCTGTTCGTGCAGTAGGGGTGGCGGGGGACATGACTTTTGCCTGTCAGCGTTGCGGGGCTTGTTGCCGATGGCCAGGGTCGGTGTTGATGGAGGATGCCGACATTGAAGCGGCGTCTGCGCTACTGGGAATGCTCACCGACTTGTTCATAGCCAATCATACGGTGCTGGCACGGAATCGTGCCCAACTGACCTTGCGAGAAAATGCCGATGGCTCTTGCGAGTTTCTGAATTCGGATGGCTCCTGTCGGATTTATGCGGCGCGCCCCAAGCAGTGTCGCGATTTCCCCCACGGATGGTACGTGGACGGTTGTCCTGGGCTTTCATCCTGAAGTTTCGATGGCGCGGGATTTTCTTTCCATAGTTGGGAGAGAGGTCTATCCTGATGCCACAAACCACAACCGGAGGAATCCCATGAGCGCGAACTTCAGTTTTTGGAACATGGCCTGTCAACAGTTGGATATGGTGGCGAAGCGGATGAATCTGGATCCCAACATCCACGCCAAGATGCGGCATTGCCAACGTTCCTTGATCGTTTCCGTTCCGATTCGCATGGACGATGGGCGCGTGACGGTATTTGAAGGCTATCGTGTGCAGCACAACTCCGAGCGTGGCCCCACCAAAGGTGGCGTGCGGTATCACCCCGGTGTGACGCTCGATGAAGTGAAGGCATTAGCGATGCTCATGACTTGGAAGTGCGCTGTGATTGGCTTGCCGTATGGTGGTGCCAAAGGCGGCATTGTGTGTGATCCGTCCGGCATGAGCCTCGGAGAAATCGAGCGCATGACGCGTCGGTATACCAGTGAAATTTCCATTATTATCGGCCCGGCCAAGGATATTCCGGCACCGGATGTGAACACCAATCCACAGACGATGGCGTGGATGATGGATACCTACTCGATGACGGTGGGCTATTCCGTTCCTGGCGTTGTCACTGGCAAGCCGATTGAAATTGGCGGTAGCCAAGGGCGCGGCGAAGCGACGGGGCGTGGCGTGGCCACGGTACTGATTGCGGCGGCAGAACGCCTCGGTTTGCATCCGGCACAGAGCACGGTGGCCATTCAAGGTTTCGGCAATGTGGGTGGATCGGCCGCCAAATTCCTGCATGGAAAAGGATTCAAAGTGGTGGGGGTGACGGATGCGGCAGGCGGATTGTTTAATCCGCGCGGTCTGGATATTCCGGCTTTGCTGGCGCATGTGAAGAGCCATCCGAAAAAACACCTCGAAGGCTTTGGCGGTGCCGAATATATGGCCGGTTCGGTGGCAGCAAATGCCCGCCTGATCGCGTTGCCGGTAGATATTCTGGCCCCCTGTGCATTGGAAAATCAGATCACGGCAGAGAATGCGGGCGCGGTCAAGGCGAAGATCATTGTGGAAGGAGCCAACGGTCCCACCACGCCGGAGGCGGACGACATTTTGGCCAAAGCCGGTGCCGTGGTGGTGCCGGACATTTTGGCCAATGCGGGCGGCGTGACGGTTTCCTATTTCGAATGGGTACAGGATTTGCAGGCCAACTTCTGGGACGAAGAGGATGTGAATCGTAGTCTGGATCGGCTGATGATGCGCTCTTTCCATGATGTTTATGATGTGGCTGCGCGCGAGAAATGCGATCTGCGCACCGCCGCCCAAATTTTGGCCATTAGCCGCGTGGCCAAAGCCGCGGCCCTTCGCGGAATTTATCCGTAACCTCTTTGTTGGCGCTGGTTCAAACTTGCTTTTTGATGGTGGCGCTGGTATCACGCGCTCCCTTATGTGTAGGCGTGGATATATCAGCAGGGTAGCGATTTGTGGTGGCATTGGGTTGACTGTCGTTGGGCTCGTTTGCGGGCTGGCGATGTGGCTGTTGCCTTCGCCTGCCAGTTGCGTGGAGCAAAGTCGCAATCCATATCGTTTTCGGGATTGGGCACATTATGTGGGGGCGATGGATTCGCGAAGCCACTCGGCGTGTGTGGTGTTGATTTCCAATTCGCAGGGGTATGGCGGAGAATATCCACCACAGAAGATCTATCCGGCTCGTCTGGAGGCTTTGCTGAATGAGCGGAAGACAGGTGGCGTGGAACAGTGGGAGGTGCTGAATTTTTCCTTGGATGGCGTCACGCCGATGGAATACATGACGCTGGCGGCACGATTGCGCGAGGAAACGCCGACGTGGCTGATTTCGATTTCGGGTAGCGCAGACTATCGTGCGGACAATTTTGAGATGGGGTTTTCCTTTTGCCGAACCGATTTGCCGCAACTGCTGACAACCGGAAGCATGGCTCGACGGTTGCCGCTTTCGTTCTGGCGTCGGCATGGGCGCGTGGAGGATGTGCTGACGGCTTGGATCACGCAACGCTTTCCCCTGTTGAGGATTCGCGATTATGTGTGGTCGTGGTTGGATACGCGATTTCCGGGAGCCCAGAAGGCGTTCTATGCGCCGCGAACAACGTATCGGTTTTGGCAGTTGCGCGGCGAACCTCGCACGGCTCCCGTGGCGTCACCGCAACAGGGGAATGGCGAGGGCCAGATCGATTTGACATATGACTCAAAATCCACGGTTCTGTTGGGTGAGTTCATCGCGCAACTGGCAAAGATACCTGCCGAGCACAAGTTGGTGGCGGCGGCGCCGTTGCGATCCACCTTTGCGGATGGACGCGAGGGGCCTTGGGTGGCTGCTTTTCGTGAGGATTTGAAGCGGCTGGCGGGAGAGGCCGGATTGCCGTTTTGGGATTTGACCGAGGTATTGCCGCCCGAAGATTTCATCACCAGCAATCACTTGCAGGATCGAAATCATAAGCAGATGGCGGCCCTGCTGGAAGAACGCATCGCTTTGGAAATGGGGAAATAGGCATGCTATTCGCCACCTATACCTATGCTGTCTTTTTGATCGTTGTGTTGATGCTGCATGCGGCGTTGCCCTTACGCGGTCGCCAGCTCCTATTGCTGGTGGCCAGCTATGTGTTTTACTGTTGGGAAACGCCGATCTACGGCATCCTGATTTTTGCCTCCACGGTGCTGGACTATCTCGTAGGGCTCGGACTGGAGCGCACCGAAAATTTGCGAGGACGTCGGGCCTTGTTGGGCTGTAGTCTGTTGGGGAATCTGGGAATGCTGGGGTTCTTCAAATATGGCGACTTTCTCGGCTCGAACATGGTGGGACTGGGGCGACTGCTGGGCTTCGATGGGCATTGGGCGCCGATGGGTTTCATCCTGCCGGTAGGAATTTCGTTCTACACGTTCCAGACGTTGAGCTATTCGATCGATGTCTATCGGCGACAAATTCACGCCGAGCGGAATCTGGGAACGTTTTCGCTCTATGTGTGTTATTTTCCGCAGTTGGTGGCGGGTCCCATCGAGCGGGCGGGCCATCTGTTGCCGCAACTCAACGTCTATCATCCCTTCCGACTGGATGACATTGTGGCCGGTGCCAAGCGTATCTTCACAGGACTCTTTCTCAAGCTGGTGGTGGCGGATCGGTTGGGCATTTTGACGGATTCGGTTTTTGCTGCGCCGGGCCAGTATTCGGCGTTGGCCACGTGGATGGGGGTTATTGCGTTTGCAGGGCAAATCTATTTTGACTTTGCCAGCTATGCCAGCATTGCCATTGGCTCCGCGCGCTTGTTTGGCGTGCACTTGGCAGAAAACTTCAACCGACCTCTAGTCTCCGTTTCGATTGCCGAGTTTTGGAATCGCTGGCACATGACGCTGACCCGGTGGTTCCACGACTATGTGTTTGTGCCGTTGGGAGGCTTTCGCCGAGGCGGGCCTCGTGCCGCTTGGAATGCAACCGTTGTATTGGTGATTTGCGGACTCTGGCACGGCGCACGGTGGAACTTTGTGTTTTGGGGCGCTTACCATGCGGTGCTGATCACTGGATATTACGCATGGAAGTTTCACCAGAAGCGAAAGGGAAAGAGAACGCGTCCCGTGAAGGGAAAATTCACGTTGGCGATGGGCCTTTCGGTCTTCGTGACGTTCTGGTGCAATATGTTTGGGCTAGTCTTTTTTCGTAGTCCGGATGTCGCGACCATTGGAAAAATGTTCCGCGCGGGAGTGGGGATCCATGATGGGGCCGTTGTGCCCTTGGATTGGACGTTGGGCGTGTATGGCTTGATGCTCGTGTGTTGGCTTGGGATTGAGGGCTGGCAGGAATATGGCGGACTGAATGAGAAGTGGGCACGCGTGGCGTGGCCCGTGCGTGCGGCGGCTTGGGGATTGCTGGTGGCGGCCACCTTCCTGTTCGCCGTCAACCAACAGGCTCCGTATATCTACTTCCAGTTTTAGCGTCCGTTCACGGTTCGACTTTTCACATCGGGGCTCAAACCAATTTGTGACGGGGTCATGGCGGCATCCCAAAAAAGTTTTCCACAGTGTGGAAACATTCTTTCCATTGTGTGGAAAACTCGCGAAACATTTTTCCATTGCGTGGAAAATTCAAGCTATCACAATTAATTAATTGTGATAGTTGGGCGCGGGAAAGATAGTGAATGAAAAAGGCGGGAAGCTTGCGCCTCCCGCCGTGGTCTTGAGAGGGGACGGATTAGCTTTGGCCGCGCTTGCCGATCTGGCGGTCCACCATGTACGTGGCGGTGGCGCTAGTGGCGTTGAGCTTCAGAGCGCTGATAGCTTCGTTGCAGTTGGCTTCTTCCTCGACTTGCTCGTCGATGAACCAGCGGAGCATGCTTTGTGTGGCGTAATCCTTTTCCGCGAGGGCCAAGGTGTTGAGGTCATAGATCCATGCGGTGACCTTCTTCTCGTGTTCGAGGGCGTCTTCGAACATGTCGAGAATGCCTTTCCATGTTTTCTTGGGCTGTTCCATGGCTTCGAGTTCGACCTTCACGCCTTGATCCTGAAGATACTTGGAGAACTTGAGGGCGTGTTCCTGCTCTTCCTTGAATTGGATACTCATCCAGGTGAAGGTGCCGAGGTAGCCTTTATCGATGGAGTCGTTGGCCATGGCGAGATAGAGGAAGGCGGAAAAGAATTCGCGGTTGATTTGGGCGTTGATTTCTTTTGCCATTTTTTTGCTGATCATGTGTCGGGTTCCTTTCGTTATGTTCCGGTGTCGTCCGCCGGGAGCCGAAAACGGCTTCAGCGGTTTTGATGTCTCTACTCTACAACGCGAATGGAGAAATGTCACATTTTTAGGACGGGGCGAGTGGAATTTGAAATCCGCCGGGGGGCGTCTGAATTCTCGACAACGGGGGAGGGGGCGGGTAGAGTACGCCGCTTATGCCCGATATCGGCACATTTGAGATCATCTATGAGGACGCGCATTCGAAGGCGCGGCTGGGGCGTTTATGGACGGCGCACGGGCCGGTGGATACGCCGGTGTTCATGCCGGTGGGGACGCAGGCGACGGTGAAATCGATGGCGCCGTGGGAGCTGGAAGCGCTGAATTGCGAGATTTTACTGGGGAATACCTATCACTTGAATGTGCGGCCGGGCATGGAGGTGATGGAAAAGTTCGGGGGACTGCATCGGTTTGCGGATTGGAAGCGGGCGATTTTGACGGATAGCGGAGGCTATCAGGTGTTCAGCTTGACGAAGCTACGCCAAATGACGCAAGAGGGGGTTTGGTTTCAGTCGCACCTGGATGGAACCAAAATGTTCATGGGCCCCAAAGAGAGCATGGGCATTCAGCGGATCTTGGGATCGGACATTGCGATGGTTTTTGATGAGTGCCCACCGTGTCCCTGCACCCCGGAATACGCTTGCCAAGCGGTGGACCGCACCCTATCGTGGGCGGCTAACTGTGCCCAACAGCCTCGTGCGCCGGGGCAGTTGGTGTTCGGAATTGTTCAGGGCGGCGTGTACCCGGAATTGCGGGAACGCTGCGCCAAAGGCTTGTGCGCGCTGGGAGCGTTTGATGGGTTTGCCATCGGCGGTGTGAGCGTGGGCGAGCCGGAGGAACTGATCCTGCCGGGCGTGCGGATGACGGTGGATTTTCTGCCGAGAGAACGTCCGCGCTACTTGATGGGCGTGGGCCAGTTTTGGCAGATGTCCGAGTCGGTGGCGTGTGGTGTGGATATGTTCGATTGCGTGATGCCGACTCGGCTGGCACGGCATGGAACGGTGTTCACGCGCAATGGACGCTATTCGGTGCGGGCGGCGCTGCACCGCATGGATGAGCGTCCGCTGGAAGACGGGTGTACGTGCCCGGCGTGCCAGCGGTTCAGTCGGGGCTATGTGCGCCACCTGCTGAATGTGGACGAGATTTTGGGTGTGCGATTGACGGCGCTGCACAACATGCACAGTTATTTTGATTTTATTGCCCGGATGCGTGCCAGCATTCGGGAGGACAGTTTTGAAGCGTTCCGCGCGGAGACGGCCCGGGTGTACGGGCCGAAGACGTCGGAGCCGGTGGCCGCCGCCGATGTGTAGGGTGCGGCAAAAGAGGAGATAAAGAAAAATGAACGTATTTTCGTTGTTGGCGATGGCGCCGAGTCCTGCCGGTGGTGCGGGCGGCGCGCAGCAGTCGAGCGTGTTCATGTTCGTGTGGCTGGGCCTGATGGTGGCCTTGTTTTATTTTATGCTGATTCGTCCCCAGAAGCGGCGCGAGAAGGAGCGGATGGCGGTTCTGAGCGCGGTGAAGACGGGCGATCGCGTCCTGTTTGCGGGCGGATTCCTTGGCACGGTGGCCAACGTGAAGGAGAAGACCCTGATCGTGAAGATTGCCGATAACGTCAAGGTGGAGATTGTGCGGAGCGCCGTTTCTCAAGTTCTTGAAAAGGGCGAAATGGGCGACAAGGACACGCAGTCCTAACGGATTGAATTAAATCGACGAGAAAACAAGGAATTTCCGGCGGTTTCGCCGGGGTAGTAAACGGGAAACAGAGGAATATGAAGGCATCAATCTGGAAGTGGCTGATCTTGGTGGTGGTGACGGCGTGGAGCGTGGCGTTGGTGTCGCCGCCCAAAGAGAAAATAAAGCTGGGCTTGGACCTGCAGGGCGGGACGAGCTATACGCTGGAAATCGATGATTCTCAAGGACTGGAAGGCTCGCTTTCCGATGCCCGCGGGCGCGCGCTGGAAGTCATTCGCAATCGCGTGGACTCCATGGGCGTGGCCGAGCCCAACATTTATCCCGATGGCGAAAAACGCATCGTGGTGCAGATTCCCGGCATGAAGACGGAGGACCGCGAACGCGCCTCCGCCAACATTCGCAAGGCGGCATTTCTTGAATTTCGCATGGTGCATCCGAAGAACGATGAACTGATCAAGAATCTGTTCCAAGATCATAAGGTTCCCAACGGCTATGAGATTGTGTCGTTGCCCGGTCGCGGAAACGGCGACTTCTGGGTTCGCAAGGGGGCGCCCCCGTCCGAGGCCGAGCGCGCGGCGTTGCGTCGCTTCGAGGAAAAGGCGGGATACGATCTGCTGTTTGAAAAAGAAGTGGTGGAGAAGAAAGACTACTTCCGCCCCTATTATGTCAGTCGCAAGGCGGAGTTGACCGGCGACAGCCTGAAGTCGGCGAGCGTGGACTATCAGCAGTTTGGCCAAAAGGTGGTCCAGATTTCGTTTGATGCGAAGGGGCGCAAAATTTTTGCGAAAGTGACGGCGGATCACGCGCCCGGCGGTGCGAAGAATCCGGATCCCAACGGACGGCATTATCTGGGCATTGTGTTGGATGGCACGTTGTATTCGGCGCCGTTCATTCGCACATCGATCCCCGGCGGCGAGGCGGTCATCGAGGGCACCTTCACGCTGGAAGAAGCCAGCGATTTGGCCTTGGTGTTGCGCGCCGGCGCGTTGCCGGCTCCGTTGCGAGTGCTAGAAGAGCGGACGGTGGACCCGACGCTGGGCGTGGACTCCATCAAGAGCGGCAAAGAAGCGGCGGTGATCGGTTTTGTGGCCGTGGCGATCTTCATGGCGATCTACTACCACTTTGCGGGTATCATTGCGGTGTTGGCCCTGTTCCTTAATCTGATTTTGTTGCCGTTGGGCATGATTGTCACGGCGGGCTTCTTCGGTTTGATCGGTGGCGCGGGCATGGGCGGTACAGGCGTGCATTTGCCCGTGCTGACGCTGCCGGGCATTGCCGGTATCGTGCTGACGGTGGGTATGGCCGTGGATGCGAACGTGCTGATTTTCGAACGCATTCGTGAAGAAATGCGCTTGGGCAAGCGCTTCAGCGCCTCGCTCGTGGCGGGCTACGAAAAAGCGTTCTCGACCATTTTTGACTCCAACCTCACCACACTGCTGACGGCTATTATCCTGTTCTGGCAGGGGTCGGGCCCGGTCAAGGGCTTTGCCATCACGCTGAGCGCGGGTATTGTGGCGAGCATGTACACCTCGGTGGTCGTGACGCGCATGGTGTTCGAGGCGCTGGAGAAGCACAATCTGCTTCACAACTTGAAGATGACGCAGTGGGTCAAGGAAACCAAGTTTGACTTCATGAGCAAGCGTTTTGTGGCGGCTGGTTTTTCGATTGCTCTTCTGGTGGTTTCGCTGGTGGTGGGAATCACTCGAGGATCGACCAACTTCGGCGTGGACTTCACGGGCGGTCAGCAACTTTCGATGGAATTTTCCAAGAAGGCGGATGTGGATGCCTTGCGTGCCGCCTTGCCGCGCGGTGCGGGCATTCAATACCAACGCTTGGGCGTGGGTGACGCGCAAAATGAATTGTTGGTGCTGAAGGTGGCCAATCCGGAAGAAGGCGCTTTGTCCCAGAAGGTGTTGGCGGAGCAGTTCGCAGACAACGGTTTCACGCTGAAGATGGAAGACACGGTCGGGCCGCAAGTGGGCAAGGAACTACAGCGTAGCGGACTGATTGCGTTGGGTCTCTCGCTTGTGGGCATGATTATCTACATCACGATTCGCTTCGAGTTCTCCTTTGCCATCGGTGCGGTGGTGGGTCTCTTGCACAATGTGTTGATTACGCTGGGCGTCTATTGCCTGCTGGGGCGTCAATTGAGCATGACCAGCATTGCGGCTCTGCTGACGGTGCTGGGATATTCCGTCAACGACACGATCGTGGTATTTGACCGTATTCGCGAGACTCGCAAGCTTCGCGCGGGGCGCTTGGACAAGGCCGTGGTCAACGAGAGTATCAACTCGACGCTGGCTCGTACCTTGTTGACCTCGCTGACGACGCTGTTGAGCGTGGCGATGTTGATGATCTTTGGCGGCGGCGCGATCTTTGATTTTGCGTTGGCCCTGTTCATCGGCGTGGTGGCGGGCACGTATGCTTCGGCCTTCATTGCCTCGCCGGTGATGTTGGCGGTGCGTCCCAAGGATGCGGCGACTCCCTCCAAGAAATAGACCTGCATGCTCGCACGTTCCGAAAAGCGCTGGCTGACTGCCGATGCCGCCGCCCCCGTGGTGGATGGCATTGTGGAGGCGTATGGCTTTTCGAAGGCCATGGCCCGCGCGCTGGTGGCGCGCGGGCTGACCGACCGGGAGGAAATTGATCGGTTTTTGCAACCGCGGTTGGCGGACTTGAGCGATCCCTTTGTTCTGCCGGGCATGGATAAGGCCGTGGAGTTGATTTTGTCTCACATCGAGCAGGGCAGCTCCATTTTGGTGTATGGCGATTATGACGTGGACGGTGTGACGGCAACGGCCCTGATGATTCAAGTGTTGAGCGGTCTCGGTGCCGTGGCGGTGCCGTTTCTGCCGCATCGAATCGAGGACGGTTATGGTCTGGGAGTGGACACCTTGCACCGTTGCGTGGAGTCGTATCGCCCCAATCTGATCATCACGGTGGATTGCGGAACCAGCTCCGTTGAAGCCGTGAAAGAAGCGGCTCGCTTAGGAATTGATGTGATCGTGACTGACCACCACGAGCCAGCCGCAGAAGGCATTGCCGAAGCCTGTGCCATTGTGAACCCGAAGTTGGGAGGCTGTCCGGAGGATATCCGGATGCTGGCGGGCGTTGGCGTGGCCTTCAAAGTATGCCACGGGCTCATCAAGGCTGGACGCAAGCGACAGATGGAGGCCGCCGAGAAGCTCGACCTGAAGACCTACATGGAGCTGGTGGCCGTGGGAACGGTGGCGGATATTGTACCGTTACTGAAGGAAAATCGAATTTTAGTCTATCATGGGCTGAAGTTGCTTAACGAGACGAAGTCCGTGGGTCTTCGCACCCTGATTGAGGCGGCGGGCATCACGGGGCCGGTGGATACTTATCACATCGGGTTCATGATTGGCCCGCGCATCAATGCGGCGGGTCGTTTGGGCAATGCGGAAGCCGCGCTGGAATTGGTGCTGACGGAGCAGGAGCCGCGTGCGCGCATCTTGGCCCAGCAGCTCGACGACTCCAGCCGAAAGCGCCAGGAAATCGAAGACCGCATCGTGGGTGAAGCCTGCGAAGATCTCGATCGGCGTTTTGATGCGGAACGAGATTTCGGTCTTGTGGTGGCGCATCCGAATTGGCACGCGGGTGTGATCGGGATTGTCGCATCGCGCATTGCCAGCCGCTACAATCGCCCCGTGGTGGTCATTGGCATGGACCCCGACGGGGTGGGGCGAGGCTCCTGCCGGAGCATTCCGGGCTTTGATTTGTTGAGCCATCTGCAGCAGTGTTCCTCCATGTTGCGCCGCTACGGCGGCCATGCCATGGCGGCGGGCTTGGAGGTGGACCAGACGCGCATTGCAGAGTTTTCGGCGCGTTTCAACGAGGTGTGTGCGGCCACTCTCCGCCAAGGCGATCAGCGCCGCCAACTGCTGGTGGATGCGTGGATTGAGCCGAGCGACATCAACGACCACCTGTATCACGACCAGAACCGCCTGCGTCCCTTCGGCCACTCGAATCCATTGCCCGTGTGGGCCGTGCGGGGCGTCGTGCCGATTTTTCCTCCGCGCGTCATTGGCGGAAAACACCTGAAGATTTTGTTCCAGATGGGCGGCAAGCAGCGTGAAGCGATTGGCTTTGGCATGGGGGATCGCGATGTACCCGGCGGGCCGCTGGATATTGCATTCAACCTGATCCTGAACCGCTACAACGGTCAGGAATACTTGCAACTGCATTTGCAAGACCTTCGCTCGGCGCAAGCCGGGAGTGAAAGCTAAATCCGTTCGGAATTTGCCGATTTGCCGAGGGCGAATCCTTGTTTCATTGACTTCGAATATCCAAAGACATGGAGCCCCTAATCCCTCTCGCCAAGGACGCCAAGAATGCCAAGAAGTGAATTTTCCGACTCCTCCTCCCCACTTGGAAATTGAATATTGAACATTGGATATTCATCCATCTGTGAATAGGTTGCGTGACAACCGCTTTAGGTCATTGAAACGGGGATGCGTCGGTTTGCCGATTTGCCGAAATTTCTTCCTTTTGTTCTTGTGCCCATCTGTTCCCTGTGTTCTGATGCGGCGTTCCATGTTTCCAGAGCAATTCTGAAATGGGACACCTGTTCGCCGGCGCTTCAGTGGGCTTTCGGCCGCGAACCTGGAAATATGAAAGTCCGAAGTCATTAACCTCTCAAGAGTCATGGCTAAGAAAACAACAAAGAAACCGGTCGTCGAAGTCGACGCCGAACGCGCCAAAATGATGGCGATGTATGAAGAAACCCTGCGCACGTTCACGGAAGGCGCGCTGGTCAAGGGACAGATCGTCGAGATCCGTCCGCAAGAAGTGCTGATTAACATCGGATACAAGTCGGAAGGGCTGCTTCCGGCCACCGAGTTCACGAATTTGAGCGAGCTCCATGTGGGCGACGAAGTCGAAGTGCTGTTGGAGCGCCTCGAGGACGAGCACGGCATGGTGGTGTTGAGCAAGGCGCGTGCGGAACAGCAGCGCAACTGGGATAATGTGCTGGCCACCTGCGAAGAAGGCGCGATTGTGTCGGGCGTCGTCAAGGGCAAGGTCAAGGGCGGTTTGCTGGTGGATGTGGGCGTGGATGCCTTCCTGCCGGGCTCGCAGATCGACGTGGTGCCGACGCGCAACCTCGACGAATTCATGGGCCAGACCCTCGAGTGCAAGGTTCTGAAGATCAACAAGGAACGCCGCAACATCGTGTTGTCGCGCCGCGATCTGATCGAAGAACAGCGCCGTGGAATGAAGAAGAAATTGTTGGTGGAAATCCAGCCCGGTCAGACCCGTCGCGGCGTGGTGAAGAACATCACTGATTTCGGCGCGTTCGTAGACCTCAACGGCATGGATGGTTTGCTGCACATCACGGATATGAGCTGGGGTCGCATCAACCACCCGAGCGAAGTGGTTCAGGTGGGTCAGGAACTCGAAGTGTTTGTGTTGGATGTCAACCAGGAGAAGGAGCGGATTTCGCTCGGTCTGAAGCAGAAGCTCCAGAATCCTTGGGACGAGATCGAACTGAAGTATCCGAAGGGAACCCGCATTCGCGGCAAGGTCGTGAATTTGGTCCCCTACGGTGCCTTTGTTCAGTTGGAAGAGGGTGTCGAAGGTCTCGTGCACGTCAGCGAAATTTCGTGGACCAAGCGCGTGGCTCGTGCGTCCGACGTGCTGAACGCCGGCGATATGGTCGATGCCGTCGTGCTGAATGTGAACAAGGAAGAGCAGAAGATCTCCTTGGGCATTCGTCAGACGGAAGCCAATCCGTGGGACGACGTCTCCGGCAAGTACCCCATCGGTTCTCGCGTCAAGGGCAAGGTTCGCAACTTCACCAACTACGGCGCATTTGTTGAGTTGGAAGAAGGCGTGGATGGCATGATTCACGTGTCCGACATGAGCTGGGCGCGCAAGATCAACCACCCGAGCGAAGTGCTCAAGAAGGGCGACGAAGTCGAGGCTATCGTTCTCGAAGTCTCTCCTGAAAATCAGCGCATCAGCCTAGGCCTCAAGCAGGCGCAGGAAGATCCTTGGGCGGGCATCTCGGGTCGTTATCGCATTGGCCAGCTCATCAAGGGCAAGGTCAGCAAGTTGGCCAGCTTTGGTGCCTTCGTGGAACTGGAAGAAGGTGTGGATGGTCTCGTTCACATCAGCCAGATCAGCGATGATCACGTGGCCAAGATCCGCGATGTTCTCCAGCCTGGCCAAGAGGTCGAGGCTCGCGTCATCAAGATCGACCCCATCGATCGGCGCATTGGCTTGAGCATCAAGGCCGCCAAGATGGATGAGGCCGAATTCAAGGTCGACGACAGCATGCTCGAAGGTCTCCGTCCGGGCGAAGACTTGGTGGATTTGGCCGGCGCGTTCGACGCGGCGCTCAGCTCCTCCGACAAGCCCGACGAGTGGTCCCCCGGTTCCGGAAGATAGGAACGAGGATCGCCCTTGGCGAGACAGGGAAGGATGGAAATTCAGATTTTCATCCTTCCTTTTTCTTCTGAATTCTGAATACGGGAACCCAACTTATGATTGATCTACATTGCCATTCGACATTTTCCGATGGATCGTTACCCCCCGAGCAACTGGTGGAGGATGCTGTCAAAATCGGCCTGACGGCTTTGGCGCTCACGGACCACGATACCACCGCAGGTGTGCCGCGCTTTTTGGCGGCGGGCGAAGGAAAGCCGATTCGGCTGGTGCCGGGCGTGGAACTCAGTGTGGATTGTTCCTCGGGCGTCATGCACATGCTGGGCTATTGGATGAATTTGGAAAATCCGGAATTGATTCGGCAGATGGAATGGATTCGCGATGGGCGTTCCATGCGCAACCGAACCATTCTCGAAAAGCTGAACGCTCTGGGCCTGACCATGACGTGGGACGAGGTGGCTGCCTTCGCGGGCGAAGACGTGGTGGGGCGTCCGCATTTCGCGCAGGTCCTGTTACAGAAGGGCTACGTGAAGGATAAAAACGAAGCCTTTGACAAGTGGCTGGGCGATGGCAAGCCGGGCTATTCGGACCGTCCGCGTCTGACTGCCGAGGTAGCCATTTCGTTGATTCGGCAGGCGGGCGGGGTGGCTGTATTGGCGCATCCTTTTACGTTGCGCATTGGCAAGGAAGCCATGGCGGCGCTGTTTGTGGAATTGGCAGGAGTCGGTCTTTCCGGCGTGGAGTGCTACTACTCCGAACATTCCGCCGATCTGATTCAGGATTATCTGGCGATGGCCAAAAAAGCGAATCTTGTGCCGACTGGCGGCTCCGATTTTCATGGCGAAGTTTCGCCGGGCATCCGTTTGGGCTTTGGCTTTGGCGGCCTGCATGTTCCGGACGAGGTGCTGGGACTTCTCGAAGCGCGCCGAGGTTGATGGAGCAGACAGCAGAAGCAACTTGGTTGGGTTGTTTCAGAATAAAAAGCCACTGAACGGTCTCTCTGCTCGGTAGAAAGAGGGACTATCACAGTTAATTAATTGTGATAGTTGGGGGAGAGGACGGTTGTCTGGAGGCGGTTCGACCTTTCCATCGCCACCGACGGATAGCCCAGAAGAGCAGTCCCAGAATAGCGACCAGTAGGAAGAATCGACCTTCGTAGCGCTTCAAGTTGCCGAGCATGCCGTCCAGCGTGCGCCCAAAAAGAAATCCCAAGGTTCCATAGGTGGTAACCCACACCAGCGTGCCGATGAGGTTGAGGGCGAAGAATCGGACGCGGGATATTCGTGACGCACCCAAGGCAAAGGGTACGAGGATGCGCAGGCCGTAGAGAAAGCGGAAGCAGAGCGTGACGGGTGTTTGATGTCGGTGAAGAAGCGAGAACACTTTTTCGGATCGGGCTTTCCAAGAGGGGCGTTTTTCCAAAGGTGTCCGGCCTTTGGTGCGGCCCAGATAAAAGTACGTTTGGTCGGCGATCAGAGTGGCCAGAACGGCACTAGCCAAGACGCCGGGAAACGAAAGATAACCTTGGTGGGCGGCCAGACCGCCGAGGATCAAAACGGTTTCGCCTTCGAGGAACGTACCGGCCGCGATGGCAGCATAGCCGTAGGTGGAGATGAGAGCTTCTAGCGTCATGGCCTGAATGTTATAGTGTGCCAAAAATACGATCACCGCAGTCGCCGAGGCCGGGCAGGATGTAGCCATTTTCGTTGAGGCATTGGTCAAGCATAGCGGTATAGATGTGGACATCGGGGTGGGCCACGCGGAGAGCTTCGAGTCCTTCGGGCGCGGCAATGACGGAGACCACCGTGATGCGTTGGATGCCTTTTGCTTTGAGTAGGCTGATGGCGTGGGCGAGAGAGCCGCCCGTGGCCAGCATGGGGTCGAGCAGAAATACTCGCATGGCTCCGGCGTTGGGTGGGAGCTTGCAGTAATACTCGACGGGAAGCAGGGTGCTTTCATCGCGGTAAACGCCGATGTGGCCCACTTTGGCGGATGGAATCAGATTGAGGATGCCTTCAACCATTCCCAGTCCAGCCCGGAGGATGGGAACCAGAAGAACTTGTTCGCCGAGTTGATGGCAGTCGCAGGCGGCAAGGGGCGTCTGAATGCGTACGGGTTGGAGGGCGAGGTTGCGGGTGATTTCGTAGACGATGAGGTACGACAGTTCGTTTAGTGTTTCGCGAAAAACTTTGTTTTCGGTTTCGCGGTTTCGCAAAATGGAAAGTTTGTGCTCGATGAGGGGGTGCTTCAGAACGGTGGCTTTTGAATTCATGTGGAGATTGTTAGCAGAAGAGGGGGCATCGGGAAAAGAAAAACGAAAATTCTGGTGGGGGAAAAGGGCTACTGTTTTATAAAAATAGATCCCTTTGCAAAATTGAATCGCGTTTTTCCGCAGTCAGGTGTATTCTTCACAACATGAAAGCACAGGAAAAGGCTCCTCCTCGTCGAGACGTAAGAATTATTGTCGATCGCAAAGATGCCCGGATGGCTACGGTGAAATGCGACGATAAGGTCATTTTTACGATCAAAACGGATGCCTCTGGGATGCATCCATCCATTGTCGTGGTGGCGACGGAAACGTATCTCAAGACCATGGGAAAAGGGAAGACGGGAATTGCCCTTTGGAATGGTCCGGCCGGCGTAAAAGCCCGCAATCTGAAATTAACGTAGCGGATAAGGACGCGGATCGCGTCCTACGGATTGGCTTTGGTTTCTGGTTTGTGGGGTTTCGGAAATTCGGTAATTTTTCCAAGATAGTCTGGCAGTTGTACTCCTGCCATGCGGGCGATTTCATGCAACGGGGGAACGCTCTTGATGAGGTTTTGCGCAAAGTTGGCCGTGCTGGAGGTTCCATTTGAAGCACCGGAATCCCAGACGGTGATCTTGTCGATTTTGAGATTCTTGATGGCGTCAACTTGATGAGCCACGATGTTTTCGATCTTTTCCACCATGAGTAGAGTCGCTGCGGCTTGGGCATCGCCGCCGCAACTTTCGACAAGCTTGGCATAGCCGGTTGCCTTTCCCTCGAGCAGGCCACGCAAGCCTTCGGCCTCGGCCTGATACTTTAACAAAACGCCATCGGCCTCGCCCTTAGCCACACGCCGAATACGTTCGGCCTCGGCTTCGGCAGCAATTTCGATCTTCCGCTTTTCCACTTCCTGCTGGGCGACTTCTGCGGCATTCAGTCGCTCCAGTTCGGCCCGGTATTGGGCTTTTTGAATTTCGGCTTCGGCGACACGCTTGGCGACTTCGCTTCGTTGCTGAGCCTCGGCTTGCTTCACGATCAGCGAGGCGTTGTAGTCGGCAATCTCGGCCTTGGCCTTGTTTTCGCCGCCGATGGCCAACGATTCCTGTTGCTGCACATACACGCGCTGGTCGGCCTCGGCGTGCTTCATGCCTTTTTGCCCTTCCGCCTGATTTTCTGCCACGCGGATGTTACGCTCTTTCTGTGCCTGCGTTTCGCCAATGGCGCCAAGTTTCTCCTGTTGGGCCACGTCGATCATGGCTTGATTCACGGCTTCGGCGGCGGCCTTTTTGCCCAACGCATCGATATAGCCCGACACATCGGTGATGTCCGTGATGTTCACGTTGATCAGGTACAAACCGATCTTGTTCAACTCCGGCTCTACGTTGCGGCGAACCGAAGCCAGAAAGCTTTCGCGATCCTGATTGATTTGCTCAATGGTCAAGGAGGCCACGGTCAGGCGCAATTGGCCAAAGATGATTTCGCGGGCCATTTGTTCGATTTCGGGGGGGCGGAGTCCGAGCAGACGCTCGGCGGCATTGGTGATGACGGTGGGGTCGGTGCTGATGCCGACCGTGAAGGTGCTGGGGACATGAACGCGGATGTTTTGCAGGGAGAGGGCGCCTTGCAGGGGGATGCTGATGGTCATGGGGGTCAGGCTCAGGAAAGAACAATCCTGAATCAGCGGCCAGACTAGGGCGCCGCCGCCGTGGATGCACTTGGCGGTCATGTCGCCCACCTTGCCATAGATGACCAAGATGGCATCCGACGGGCAACGCTTATAGCGGGAGGCAAAGAAAATGAGCGTCGACAAGAACAGGGCGACGAATGCGACAATGAACAAAATCCAGCCTGGCGTCATGGGAGTCTCTCTTTCTATTTAAACCGGTTCAACCACAAGAATGTTTCCGTTGGCGATATGGGCCACTTTGACGCGCGCGCCGGTGGAAAGGACTTGGCCGGTGGCCGACCGCGCATCCAATACGCTCAATCGGCCGCTGACGGCGATTTGCACTTTGCCCACATCGTTCGCGGGAATGGTCAGATAGACGGAACCCTCCAACCCCACGGCTTTTTGGATGTTGGATGTGCCGTCGGACTGCATTTTTTTCATGGCCTTGAAGAGCCAGGCCATCAGCCACATGCTGATGCCACCTGCCAGGAGGCCCACAATCAGGGCTGGCAGGGTTTCGCCGGGGCGACTTTCCAGCATGGCACGTCCCCCAAGGCCAAACATCATCAGGAAGGCTGTGATTCCCAGCAGGCTGAGCATTTTGAAACTGGCATCGGTATGCGAGGCGTCGATTTCGCCGGGATGGTCGGAAGGTGTGTCAGTCCCAAACCCCAGCACTTGCAAGGCAAGCCGAAGGAGAAACAAACTGCCACCTATGAGCGCGCACACCGTGAAAACCAATTCCAGTTTGTTCATTGCTTGTTCCTCGTGGAATCACTATCCGCCATCCCGCACCTCGTTGGCAAGCAGGATCCGGACGACATTCGCTTACCGTTTGGGAGGGGCGGCTTCGCGGATGACGGCGCCGAATTCTTCACTGAGGATCAGGAGGGAGAGACGGGCGGCATTGTCGACTTCGTTGGTGTTGATGGAGGCGTAGTCGAAGCGTCCACGCAGGTCGGTGTAGCCGTCCTTGAGGAATTTGACTTCGCCGTTTTGCATCTTCACATAGACCTTCACATAGGCACTGGAGACTGGTTTTTGTGTTTCTGCGTGGGTGACCACGAGTTGGCCATAGGATTCGATCATCTGCACTTTCAACGTGTTGGCGTAGTAGCCTTGCGTTTTGCGCAAGCCTGCGCCCAGTGCTTCGACCATCACGTTCTTGGCCTTGAATTCGGCGGGCAAGTCGAGGGAGGTGACGTCTTGCCCCGCAGGCAGGTCGACGGTTTGGCTTCGAATGGGGCGGATGAAGGAGAACTGGGCGGTTCCATCTTGCAGGAATGGGTTGCGAGAGAAGAGCAACTCAATATCCATGGGATAGAAGTTCAGCGTGCAGGTGGTGAGGTTGCGGGTATCGAGGCGGATTTTGCCTGCCTCGACCTGTAAGTCGAGCGCGGGTTCGGTGGCGGCCAGCACACCTTGCGCTTGATCGCGACTCTCCGGATCGACAACGGTGGCCGTGGCCCCATTTTCAATTTCATCCAGTTGGGCCAGCGCCAACTCAAACCGACTGCGCCAACGATCCACTGGATCATCCGCGTGTTTCTTGGCGATGCGGCGCGCGGTTTCGGTGTCGCCACGGTAGAAGGCCAGGTACACATCGAGATAGTCGCATTGGAGCTGTTCGGGCACGGACTTGCGGTCGACTTTTGCGTACCAGTCCAGCGCTTCGGCAATTCGATCCTGAAGGGTCAGATAGTAGGCCACGGCCAGTTCGTCGACGTCGGTTAGTGTGGGCTTGTAACGTAGCACGGTCATCAGACGTTGGTATTGTGCAAGGAAGCGCGAGTTGAGAATTTTGCGTTTAGCACCGACGGAGTGGGCGCGCGGATTGACGAGCGGAGCGTATTCCAGATGCTGATAATCGAGCCGTTCGACGGGATCTAGCACCAGCAGAGGGGAGACGAGATAGAGCCCACACTGGTCGGCAAACGGCGAGTGTTCCAAAAACACGCGCAGGGTGGAGGGATCGTTGTGGAGGAGGCCATAGGACCACAGCACATCGTGGAAGACGTGTCGCGCTTCGAGCAGAGCCGTGACTTGCTTGAAGAAGGCTTTGTCTTTCATGCGCCAGGCGATTTCCGTCAGATCGAGCCGCAGCACATTGGATTGATTCAGGAAGGCGATCACATCCTCTGAACTGCCGTTTTGCGAGATCCAAGCCCAACTGGTTTTGTCGATGTTGCTCAGTTGCGACACGACGTGGAAAGTGGATGGGGCGGCGCTACCGACGACCTGATCGTTTTGCGCGAGCGTGACGGGGTAATGCGGGAACGTGCCGGTGGTCGGGAAGTAGAAGAAGTACTCGATGGTTTGAGTGCCATGAGGTTCGAGGGCGACATGAACCCCGCGCGTATAGAAGCCGTTGTTCACGGGAATGGCACCCATCGGAATCTGGAGCAGCACCTGCAATTTTTGGCGGTTGCCATTGGGGTTGGTCAGCACCACTTGCGTGCCATAGACCACGTGGGGAAGAAATTCGTCGCTGACGTATTGGTCGAACTGCTCGTTGTTTTCATAGCGATAGCGGTCATCGGCGCGGAAGAAGTGTTGGGCCACGAGTACCGAGCCGGGCTGTTCGGATTTTGCGGCTTCGAGGATTTCGCGGTGGAACAGGACGAGAGGAGAACCGGCGGACAGCGTATAGCGCAAGCCCTCGAGCGATTCCTTGTGGGCGGTGGCCTCGAAGGGTAGGTCCATCACGGCCAATGCCATCATCATTTCTGTGAAGTTGCGTGTGGCTTCTTGGAAATGGGCGGAGAGGAAGGGTTTCTTCACATCGCGTTCTGCATAATCGGCCCAGAAGGCACTGGCGGGAATGAGGTCAGCAGTTTGTTGTTCGATCGGCAACTGGTAGTAATTGTTTTCGGCGAGTTCTTTGGTCTTGTCCAATTTCTGGAAGAAGCGCCGCTGGGCTTGTTCGCGGCCGGGCTTTTCATCTTCGTAGAAGAAATCCGAGTCCCCCCAAGCATCTTCTTTGGTTCCATTTCTGAACTCGTCCAGTTCTTCCTCGGAGGCGGCCTCGGGGATGTTGGAGTTGCCTCCTCGAGATCCGAGACTCTTCATGAGCATGGGCGAAATGGCATCGGAGGCGATGTTTTGAGCGTACATCGGCATGCTGGGCGCGGGTGCAGCCGCAAGGCGGGGCATTCCGGCGGAACGGTCACGTCTTGCATATTCCATGCCCAGCAAACTTTCTTCGCGTTTTTTATCTTCGCTCTTGGTTAGTTCCGACAGGAGTGATTGAGTTTCGCCCATGTCGAGTCCTCCGGCTTGGAGGGCGGTATCGAAGCGGCGATTGAAGTCTTCCATGTCGGGGGGAATCAGGTCAGCGCGTTCGCGGGCATCGCGGGTGAGAGAGGCGGTTTGGTTGGCGATGCGTTGTCCGAGCAAGATGCGCTCGACGGCATTCAGGCGTTCGAAGCGCCACGGTTCGAGGTAGGCGGAGAGATCCGCTTCGAGAAGCCAGAGATCCAGGAAGGTTTTATCCTTCTTGTTTTTCAGATAGGGAGCGACGACCTCGCGGAAGAAGGCGGGAGCTTTTTCATGAAGGAAGAAGTTCAGTTCGTGGCAGGCATATTTCGAATAGAGGCGTCGCTGTTCTTTTGCGTCGAGCGATGGCCAGTTGGCGATGAAGGAGAATTCCTCAAAGGCTGGGGTGCCGCCGAGGGTGGAAAGCAGGCGATAGGCTTTGGCCACGGTGTCGCAAGTTTCAAAACGAGCGGTGGTGGCATCGGCGATGGTCAACGAGTCTTGAGAGGAAAGAGGTGTGATGATTTTTTGTTCGGCAAAAGGTTTGGCTGGATCGAGGCCGGCCAACTGGCGCAATTCGCGGGTGGCCACGGGAGAGTCTTCCAGCGCCACACTTTTCACCACGGAGGAGACTGGGTCTGTGGCCAGAATTCGCAGAAACGGATTGCCCTTCAGTTCTGCGCGGGGAATGCGCACAACGCCTTCCTTGTCGGGCGTTTGATTCCACAGCGTCACGGCGGGCTGTTGCAGGAAATCCAAGTTGGCCGAGCCCTCTTGTGTGCCGGGCGATCCAAATTCGCTGTCATACTCACTCATCGAAGCCTCGGCGGCGGCTGACGTGCGACCTGCGTACTGGCCTTGGCGGGCGAGGGATTCAGCCCCGGCCTCGGTGTCGCGCATGGCCCACGGGTTGAGGAGCAGGCCGGGGCGATCGAGCATGTTGCCGGGGAATTTGGTGGCGGACTGACGGTCGAGGATGTAGCGATATTCATCGCCGATATCGCGACCCGATTCATAGAAGGTGCGAGACGATTTCCAAGGTTGTTGCAGCAGGCCCGGCGCACCGGTGAATCCGAGCCGTGCAAAGAGATCGTAGGCCGGAAGGTAGCGGGTGGCCAGCACATGGACGCGGGTGAACGGCGTGGCATTGGCGAGGCGGATTTCGATGGAATCTTTGTCCGATTGAATTCTGGTGATTTGCAACGGGGCGAGGCGAGGGCGTTCGAGCGCGCGTCGGGTAGAGAGTACAAAGCCGTCGCGATTCTCGCCTTGTGTTACGCGCACGGCGATCTCGTGATCGAGAGGTTTGAGGAGCAGAGAGAAATCGCCGACGGGCAAGCCTTTCAGCTCGATGAAGCCATTGGTGAGAGCGAGGGCGTTGTGCCAATTTTTGACAAATTGGCCTTGGCGTTGTTCCAGCAGGGAAACAGAGGCGAGGGTGTCGGCGCGAACAAAGGCTGCGGGCAGGCGGAGGACCTCTCCCTCGCGTCCGTGCAACTCGGGAGGCAACGTGCAGGTGTCGGTGGTGGGGGCCCATGTGTGTTCGGTGCCAAAGGGCTCGCGGACACGGAAGCTGGAAATGTTTTCCAATGTTCCCAAGTGGATGCGGCCCTGCGCATCGGTTTGAAGTTCGGCAGCCACTTCATCTCGAAAATCGCGGTGTTTAAACCAGCAAGACAGCGGCTCGCCGGGGCGAGGTTCGCCGTTTTTGCCGCGCAGGTCTACGACGTAGCCCGATGCGGTTTGGCTGACGTGCAGATCTTGAACGGCGGGCTGCCGATCGATGCCATTGAGGGCGAAGGTGGCACTGTTGGACAGGTCTTGCTTCTCGTTGCGGCTGATATTTTGGATTTTGGCCGTGAGCGTCACCGCCACAGAAACGGCGTTGTCGGGGACGACGAATTTCTGAACGGTTTCGGCGTTTTCGTGCAGCTCCAGATTGGGGAATTCCTTTTCGGTTGCGATGCCTTGGATGTCGGTCACGCGGAGAAGCAGGCGTGGTTCTTCGAGCAGGCTCAGGCTTACGGGACGACCGTTCACGCGCAGGATGGGGCGCAGGGCAATTTGGGCTTTTTCGCGGCGAATCAGAGCTTCACGGTCCACGTAGAGGCCCGCCTGCAAGTCGTAGGTTTCGGACAGGTGGTTGAAGCGAATGAGGGTGGCGAATCCGTTTTGGTAGACCACCAGCGCATCGTTGCGAGGGGCGGTGCTGAATGGGATGAGGAGGCGGCCTTTGGCGTCCGGGGTGAACTCGCGCCCGCCCAGCCACGCATGGGCGTCGGTCAAACGGCGATTTTCCTCGTCCAGCACAGTAAACGCATGACCGGCGGCGGTCACTTCCTGGAGGACGCCAAGGCGTCCCTTTTGCACCAAGGCACGGCTACTCTTGCCATTGCCGATCAGTTCGACCACATAGGCGCCGCGGGACTTGAGCTCGGGAAAGTCAAAGGTGTGGGCGGTGCGGCGCTCGGGGGAATCTGTGAACGACACGCGCCGCTCGGAAGATGCCACCAAGCCATCGAGATTGATGGCGAGATTCAGCGGCTGGCCGGTTTCACGATAGTAGTTCAGCGTATTGATCTCGTAGACCTTCACGATAAGGGAAGGGACATTCTTGATGAAGGCGGTTAGCTTGACGGTATCGGTCAGGGTGAAAACGTCGGGGTTGTTAAGGGCGAAATCAATATCTACGCGCTCTTTCAGGCGGCGGTATTCATCGGGGGCGAGCCCATTGGCCCATTGTTGAGGATCGCCGATGCCGGCGGTGATTTTGGCCTCGGCGAAGAGGCGCTTGAGAAAATCATCCCGAATCCAAGGCGTGTAGGCGTCGAAATTGGGGGCCGTAGCAAAGAAATGGAGCAAGTAGTCGCGCACAAGGGGTTCTTCATTGGCAACGGGCGGAAGTTGAAGGAGGCCAAACGACTGGTTCAGTTGGGCCATGTGGTCGCCACGCGGAAGAGACAGGCGCACGTCGTTATTCAAATAGACCACCTCGCGCGGGAGTTTGACGTACTCCAGAAAACGACTTTCGTCATAGGTGCCTTGTTTTTGATCGTGGAGGAGGCGGCCAAAGAGGACGTTCGCCTTGAGCGAATTGTGGACGGGGTCGAGGGTCTTCACATACTTCCAGACGCGATCAAAATAGGCTTGGCGAGCCACCGAGTCGGTTTCGAGATTCACTTCGTTTTCCGGCGCGAGTTTGGAGAGGTAGGCATTGACAAAGCTGGACTGGTTTCTCAGGTTGGGCTTTTTCTGAAGGAGTTCGTCCATCTGGGCAAGGGTTAGACGTCGGTGAATGTTGTGGTGTCCGAATCCACGGCTGTCGCGGGCATTCAAATCGGCTACGATCCAGTCGACCAGTTCAGGAAAATCGGGCCGTTGGAGGCGAGACAACACGTTTCGGCGTTGATCATCGGTGAGGGGTTGACCGACCGCTAATTCCAGTCCTGCGTCTTCGATGCGATCCAAACTACGCGGGGTAATGGACAGGGCTCGTTGGAGGAGGGTGTCGGTGGCGAGTAGGGTGGGATCGAGATGGGTGGGGGCATTGCTTCGGCGTTCGCCTGTTTTGCGGGCGTGGCCGAAATAGGGATTGAGCTGGCGGCGAAGGTAGGAAAGGGTTTTGTCGGGGGACTTGTTGTAATCCAACAGGGCTTGTCGGTTCAACAATTCGCGCGCCTGATCGATGGTGGTTCCGTTACGCTCGAGGATCCAGCGGTCGAGTATTTTTTGGAACTCAGAACGGTTTTCCGTGTTCTGGGCCTGTAGGGCGTTGTAGAAGAAAAATTCATCGGTGCCGGGAACCAGTTCCTTGAGGACATCGGTTCGGTGGGTGGCCAAAGCGAAGTCTTCGACAAAACCGATTTCTTGAGCTGCCGCGTTGACGGCGATTAGGGCCAACAGTCCGACCACATGTACACACTTCATCGTTGATGCTCCTTGTGTCATTTTCTCTGGTGGATATTAGGGCTGGATAATCATGCCGTCGAGCAGGATTGCGACCTCATGGAACGCCATCATGGTCAGTTGCGGAAGGCTATGGTAGGGTTCAACGCTTATGACCATACCCTATCAGATGATTGATTCTGCCGAATCCTTTCGTGCCATGCTTGCACGACTCGAAGGGGAGAGCGTTCTGGCCCTCGACACCGAGTTTGTGTGGGATCGCACCTACTACGCCCGACTGGGGCTGATCCAAATTGGCTTGTCCGACGGGGCGAGTTTTTTGATCGATCCGCTTGCGATTGGGGATCTATCGCCGCTGGGGAAATTCCTCGAGGATTCGTGCAAAACCAAGATTCTGCATGATGCCCCACAAGACTTGATGATCTTGCGTCGCGCCACGGGGGCCACCGCCCGCAATGTGTTCGATACGCGATTGGCGGCGGGCTTTGCCGGGCTGATCTCGACGCTTTCACTCGGTAATTTGTTGTCGGAAGTGCTGGATGTTCATTTGGCCAAGGCCCACACCCGTGCCGACTGGATGGCCCGCCCCCTTACGCCGGAAGAATTGGAATATGCGGCCGACGACGTGCGCTATCTGCCGCAGGTGGCCACCCTTTTGCGTTCCCGGGCACGCGAAGCGGGCGTGGAGGCGTGGTTGAACGAAGAACTCGTCCCCTTGGATGGTTCCGATGTTTACGAAGAAAAAGATTTTCGTGATGCGTATCTTCGCATTCGGGCCGCCGCCTCGTTGGCCCCGCGAAATCTTGCCGTACTGCGCGAACTGGCCGCATGGCGCGAGCAAGCGGCGCGAGCGGCTGACCGGCCGAGACGTTGGTTGCTGGAAGACGGGGAATTGGTGTCGATGTCGACAGAACTGCCCGGTCGAGTGTGCGAGTTGCGACTGTCTCCGCAGACGGTTCACCTGTATGGCGAAGCCTTGCTGGAGGCGATTCAGCGGGCGTTAGCGCTTCCAGAAGGGGAATGGCCTGCACCGGTTTTTCAGCCTAGCCGCGATCCGGCGTTTCGAAAATCGGTTGACGCGGCGATGGAACAAATCGCCTCTTGTGCTGCCGAGTGCAAAATCGATCCGCAATTGGTCTGTAGCAAGAACGAGTGGGCGCGATGGGTGCAGGAAGACTCGTTGGCGAAAGCCGGGGAAAATCCCTTGTCGCGGGGATGGCGCTCCGAATTTTTGAAAAGGGCAGGATTGGATCAATGAGTTGCGGTGTGCCGCCCGCCTTAGGGTGCGGGGCTTAATTCCAGCAATTCCCAGCCGCCGTTGGTGAGGAGGTTCATGGGGTTGGCCATGCCGAGGTAGAGGTGGTCGGGGGTGGAGACCATGGTGCGGACGCCGTAGGTGGTGGGGTTGCCGAGGCCCTGGCGGGAGACGGCTTGGGCGGGGGAGGAGCCGGAGGGGAACCGGAAGAGATCGGCGCCAAAAAAGTCGGAGGGGCTGAGGTGGTTGGAGAGCAAGTAGAGCTGGAGCTGGAATTGCTCGAGGGGGGAGAGGAAGAGGGGGAGCTGGTCGAAGATCACGTAGCTGAAATCCATGGTGCCCAGATAGAGCTGGTTTTGGAAGACGTCCAGGGTCCAGCAGTAGTTGTTGAAGGGGTTGCCGAAGCCGGAGGGGCCGTAGAGGGGGCGGGCGGCCATGGCGTTGGGGGCGAGGACCCAGCCGCCGTCGGCGGGGGAATATTTGGGGAGGAGGGCTTCGCCGTAGAGCAGTTCGATGGAGGGGGGGGAATTGGATTGGCCGAAGCCGGAGCCGCGGAAGATGGCGATGGCGCGGTGGGTGCCGAGGGCGGTGGCGATTTGAGCGTCTTGGTTGGTGGAGGAGCCGTAGACGCGGGCGTGGGCGGCGGCGGCAAGGAAGGGGACGTGCATGGTGCCCCAATAGAGGTGGCCGTCGAAGGAGGCGAGGGCGCCGCCGCCGTAGGTGGCGGCGACGACGGGGTTGGGCTCGTAGTCGCTGGCGCGCCAGACGCGTTGCCAGTCGGGGGCGTCGGAGGTGGCGAGACCTTGGGGGGGGATGGGGGGGCTCATCCAGAGGGCGGCCTGAGTTTGGCCAACGGTGCCGGGCCATGTGGCGACGAAAAGGCGTCCGTCGTGGACGGTCAATTCGACGCCGGGGCCGTCGAGGGTTCCGATTTCCTGGAAGGCGAAGGGCCAGTTTGTTGCCGCGGGATCGTCGTTCCAGCGCAGGACGGCGCCGCCGCCGCCGGTTTTGCCGACGGCGGTATAGAGCGTGCCGTCGTGGAGGAGCCATTTGCGGATGTTGTTGTATTGGGAGAGGGTGGCGGAGCCGAGGGGGGCTTCGGTGTGGGCGTCGAAGGCGAAGAAGTTGAGGCCGCCGTTGGTGGAGAGGGAGGGGCCGGCGAGGAAGACGATGGACTGGGTGCTGGTGGCGCTGCCGGGCCAGGTGCCGGCGGAGCGCAGGCCGACGGTGGTGCGGAGGCGCTGGAGGGAGGCGGGGGGGAGGAATCCGGCGGCGTCGCGGGCGGCGAGGTTGGAGGAGGCGGGATCGTAGCGGAAGATGCGGGGGGGGCGCCAGTCGCCGAGGGTGGCGGGGACGTCGAGGGCCTGGGAGACGTAGCTGTGGCTGAATTCGGCAACGTAGGAATCGGTTTGGTGGGCGTTGGTGGAGCCGAGGTAGCTGCCGAGCACGAGGCAGTGGACGTTGGCGGCGGTGCCGAACCAGAGGCGGTTTTCGGCTTCGGCGAGTCCCCAGACGTAGGCTTGGTTGACCTTGGGGATGCTGGAATCGCCGCAGGGCGGAGGCGCGAGGGCGGGATTGGAAGGAGGGGGCGGTCCCATGGGGGGGATGCCGGAAAAGCATTCGTCGGGTTCGGCTTTGGCGAGCAATTCGATTTCGACGTCGGCGGCGACGGGCGAGAGCTGGCCGCCATCCATGAGGATGCCGAGGTCGGAGCGGTCGCGCCAGTAGGCGCGCAGGTCGTCGCCGGAGAGGGCGGGGCCTAGGCGGCCGAACATGGACCAGCGGCCGGTGCGCATTTCGACGGCCCATTGGACGTCGGATTCGTTAAGGTAGTTCCAAGCGGAGTTGGGGAAGGAGAAGGCGAAGGGCCAGGCGTGCCAGGACCAGCCTTGGGCGAGGGCGCTATTTTCGATTTCGCGCCAGCCGTCGGCGGGGGGATAGCCGTGGATCCATTGGGCATCGGTGGAGACGAACCAATGCCATTCGCCGGAGAGGACGTCGTAGGCCCAGGGCCAATTGAAGTAGACCCAGCCGACGGGTTTCCATGCCGAAGCCGATTGAACGATCGTCGCAACCAATCCTAATGCCGCCAGCCATTTTTTCATCGAGGATCTCCAGGTCCGAAAATGGACTGGGAACATCGTCCTATGATTTCGAGCGGGGGAGCAAGCCGAAATGAAAAAAATCGGAGGGGATGGGGAACCGGTGCAAAGGGTCCGGAAATGGTCCTACAAAATCAATGGAGGGAGATCAAGGCGGAGAGGATGTCGGGGGTTTTGCGAATCTGCTCATAGAGGCGGAGCATGCAATCGCTGTAGGCGTACATCCACTGTTGGTTGTACAGGCGTTCCTGAATGTCGGAGTAGAGGGCGGCGGTGAAGCAGATGCGGCGAGCGGCCGCGATGGGGTTGCTATGGGGACCCGAAGGGTGGCGGATGAAAAGCGAGGAGGCATCGGAGGGGCCTAGATGCTGGGGAATGTTTCGTTCAATGCGTGCCCAGTGGCGTCGGCGAAAACTCAACAGGGAGGGGGGGGGCATGGTGTACCCGTGAAGGCGTTCCATGCGCTTCACAATTTCGCGACGATCGGGAATGTTGGTCAGGCGCAGAAAGAGGAGTAAAAAGTGGCGGTATTGGTTTTCCCATTCCATGTGGGGGGCGCCGGGGGAGGACGAGATCATGTCGGCCTGTTCCATGCGACGGATGATGTGGTCGATGAAGACGCAAGCCATTCGGCTGATGAGGAGAGCCTTGGTGAGCAGAATTCGGTCGGTGGACCAGCCAAATCGTTTTCCGAGTCGCTCCACGCGTGCGGGAGCGCGGAGAATGCGTTGCCAATAGATCAGATTGAATCCGGGGTGATGTCCCAGAATGTATTCCTCGCGGCGCTGATAGCGTTGTCGGGCGAGTTGTCGGTTATAGTTGGTGATCGGATCTGGTAGGTTCAATTCCATGGCGAAGAGAGAGGGAACCTAGATGGCCAGCGATTGCATGTAAAGGCGCAACGCATCGAGATACTCGGCATAACGCTTTTTACTAAAGGCGTGGGGATACGCCTCCATGTGGCGATGCACGGCAGAGGGAGCTACGGTGTGTTCGGCAATTTCGCGCAAAAGCGCGCGCTTTGTGGCGTCGTCGAACTTTTCCCACGTGAAGGCTTCGCAGGCGAGGGCTCCTTTCAGAACGGGTTCAGGCACTTTTTCGGCATTTTTAATGAGGTGGGCCACCAAATGCAGTAGCGTGCGTCCAAAATTAGTTTCCAGATCGTTTCTCATGATTTTGCTCGAGATGTTGCAATATAGGGGGCAAGGCCGATGCAAGGCAACGCAAAATGTCAGGGATGTCGATACCGGGGCGCATCCCCGTTTCATTGACTTCAAATCTTCAACATCCAATTTCCAATATCGAATATCGAATATCCAAGTGGGACAGAACGGGGAGATAGGAGGCGCCTAGGGTTCGCACCCCGCCTCAATACTTGAAACTTGAATATTGGATATTGAACATTCCTCCATCTGTGAATGAGTTGCGTGACAACCGCTCCTCCCCACCTGATTCACCCGCGACACAAGGTCGCGGGGGTCTTATGGCTGCCGTTGCGGGCTAGGATGTATTTTTGGATTCCAGATCCAGAATGTATTGAAAAATGGAAAGGACGGAGGCGTAGGTGGCTTCCAAGCCGGATAGGCCGAGCCGGGTGCTGAGGAGGCTGGGGCGGATGTTGTAGGGTGTGTCGGATGTGTAGTGGAGCAGGCCCAGATGAAAGGTGGGAGGAAATGTCAGCGTTAGCGTTTCGTTGGGGGCGGGCTCTTGATGGTTGAAGTGGCGATACAAGGCATTCAGGTAGGGGCCGGCTTCCATTTCCATGCCGGTGAAATCGTCATGAATGAGCGATGCGCTGGTATCGCGTCCATGAAGAAAGGTTCCCCGGACGGTAACGGATTTTTGATCGTCGAATGCGGCGATTCGAGTCAAGTAGGGTGTGAGACGCCGAATGTTCAGGACGTTGCGAAATTGATAACGGGTACGGGTATGGCTGTCATACACCTGGCTCGGGACGAGAATGTCGCCCAGCCGTCCCATGGTGGCGGCGGATTTTCCGAGGATGAAGACTCCTCGCAACTGAGGGAAGCGTTGAAGGGCTTGGGTCAACAGGTGGGCGGCGGCCAGTCCTAACGGATAATCTAGATTGAGGATGAGGGCGCGAGATTGGCCGATGGCGGAGGTCCAGACGAGGCGGGAATCCAGAAGGGAGGGGTTGAGTTGATGAAGTTGAATTTGCTGGGCTTCGAGGTGGGGATATTGCGTGGGTAAACAGCGAACGAGTCCGGATCGTTCCTCCCACGCAGTTTTCTCGGCAAGGGCTTCTGGGTGAACATGGAGATAATGGCGGAGGGCATAACAGAGCAGATTGGCCTTGTGGCTGTCCGGATCTCGGGTGGAATCGAGCCATGTTTCCCACAAACCATCCGGATTTTGATCGCGGAGAAAATCGGTGAGGGCCTGTTCGTGGGCGGTGGCATATCCCGAAACCAGATTGGCCAGCCCGTGTGTGTTGCTGGAGACCAGATAGAGGGGGCGACACAAATCGGAATCGAGAGAAAAGCGTTTTGAAACGATGTCCCACCACTCGCCAGCCGCCTCTTCGAACATCCGCCGATGCAACGGTAGGCGTTCGATGCGAAGGGAAAGGGGTGACTGGGCGAGTTCGACAAATTTAGAGGTATTATTCTGGGCCCAAACCCGATGGACCATGTCCCAGTCGGCGTGGTTCAGGCCGAGAATTCGCTGGAGTTCGGGGCCCACTGCGGTGGCGGCCATTTGGCCAGACGCCAAGGCGGGGCCGAGGGGACTGCGATGAAGGAGGCTGTGCATTTTGTTCCACTCGATTTGGAATGCACAGAGGGAGGGAATGATGTCGTCGACGTCGGTGACGCTGGTGACGAAGACGGCCAGATTTTTTGCGCCATCGAAATGATATCGCCTGCGTCGGGCGCGGGATTGGACTTGAGGCCAGTCGGCCACATTCGGGTAACCACTGGCCGCGAAGACCGTCTCACTGGGGCCAATGAGGATGCGTTCGACACGGCTCACGCAGTCTGGCAGGCGAAGAGCGGCGTAGAGAAAAGCAGAAACGTCGAGTTCCTTCAGATGGGCCCGGCGATGGAGGCTGGAAAAAATACCGCTATGATGAGATTCGAGATCCGAGACGTTGAAGGCATTGTGCAAATGGAGATGGCCGCCATAGGCCTGGAGATACGCATCCAGAGAGGGCGAGGAATCGGAATGAGGCGAAGGGGATGAGCGGTTCTTTCGCATGGAAGGGTGCCGGGTGGAAGGTTAGTGGCGAAAAGATTCCGAAAAGAAGAGCAAGATCAGCGATGCGAGACCGAGCAGAAAAAACACAAAGGAAATTTGGCGAAACTTTCCGCAGGACGCCTTGATGACGATCCAGCTCAAGATTCCCCAAATGGCGCCTTGGGTGATGGAGCCGGTCATCGGAATCATGATCATGGCCATGAAAAACGGGGCGGCTTCATCAAATCGTTCCCATCGAACATAAATGAGAGGCTTGAGCATAAAGATGCCTGCCAACACCAAGATGGGGGCCGTCGCGAGGGCGGGGACCAGGGATAGCAAGGGAGAAAGAAAGAGGAACGGAAGGAACAACAGACCCGACGTAATGGCGGTCAGACCGGTTCGACCGCCGGATCGGATTCCGGTGGACGATTCGATGAAGGATGTCGCGGGGCTGACACCCAAGAGGCCCGACATCAGGACAGCGGCGGCATTGCCCTTCATGCTTCGGGCCAGATCGCGGGGTTCGCCATTTTCGTCCACGAGATCTCCTGCTTCGCTGACTCCGGCGCAGGTGGAAAAGCTATCGAAGAAACAGGTGAAGAGCAGCACGAAAATGAACGGCCAATGAGTGGGGCGAAGGGCATCCACCACATTCAGTTGAAAAAGAAGGCTGAAGTCAGGCCAAGCCCACCAACCCTTCCATGCCACGACGGTGGAGGTTCCCGCGCCGATGCCCGATGCATCGCCCCAGAGCCGACCGATGGGCCAAGCCAACATCGTGGTGCCGAATATGCCCAACATGAAGGCGCCCGGAACTTTTCGCGTCACCAGTGCGGCCGTGAGGACGAGTCCAGCCAAAAAGGTGAGTGTGACTTCGTCCAGGACGCCAAGCGACAAACGACCGGGGGACTCCACCACGATGAAGCCGACGGACATGAATCCCAACATGGCGATGAACAGGCCGATTCCTCCGGCCATTCCGAAGCGTAGCATTCGAGGGACGCCTGCCAACAGCCGCTGGCGACGATCCAGAATCAGGAGCAACAGAAATAAGATGCCGGCCCAGAATACGCAACCCAGTGCGGTTTGGATCGACATGGCGTCGAAACGAACCACGACGGCCACAAATAATTGGTTAAGGCTCATTCCCGGTGCCACCAGCAAGGGATTGTTGCTGTAGAGGCCCATCAGAATGCTACTAAATGCTGAAACCAAAACGGTGGATGTCAACACGGCACTATAGGGCATTCCGGCTTGACTCAAGATGGCGGGATTGACCACCACGATGTACATGGCTGCCAAGAACGTGGTGAGTCCAGCCGACCACTCGGTGCGGAGGTGCGTTCCGTTGTTCTTCAGGTCAAAGAAATCCATAGAAAGAGAGTATCGGATGAAAGGGGCAGGTTTCACAAGAGCAGAATCCTGTAGGAAGGAGACAGGAGCCAGTAGCCAGGAGTCAGTAGTCAGGAGTCAGTAGCCAGTAGTCAGTGTCCGGTCCTGAAATAGGTTGTCACTTTGGAATAGGGAAAGGCCGAAGTGAAG
>CAZYGH010000027.1:0-44060 GCA_964647595.1 uncultured Verrucomicrobiota bacterium
CATTTTTTCCATTGTGTGGAAAAATCGCGAAAAAGTTTTCCATTGTGTGGAAAACTCCCCATTCTTCATTCTCAATTCTTCATTCTTAATTCTTAATTCTTAATTCCCATGCCCCCCTCCATCCAAGCCCAATCCCTCACCAAAACCTTCCGCGACTTCTGGCACCGCCCGCGCGTGGAAGCCGTTCGCTCCATTTCCTTTTCGGTACCCACCGGACAAGTCTTCGGACTCCTCGGCCCCAACGGATCCGGCAAATCCACCACCATCAAAATGATCCTCGGCCTCCTCTTTCCAACCTCCGGATCCCTTGAAGTTCTCGGCGCCTCCCCCCGCTCCACCGCCGTCAAAAGCCGCATCGGCTATCTCCCCGAAGAATCGTATCTCTATCCCCACCTCACGCCCCTCGAAACCCTCACCTTCTACGCCCACCTCTTTCGCATCCCGCCCGCCGAAGCCCGCATCCGCATTGAACAACTGCTCGACATGATCGGCCTCTCCCACGCGCGACATCGCCCCGTCGGCGAATTCTCCAAAGGCATGGCCCGCCGTATCGGCCTCGCCCAAGCCCTTCTCAATGACCCCGATCTCGTCATCCTCGACGAACCCACCTCCGGCCTCGACCCCCAAGGCACCCGCCAAGTCAAAGACCTCATCCTCGCCCTCGCCGCCCGCGGCAAAACCGTCTTGCTCACATCTCACCTTTTGGCCGATGTCGAAGACGTCTGCCAACAAGTCGCCATCTTGTTCAACGGACGCATCCTCGCCCACGGCACCCTCGACGAACTCCTCGCCCAAAAAGACAAAACCACCCTCACGTTTCCCACACCCTCCGATCCCCTCACCCTGCGCCACATCCTTGATGCCGCCCGTGCCGCCCTTGGCACCGACCCCACCCTCGACCATCCCCGCCAACCCCTCGAACCCTATTTCCTAAACATCATCCAAGCCGCCTCTCGCAGCTCCACCTCCCCCTCCTCCGGCGCCACCCCCGCCGCTCCCCTCGCCCCCTTCCTCCAGTCCAAAACTTGAAAATTGGATATTGGATATTGATCATTGGATATTCATTCATTTTCATTTTTTCTAAAAACCCGCTTGCACCCTCGCCGCAAGCTCCCTATTCTCTTCCGGTCAAACCTAAGGAGATATGTATATGGCAAAGATTGATTTTGGCGGAACGGTGGAAGATATCGTCACGCGCAAAGAGTTTTCCCTGAAGAAGGCGCAACAGATCCTCAAGAAGGAAGTCGTCGCCATCATCGGCTACGGCGTGCAAGGCCCCGCACAGTCGCTCAACATGCGCGACAACGGCATCAACGTCATCATCGGTCAAGATCCCCGCTTCAAAGGCGATTGGGATCGCGCTGCCAAGGATGGCTTCAAGCCCGGCAAGGCCCTCTTCGACATCGAAGAAGCCTGTGAAAAAGCCACCATCATCATGATGCTCGTCAACGACGGTGCCCTCAATGTCGTCTTCCCGCGCGTCAAGCCCTACCTCACCGCCGGCAAGGCCCTCTATTTCTCGCACGGCTTCGGCTGGGTCTATCGCAAGCTCACCGGCGTCAGCGCCCCCAAGGACGTGGATGTCTTGCTCGTCGCCCCCAAGGGTTCCGGCACCTCCGTGCGCCGCAACTTCCTCGCTGGCGTCGGCATCAACTCCAGCTTCGGCGTGGCGCAGGATGCCACCGGCCGGGCCATGGAACGCACCCTCGCCATCGGCATCGCCGTCGGATCGGGCTATCTCTTCCCCACCACCCTTGAAAACGAAGTCACCTCCGACCTCGTCGGCGAACGCGGCGTGCTCATGGGCGCCCTCGCCGGCATCATGGAAGCCCAGTACGACGTCCTCCGCAAGAACGGCCACAGCCCCTCGGAAGCCTTCAACGAAACCGTCGAAGAGCTCACCCAGAGCCTGATCCGCCTCGTGGACGAAAACGGCATGGACTGGATGTATTCCAATTGCTCCGCCACCGCCCAGCGCGGCGCGCTCGATTGGAAGCCCCGCTTCAAGAAGGCCACCCTCCCCGTCTTCACCGCCCTCTACAAGGCCGTCAAGACCCAGAGCGAAGCCCGCCGCGTCATCAAGGTCTGCGGTGCCGCCGACTACAAGCAGAAGCTCGACGCCGAACTCAAGGAAATGGGAACCTCCGAAATGTGGCGCGCAGGCGCCGCCGTGCGGTCGCTCCGCCCCCACGAGAAGGCCAAGACCAGCACCGTCGGCATCAAGGGCCGCGGCAAGAACTAAAGTTCTTCTTCTCTCTCACCGCCCGCCGGGTCCCCCCCGGCGGGCTTTTTCATGGCCTGCCCCCGCAAAAGCGCGGCCATCGCAGTTCAAGATGAGCATTTTCATCCATTCATGAATAGGCTATGTTTCCGGTTGTGATGACATGACCTTCTTCCTCTCGCGCTGAGTGGATCGAGTGTCTTGGAATATGGAGCGGCTAACCCGAATGAACGAGAATCCCGAATCCCTGAAAACAGACGTGCTCATCGTTGGCGCAGGTCCGGCGGGATTGGCATGCGCAATTCAGTTGGCCCGAAAAAGTGCCGGAAAATGCCAAATTCTTGTTTTGGAAAAGTCTTGCCGTATAGGCGGCCACTTACTTTCCGGCGCAGTGATGCGTCCAGAGGCCCTAAAGGCTCTTCTGACGTCCGATGAGTATGCCACGCTGGCACTGGGGCCAACGGTCCAAGAAGAGTCCTACCATGCGCTGACGCCGAACCGATCCTTTCAACTGCCTTTCGTTCCGACAAACATGCATGCGGTCGGGCTACCCCTCGTCTCCGCCTCTCATCTGGGAAGTGCATTAGCACACATCGCCTCTGCGCTGGGCGTCGATATTCTGACCTCGCAAACTGCCGACGCTCTGGTTTGGGAGAACGACCGCGTGGCGGGAGTTCACTGCGAAGGAGGCCCCATTCACGCCAAGACGACGGTTCTGGCGGAAGGGCCTGCCGGTCTCCTCTTGCATGAACTGCTGGATCGGCATCCCGAATTGCGTGGCGCGAACCTCCAGACGCATGCTCTCGGGTTCAAGGAACTGATCGAAATTCCCCCTCAGCCACAAGCCGTGGGAACCATTACTCACACTTTCGGATTTCCCTTGAAATGGAATGTCTATGGGGGTGGATTCATCTATCATGTGGATGAATCCCATGTGGCGCTGGGTCTCGCGCTGGGGATGGATTACCAAGATCCCGCGACTAATCCGCATGAACTGTTTCGACAGTGGAAACGCCATCCGCTGGTTCAGTCGCACATCGCCGGTGGAAAGGCCGTTTCCTACGGCGCCAGATTGATTCCCGAAGGTGGATGGCACTCGCTGGTTGGCCTCCATGCGCCGGGCGCCATGATCATTGGCGACTCGGCCGGCCTTGTAAATGCCATGGAACTGAAAGGACTTCACCTCGCCATTGAGTCGGGCATGGCAGCGGCCGAAGCTATCTTGCACGAACGAGTTCTCCGGCTAGAGGACATTCCTTCCGTAAAAGGATTACGCCGCACCGCCAACTATCGAGCGGCTTTTCGTGCCGGCTTGCCCATCGGGATGGCCGCGGCCGGAATGGCCTGGCTGAGCAACGGCTTTCTTCCGGCGGGACGTATCCCCCACCGGGACGAGCGCACATGCCTTCGTTCCATCGGCGCCCACAGGCCACTACCGGTCGCCCCCGATGGAGGACCGCTCGATTTGGGAATGGACTCCGATTTGTTTCTGGCCCACCTACGTGTGCGCGAAGGGGCGGGACATATCCAAATCAAAGACGCCAAAAAATGCGAAGAATGCTTTGCCCTTTATGCGGCTCCATGCACGCGATTTTGCCCGGCAAGCGTCTATGCCGTTGCGGAAGCCAAACGCGCCATCCATGCGCGCGTCGAAAACTGTTTACAATGCCGCTGCTGTACCTTGAAATGTCCCTTCGACAACATTCACTGGGAAACACCATGCCATGGGGTCGGGCCGGATTTTCTAAATCTATAGAACCCATGCGGCTCCCCCCGCCCCCTCCACACACATACGCCTCAGTTTTGCTTCACCCAAATCAGAGCATTCGTTTCAAAGCCAGCCACGGAAATGTGTTCGAGCAGTTCGGATTGAACAGCGGGCGCCAGCGTTTTGTTGCGCGCAAGGATCCAAAGATAGTCTCTTGTTCCGCTCGTCACCAAAGCATAGCGCGCGGGATCCAATGCGAACACATGGTAGCCGCCGTAGAAGGGACCAAAAAAGGAAACCTTCAGACTCGCCACGGTAGAAGAACCGACGAATTGCGCACGGCCCTCGACCGACTTCCACATCTTCTTGTTCGCGCGATATCCCGTGTTGACCACTCGAACGGAGCCATCCTGGTTCATGGAATATTCGGCGCGCACCTGCTCCAGTCCGCGTTCAAACGAGTGGTCCAGCCGCGCAAGCTCATACCACGTTCCAAGATAGGTTTGCAGATCGAAGGGCGTCACCGGATGAATTCCCTTGGGGGGAATCGGCGTCCCGCAGCCCGCCAACACCATCGCCACCAAAGGGGCGAGCCACGATTTCTTCATCTCGAATGTCTTCTAGAGGTGGAGGCTCTGCGCAATAGAATCGCAAACATAGTCGAGCGACTCGCTCATCAAACCGGCCACATTGATGCGCCCGCCCTTGACCATGTAGATTGCCTTTTGCTCGCGCAAATAATCCACTTGCGAATCACTCAGACCGCTGAAGGAGAACATGCCCTTTTGGCGAACAATAAAGGAGAAATCGCGCCCCGTATTCCGCTGGGCGAGGCCCTCCACCAAGAGTTGGCGATTCCCCGCAATGCGTTCACGCATGGCATCGAGCTCCTGCAACCACAAGTCGCGCAACTCGGCATCCTCTAGCACCGTGCGAGCCAAAGCGGCACCATGCTTGGGAGGATTAGAATACATCACGCGGATCAATCGCTTGATTTGCGAGAGCGCGACATGGGCAGCGTTTGCGCTTTCGGCCACGACCAGCAAAGCTCCCACCCGCTCGCCATACAGTCCCATATTCTTGGAGAAGGAGGATGCCACCAACGCTTCCGGCACCTTCTGCAACACGCTCAGCAGACCGGCACGGTCTTCCTGAAGGCCATCGCCGAATCCCTGATAGGCAAAGTCGAAGAAGGGAAACCAGCCCGCTTTGGCCGCAATGTCGGCCACGCGCGTCCAACCCGCCGCATCCAGATCCGCGCCGGTGGGATTGTGGCAACACACATGCAATAGCACGACATCTCCGGCAGGAATTTTCTCCAAAGCGCCGCACATGGCATCCACATCCACGCCTTTTGTGGCCGGATCGTAGTAGGGGTAGGACTGCACCGGACATCCCGCAGCCGCAAATACGTTTTTGTGATTGTCCCAAGTGGGGATCGGCATCCAGACCGTTGCGCCCACGCGAAACGCCTTCAAAAATTCTGCACCAATTCGAAGGGCTCCCGTTCCACCGGGCGTTTGCGACACCGCCACAGATCCGGAAGTCAGACCGTGAAATCCGACACCAAAGACCAAATCCGCCACGGCCGCACCATATTCCGCAGGTCCCGAAATCGGCGTGTAGCCTTTCGTTTTTTCACTCTCCCAGAGAATCCGCTCCGCACGACGCACGCATTCCAGAACGGGAGTCGTTCCTTTTTCATCCATGAAAACACCCACACCCAAATTGACCTTTTGGGCACGCGAATCTTTTCGAAACGCCTCGGTCAGGCCCAGAATCGGATCTGCGGGTGCCATTTCAATGCCAGAGAAAAACATGTCTATCTCCCTTGTTTGTTGTGGTTTTGGCGGATTCTACGGTTGGGGGTCTACGGATAATAGGCTTCCACCCAAGACCGGATGCTCTCATCGCCGACCTTGGTGATGCCCATTTCGCGCTGCGCATTCTCGACGGAGTCGGAAGCATGCGCCGCATTGACCATGATGTCTTGGCCAAATTCGCGCCGCACCGAACCTGGCAATGCCTTGCTGGGATCGGTGGGGCCTAAAATATTTCGGATTCTGGAAATGGCGTTTGGACCGGCATACACCAGCAACAAACACCGCAGGGTGCCGGGCTTGGACTTCTCCTCGTCCATAAGCCCCTCGCCCCATCGTCCTGTCATGAATTGAACGATCTGGTAAAACTGGTTATCTCCAAACATCGGTCCCAGCAGATCGCCAAGTTGCCCCTTGATCGCTTCGGGAATTTCCATGCCCAATTCTGCCGCCAAGGCCTTGGTGGACCGCTCGGCCACTTTGCCTTTTAGCTTTTCGCGGAGTACATGACGCACGGGACCATAAAACTCTTCGGCTTCCGCAACGGTCATGCGGTGAACCTTTGCGCCGACAATGCGCAAGCCCGAGCGCGAAAAAATGTCGATGATCAAGCCAGGCCTGGCGCTGGCAAAACGGAAGTTGTCGGGCTTGAGAATGACCAACGCCTCTTCGGTGGAGGCTCCTTGGGCCACATCGCCTGCCGTTCCCACAATGCCACCACATTCGACGCTATACTTTGCCCACAGTTTGAGCACCTCTCCCGTCGAGTGAAGGCTGGGGCCGATAAACACCGCCGGCTCGAGATAATGCACCGCTCCCGCCGCATCCAAAATGTAATCGCCATACGTATCCCGAACGCTCTCCCCGCTGTTTTTGGGATGAATCGGCCCCGTGACATCCTTCACCAGTTGGATGGCATTCTCCCCTTCAAACAACAACATCATCACACGACGGGACAACCCCGTGGCCGGATCAGGCCCATATTGCTTCTCTACATAGTCCGCCAGCAGAGGCCGCACGGCCGGATCCACTTCCGGATCGCTACGAAGCAAATGGGCGTAGGCGTTGGCCAGTTCGGCACTGGGCGTGAACATGCGCGCGGCCACCAGATCCAATCCGGTTCGGCTGATATAACGGGCAATGACGCCGCCGGTACGAGACTTGGATACTGTGTAGGGGTTAATCAATACAAATGCCAGTTCTTTGGCCATAGTTTTTCTCCTTCTTTCTTTGGGCAATAGGGGTTGTGTGAATCCTTAGGGCGAAGCCATCGCTTCGATCAGCTTACTGAGCTTGTCGCGCTTCTCCTGCAATTCGCGCTTCCGCGAACGCACTTGCTCGACCACCTCAGGCTTGGCCCGGCTAACAAAATTTTCGTTTTCCAGGCGCTTGCAAACGCTCTCCAATTCTTGCTCCGCCTTCTGCAATTGTTCGGCCAGACGCTTCCTCTCCGCCTCCACGTCGACATGACCTTCCAGCGACATGAACAACGTGCCCAGCGGCGTGATGACGCTTGGCATGGCCTTAACGGGAGTGAAATCAGTTTCCACCTCCAATTTTTCAGCCTTCAAATAGGGCAGATAGGCCTCCCGGTCAGCACGCACCCGATCCCCCACAGCGGCATCGGCCGGGCGCAAAACAAAGTCTGCCATCTGGGCGGGTGTCAGCCCATAATCCACCCGCAGGTTACGAGCAAGACCAATGGCGGAGTGCTTGGCATCTACATACGCCACCGCATCGGCTTGGATTCCCCAAGAAGCCAATTCCTCCTCATCCATCGCTCGGGGCCACCGCGCAATCATGACCGATTCCGCCATGGAGGCATACCCCATGCCCTGCCACAGTTCTTCGGTCAAAAAGGGCATGATGGGATGTAGCAGGCACAAAGCGCGCGACAACACATAGTGCATCACCTTGAGCACTTCACCCTTGCGCGCCGCATCCGTCCCGTTGAGCGGTTGCTTGGCATATTCCACATACCAATCACAAAACTCGTGCCAAAAGAATTCGTATAGGACCTTGGCGTAATCGTTAAACCGGCAGCGATCGATATTCTCGTCACAATCCGTAATCGTCTTGTGGAGCAAAGAAAGAATGTGCTGGTCGTCTGCCGTCAACAGGGCGGGATCAAACTGTGGAAGGCCCACCTCAATCGCCTGCTCTCCCGTGTGCATTTGCAGGAAACGCGCCGCATTCCAAATCTTGGTTCCAAAGTTGCGCCCCAGCTCAAACTTTTCCTTGGAGATGTAGACATCTTGGCCCGTGGCCGTCAGCGCAATCAGGCTGAAGCGCAACGCATCCGCGCTGAAATCACCAATGATATCGAGCGGATCGATGGAATTGCCCAGGCTCTTGCTCATCTTGCGCCCCTGATTGTCGCGCACCGTGCCATGCAGGTACACGCGCCGGAACGGCACATCCCCCATGAACTCCATGCCGGCCATGATCATGCGCGCCACCCAGAAGAATATGATCTCCGGCGCCGTCACCAAATCGCTGGTCGGATAGAAAAAGCGCAAATCCTCGTTATCCTTCGGCCAGCCAAACACGCTGAATGGCCAGAGCCACGAGCTAAACCACGTGTCGAGCACATCCGGGTCCTGATGGAATGCGGCCGATCCACACGCGGGACATGCCGTGGGCTGCCCTTTGGCCGCCCATGTGTGCAGGCAACCCTCTTTCTCGCAATAAAACACCGGAATGCGATGCCCCCACCAAATCTGTCGGCTGATGCACCAGTCGCGAATATTCTCCATCCAATCGAGATACACCTTGTTCCAGCGCTCGGGAACAAAACGAATCCGTCCATCCTTCACCGCCTCGATGGCAGGACGCGCCAAAGGCTTCATCTTCACGAACCATTGCGGAGACAGGCGCGGCTCCACCACCGTATGGCAACGATAGCAATGCCCCACGGCATGCGCGTGGTCGTCCACCTTCACCAACAAACCCGACTCCTGCAAATCGGCCACGATCTTTTCGCGACAGGCGGCCCGGTCCAAGCCCTGATACGGCCCGGCATTTTCATTCATCAGGCCGGTGCCATGCATCACATTAATCATCGGCAACTGGTGGCGTCGCCCCATTTCAAAGTCATTCGGATCATGCGCCGGAGTCACTTTCACCGCGCCTGTGCCGAACTGCGGATCGACAAAATCGTCTTCAATCAACGGGATCTCACGCCCCAGTACCGGCAAGATCAACGTCTTGCCCTTGAGCTTGGCATAGCGCTCGTCGCGCGGATTCACCGCCACCGCCGTATCGCCCAAGAGAGTTTCCGGGCGCGTGGTCGCCACCACCACAAACTCATTCTTGCGCCCGTCCTTCACCATGTATCGAATGTGATACAAGTGCCCGGCCTTGTTCTCATGCTCGCTCTCCTCGTCGGATAGCGCCGTTCCACAACGCGGACACCAATTGATGATGTATTCGCCCCGGTAAATCAGCTTCTTTTCGTACAGCCGTACAAACACTTCGGCCACGGCATCGCTCAGCCCGTCATCCATCGTGAAGCGCGTACGCTCCCAGTCGCACGAAGAACCCAACTTTTGAAGCTGGTTGAGGATGGTTCCGCCATACTGATCTTTCCACTCCCACACCAGCTTCAGAAAATCCTCGCGCGGCATGTCCCAGCGGCTCTTTCCCTGCTTCTTCAACTGCCGTTCCACCACATTTTGCGTGGCAATACCCGCATGATCCGTACCCGGCACCCACACCGCATTGAACCCCTGCATACGCTTCCGGCGCACCATCACATCCTGAATCGACTCATTCAAGGCGTGCCCCATGTGCAAAATGCCCGTCACATTCGGCGGCGGAATCACAATCGTATACGGCTTCCCTCCCCGCCCCGCTTCGGCATGGAAATAGCCCTTTGTTTTCCACCACTCATACCACTTGGCTTCGATGGCTTTCGGGTCATAGTTTTTCGGAAGCTCGGACGTCATAACCTAAATCCTCATTTCAATAAAATTCCGCGAACTATCCGCCAAATAGGCACATTGGAGCAAGTATATTCTGCCAGCCACCTTGGGCGGAGGGGGAACAAAGAGGATGCAAGCGAGGGAGGATTCTTTGAACCGTCCGGGCCACTTGGATGTAAAGAGCGAACACCCCAAAGAGGCGTCTCAACCAAATTAAGATAAATACTTCTTTGAGCATTTCCGTCCGATTGTTTTGCTTTTCGGCTTGCGCCTGGCCGTCTCTATAGATAGGGTTCGCGTGCATTCGAAAAAGCCGGAGTGGCGGAATGGCAGACGCACCAGACTCAAAATCTGGCGCCTTCACAGGCGTATGGGTTCAAGTCCCTTCTCCGGTACCACGATTCGGGCGCAACGCTTGTTCAATTCGGAGAGGTGCCGGAGTGGCCGATCGGGCCCGCCTGGAAAGCGTGTATACCTCAAAAGGGTATCGAGGGTTCGAATCCCTCCCTCTCCGCCAGTCTCGTAATTGCCAATTGAATCAACATAAACCACAAAACTCAGGAGCCCAGCCATGTGTGTTCAAATCCAATGTGCGTTTTGTGGAAAGTCGTTCGACCCTACGGTCTCCGGCAGCGCTCCTTCGGTCAATTGCCCCCACTGTGGAAAATCGAATTCTCTCGCGGCGCCAACCGTCCCAGCCCGTTCTAAACCGTGCGCCCCCTGCGGATGCCACGCCAACAATAATTGGATGCTCATGGTCGGCGCTGCCCTTCTGGCCTTGGTCGCTTTCACCGCATTTCTGTTTTGGCCAAAACCGGAAAACCCAATTCCCGAAGCCCCCGTCGCTACGCCCGCCGAAGCCAAACCAACTCCACCAGCGCCGACGAGGGATGAAACGTCGGCCCACCCCGTTCCACCCCCCTCCCCCATTTCCATCGAAATTCCAGTTCAAAAGGGCGAAGCCGAACGCGTGGCCCAGGAAGCCGAACAAGCCCTACGCCAACAACTCGACGAACGCGAACCTCTCTACAAGATCAATGAAACCGTCGAACTGCAACGCACGAACGGATTCATCGACAAAGGCACGCTCACAAGTTTCTCGGGTACCGGAACCGGTCGCGTGGCCCTCGTCGCCACACCCACCCGCGAAATCGGCGTTCCCCTAGAAGTGCTCGACTCCTCCTCCCGCCGCCGCCTAGATCCTGACTTCCGCGAAGCCTATATCGCCCAAATGCTCCGCATCCAGCAGGGATCGGTTCCAGAATAATCCAATGTATCGCGCCCGTTTTCCACACAATGGAAAACTTTTTCGCGATTTTTCCACACAATGGAAAGAATGTTTCCACACTATGGAAAACGGTTGAAGTGCTGAATTGTATACTGAAAGCTTCGGCCTCATTTCGAAAGAGCCCTTGCCTTCGCTGATTCATTCTTCTACTCTGACTTTACCCACTTCCATGAAACGGCAATACAATTGGCTCGTCCACAGTTTTCTCGGTTTGACATTCTTTTTGGGGGAATTCACTTCTCAGGCGGCAAGTCGCGAACGGATGGAATACGACATTACGTGGATTGGAGTCTCGGTGGGAACCTTGACCGTTCAGAATGAATCGAGGGACACCGGAGAGGTGGTCCGCTCCATCCGAATCTGGAATCGTCCATGGATCGCCAAACTCTATCCGGTGGACAACACCATTGAATGCCACATTGAAACCACATCCGAAGGGCCTTGCCACACCATCACCAAAAAAATGGGTGAAAAGAATTTTCGCCAAGACGACACACTCACACTGTGGCCGAATGCGGGCCATGCCGTTTGGAGCAATGCGGTCAGCAATGTGGTGCATTCTTTCAACGTGCCCGTGGGGTCAATGGACTTTGTCTCCTTCTTTTTCGATCTGCGAGATGCAGCCCGAAATGAGCCAACAAAGGCGCGCGGAGATTATCAGCTTGTGATGGATCAATCCGTCCACGCTCTGGAAATCCAAATTGGCGCATCCGAGAAGCTACGCACTCCGCATGGACCAATGGACTCCATTCCGGTGCGAGCCATTTCCAAATCTCCCATGCTATTTTCTCGCAATCAGCCCCGGGTGGTCTGGGTGGCAGCCTCCCAACCGGTCGTGATTTATGCCGATGTCCAAACTCGTTTTGGTGCCGTGCGGGCAACGCTTGTGAAGTGGGAAATCGACGGGAAATCGCTCATAGGGAAACCATCCACCCCTACCGCCGATTAACGCAAGGGGAACACCATTGGAATGTGTCGGGCGTTTGCGAGCGATTGCATCGTTTGCGTTAACCGATTGGGTTCTCCTCCACCAGCGGAAGGCTCGGGTCGGCCTCCACCGCCAGCGGATTGCCCACGCCAGCCAGTTCCCGCAACCCAGCGGCCGCCGCCACCATCGCGGCATTGTCCGTGCAATACGCCATGGGCGTTAGCCGTAACTGGGATCCCTGTCGACGGGTCAACGCCTCCAACTTGGCCCGCAAAATCGCATTCTTTGCCACCCCCCCCACGCAGGCCAAGGTACGATCCCCTGTGATGTGCAGGGCGCGTTCTGCCCGCGTCGCCAGCGAATCCATCACCGCTTCTTGATACGAGGCCGCCAAATCAGCCAGATGAGATACACGGTCTTCGGGATGATTCTTGAGATGATATAGCAAGGATGTTTTGAGGCCACTGAAACTCAGGCACAGTTCGATCTCCAAGCCATTGTCCGTGACACGATTTCTCGAGTGTTCAAGCCCACGTGGAAATTTCACGAAGGATGAATTTCCTCCCTGCGCCGCACGCTCTATGACAGGGCCGCCGGGATACCCAAGGCCCAACAAATTCGCACCTTTGTCGAGGCACTCGCCGGCAGCATCATCCAACGTTTGCCCCAAGATGCGGTAGTGCCCCACCGAGAGCATTTCCACCAATGCGGAATGCCCACCCGAAACAAGCAGAATCAACACGGGTGAACACTCGGATGGAGGCGGCGTCGATGGATCCAAAAACATCGCCGCGATGTGGGCCTCTAGATGGTTCACGCCCCACACGGGTTTGCCCAACGCTTGCCCAAGTGCTCGTGCACCCGAAAGACCAATTAATAGAGAGCTGACTAATCCGGGGCCATGTGTCACGGCAATGGCGTCTATTTCGGACCACTTCAATTTTGCGCGATCCACGGCCTCGGCCACCACAACAGGAAGATTTCCCACGTGCTCTCGCGAGGCGATTTCGGGAACCACGCCGCCATAGGGCCGGTGGCTCGCGATTTGGCTGTTGATGATGGAAGAAAGCACTTCACGGCCATCGCGAACCACGGCCGCCGCCGTCTCATCACAAGAGGATTCAATGCCGAGAATCAACACGGCGCGCCGACCTTCCGGATTACCGCTTTTGAAAGACGAGAATGCCGCGCAACATATCGCAAGCGCGATCCAATTGAGGATCGGCCACGTTTTTCAGATCGACTTCTTCCGCCTCGATCTTGTTCGAAACCGGTAGAACCGGAAGTTCGTCGCCTTCTGTGTCCACCCACCCATCTTCCTTGGAGACCACCGAGTCAACTCCATTGGTTTCCTCTGAGCGGTTACGAGAAATCAGAATATTACGCCAATTCTCCACCGACATGGGGACCACGACATCCGGCTCGATGCCCACATCGTGAATGACACGCTCGCTGGGTGTATAATACTTGGCCGTGGTCAACCGTATGGCCGTACCGCCATCCTGAGGAAGAACACTTTGGACAGAACCCTTTCCAAAACTCTTTTCGCCAACCAAAACGGCGCGTCGATTATCTTGGAGCGCCCCCGCCACAATTTCAGAAGCGCTGGCGCTATAGCCATTGATGAGTACGGCCATGGGGACGTTTGGGAACGTGTCGCGTGCCCGTGCGCGATAGGAACGCTCCATTCGATTGTCGCGGCCACGTGTAAAGACAATCAAGTCGCCGCGTTTGAGGAATTTCTGCGACACATCGACCGCCGCCGTCAACAGGCCGCCGGGGTTGCTACGCAGATCCAGAATGAAGGCCTTCACGTTCTGTGCCTTCAAAATATCCAACTCGGTCTGCAGGTCATCGGCGGTATCCTCGCCAAACTGAAGCATGCGAACATAACCAATGCCGCCATCTAGAACTCGAGTGTCCTTGATGCTGGGCACATTGATGATGGCCCGCTCCAATTCAAACTCTTTCACCAGTTGAGTCTTGGGCCGAAAGATTTTGATTTTCACCGTCGTGCCGGGGTCGCCGCGAAGTTTCTTGACGGCATCCTCCAGCGAAACGCCATCGGTGCTATCACCGTTGATCTCGATGATTTTGTCGCCTGAAAGCAATCCCGCGCGAAACGCTGGAGTGCTTTCCATGGGCGCAATGACCGTAAGAAAAGAGTCCTTAATCCCAATGGTGATGCCCAGACCACCGAATTTGCCCGCCGTATCTTCCTTCATCGCAGTGAAGGCCTCTTTGTCCATATATTGGCTATGGGGATCCAGCGATTGCAACATACCCCGCAACGCACCCTGAATCAGTTCTTCATAGGTGCTCTTTTCGCCATCCACATAGTTGGCACGAACTTGCTCCACCACCTTGGAGAACAGCGTGTACATCTCGTAGGGTGAGTCTTTTTCAACCTTTGCCTCGGCGACCGCCACCTCTTGCGAGTAGAGGCGAACACCGACGGCGAGATTGACGGCCAACACAACCGTCACCAGAAGCCACTTGAAACCTTTGGCGAACTTTTTCATCAGAATCCTTGAGGGACAATTCAACGCAAGGGAAGAAAACCGAAGCCGGATGGCGTCCGACTACAGGTGCCCTTCCATATCCGGACGATACCGGAAGAACACGGCACCCAACGGCGGAATGACGATGGGAATCGACTGATCGCGGCCCTGCCACTCGCGCCGTTCTGCTTTCACAAACCGTGGATTGCCCACGCCGCTACCGGCATAGATGGTGGCATCTGTATTCAGCACTTCCTCATAGGTGCCCATCCGCGGCACGCCCATGCGGTATTCCGCGCGGGGCACTGGTGTGAAGTTGAAACAACAGACCATGAGATCGTTCGGATCCTTACCCTTTCGCAGGGTGAAGAGCGTGCTGTTTTCGGAGTCGTTCAGGTCGATCCACTCAAACCCTTCCCACGAGAAGTCAATCTGGTGGAGACAACCAAACCCTTTAAGCATGAGGTTAAGGTCGCAAGCCAAGCGCTGCAAGCCGGAATGAGAGTCGTATTGCAACAGATGCCAATCCAGACTTTCGTTGTGTTGCCACTCGCGCCATTGGCCAATTTCCATTCCCATGAAAGTCAGCTTCTTGCCCGGATGGGCAAACATATAGGCATACAGCAGACGCTGATTGGCAAACTGCTGCCACATATCGCCAGGCATCTTGGCGAGCATGGAACCCTTGCCGTGCACCACTTCGTCGTGAGAGAACGGCAGAATGAAATTCTCATTGAACGCATAGATCATCGAGAAGGTCATCTGGTGGTGGTGATATTTACGGTACAACGGATCCTTGTGCATGTAGTCAAGCGTGTCGTGCATCCAGCCCATGTTCCACTTCATGTCGAAACCAAGGCCGCCGAGATAGACCGGGCGAGACACCATCGGCCACGCCGTGGATTCCTCCGCAAACGTGACAAAGCCCGGATATTCCACATGGACAAGCTCATTGAATTTCTTGAGGAAATCTACGGCCTCGAGATTCTCGCGGCCGCCGTACTTGTTGGGAATCCACTCGCCCTCTTCGCGCGAATAATCCAGATAAAGCATGGAGGCCACCGCATCTACGCGCAACCCATCGATGTGGTACACGTCGGCAAGAAAGATGGCATTGGAAAGCAAGAACGCCCGCACTTCGTTTCGGCCGTAGTTAAAAATGTACGTACCCCAGTCCTTGTGCTCGCCCAGCCGAGGATCGTCGTGCTCATACAGGTGAGTGCCATCAAAATAGGCCAACCCGTGGCCATCCTTCGGGAAATGCGCAGGAACCCAGTCCACAATCACGCCGATGCCTTCCTGATGGCAACGATCCACAAAAAACTTAAACTCGTCGGGAGAGCCGAAACGGGAGGTCGGCGAATAATAGCCAATTGTCTGATAGCCCCATGAGCCATCGAAAGGATGCTCGCTAATCGGCAACATTTCGATGTGCGTATAGCCCATCTTCTTCACATAGGGCAACAACGTTTCGGTCATCTCCCGATACGTCAACATGCGATTCCCCTCTTCCGGGTTTCGTCGCCACGAACTCAGGTGCACCTCATAGACGCTGATGGGAGCCTCTAGCCAATGCGTTTTCTTTCGCGTCTCGATCCACTCCTCATCTTTCCACGCATAGGCTTGGTTGTCCCAAACCATGGAAGCCGAACGAGGGCGCAGCTCCGAAGCAAACGCAAAGGGATCGGATTTCTGGGCCAAAAACGCCTGATGTCCCTTGATCTCAAACTTGTACAAATCTCCCGCCTTGAGATGCGGCAAGAACAATTCCCACAAACCCGAACTTCCACGCTGTTGCATCGGATGAATGCGCCCATCCCAATTATTGAACCAACCCACCACGCTCACTCGGATAGCATTGGGCGCCCACACGGCAAAATGAACACCCGACACTCCATCGATGGTGATCGGATGCGCGCCCATTTTGTTATAGGCGCGATAGTTGGTCCCCTCGCCCAGCAAATACATATCCAAATCGGTCAATTGAAGCGGAAAGCGATAGGGATCCTCCAACTCGGAAACCGTCTTATCAAACCACGTCAAGCGCAAGCGGTACGCAAAGGGCTTTTCGTTGGCGAAAAACAACTCGTAGAGGCCATCGGAATGAATGCTGGCCATTTCAAAGGCTTTTTCATCCGACTTGCGAACCAACTCCACCTTGGTGGCATAAGGACGAAATACGCGAACCACGGTTCCCGGACGCTTGGCACCTGTTTCATGCATACCCAGCAAAGAGAAGGGGGCACCGTGCATTCCATAAATGATGGCGTTGATTTCAGGCTCAGACAAGATGGGTTTCATGCATTCGCTCCTTAATTCACCGGCGCCACTTGCGACGCGCCGACTTTTTTTGATACTCCCACATCCATTCACCTCCGTAAAGCGGGAATCGCGGCTCTTTCGCTCAAAGAACCGTCGGTCATTCTGTGTGGGCCGTTTTCCATCCCTTTATTTGTGGTGGCAAACGACCTAAAAAATGGCTCTTGTTTTATAAAACAATATCCCTTTCCTAAGCTGGGCACCCAATTCTGGCGTCGAAATTTTCTCATCTGGATTCCCCTTGATATTGAGTTGACTCTACGGGCGAGCCTATACAAACTTATTAGATATACGAGGATTCTGCTGCCTTGTTCGCGACATCCATCTGCAAAGCTGAGAAAGAAACTCATCCCATGAATACGCTGCGTAATTGTCTGATTGCGACCACCTTGTTGGCTCTCTGCTGGACGACTCAGGCCGAAGAAAAATCCATTCGTTTGCAAAACCGCACCATTCAGCCAAGTGTCAATGGTGTCGCAAAAAGCGGTTCGACAGTGGCGATTTTGGACATGAACAGCATCCGCGACGCAAAAACATCCACCTTGGATGGACGCGCGGCCTTTTTGGTTCAATTTTCCGAGGCCATCTCCGACGAGACCCGAGCCCGCCTTTCCGAAATCGGTGCCGAGGCCGTTGGCTATGTTCCGGACGATGCGCTCCTCGTCTTGATGAACCCCAACCAAGTCGCCGCCCTATCCAATTGGACTGGAGTTTGCTGGGTGGGTGGATATCAGCCGGGAGATAAATTGTCGGACTCCTTGAGTCAACCCGCCGCCGCCAAAAATGGATCCGCCGAAGTAAACATCGTCATCAGCGTGCTTCGCCCGAACTATGTCCCCGCCGTGGCCGACGCCGTGGTTCAGCTCGGCGGCACCGTGGAGTCACAAGGCGTGGGCAAACGATGGGGAACCGTCCGGGCTTGGGTCCCCTCCTCCGCGCTAACCGAGCTGGCAGCGCGGGCCGAAGTGGAATGGATCGAACGCTACGTCCAACCGGAACTGAACAATAACGTGGCCGTAAATCCCGAATTCATGAATGTCCGCAACGTCTGGACAAATCGCATCTTGCGTGGCGACGGACAAATCATTGCTGTAGGCGATTCCGGTCTCGACACCGGCAACACCAACACCCTCCACCCCGATTTCAGCAACCGCCTCCATGCCGCCTTTGGCCTGGTGCGCGAGACAGACTGGAGCGACCATTCTGGACACGGTACCCACGTGGCGGGCTCCGTCCTCGGAAGCGGTGCCGCCTATAGCAATGGCCTGTTTTCAGGCGTGGCCCCAGAAGCTCGGCTGGTGTTTCAAGCCCTTGGCGGTTTGCCCCCTAACAGCGGCTATATCTATCCCACAGAACCACTCAGCATCATGTTTGAGCAGGCCCGCACCCTTGGTGCCCGCATCCACACCGACAGTTGGGGTAGCTCCGTGAATGGCCAATATACGTCCAACTCCCGAGAACTGGACGAATTCATGTGGGACTTCGACGACATGCTCGTGCTATTTTCTGCGGGCAACAGCGGGCTCGACGTCGCCCCGATCGATGGCATCATCGATGGCGACTCCATTGGCGCACCCGGCACAGCCAAAAACTGCCTTACTGTCGGTGCGGCGGAATCGGATCGTCCCTCCGGATCGGGTGGCTACTCCGCCTATCCGTGGGGCATCGGCACTTGGCTTCCTAAATATTCCACCAATCCCGTCCGCGACGATCTGATTTCGACCCCGTGGGATGGGCTCCACCAAGGCATGGCGGCGTTTTCAAGTCGCGGCCCCTGCAACGACGGGCGAATCAAGCCCGACATCGTGGCCCCCGGCACCGACATCATTTCCTGCCGCTCTCGCGCGGAAGGCGCCGGTACGCTGTGGGGCACCGGCACAGGGGTGCTCGGCAACAGCGCCAGCAATTTGTACACCTTCTGCGGCGGCACCAGCATGTCCACGCCCCTCACGGCCGGTGCGGCGGGTTTGGCCCGACAATATCTCGTGGAGGTGGCGGGCATCACCAATCCCAGCGCCGCACTGGTCAAGGCACTCCTCGTCAATGGAGCCCGCACGCTCGGTCCCGGCCAGTATGGTGATGGGGTCTATCGCGAAATCCCCGATGCCCCCCGTCCCAACAACGTCGAGGGCTGGGGACATGTGAATCTCGACCACTCGCTGTTTCCGTCCAACGGTCGCACCAACCTCTTTTGGGACCGCCAGTCTCTCACCACAGGCCGAACCAATCGCTACCCTATCGTCATCACCGGAACAAACGAGTTCACCCTCACGATGGCTTGGAGTGATTATCCGGCCACCCTTTCTTCTGTGCAGCAATTAGTGAATGTCTTAGATCTTCGCCTCGTCGCCCCCTCGGGAGCCATTCTTTATCCACACGGCGCCTCCGGACCCGACCGAACCAACAATCTGCTCGGCATCGATGTCGCCACGCCCGAAACAGGAACCAACTGGATCGAAGTGGTCGGTCACAATGTGCCGATGGGACCCCAAAAATTTGCCCTCATGGCCCAAGGCGAAGGTCATGCGAACCCCCTCATTCAAATCACCGGGGCCTGGCACGAGCCTCCCATTCCCTTCAACTCGCAAACGGTCAGTGTGATGGCGGTGGTGTCCACGGGAGCCGTTGACCCTGTGAACGTCGTGGCCGCTTATCGCATCAACAGCAATGCGTGGCAGTATGTCACCCTCTCCTTCGATAGCCTGAACGGCGAAACCAAAACCTATCGCGGAGATTTCCCACTGTTCCAGTCGCGGGATCAAGTGGAATATTATGTGTATGCCATGGATCCCGACACCGGGACGACTTCGTCGGGTATCCAATCCTTTTCCGTCGGTAGCACGACCCTCTACGTGACCCCATTCGGAACCGCCGCGTGGCCCTATGACGATTGGACGCGAGCCTTCACGAACCTTAACCAAGCCGTGGATTATGCGCGAAATGGATTCACCGTCTTTATATCCAATGGAACCTATAAAGGCGAAACCCTTCAAGTGGACCAGTCCATCACACTGCTCAGCATGAACGGCCCGTCCGTCACCTTCGTCGATGGTGAAAATTCCAGACTGTGCGCCAACATCAGCGCCGAAGCCCACATCAGCGGCTTCACGTTCAAAAATGGCTATAATGCCGATTACGGCGGTGCCGTCACGATGAGCGCAGGCACCCTCTCCAACTGCGTCATTCAAACATCCGAAACCTCTCTCCACGGTGGGGGTCTCCACTTGGTGAATGGAACCGTGGTTCGCTGCCGACTGGAAGACAATTTTGCCCGTATCTATGGCGGCGGCGTCTTCCAAGAGGGCGGCACCCTTTCTCAATCCATCGTGGCGTATAACCTGTCCCGCAGCGATGGCGGCGGCATCGAATTCTGGGGCGGCGAGGCCGTCAACTGCACGTTCGCCAACAATCACGCAGGCGGCGCTGGCGGGGGTTTCGATGTCGGCGGCAGCGGACTCATTCTCAATAATATCATTTACTCGAACACGTCGCAGGGCGGTGGTGAGAATTGGTTCAAATGGGTAGAGGAAGGCATTTTCTATTCCTGCACCTCGCCCAACCCCGGTGATGAGGGGAGCTTCGACGCCGACCCCTTGTATGCAAATTCCGCTACACTCGATTACCACCTGAAAAGCGCAGCGGGCCGCTTTGCAACAACAAATGTGTGGACGAATGACGTCGCCACCAGCCCCTGCATCGACCGCGGCTATGTCGGAAGCGACTATTCCGCCGAGCCCGAACCCAACGGCCAGTGCATCAACGTCGGTGCCTACGGCGGCACCGAGCAAGCCTCCAAGACGCCCTCGCTGTCGCTCAACCCGACGACCACCAACCTCTCCGCCACCGCGTCAAGCAACCTCCAACTGTCCGTGTCGGCGAACGTGGCATGGACGGCAACAGCCAGCAACTCAGCATGGATTCAGTTCAGCGAAGAATCGGGGAGTACCAACGGCATCGTGACGTTTGCCGTGACCGAAAACAGCGCCTCCTTTGCCCGCACCGGCTCCATCCAAGTCGCTGGCGGCGGCCTCATCGCCACCTGCACGGTGGTTCAGGCGGGCCAGCCCATCCTGTCCGTCACGCCGACCAATCAAGCCATCAGTTCTGCAACGGGTTCCACGTCCTTTGCCATTTCCAATACGGGCGATGGAACCATGCCGTTCACCGCCAGCGAGTCCGAATCGTGGATAAGTCTCACCAGCGGCGAAAGCGGAACGAATTCCGGAACGCTCCTCGTTTCGGTTGAAGCGAATCCCGCCACAACTTCCCGTACCGGCACCATCACTGTGACGGCCACAGGTGCCAGCAACAGCCCCGTGTCCGTCTCAATTGTGCAATCCGGCCAAGATCCTTGGGATAACGGCTACCAAGACCTCGGCGGCGGCTGGCGACGGCTGGTCTGGTTCGGCGATTACATCCCTATGGGCAACGAGGGCTGGATCTGGCACAACCAGCACGGATTCTTTTTTATCTCCGCCAATGCTACCACAGAAAGCCTCTGGCTTTATGCCTCGGATATGCAATGGCTCTGGACCTCCAGCACCACATATCCCTTCCTATATCGCGCCAGCGACCTCGTATGGCTCTGGTACAACGGCCAAACCAACCCGCGCTGGTTCATGAACTTGTCCACCCGCCAATGGGAACCCTGGCCGTAACGCGATGAAAAATCCCTTCTGGAAAATGCACGGCGCAGGCAACGACTTCATCCTCGTGGATGATCGCTCCTTGCGCTTTCCAGTCGCCGACAAGGCCTTTGTTGTTCACCTCTGCGACCGCCACCGTGGAATAGGCTCTGAGGGCCTTCTCCTCATTCACCCCTCCGCCACCGCCCACTTTCGAATGCGGTTCTTCAACCCCGATGGTTCCGAAGCCGATCTTTGCGGCAACGGCGCGCGCTGCATCGCCCGCCTCGCCTTTGAAATCGGTGCCGCTCCCGCCGATATGCACATCGAAACCGCAGCGGGCACTCTACGCGCAGAAATCCTGCATCCGCTCGTTCGTCTTCATCTCCCCCCTCCCAAAGATTGGCACCTCAATTTTTCCATCGAGTGGAACAATCAAGAAGTTCCCCTTCATTTCGTCAACAGCGGAGTCCCTCACGCCGTCTGCGTGGTCCAAGACGTTGCGAGGGTCAACGTTCCCGAACTCGGAAGTTTCATCCGCCATCATCCCCTCTTCGCTCCAGGCGGCACCAATGTCGATTTCATCCAAATCACCGGGTCCCATTCCCTTTCCATTCGCACCTACGAACGCGGCGTCGAAGCCGAAACCCTAGCCTGCGGCACCGGCATCGCCGCTGCCGCACTCGTGGCCGAAAAAGCCAACATGCTAAATGACCCCGTTTGCGTCACCACCGCCGGCGGCGATAGCTTGGAAGTCGACTTCTCCCCCCTCACCCTCACCGGCCCCGCCGAACATTCCTTCCAGGGCGAAATCGATTATCGATAGTAAAACCCAGACAAACCCTCGGGATCTTTCCATTCGATTTGTTCGTTCGAAATATACGATCCCACCCGCGACACGCGGATTTGCAACAAGAGTTGTTGCAAAACGGGTTCGGAACCTTCTGCAATCAGCCTTACGGTTCCGTCATTCAAATTTTCCACACCGCCTACCACCCCCAGTCGGTTGGCGACTCCTTGGGCCGTGTAGCGAAAACCTACCCCCTGCACATCTCCTTCAAAAATCACTTGAATCTGGCGCAACGCCGCACTCATGCGAAAATCACCCTCACCATTCGAGCACCATTGTGGGCCTCAATCGCCACCTTGTCCGCCGCCACCAATGGCGCAAGCCGTTTCTCTATGGCCGAAATCTCCACTCCCGCCGACTCCGCCAATGCCTCCACGGTGATCGGATGGCGAGCCAATAAATCCATCAGCGAAGCATCCGACATCGACGTCGACGGCACTGCCTTTCCCGTAAAAACTGGAATTTCCGCTTTGGGCGAAAACCACGAAGCCACCGTAAAGAGCCACGCCTCCGGCACCCTCGGCACTTCCACGCCGGCGAGTGCCGGCCGCGTCGTGGTGTTCAAATGCACCGCATCCGCTCGCAACAACTGAACCTGCTCCGCAATCGCCCGCACTTGCTCCGGCGCGTCGTTATAGCCCGGAAGCAACATCACCTCCACCCACAGTTGCCCAGAAAATTCTTCCCGTAACGCACGCTCCCCGGACACCAAACGCTCAAACGTCACCCCTTCGGCAGGACGGTGAATCCGTCGAAACGATTCCTCATCCCAAGCACTCAACGTCACCTTCACCACATCGGCCAGCGCTGCATCTCGACGCACGTCTGGCATCCACATCAGCGAACCATTGCTCAACAACGCGGTCTTGAATTTCCCGTCGGCCTTCATGTGACGCATCACGCGACCAAACTCCGAATGCATCGTCGGCTCGCCCGAACCCGACAACGTCATATAGTCGGCAGGATTCCCTGCCGCCACCCATCGGTCGAATTCCGCCAGCACAGCACCCGTGGGCACCCATTCTTTTCGCTCGATCGTCAACTCCGTCGTACGTCCCACCTGACAAAAAACGCAATTTTCCGTGCAAACCTTCATCGGATTGAGGTCCACGCCCAGCGACAGCCCAAGCCTCCGCGAAGGCACCGGGCCAAACAAATATCGATAGGTTGCCTCCGCACTCATGCCTTCTCCTCTACAACGGGCATCAGCCCACCGGAACTCCGTCTCGCAAAGCCACATGCCGATGACAGCGCGTGGCCACGGCCTCATTGTGCGTCACAATCACCAGCGTGAGACCCTGTTCGGAAGCCAAATCAAAAAGATAATGCAAAATATCTTCGCCTGTTTTGGAATCCAAATTTCCAGTGGGCTCATCTGCGAGCAACAGCTCCGGGCCATTCATCAGGGCGCGCGCCAAGGCGACACGTTGCTGCTCGCCACCCGACAACTCATTGGGCCGATGCACGGCCCGCTCGGCCAAGCCCACCCGCCCCAACAACTCTTCCGCACGCTTGCGCAAGGCAGCCCCGCGCAAAAAAGCCCCATGCTGACTCAAGCCCGGAAGAATCACATTTTCCAAAACCGTCAACTCCGGCAACAGGTGATACGCCTGAAACACAAAGCCGATTTTTTGAGCCCGAATGGCCGAACGCTCCCCATCGCCGGCGGCGTAGATATCGCGCCCGCGATACAGCACCCGCCCGGAAGTCGGACGATCCAGCCCCGCCAAAATATACAGCAACGTGCTTTTTCCAGCTCCACTCATCCCCGTGATGGCAGTCGATTCGCCCGCATCAATGGATAGCGAAACCCCACGCAACACCTCCAACGTCCGTGTGCCCACCGCGTAGGAGCGGCGAATATCGATCGCTTCGATCAAATTACTCATAACGCAAGGCCCTCACCGGATCGAGCCGCGCCGCCTGCCATGCAGGAATCACCGCCGCCAACGTGCAGATCACCAAAACCGAGACTGCCACCATCCCGACATCCCCGGGCGTGGTGTGCGCCGGAATTTCCGCCAAGTGATACAGCTCTTTGGGAAGCAGTTCCATTCCGAAACGATCGTTCAGCAAATGAAGCAAGGCATTGCGATATTTCAATACAAGCAAACCCGTGGCAATGCCCAACGTGGTGCCCAGCACCCCTTCAATCCATCCCTGCCAAAAAAACACTCGCATAATCGCGCCCGACGAAAAACCCAGCGACCTCAACAGCCCAATCTCTCGAGTCTTCTGCACCGTCACCGTAATCAGCGTGTTGGTGATTCCAAAAGCCGCCACAATGGTGATGAAAATCAGGAGGAAAAACATCATGTTTTTCTCCACACGCAACGCAGAAAAGAGTTGCTGATTTTGCTCCATCCACGTGCTCACATACACATCCGGCCCCAAGCGAGCACGCAATTCAGCGGCCACTGTATCCGCCACATAGGGATTCTCCGTCATCACCTGAATGGCTTCCATTCCGGTGCCACCGCAGAAATCGCGCGCATCCCACAACGAGGCCACCACAAAGCCCATGTCGAATTCCCACATGCCGATTTCAAAAATGCCCGCCACAAGCATCTCCGTCGGCAAGCGGATTTCGTCCTCCGTCAAAAACGTTGCCGGCGAATACACCGTCAACGTGTCGCCCACCCCCACGCCCAAACGACGGGCCAAATCACTCCCCAGCACCACCGAACCATCGGCCACCGAAAACTCACCCTCCACCATACTCTGCGGGATGCGGCTGACGTTCTTTTCGCGCCTGGGGTCAATGCCGCGAATCAGTGGCGTCTCGACCTGCCCATTCGGCTTTTGGATAAAAATCAGGCTCTGCAAAAACGGGGCCGCCCCCTTGACTCCCGGCACGGACTCGATGGTCTCGCAAAGACCATCTTCATCCCCCGCAAGTCCCCCCGGCACCGATACCGTGATGTGTGCATTAAAGTCCAAAATCTTGTTGCGCCACATCTCATCGAAACCCGTCATCACCGAGAGCACGATGATCAACACCGCCACACCCAGCAACACGCCGAGCACGGAAAGCACGGTAACGACCGAAAGGAATGTGCGCTTCGGTTTGAGATACTTCAGCGCCAAAAACAATGAGAACGGAAGCGTCATTCAGCCGGTGCCTGCAACGATTCGGGCTTGGGGTCGCGTAATTTCATTTGCGGGAAAAGCATCACATCGCGAATGCTTTCTTCGCCCGTCAAAATCATGATGAGCCGATCAATGCCAATGCCCATGCCGCCCGCCGGAGGCATTCCGTGATCGAGGGCCCGCAAGAAATCCTCGTCGATTTTCGAGGTATCTCCAGCCGCCTGCTCTTCAAAGCGCGCGCGCTGGTCAATGGGATCGTTCAACTCGGTATAGCCCGGACACAGCTCGCGACCGCGCACCACCAATTCGAACACATCCACCAGCGACGCATCATCCTCGCACCGCTTGGCCAGCGGAACCAACTCGGCCGGTAGCCGCGTCACAAACGTCGGCTGCATCAGCGTCCGTTCGATCAACTTGTCATACACTTCATGCGTGATCTGCGCGTGCGTCATCTCGTTTGGAATATCCAGTTCCTTTGCTCTCGCCCATTCACGAGCCGATTCCACCGAACGCTCAAACCAGTCCGCCCCCGCCCGCTCGAGAATCAAATCGCGGTAGGACACCACGCGCCACGGTGGCGTCAGGTCAATCAGTTCTTGACCTTCTTTGCCCACCTTCATCGTCCCGCATACCGCCTGCGCCGCGCCGCTCACCAACTCCTCCACCAAGCGCATCATCGTGCGCACATCCCCGTAGGCTTCATAAATCTCAATGGCCGTGAACTCCGGATTGTGCGAGCGGTCCAGCCCCTCATTGCGAAAGTTCTTGCCCATCTCAAACACCTTGTCGTAGCCACCGACCAGCAACCGCTTCAAATACAGCTCGGGCGCAATGCGCATATACATGGGCTGGCCCAGCGCGTTGTAGAACGTCTCAAAGGGATTGGCAATCGCGCCGCCTGCCATCGCCTGCAACACGGGCGTTTCCACTTCAAAATACCCGCGCTCCACCAAAGACCGACGCAAAAAGGTCAGAATGCGGCTGCGGGCATTAAACACCTTGCGCACGTCAGGATTCGCAATCAGATCCAAATAACGCTGGCGATACCGCACTTCGGTATCCGTCAACCCATGCCATTTTTCCGGCAACGGATGAAGCGACTTCGACAGCATTTCCCAAGTCGTGACCTTGACCGACATCTCGCCCGTGCGCGTCGTGAAAAGCTCGCCCTCCACACCGATGAAATCGCCCAAATCCACGGCGCGGAAGGTTGCAAACGACTCCTCGCCCAGCGTGTTCTTCTGCACATAAATTTGAAATTTATCCGTTCCATCTTGCAGGTGGGCAAACGTGCTCTTACCCATTTCGCGCACAGCCACCACGCGGCCTGCCATGCGCACCACCTTGCCCTCAGCAAAACCTGCGCGAATATCGGCCAACGATCCCGTCCGTTCAAAGGCCCGGCCATAGGGACGATGCCCCGCCGCCTTCAACGTCTCTAGATTGGCCAATCGCTGATTCCGAAACTCAATTTCATGCGCACTTAATTCCATGGAAAATCCTCGGGTTAAAAAACGCGTCCACCCTACCCTCCCCCTCCCCTGAAATCCAGCGCATTTTCCCCCAACGGGAAAGCGCAAGACTCAGAGCCGTCCGTCGACCTGATCGCGCGGCAACAACCCCTTGATGTCGAACAACACGGTCTTGCCCTTATCCAGTCTTGAGAAATCGATGGTCCTGAATTTTTCGTGAGCCACCGCCAACACCACCGCGTTATAGCCCGTAAAGGGCGCATGAACATCCAGCGTCGGTACCAACTCCAGCCCGTATTCATGCCGCACATCATCGGCATCGGCCCACGGATCATGAATGTCCACAGCGCACCCAAATTCCTTCAGCTCTCGAATCACATCCACAACATGCGAGTTGCGAATGTCCGGACAGTTTTCTTTGAACGTAAGTCCCAACACCAACACCTTCGCCCCCTGCACTCGGTGCCCCTTCTGAATCAACAACTTCACCACCCGGTTCGCCACATGCGCGCCCATGTTGTCGTTGAGCCGCCGACCCGCCAAAATAATTTCCGGATGATACCCCAGCGACTCCGCCTTGTGCGTCAAATAATACGGATCCACTCCGATGCAATGCCCGCCCACCAACCCCGGACGAAACGGAAGGAAATTCCATTTCGTACCTGCCGCCTCCAGCACCGCCTGCGTATCAATGCCCATGCGCGCAAAAATAAGCGACAGCTCATTCACAAATGCAATGTTGATGTCGCGCTGAGAATTCTCGATGACCTTCGCCGCCTCGGCCACTTGAATGCTCGCGGCCAAATGCGTACCCGCCACAATGATCGATCGGTACAGCGCATCCACCGCTCGCCCCGCCTCGGGCGTGGAGCCCGACGTGATCTTCTTAATTTTGGTGACCGTGTGCACCTTGTCGCCGGGATTGATGCGCTCCGGACTATAGCCGCAAAAGAAATCCACGTTGTATTTCAGTCCACTGAATTTTTCGAGAATCGGAACGCAATCTTCTTCCGTACAACCCGGATAAACCGTGCTCTCGTAAACCACCACCGCGCCCGGCTGGAGCACCTTGCCCACCGTTTCGCTCGCCTTGATCAACGGCGTCAGGTCCGGGCGTTTGTGGCGATCAATCGGCGTGGGCACCGTCACAATGAACACATCCGTCTTGCGCAAATCGTCCAACTGATTGGAAAACGTCAGGCGCGTGGCCGCCCGCAATTCTTCGGGAGAAATCTCCAACGTCCGGTCCTGCCCCGCCCGTAGCTCTTCCAGTCGGCGCGCGTGGATATCAAACCCCACTACGTCGAAATGCTTACCAAACTCCACCGCCAGCGGCAGCCCCACATAGCCAAGGCCGATAATGGCCAGCCGGGCTTTGCGCGATCCGATGTTGGCAGCGAGATTCAGGTTGCTCATAAAGTTTTCCACACTGTGGAAAAAAGTTTTCCACACTGTGGAAAACTTTTCCCTCGTTCTTAATTGCCCATGGTTTGAATGAAGCGATCCGCCTCGGCAATCGCCGTCGACAGGTCTTGAATCAAGCGATTCACATCCATCTCGACTTTAGCCGATTCATCCTGCAACGAGGCCAACGCCCGAGCATTCAGATTGTGCTTCAGATACAACACTTGATCGCGGAAAACGGAAAGCACGGGACCAATCTTGGACTCCGCATTGCGCATCGCGCCGATCATGCGGGTATAGTTCTGCTTGGTGTCGCGCAGCTTGGCTTCGCTGTCGCGACGATACGTTTCATTTTCATACGTCTTGGCCTCGGCTGCCCACTCGCGGAACAAATCTTGCGCCACCTTGTCTACGTCCTGAATGCGCGTATGGACATCCGCCGCGCGACTTTCGCAACGCGCCAGCTCCACCGACATCTTGTCGTACTGCTTTTGCAAATCGCCGCCGTCAAACTTCACCACCGCACCAAACTGCTTCAGCGCATCTTGAAAAACTTCCTGCGTCGCCTGCTGCGAATCGCGCGCCTTGTCCACGCGGCTAACCAAAATGTCGCGCTTCTCCTGCCCGAATTTTTCCATCGTGCTGTAATACATGGTGGAACATCCACACAACGCCATCAGCAAGGCCAGCCCGCACACGAGTTGAATTCCGAATTTCATGCCGCCCATCGTACGTCATCGCGCCCCCCCCCTCAACCGAAAAAAAAGGCCCCCGACTCCGGGGGCCGCGGGGCTTGCGAAACTGGTGGAGGCGGCGGGAGTCGAACCCGCGTCCGCACAAGCGTCACATTAGCGTCTACACGCGTATTCCGTAATTAAGTTTCGCCATGCCACCTGCCCACGGACAAGCCAGTGTCACCGCAATCGCCCTGTTAGTTCTCGCTCTCAAATCCGGTCGACCGATTCGAGTGGCCAGCCTGCAAAATGACATTCGGGTCCGCCCCACAGGCGAGAACGGTCGAACGTCGCGGTACTAAGCCGCGAGGGCCAAGTTATCGTTGGCTTTTGTGTTTTTTCCCGGAAGTTTAACGAGGCCAACCGGGGTCCTCGGCGCGCAACCAATGCTTCAACTGGCACGTCGAAACCGGTCGCCCCCGCAATTCAAAGCCTACGCCATCGATTCTTGATCTGCAACCAAAACTAATAGGCCGCCGCATTCATCGTCATGACTTGAACCACAATGACGCCAATGAGAACCAACATCGAGACAATGGAAATCGATGCCCAAACGACTCCCGGCCCCTCGTCTTCCTGAATCATGAATATCGGCTCCGGAGCCGTCATCGCGGCAGGAGCTGCCGTCCCACCCACGGTAATGGATGCCCCGCCGCCCGGACGTTTTAGCTTGATGGTCGGTCTTCCGCTCGGCGTCGCTTCAGGTTGTTCCAGAGCGGTCTCTTCGGTACGGCCGGGTGTAAAAGTGCTGGGAGCCCCTGTATTGGTCACGCGAACGGTCGGGCGGCTTCCAATGCGAATGGTTCGGGGTTGGGCGGCGGGAGTGGTGCCCAGCGGAATCTTGCTGGTATCGAGCAACGCTGTACGACGCTTATACGCGTCCTCGTCCACACCCGGCATGGCACCAAGACCCACGCGCGAGGTCTGCGCCTTGGCGGCACCGGGAATGGCCGAAATGTCGATGCGGGAGGTCGCCTTCTTCGGGTTGGTCCCAATTCGAATTCCACTCGTGGCAGCAGGCGATGCCGGAATGGTGGCTTTGCGCAAATCAATGCGGGAGGTCGCCGACTTACCAGCGCTAATATCCAAGGGCTTCAATTCATTTTCATCGGCCATAGAAAACCTCCGTGTCAACACGACAATTCGCGGAGAGTGTAGAACTCGCAAACCACCTCGTCAAAGCCTTTTTGAATGAGCCTTCCATTTTCCATCGCTTTTCAATCGGCCCCAGCGCACGAGCGTTCGCGTTTTGGCGCATTGAGGAATTTTAAGCTACAAAATCTGAATCAACACGTCGCTATCTGACTTCTGATCCACGGCCTGTTCTTCAATGGGCTGATAGGTCGGCAAGAAGCGGTAATAGACTTGCAGGGTCAACGCCGCCAGGGTGGTCGCATACACGGGGTGCATATTTTCGCGACCGGTGGAACCGGCTTTGAGCGACAGGCCCGGTGAATTCCAACTTCCATCTTCATTCTGGTTGCGAATAAATTGAGGTGCAAACTGGTTATTCCAGCTTGTCCAACTTCCGCCACCCTGATGAAACTTGGTTTGGGAAATATAATACCAAGCGTATAACGGCCAATCGGGCGGATTTTTCCAGTCGCAATTCGCATCGCGTAAATAGGCGAGTCCATCCTTCACGGGATTTTCACGCCCATGCCCCAACAATTGCATACTAAGAACGGCAACCGCCGTCATCGCCGACGTGGAATGGCTTTCGGAGTTGGAATACATGAAGCTTCCATCATTTTTCTGCGCGGACTTCATATCCGCCACAGCCAGTTCCATCGCCGTCTTCAGCCCCGGATTTTCAGCCCCTGCGATGAAAGCCGCCTTCAACGCTTGGCTGCACCAACCGCCCAACGATGTATCGCGCCGGGCCCCTTTTTGAAAACGATAGTCAAACCCACCGTTAGCCTGCTGACCTTGGATGAGCACATGGGCACCCTTTTCCATGACGGGCTTGAACGCGGGAATGCGGGTCATGCCATACGCCTCACTCACCGCATACACGCAGATGGCTTGCGAGTACGTGCCCGCCGTCGTGTCGGTCTTGGCAAACTCGCCCTCTTCGTTTTGTCGCGCAATCAGTAGTTGAATCGCACGCGTAACCGTCTCCCCATATTTTTCAGAGGAAGACGTTTCGCCGTGGGCCAAATATGTCAATAGGGCCAAACCCGTCATCGCTTCCTTGTCATTCGTGCCCCACGAGCCATCCGAATTTTGATTCACGCGCAACCATTCCAGCGCACGCAACACCGACACCTCGGCATAGGCCGCCCATTCACCACCATGCCGCTTTCCAGCCTGTGCTCGATTTTCTTCACCCACTCGACCTTCCATGGAACTTGGAGTAAGGCCACGTATAATCACAGGACTGACATTCAGTTCGATGTCCAAAACGGCCAAATCGACGGTTGGAGCGGGTTGTGAAAAGTCGGGAGTTTCGGGAGGTGTGATCTCCGCCGAAATATCCACCTCCGGCGGTGTCACATCAGGTGGCAAATCTGAAGCGGTCAATTTTACAAGCGGAGGCGGAGGTGGATCGAAGGGCGCCGTCACGGCCTCCACATAGTTGACTTCGATGGTCGGGTCATCCTTCGTCGTCGAAAAGTCCACCAAAAACAGTAGAGCCAAAATCAGCATCAGATGCAAAACAACTGCCCCCGTGGGCCCAGCCATCCATTCCGCGATATTCTTGTGCAACGCTTTGATTGTAGAATCCATGACGCGCCTCCTCACGCTTGAGAGTACCCCCGCCCCCATTCAAAAACCAGCACAAATTATACAAAAAAAAGCGCGCCAGAGGGCGCGCTTCGAACCATTGAAAAAACAACGGCTACATGATTTCGATCTTCACATCGCTCTCAGACTTTTGATCAATGGTCTTGGTTTCGATGGGCTGGTAGGTCGGCAAGAAGCGATAGTAGACCTGCAAGGTCAGCGCCGCCAGTGTGGTGGCATAAACGGGGTGCATGTTTTCTCGGCCCGTGGTTCCTTCTTTCAGTCCCAGTCCAGGCGAATTCCAACTTCCATCCGGGTTTTGGTTGCGGATAAATTGGGGGGCAAACTGATTATTCCAACCCGTCCAACTGGCACCACCTTGATGGAACTTGTTCTGGGCGATGTAATACCACGCATACATCGGCCACTCCGGTGGGTTCTTCCAATTACAAGAAGCGTCTCCCAAGAAGTTCAATCCGCTCTTCGTCTCCTTGTCGCCCGCGTGTCCCAGCAGTTGCAAACTTAAAACCGCCACACCCGTGATGGACTGGGAGGAATGGCTACCACCAATATGGCTATAATAGAAGCTTCCGTCTTCCTTCTGAACAGACTTCATGTCTTGTACGGCCTTTTCCATGGCATCGTGCAGTCCCGCGTTCTCCGCACCGGCAATGTAGGCTGCCTTCATGGCTTGGCAACACCAGCCGCCGAGAGACGTATCGCGACGCGTACCCTTCAGGAACTTGTAGTCATATCCGCCCTTGGGCTGCTGGCCATCGATCAAGACTTGTACCCCTTTTTCCATGGCGGATTTGAGGGACGGAATTCGAGTCATGCCATACGCCTCACCCAGCGCATACACGCAAATCGCCTGCGAATAGGTGCCAGCCGTCGTGTCGACCTTGGCAAATTCACCCTTTTCATTCTGGCGCGACACCAGATAGCGGATAGCCCGCTCGACAGTTTGTCCATATTTTTCAGAAGCCGTGGTCTCGCCGTGTGCCAAATAGGTCAGAATACCCAAACCCGCCATGGCTTCTTTGTCGTGCGTTCCCCACGATCCGTCCTGATTTTGATTAATACGAAGCCATTCCAAGGCCCGAAGCACGGCGGCCTCTGCATACTTGCCCCACTGGCCTCCATACGCACCAATGGAGGCCTCACGACCGGACCCGCTTCGATTGGACATGTTGCCCGGGGCTAGGTTTTTCATCACAATCGGACTAATAGCGTCGGATGCAACATCCAGCTCCGTCACCGAATCCATGACGGGGGCGGCAGCGAAATCCTGAACATCGGGCGGCGGCGTCATGTCCATATTGACATCCGGCGGTGTGACCGTATCCACCATTTCAGGCAGTTCTTCAGGTGGCTTGAGATCTTCCAACAACTCATCCAACTTCTGATCGTCCGGATCAATGACCTTCACTTCGATCTCGGTGGTCTTTTCCTTCGTGGAAAAATCCACCAAAAACAACAAGGCCAAAATTAACGCCACATGCATGACAATGGAACCTGTCGGCCCCGCCATCCACTCCATGACATTCTTATGTAACGCCTTGATGCTGCTATCCATGGCTATCTCCGTTCTTCGACCCTACTCAAATCTAATTGGATGCACTAACGACTGACAAGCTCTTCAAACCATTCTTGGCACACAAGTCCAATGCTCGCACTAGCATCCCATGTTCCGAAACTGCTGAAACCGTGATCATGATCGTCTGCCCCGCATCGATGGCCGCCATTCGAGCAAACGCTGTGTCCAGCCCATCCAGCGAGACCGGATTTTCATTGATGGTGTACCCGTCCTGATACACCCCCACTCGAATCAACTGCGGAGGCGGCTCATCCTTCTTCGCGTTCTTGTCTGGCGCGGGACGAAAGACATCCAGATTCGTCACCACATCGATTGGCTTAATCGTCACGATAAAGTAGATCAGCAACTGAAAAACAACGTCAATCATCGGCGTCATTTCAAGCTGTCCCGACGCCATTTCGGGTCGTTTGCGTTCTCTAGCCATGGGATTCCCTTTCCGTTATGAGGGGGGGGGCGTCTTCTTTTCTTTGAGTGCCGCAAAGCGAATCTTCCAGAGACCCGCCCGGCCGCATACATCCATCACCCGTTTGATCGACTCATGCTTGGCTTCCATGTCCCCACGAATCACCACGGGGGTACTCTGCCCGGATTCGTTCCGGGCTTTGTTCAGGATGTTGAGCAATTGCCCCTCCGTCAGCTTGGTGCGCATAATGGAAATGTCGCCATCTCCATCCACATCCACCACCACCGTCCGAGGGTCTTTTTGCTCTTCCACCGGCCCGTTGGGCGACATGGCCAACCGGATCTTGGTGTCAATGGCTTTGCTCTCCATATCCACCGTGGTGACGAAGAAGATGATCAACTGGAACACGACGTCAATCATTGGCGTCATGTCCAACTGAGCATCTGGATATTTCTTTTTCATGTTCGTCTCCCCTTCGGGGCGCGGAGGACTATTCCTCCACCACTTCCACGTTGCGCAACGCCTTAATCAAATCCATCGTCAAGGCTTCCATGCTCAAGATAATGCGGGAGAGGCGATTCTTGAAATAAGTGTAAAGCGAAACCGCGGGAATGGCCACCACCAGACCGGCGGCCGTTGTCCAAAGGGCTTGGGCGATGTTCATGGCGAGCATGGCCTGCTGGGCGGCGCCAGCCTGCGTATTGGCCAAGTTGGCGAACGCCATAATCATACCTTGCACCGTACCCAACAGTCCCAACATCGGAGCGATGCTACCGCACATGTTCAGGTAGGACACACGCTGCATCAGCTTTTCACTCTCCAGATCGGCGGCGGAGGCCACCTGCTCCTGAATGACTTCAAAACCTTCCTTCACGTTGCGGAAGCCGGCCATCAAGATCGACGACAAGGATCCTTGTTCCTGCTCGCAACGTTGCAATGCCTTCATGACATCGCCTTGCTCCATCGCCTCGCGCACATCGTTGACGAGCGAATCCGGAATAATTTTCTTCGGATTGACGGTGATGAAAAAGTCAATGGCCAACCATGCTGCCGCAACTGAACAGGCCAGCAAGGCGCCCCAAAGAATGATGCCCAGCCAGCCGGACCCGGCAATGATGGACCACAAGCCCATTCCACCCTTTTCAGCCGCTTCCGCCGCTGCGGCGGCCGCATCCATCTCCAAATCCTGCGCGAAACTCACCACAGGCACCACCAGAGCGGACAAGCCCGCCATCCACACCACCAACCGAGATTTCTTGGACATGATTCTTTCTCCTTAGCTCGTTTTTTAAATCGATTTTGACTTAGATTTTACCTCGGGCCTGTGCCGCGTAAGGCGAAGACCCAAATTCAGCGACAATCTTCTTATACAAGTCTTTTGCCCGACCATCGCGCATCTGCTCCAAAGCCGCCGCCGCCTTGAAATGGGCTTCACCTTGAATGATGGGATCTTTCACATCTTGGAAGAGAATCGCCGTGCGCAAGTAATCCATGGCTGCCAACTCCACATTGTTTTGGGCCATCTGGATATCTCCACGCATAATCTGGGCACGGGCGGCTTCCGGACGAACTCCAGCGGCCGCCACGGCATCCAATTGGCGAAGCAATGCGGGATACTGCTTGGCCTGAAGCATGGCGCGGCGCATGCCCCAGGCCACATCTGCATTTTGCTTCAATTCAGGCGACAGCAGGAAGAGTTGGTCATAGGCTTTCACCGCCCCCTCGGCATCGCCTTTGTCCAACAAAACCTGCGCAAGCAATTTCGAGGCTTCCACATCCCACGCCAGATAGCGATAGCGCGCCACGACGCCCTCCAACAGTTTGGCCGCCTCGTCATACTTTTTGGCATTCCGCGCGGCAACGGCCTGATCATATTCCGCCGGCTTGTCGGCAACCGCTTTTTGATAGCTCCCCTTCGGGAACGTGCGTACACCGACATCTGTGGTCAAATTGATATCCCCGTTGGAGAGCGCGCGAATGGCGCTTCCTTCCACGCGCGAACCATCTGGCTTAATCACATACGGAGCCGCCAACGCAATGCCCGCGACACAAGCCGAGGCCAAACCGATCAGGATGAGTTTTGTTGTTTTCATGGATTTTCTTCTCCCTTTTCCAAATTATGGCGCGGTGGCGGCCGGAGTAGCAACAGGCACGGCGGCGGCCGATGGGGCCACATCCGAGGCCATCTGCAACGTGGCCGTGGTGCGCTTCTGGCGAATTTCGTTAATCTTCGGGCTCGTGGGATAAAGCTGCAAATACCGATCGCAACTCTCGATCACATCTCCATTCCGCCCCATCTCTGCAGCCAAATCAATGGCGCCCAAAATGGCTTTTTCTATCTGGGCACGTTCCTTCTCAGTCTTCATATTCTGACTACTGAAATATTCCAGCCGTTTATAGGAAGCCAACGCCCCCGTCTTGTCTCCGTCCTGCTTGAGCACATCGGCATAGACCAAGCTTGCATCGTTGACCAACTCGGGCTCGCGGGCATACTTAAACACATCGTTGAGAACCGTCTTGGCTGCCGGCAATTGGTTCAGCTTCAAATTGGCGCGTGCTAACATAAACTTAGCCTGATAGAACAATCCAGAATTCGGCCAACGAGTCATCAGATCATTCAGAGATTCCACCGCGCCGGTAGAATCGCCCATCTCGTACTTGGCGGCACCAATGCCATACAGTGCACGCTCCAGCAAGAGCCGCTCCTCGGTCTTCCCCACCACCTGTCCAAACGCTTGAATGGTCTCGTTCCACTGTCCCTTGTCGAGCATGGCTTGACCCACGCGCGCAAATTCTTCAACAGAATAGCTCCCCGGATTTGACAGCATGGAGGACAAGGCTTCCTTGGCTTGATCGAATTGTCCCAGTTCCAGTGCACCATTGATCCGGGCATATTGGGCACTCTTTCCCTCATCCGTGGTGGGATAATCTCTCGCTAATCTCGCGAAGGTCTCGTTAGCACCGGTGTCCTTCAGGGCCATTTGGAGGGAGCCCTTCAAATTCAGGGCTTTGGCCGCCAACTCTGATTGTGGATAAAACCCGAGGAACTCGTCAATCTTGGAAATGGCCGCGCGTCGAGTGCCATCGCTCGGCAAACGGCTCAAGCTGAACGCTAGATAGAAGCGCGCTTGCTCCAGAAGTTTCTCGTTTGTTTTGATGTCCTCAGTGGTTCGGCCATACGGATTGTTGGGAATGGAAATGGCTTTCACCAAAGCATCAAATTGGCGAACAGCATCCGCCATTTTGTCAGTGCGGCGCAAGCTATCCGCCAAGGCAAACATCGCCTGCGCGCGGGTGGGGCTAGCCACGGAATTGGAGATGTACAGGATCATACCCGGAATTGCGCCCGCATAATCCTTATCCATATAGGCCTTCCACGCGCGCTTGCTCAACGCCTTGGGATAGTTGGCATCGTTCTGATAGTCCGTAATGATTTTGGCCAGATAGGAATCGGCCAACTCTTGTTTTTTGTCTTTTTCGGCCATGGCCGCCAGATAAAACAGAATTTGCCCGGCTTTGGAGTCTGTGGGGCAATAATACAAATAGCGATCGAACATGTACTGAGACATCTCCGCATTTCCAGCCGTATTGTAGAGCTGGGCCACCGCCGCCAAGGCCTTGGCCGGAACGTCGCTCTTTTTGGCAAATCGCTCGCCCAAATAGTTCGCGGACATCTTGGCATAAAGCGAATCATTCAAATTCATATAGCATTGCACGAGATTACCCATTGCGCGAATGGATAACTCACCCGCCTCAGGAAAGCGTGAAAGAACACTAATGTATTCAACCGCCGCATCGGCATATTTCTTTTGCAGGAACAAATTATCCGCCATCTGAAACTCGGTTCCGGCGGCCTTATCCGTCAAATCGGAAGGCAAATCAATTTTGACCGTCTTGCCGTACTTCGTTTCCAAAATTCCTTTGATTTCCTTGGCTTCAATTCCAGCCGACGGTCCCCACGAGCTATCGCCATACTTGATGAACACATTGTAATATTCGCCCAGCGCACCGCTATAGGCCGAAAGCGCTTCCGCGTCTTTCCCCTGTTGCCCTGCCAGATTGTTGGCTTCTTCCTTCAACAATCGACCCAACAGCGACCGCGCACCCGCCATCGGGCTATCTCGCATCGGCAATCCTTCCGCCTTCAACATCTCGTCGATCGGCTTGATGATGTCCATGTACTGCATCAGCGTCTTCTTGGCGCCCCCCGGATTTCCCCACGCCAATTCGATGTTCGCCATGATGACGATGGAATCCACAAACTGCAAATCCAGCCCGCCCCATTGCAACGTCTCGCAAACCTTCTTCGCGTCATTCAACAGTTTGTTCTTCTCGTCACCGCTCTTCTGCTCGGCAGCCTTCACCAGCGACTGGGCCCGCGCCAACATCATCGTGCGCTTCAGTTCCTTCGTGTCGACAGCCTCTTCCACCCGCTGATAGCTGGCCGCCGCGCCCACATAGTCGCCGATCTTTTCCTTCATTTGCGCATATTGATAGGCCGCATCGCGATAAAAGCGCACCACATCCGGATCCGTGGGCTTCTGCGTCTCATACTGCTTAAAAAACGCATCGTACAACACACGCGCTTTATCCACCTCTTGAATCATGAAATAGTTTTGCGCCAGCGCCAGACTAATGGCCTGCGACTTCGGATTGGAAATGCCCATCTCCGTGATCAGCGCCTCTGCCTCCGCAAACTTCCGACTCTTGATCAACAACTGCGCCTGAATGATCTTACTGCGATCTTTCTGGCTTGGATCTTTGGTCAAAATTTCGTCCACCACCTTTTGCGCAAAATCCGGAAAAGAGGGCGTAAAGGTAATGAGTCCAGAAGCAAACTCAAAGTCTTCGTCGACGCCTCCCCATGCGGTTCCCACTAGAATGAAAGTCAGCAACCCTGCCGCCAATATACTTCGCTTGAGTGATCTCATAGACGCTTCCATCCCCGGAAAATCCGGATGCCTAACTGATGAACGCTGTTGCAGATTCATAGCTTGTTTATATCCCCCCAACCGCGTTATCGTCAAGAACCTAAGGAGTTTTTTCCATGATCTATAAATCCTACGGCCAATCCCGCAAAGAATTGTCCGTCATCGGCTTTGGCGGAATGCGGCTTCCGGACCCCCAGAACCACGATGCGGGCATCGCTGTTTTGCACGCGGCTCGCCGCGCGGGCATCACTTATTTCGACACCGCTCCCTTCTACTGTGACGATCAAAGCGAGGAGATTTTCGGCGAAGCTCTCCGCTCCATGCCCCCAAGCCCCCTCCCTCTCTATACCTCTTCCAAATGCTCCCAACCCAACGGCGCCGACTTTCGTCGGGGCCTCGAAAAATCTCTCTCTCGCCTCGGCGTTTCCCAAATCACCTTCTTCCACGTGTGGTGCGTCATGAATCCTGCCGACTGGAAAAGCCGCATCGAAGGCGGCGCCCTGCGCGAGGCGCTCAAAGCCAAGGAGGAAGGACTCATCGGCCACGTCTGCATCTCCACCCACATGAACGGCAGCGAGATCGACCAACTCCTCTCCGACCATCCTGAAATCGAAGGCGTCACCCTCGGCACCTGCGCCATCAACTTTCCCTATCGCCGCCAAGGCGTCGAAGCCGCCCACCGCCTCCACAAGGGCGTCGTGGCCATGAATCCGCTCGGTGGCGGACTCATCCCCCAGCATGCGGACGCCTTTGACTTCATCCGCGCGCCCGGCGATCCCGACGTGGTCACCGCTGCCATTCGCTTCCTTGTTTCCGATCCCGCCATCACCTGCGCCATTGTCGGCTTCAGCTCCGTGGATCATGTCAACGCCGCCTGCCGCGCACTCGAACACTTCACCCCGTACACCCAAAAACATCTCGATCGACTCCGCACACACATCGAAAGCGAATTCAACGAAATGTGCACCGGATGCGGCTACTGCCTCCCCTGCCCCCAAGGCATCCCCATTCCCCAATACATGGATATCCACAACCGCATGCAACTCCACTGTTCCGACAACGACATCAAAGCCCAGTTCCGCTATCACTGGGGCATCCGCCCCGAAGGCGCTGCCCGGTGCGTCGATTGCGGCCTCTGCGAAACCCGTTGCACCCAGCACCTGCCCATCATGCAACGCCTCAAGAAAGTCGCCGCCGTCCGGATGTAGACGGGCTTCCATTCTCAGCCCACACACACACACCGGTGTCCCAACGGCTAACCCAGCAAACGCCCTACATCAGCCCGCCATAGCCCCACTCTCGGAGCATCTTGTCCTGAAACTGGTAGAACGGATGCCCCCAATCCGTTGATGCCCGGTTTTCCGCAAACAGTCGCCTCGTCTTGTCGTCCCTCCCCATCTTGTGCAGCAACCACGCCTGCCCCGCATTCGCCACCAGCCGCGCATCCGGATCCTCCAAAAACGACCGACTCCACTCAAACGCCGCATCCACTTCCTCTTCCCGCAAATCACCCAAAGTTCCCAGTGTGCCAAAACTGGACAGCAGTTTTGCCGGCGGACGCGACGTCATCCGGAACACGACCGTACTGGAATTGCGAATGCGCTGTTCCATCTGAAAGTGATGTCTCAACCGATACATCCCCACGTGAATCCATGACTCCGTGCACCACAGGTAATCTTGATGAAATACCGTCGCCCCCTCCCTATGAAACCGAAACCTTTATGCGGATTGAATATCGGGTAGTGGGCGGTGGGTTGCACCGCCACAAGCCCACGCCCAGATTTCAATCTGCAGGGCAATGCACTGTTGTAGAGTTGAATTGGCAGCCTGCAATCACGCGTCTGCCCTATATACATTCAGGAGTATCGCCATGAAATAGAGTATCTCAATCTCGTCGATCTTCAAGAACCGCAATCCCGTTTACGTTTGCTTTGGAGGGGAAGACTGCAGAGGGTTTGCCAACAGCTTTATCAATGCGCATCGCACGGCGACTCGCAAGCGGGAGACCTTGGTTAAGAAGATGCAGAGCGCGGGGCTCCAACTGGCCGAGGCGAAAGCCACCCAGCTCCAAACCCATGCCGCATCGGCGCTGGGGGGCGACCCGTTACTGGCCGGAGCCTTGCAATCCGCCCTGAGCCACGAGGTGAGCCTCTATCGGACGCTCTCCGACTGCATCGACCAAAGCGACAAGGAAATCGCGCTGCGTCTGGCGTCCTGTCCGGGGGCCCTGCTGACGGCGACACGGGGGACGGGCATCGTTCTGGCCGCCGACGTCTACGCCGAACTCTCCCTCGACACCATTCCAAAGGCCATTCGCCGCCCGGTCTCCTACGCCGACATCGTCCCCCGGACCGAACAGACTGGCGGACCCGACAAGCCCGATGTCCAGTTGAGCAACTCCCGGCGCTGCAACCACCGGATCAAGAACAGGGTTGTGCAATGTGCCAACCACCTCGGCCAGCACGGCCCGGACGAACTCAAGGAACACCATGCGCGACGAACCGCCAACAGTCAGCATGCCGACTTCGGCCTGGAACGACGTTACCTGCGCATGGCCCTCCGACTGATGCGCACCCGCGAAATCTACCTGCCCGAAGCATTGCACGACCGTTCCGACACTCCAGCCCTGATTGCCTGCTACCTGCGGATATGGCCCTACTTGGTCGCCAAATGGAAGAATGTCGGCGCAGATGTCTTCATTTTCCTTCGGCGTCCTTTCAGTGTCGGTTTTTGATCCCCGAAATTACCTTTTTGGACTGTCTAAAAAACGGGGTGCGCTATACACCCCTTTGCACGAGATAAATTCTTGGAAATATTTATCTGTGTTTTCTCTGTAATCTCTGTATAGGATTCTCATCTTCAAGAAAACTGATTCTCCATATGTGACTCCTATCTATCCCGCAACTTGGTGAAACAATCGAAAAATCAATCCTACACCCTCCAAATCCCTTACCATCGACTTCGTCGATGGGTAGCGAATTTTTTCCAAAAAGCATGAAATTCATCTTCCAAAGGCATGAATAACACGATGGACCCACAACAGCCGCTTTTACTGTCTTCTTTGCGAACATTCGAGAGCATCATCGAGCCGATTCTTTCGATGCTCTCCCCCTCCCGGATTTGTGAAATTGGTGTGGACAAAGGAATATTTACCACATTCTTAGCCAACTTCTGCCAAGCCAACGATTGCCACTACACCGGGATTGATCCATCACTTTCAGAGGCTGCAACGCAAGAACCGGCGGGAGAAAAAATCACCTTTCTGAAGAGTCCTTCGCTACAAGCGCTGAAGCACTTGGCCCCACAATCCGTCTACTTTGTGGACGGCGACCACAACTTTTACACAGTTTTGAATGAACTTCGGTTAATTTTCAGTCATTCAGAGAACTATCCAGTCGTCTTCCTTCACGATGTTGGCTGGCCATGGGGACGGCGCGATCAGTATTGCTCGCCGGAGAATATTCCGCCTGAATTCCGGCATCCCTTTTCCTCGACCAAAGGTGCCGCGCCCGGCTTTGCCGAATTGCAGGACTGGGGATTCTCTGGAAAAGGTAGCGACTACGATTATGGCGCCGCCATTACGGAAGGCGGACCACGAAACGGGGTTTTAACGGCCGTGGAGAACGCTATTCATGAACTGAATATCGCCCACTACCGCCTACTGGTTGTTCCCATTGTTTTTGGCTTGGGCATTCTGTATGACCCAAAACAAATCCCACGCGCAGTCTTGGCGTTCCTTGACGACATCTCCCGCGCAATCGAGCACTTGAACCCCTTGCTTGTGACGCTGGAAAAAAACCGCATCGACCTCTTCCTCAACTATCTCAAGATCAGTCAGCATGACTGTAGCCTGCTGGCCCGCTATTGCGATCTCGAAAAGCATTCAAAGGACCTGATGGATCGCTACAAGGAATTAGCCGACCACTCAAACGCCCTGCAAGGGCACTACGAAAGTCTTTCCGGACACGCTCGCGATCTGCAAACAACGTGCGACGCACTTGCAGGGAAACTCAAGCAAACGGAACATGACCGGGCATTCCTCGAGAAACAGATCAAACTCATCAAGCGGCCATGGCTCTATTTCGCACGGGATCAGAGAAACCACCCGCCCCCCTCATCACCGCAATGAAAGTTCCATTCTTCACAACCAAAGCCAGCCTTCCACCACCTAAAAAAGACCTCTGCACAGGATGGCGCAACATCCTGCATGCAAACCAAGTATCCTTCGGAAACGATTATTTTGAAATCCTTGATACGCTTCGGCATGTCTCTTTCAGGGGGCGCAATTACACCGAGGCACTGGTGAAGCATCGGAACTTCATTCTGCGCAGCGGCTTGGATTTTAACCGGAAAGTGGGAGTGGAAATCGGCCCGCTTTGTTCGCCGATTGTTTCCAAGTCGGAAGGAGAGGTGCTATATGTTGACCACCTTGACGCCGACGGACTTGCTTCCAAATATCGATCCTGTTCCGATGTGGATCCGGCCAAAATCGCCCATGTTGATCTAGTGTGGGGCGATAGTTCCTTGAAGGATTTGCTGAACGGGAAACAAGTGGATTACGTCTTTGCCTCCCATGTGGCAGAACATGTTCCCAACCTGATCGCATGGCTGATGGAAGTTCACGACATCCTGAAGGAAACCGGGCAGCTGCGGGTCGTGTTGCCGGATATGCGGTTCTCGTTTGACGCCCTTCGACGTGAAACGGATCCCGTAAGTTTGCTTGTGCCCTACCTAGCGGGTGCCCGCCAAACGCAGTTGAGAGAGATTCTTGATCATTACCTTCACCGAGCCGACAACATGGACGGATGGGCACGATTCGAAGGCCTTTTGGATATGAATACCGTTCGCCCAGCACATTCCTATGCCGAAGCCGTGCGGGAAGCCCAGTGCTTTCTAGACAGGAAGAATTACGTGGATATCCACAGCTGGGCCTTCACGCCCAAAGGGTTTGCTGAGAACATGGCTTTTCTGGCGAAGAACGATCTCCTCAAAATGGCGTGTGCTGATTTCACAGACAGCGCCTATCCAACTCTCGAGTTCTATGTCTTCTTCCGCCCCGAACTGGATAAGGCCAAGGCCGTCGACAGTTGGTGCCGCATGGCCGCAGCTTGCAAGGATATCCCACGGTAGTCCGAGGTGGCAGCACTTGGATTTCAATCGGCGGAACTGTTCGCTTATCCGCTGCTACAGCCTGCCAATCGTGAGACAATCGGTCTTTCCGAGCCAGCCTCATCACGGTTCCCAAGCTCCATTCGCACAACATGGTTGTTGGGAACTGGCAGAACGGATGCCAGCTAGGGATCGGGAACGTTAACCATCCCGTTGGATATCGTGTGCCGTATGCGGTTCGGCATCCATCGGAATGCCACATCTTGCCCCTTTTCCCGGATTAAAACTCCGAAACGATACGTCCCGAACGGAAAATCGGACGGGTTCAAGTTGGCGGAATATCCGGCATCCTCGCCAATCACTCCCATTCGATTGCCAAACACAGCGCGCAGATCAGGGCGTTCCTG
>CAZYGH010000027.1:44070-56900 GCA_964647595.1 uncultured Verrucomicrobiota bacterium
TCTCCGTTGTCAAAGAAAAGGTGTGTTCGCCGCTCGACAATACAAGATGCACCTCCTGTTCATCGCTCAGCCCCCCGGTATTAGAGAATGCCCACCCCACCATATCGACCGTAGTCGTCGTGACATTAAAAACATCAAAGGCATGTGCTCGCATTTTTCCCTTGGGCTCAGGCAGGGCGAACGGAGACAGCATCGGCTGAAAGACAAGCTCACGAAACCCCTTCCGGTCATTGACAAAACGTCTCGTCGTCCACGAAAAGGCCAGGTCTCGTCCCTTGTCTTGCACAAGCACACCCATGCGATAGGTCCCGCCCTTCATCTGGACCGGTGAGAACACGCTGACAAATCCAGGTATGCGACAGGCATCGTCGATCTTGAATACCGCCAAAACATCCGGACGAGGCGTTGGCATTGTCCGGACCCGATACCATGCCCTTCCCGTTTGAAATACAAGTGAGACCTCGAAAATGCTTCCGGTGGAAACGATATATTCCTCGGGCGGCAGTGCCCAACCGATGACCTCAACCTTCTCACAGAGTGTACCAAGACTGCATTGAATCCTATCGATGAAAAATCGCGTCGAGGCCGGGACCTGCACAGGCGACGTCTTGTGGATGACGAATTCGTCGCGGTTCTTGCCGCCATGCACCACGATCCAATTGGCGAAGATCAAGAAGATGCCGGTCAGCCCGATCGCCGCCAGAACGATGATCCGCCTTCCTCCAGGATGTCCAAAGCTTGCCATGCTAACGAGCCCCGCCCAATGGAATATTCGTGTCAAAGAGCCGGTTGTAGACGGTCAAGCCAGTGTCAAGCCCAGTTAGCCCCTCGATGGCCAGTGGGAGGCCTCGAAAATAGACCGCATTGAGTATGGATGTCATGTCCGCAAGCGGCAACGGGGGAAGGCGCGACCCCCACATTCTCGCGCTGTGATCCGACTGCAAAATGATCACACAATCCGGATCATTTTCCACAAGGCGTCGGACGATGCCCGAAATACGATCCGTCACATAGATGAACTGTCCCAGATAGTAGGCCTTAGTCTGCCAATCAAAACCGCCCGAAATGCTTTGTCCATCCTTGTCGAACGAGAAGGGTCCGTGTGGACACACGATGTGGGCATACAGGAAGATGGGCTTCTCAAGGTGCCGAGGAATCTCAATCCAGTCGAAGATTCCGTTCACCATCCTGTTGTACAAATGCGTGTCCAATTGCATATCGAGAACATAAAGAGCCGATCTGGAAATCGTGGCACCAAAAAGCGTGTTCTGCGTGCTCTCAGCCTGCCCCGTGTCATCTGGCGCATAGGCATGATCGCTAAAAAGGGTGACGGGATGATTGATAAAGAGCCGCCCCATGTCAGCGACAAATATCTCATAGCCGAACGACTTGAAGAACCGGGTTAGTTGCGACTCGGCTATAATTTCATAGCAGAGGTCAAATGATAGGGGCAAATTTACCATACGATCGTTTTCGTCAACCGTAAAGCTGGGTGGCACACGGAAGGAATCCATTCCAATCAAATGGGCAAGAACTTCGGGGGTTCTGGGCGAAGGATTGTGACTTGAGTGGGAAATCGTAAATCCCGTCGATTCAAGGAATCTCGCGAAGGGCAAGTTGTCATAGCCGTAATGCTTCCGAATCATATCGAATGACGAATACTCGTCGAGAAGAATGTAATAAACATTCGGAAAGTGGTTGGAACTCGACGGGCCGATCGACAAATAGCTGGTCGCGATCGTCCGGCCCTGACGGGCCAGTTGTACTTTGCCGAACAGCGTGGGAATCGCCATCGCACCGTTGAAAAGGATTAGCAGGATAAGAACAATGGCAATGGCCCGATTGGCCCGCTGCAACGTTTGTCGCCCTTGGTCGCCCATGGTTTGTGAATGCAGGGCCAGCAGCAAGAGTACAAGAAAAAGCACGGGTACGATGTGCCAGAATCGGATATGCCAGCAGATGTCGCGGATGAAATCCTCGAACGGACGGTAGTAGGCAAAAAGAAACAGGGCGATGTTGCTCACAAAAGCGCCTTTGACGGCATCGCGCGTCAAAGATGCAAACAGAATGAAGAAGCCTGCCGCGACAACCACGAAAACCGCCAGCGGTCGCCATACCTGAGAAAAGGGAGCCTCGCTGGCGTTATGGAAGTATGCGAAGAACACCGGATAACACGCCAAGGGCAAGATCATTGCAAAAGCAAGCGCTAGGCGGATCGACTCATTCTTGGGTATGGAAAGATTCATGAATATCGTTCTGCGCAGCCCACGATCAATCGCTGCTTTGTGTTCTGCAACAATGACAAGTCCGTCGCATATCGATCGCGACTATTTATTGACCATCGACCTTTCCGTCGGGACCAGTTGGGCCAGAAACCCTTTTCGCCAATACGCTCGCGTACGCTCCTGAACAGAAGCAACTTGGATCGTCGGCGCGGGCTAAGAAACTTTGGCCAAGTAGCACTACGGGACCGCCCCGCCGAACGAATCGAGGTGCGGTTGCACCTCGTGCAACCCGACTGCGGCATGTACCCGTTCGAGCACAGACTCAAGGCATCAAAATGGGTGCTAATGACATGCACCCAATTCTGAAATGACCGATTCAGCACCGATTGAATTTCACGATGCAAGGTTATCGGCCGGTCTTTTGTGGGGGTGACGAACGCCACATCTGGGATGGACGCATCGATCTGTCTCATGTCCAGTCGACTTTCGATCACGGCTTACCCATGAATGCACCGCAGGGCTTGTCAATACGGCATTCTGACTCTCCCGGCAAATCCACTATGCCCCAATGCGTTAATTGAAACCCCTCGAAATTATTTCTCAATACAACGTGAAACGGCCCGAATCGCTCTGTTTCCAGAATCCGCACATATTTCTTAATAAACACCTCGTCAAAGACCTGTCCGGTTTCATATAGATCACGAGGAATCTGAAAAAATCCGATGTCAAACGTGTATTCGTTTGGTGCCAAGTTCAATTCCACATCTTGTCGATACCGCATCCGGGAACCTGCAGACACAAAACTCGAGGCTTCAATTCGGGGTTGTTGCAGATAGTGCTTAACATGAACCACTTGACCGGTTCGATCTTGAATGCTAACACCACCACTTCCAACCTCGATATCATGAAGCAATTCGATTTCATAAAAGAATTGTGCGGTTTGTCCCTGCTCAAACACGGAACACGGCCGCCCATGCGAATCACAAAGCGCGACCTTTAAGCATCGCGCCCAACCATTCGAAAACTGTATGCTTCCCGTCACATCCATGAATAGCTCATCTTCCGGCCAGCCCAAGTCGGCAGGCTCGAAACTGGGAAGCTCCGAAATGCGGGCCAAGCCCTGCGGCTTCTCGCTCCGTCCGGTCCCGATCACCGTCGACTCGCCCATTTGGTAGTACTTCGCCGCTTGGTCGGCCGGACCGATAAACCGGCATGCGCCACGGTCGAGAACGATGGCTCTATCGCAGAAGCGCATGACTGCGCTCATGTCGTGCGTAACGAAAAGTACGGCTGTTCCACGGTCAATAAGCCGCCGCATGTGGGTGTAGCATTTGTGCTGAAAAAAGATGTCACCCACAGCCAGTGCTTCGTCCACCACCAATACGTCGGGCTCCAGCAACACCTGAACGGCAAATGCCAGGCGCACTGTCATGCCGCTTGAATAGGTCTTGACCGGCTGGTCAATAAAATCACCGATATCGGCAAAAGAAGCGATCTCGTCGAACTTGGCGTCGAGCTCCGCCCGGCTCATCCCGAGAATAGAACCGTTCACATATACATTTTCGCGCCCGGTGAAATCCGGATTAAAGCCAGACCCCAGTTCCAACAGGGCAGTCACGCGCCCGTTTGCACGCGCATCTCCGCTGGTAGGGCTCAGGGTGCCCGCCACAATCTGCAACACCGTACTTTTCCCCGAACCGTTTCGGCCGATGATGCCCAGGCACTCCCCCCGCCTAATTTCGAACGAGATGTCCTTCAGTGCTTCGTAATCAAGGTAGTACTTCGCGGCTTGCCGGTGAAGTCGCTCGGCAAAACCGCTTCCAGCGCAACGCGCGACCGTAGCCAATGTCAACGCCTTCAGCCCCGATGCCGGCGACTGCCAGATGCGGTAGACTTTCGTCGCGTTCCTGACGCAAACGGCTATTTCAGTGCTACTCATTGCATTCTGTCTCGCGATTGTTTCCCGCATGTCCGAACTATACCCAGTCGGCGAACACCCGCCGAATTTTCATGAAAAATGCATACCCCGCCACCATGAACAGTATGCCGAATACCGTCCAGAAACTTAAGATTTCTAACTTAGGAACCCGTCCCCAAAGAATGACTTGCCGCAATGCTTCGACACTTGGCGCCAACGGATTCAACTTCATGAAAGGCTGAACACCCGGAGGCATTTGCGATATCTCGTAAAAAATCGGTGTCCCGAAAAACAGTCCTGTCAGCACCAGCGACAGGATCTGCTGAATGTCGCGAAAAACAACGCCGATGCCGGCAAGAAACCAACTGGCGCCCAGCGTTAAGAGAATTACGGGCAACACCACAAATGGGGCCAGAAGGACCGTAAGGTGGAACTCCCGGTTGACCAACCCATTGGCGACTACAAGTAGAACGAGGCTCATCGCCCCGTGAAACAGTGCGCTACCCAGTACACTCACCGGCAGAATCTCCAAAGGAAACACCACCTTTCGCACATAGTTTGGGTTCCTCGTAATTAGCCCCGGTGCTATGGAAATGCATTCGCTGAACAAGTTAAAAACGATCAATCCACAAAACAAGGTGATGGAAAACTCGCTCAACCGATCCGTTCCAGATTCCTTCCATCGCATATTAAAAACTACCCCGAAGACAAACGTATAGATCAGGAGCAACATCAGGGGATTGGCCATGGACCAGAGCAACCCCAGACTTGTTCCCTTGTAACGCCCCTGAATTTCTCTCCGCGTGAATATCCCGATAAGTTCACGGTGCAACCACAAATTCCTGACCATCTGCAAGAGGTTGGCAAATCTCCAGAACCGTTGGTTTTTAACATTTGACATCATAATATCATTTCGGATTGTCCGCTTCATGCAACCAAACACGACACCCCATATCCGAATCAGGGGTCTACCTGCCCGACAAGCATCAGCCTAGCACATGTTGCAAAACTTGTCTTTAGCATCAGTCGCGCAACGATTCAAGTTAATCGAAACAAGGGGGCGATTTTCAGTTTCACTGGAATCGCCTTTCAAACAGCAATAAGGTTCGGGGCGAATTCCGAATGGATTCCTGCCTCAGAATAACGAACTTCTCGCCAAAAACAGCAAGGCAATTGTCTAGGGTAATGTGGCCGAACAAATCAACGCGAAATTCGATGAGTTTTCGAAACATAACGTCATCAGTTGGCACAAACTCCAATATCAGATGCTTACGTGTAAGACTCGCAAAGAGCTCGCAAATGGCCTCCATGGAAAGATTGGCCCCGACCAGTAAGTGATGGATAACCGCCAATGCCATCACACAATCGGTCTTCGCCCGTTCCAAAAAAGTCTCCCTCTCGCGATTCATAAATCCAATGCCGGGGCTTGGGTTGGCAATATCCACCACCATGGGGAGAATGTCGGCAGGACATATCTTCAACTGTCGATACATCTGCTCTACGGCTCCGATGTCAAAATCGGTGGAACACACTCGGGCTCCGCATGCTGCAGCGATACGCGAATAGTCGCCCGAGTTACATCCGATATCCAGCACCGTGTCCGGTGAGGTTTGGCGTAGATATTCTTTCACCCGTTCTTTTTTTGAGAATTCAGCCTCAGTGTCGTAAGAACAGGTTTTCGTATAATCCCCCCATATCGTTTGGGGAACAATGGATTCGGCCATCTTTTTAATTTTTCGTTCAAGACGACGAATGGTCATCTGCTGTACCATCGGATTGACCCCTGAATTGCCGACGGGAGGCTTTGGCGCATGTGTCCGTCCCTCCACAACTCGACGCTCCAAGGCGTACGGCAGTCCAACGTCAAACAAAAGCGAAGGGCTCCATCTCCTGTGAAAAGAAAAAGCTTGGCCAACCTGCAAGGTGGATCGTCCATCGAGGTTTGAAAGAAAATAGGATCTGAGGTCCCATCCAGCGTACTTCATCAACAAAAGAGGATATAGAAACATCCGATTAAATTGCCCAAGAGCAAACCAGATGTCCAAACGTGTCGGCTTCTCGATCGATGCAAGATCAATAAAAATCGGTCGCCCTCCTACAAACTGGATATTATAGGCCGTTGCATCTTTCAGCGACAGGCCCAACCGGAGCAATTCACCCTGAAACCGCAAGGTAAGCCTCCCCGCATCAGCTAGCATGGAGGGAGACCATTCATAAGGATAAGTGATGCACGGTATCTTGTCGTGCTCCAAGAAGGACGAGAACCCAGGATAACTCGTACGAAATTCGGTCAGTAGCTTCTGATCATCAACAAAGCGTGTGCCCACCACTAGTCCGTCTTTTACCCATTGCGCCAAAAACCCTTTTTCGTCAAGCTCGCGAATCAGATGGGTCGCCGTAGCGTCCAAGGCACGGAAAATCCGGTCTCCATGCCCAAAAACAAATCCACAGGGATCACGGAACGAACCTGCTATTCGAGGCATAAGTCTATTCCGGTTTCTTGCCGCTCTCTATCGGCGGATTGTTGTCATGCTTACGCTTGCAAAACAGCGATTTGATCTTGCTCCAAAACACAGCGATGCCCCCAATGCATGATGCAAATATCACTTGGACCAATATACTGCCGCTACCAGGATCAATGTAGGCGAGAATCATTTCTATCATACTCCTATTCACATGAAGAGACTTGTACTATAGATCTTCATTCTGGTTGCACAATATCAATAATTCCACCGAAATTTATATAATTAGCTCACATCGGGCGCATCCCCGTTTACTGACCGAGTGAAGTCGAAACGACTTTGAACCGTAGCGTTGGCCATTTTGGAGTGCACGGGCATGACCGCGCTATTCCGGGCCGCGACATGTCGCGGCCCCAAAGCGGCGTCATGCCGCCGCACTCCACATCCAGACAAACTAAATCCTGTCCCTTGAAGTCAAGGAAACAGGGATGCGCCCCCGCACACCATGGTGCGGCTTTTTCACTGGCCTTCGTTGGGGATGTTCCCGTCCCATCTTGCATCCCTCTGCCCAACCCTCCCTTGATTCGTCAGATTTGCCGAACACCCGTCCCTCTCGACAGCCAACCTTGGCGTTGGCTATAATATCCTCCACTTAGACAACAGCTTAAGTATACTCCCGTTCTCCATTCCTTCGGTGTTATGGATATTTGAGGCAACACGCTAACCCTGCTCCGAAAAAAATGATGTCTTTATGAAACTGGTACCTTTTCGAAAATACTTTGATTGAGTACTTCTCACTCAGGGTTTCACGCTAAACCACTTTCCATCGCCGTAGTTAAAAAACATTAGCCCTCCTCCAATTTGCCTTGAATAATGTATCCACGCATCTTCCGCTCTCTTCATGTCAGGATAGCATCGTGGACTCGTCCACAGCCACCCCAGTTTGTTATGGTAAAACCAAAATCCATCTCCGGCATTGGTAGCACAATTAATCCAACCCAGCTCGCTATGCAAAACCCAAGGGAACGCACGATCGTCGAAGCAACCAAACCATGCGACTTTAGACCAACCATTAGAATAGGTTATCTTTCTCCCCCAAAAGGGATCATCCATCTCTATTCCAGGGTCCTTGTGGATAATGCGAAATCCGTCAATGACTTCCAGATGTCCACCAGATGGCTGTCCCGCAAACACCGTAGCGACTCTCTTTTCACCCGGGAATCGTTCGAGAAGCAGGAGATTCAGCATGGAGGATGTTATCCAACGCATTTGGGAACTTCCCCTGCTGGAAAATTCTGCAAGACAGGGGCCACCACGCGTCGCCCAAGTTGGTGTCACATACACCATTTGTTCAGGATATTCAGAAAACCGTTCGCTCACTTCACGACGCAAAAGATCCACCTCTCGAGCATTGGGCTTCACAATACCTCTGTTGGTTTCCCGATGGGCAACACCCGCGATCAAACCACAGAACAACAGTACACAACCAGCCATCGTCCATCGACCTACATTTTCTTTCATCTGCATGGTCCATCGGTCAAGTCCCACCATTGCAAAAAATACCACTAAAGAATGCAAAACTATCTGTGTGCGAAATCCTTCGTGATTTTCAACAACAACCGCGATCGGCAAAACCGAAAGAAACAATGTCACAATCATTGCTATTAATGCCGCTCCACTGAATCTGATTTTTTCACTTGAACTGCGTAGACAAGCGACCAGAGACAACAAAATAAATACCGCCGCAGTAATTCTACCTGCCCACATCCCGTAAAACATGCCCCAAACGGAAAAACCGGATCCGAAAACTCGTTGAATTAGAAACAACCCCTTGCCCAACCAATCCAACGTAATACTTCCCCTACCGGCTTGGGCTCCGTTTATCACGCCCAGATCCATCGCCAAAAATATTACTTTGAAAATCGCGAAATATAATGCCGTAGCCGTCAAGGTGATACCGACGGATCGAGCATACGGAAGCATGTTGTCAGTCTCAACCAACTCTTTCCACGAAAGCACAAGGATTGCAAACACCGCAAACGCAGCCACTGGCTGATAGACCATATAGGCCAATACCATTGCTGCAATTCCCGATGCGCACCAAGCAATCCGTGCACGCCAAGCACCACTGCAAGTTCCCGTTTGAATGAGAACGCCGCTGACTAGCGCCAGTGCCCCGGCATAGGGAATTGCAGCACAGGTTGCCCACCCAGCGAAAACAGCACACCCCGGCCCCAAAACCGTTCCCAGGGCGCAACCCACCGCAACAGCAAATCCCCATCCCGCAACTCGAACGGTCGCAAATGTCACTGTGGCAAGCAACGCCAATCCCACCAGAGTAGTAGCCCTTGCCACCCAAAGTCCGCGAATATCAACACACGACTTGCATATAACCTCAACAATGGGACCGAGTAACGGTCTTCCTCCGCAGGCAAAATCCAAAATAAAGCCACCAAACATTCCCCTGTTGGAAGAAAACAACAATTCATAATCGTCGTTGTATCCATACTCCGCAGTTAGCGTAAGCCGAAATACCAACATTAAAAGGCCAACGGATACTCCAAAAAACGCGACCACCCCAAACCAAAAATTTCGCCTGAATTGCATAGTTATTGTGTTCATATAAGTTAGCAATAGTGAAAAAAGATTCATCATCCCCTCCTATTCAGGAACCATGAATCGCTCGGTCGGCCCCAACTGCGCCAAAAAACCTTTTCGCCAATACGAACGCTCGTAGGCTTCCCGTAGCGATGATGGCCTAAAAACCGCTTGGGCCGTCGACGGCACTTTAGCCAAATGCCTCCACGGCGCCGCCCCGCCAAATGAATCGCGATGCGGCAATGCACCCAGCGTCTCCGCCTCCGCGCGTGTCGGATGTCGCAACACCCGCTCCAGCACCGACTCCAAATATCCTAACGGCGTCGCATGTGAACTCAACGATGTCTCCACCTTCAGCGCATCCTCCACGAAGGCCATCGCCGCGCGGGATGCCCGCGCCAAACACTCCCGTTGCTCGGACGTCGTCTCCCATGCGCCGCACACCGGATTCCATTTGTCGCCCGCGCGCTCAATCCCCACCACGGTCGGATGCGGCGCCGTGAACAGATGCTCCACCAGCTCCACGCACTCGGCTAACAGACCCGCGCGCCGCTCGGGCCGCCCCAAATGGAAGAAGAACGAATCGATTTCGCACCCCGCCTCAACCACCGTTGCCGCCGTCGTCCACGTGCCAAAATAATATCCGCGCAATCGGGCATCCGGCGTCGTTCGTCTCAGCAAATCCTGCAAGGACCGAATGGACGACGCCTGCCATCCCAAATCCACGATCGCCATCGGCCCCGGCACAAATCCGATGTCGACAAAATACGCCAACAATTTTTCCCGCTCCTTCGCCGCGATCGCCAATATCCGAGCCTCCTGCCCGGCCAGCACCCGCCGCATGCCCTCGCGCAATTCCGGCGTCCGGAAAAATCCACCCTGCACCGTCACCACGTCGTCCAGCTCCCCCAGCCCCGCCCGCGCCACGTCGTCCACCAACGCCCCCGCCGGCAACCCGATCCGCTCCAAAAAATCCCGCACCCGCAAAAACGGATCCGCCGTCAACAGAAAATGGAACGCCGCATCGTCCAGCCGTTCGATCCGCGCCATGTTTAGCAATCGCCGCGAGGAAAACATATACGTGGATTCCACCCCCAACCCCCAACGCTCCGAACACGACCGAAATGCCTTCTCCAGCAAATAGCCGTCGCGCGCCAGAAAGAACAGGCGCTTCACGCCCTGCTCGCCCGCCCGCTGCGCCATCCACCGCGCAAACGCAAACGCCATCGGCCCCGCCAGCTCGTAGCCCACCCGCTCCCAAATGTCGTCCTTCGCTCCCATCACAACGGATCGCTTGCGAGCCAACCCCGTGAACACGCTCGACAACACTTCCATCCGTCCCGTACCCGCCAGCGCCGCATGCTGGTCAGCCAGCGGCGTCGCCCCATATTCTTTCCGGTCCACAAACAACGTGCGAATCCCCATTCCCGCAGGCCGCCGATGGTCCGACTCCGGATGATCTCCCACATGGAATACTCGCTCTGGAGGGCACCCCAGTTTTCCAATCACCTCGTCGAACAGCGCACCCGAATGCTTGGTTTTTCCCGCGTCCGCCGACACAAACACCTCGGGCGCTTCATACCCATTGGCCACCAGCAAATCGCGAACTACGTCCGCCGAAAGATACATGTCGGAAACAAAAACAACCCGCACACCCTTCCTTATGGCCGCCTGCGCCGCTTCCTTCACGATCGGGTTCGCCACGCACAAATGGCGTTCCGCCAACTTCTCCAATTCCATCGCGCGCTCCGCATCGGCCCACGCGACTCCGGCCACCTCGGCCCATACGCCATAGATTTGCCGCAACGTCACGTCCTCGCATGCCCCCGCCACATGCCGCTCGCGCGCCACCCGCTCCGCCGCCACCCGCGCTTGGACAAACGGAAATTCGGGCTTACCCAGCAGCGCGCGCACGTCCGGCTCGATAAACGCGAACAAATCTTTGGGTTGCCGCAGCACCCGTAGCAACGCCGTGTCGAACACGTCCAGCGACAACACGTCCCTCGCCGCCAATCTCGAAACCGCCTGCATCAACTCGTCGCGGACACTCCGCACCACTGGCTCCGCACCATTCGCAACGGCATTGCGATCCCGCACTATCGCCACGCTCCGCCGCACCCACTCCTTTGCTTCCCACAAACGCGCCAAATCGCGCGTAATGCGGTTCAAATGTTCCGCCTGCGCCAGCGTCGCCGACGCCGTCCCCGCCGTCTGCTCCACCCTCCCTCGCATCTCGTCCACCTTGCGTGACGTCTGCACGAGTTGCCGCGATACGTTCATCAGATGCCCCAGCCCCGGCTTTCCCGATTCCATGTCCAACCGCATATAGTAGTTGAACATCCGAGCTTCCATGTCCTTGTGGACCGCCACGCCCGCCGTCACCGTGTTCCCGTACGCCGTCCCCACCCCTTGGTGCCGCCAGTGCCAGCGCGCCAGCTTTTCCGAAACCACGCCAATATCGAACCGGCTCAAAAACCTCAGGTTGAAATCCCAATCGCCCAAAGGCCCAAATTGCTCGCTGAACAGTCCCACCGCTTCGTGGGCTTTGCGCCGATACAAAAACGCAATTGGGGGAAACCGATTCTCCCCCGCCACCTCTGCCAGCTTGATCGTCTCCGGCACCGGGAAATCCTGCCGCCACAATTCCACAACGTTCCCATGAACGTCGATCTCTTCAAAAATCCAATGCGTATGCGTCACCACTCCCTGAACCGAACTCTCCGCCCCCTGCCGCTCCAAATATCCCACGCATTTCTCCAAAAACGTCGGCTCCCATGAATCGTCATCGTCGTGAATCGTCGCGAATTCGCTCTCCGTCGCCCGCAAGGCTGCATTCGACGCATTTTGCATCCCCAACGATTTCGCATGGTGAATCACCTTCAACCGCCCCCGATACCGCGCCGCATATTCCGCCGCCAGCCAATCCACCGGAACCGGATCGCCCCCATCGTTCACCACCACATGCACCCAATTCTCAAACCCTTGTCCCAACACGGACTCGATAGCCCGACGCAAAAGTACCGAACGATCCCTCGTCCGCGTCACCACGACCACACGATTCGGTTTTTCTGTCGCCTCTGTCATCGTTCGTACTTAACATCGGCCACGCTCCAATTCAAGCCAATCACAACCAGACGCATGAATGTTATGGCTTCCACCGAGTGCTGGCCACGGCCAGATCAAACACCTATTCTAACCGTAATCAGAATCAGATTATTTCCAAAGCCCGAATTTGACACTTCCGGGTTTGTTCGAGCGGTAAGGACGCGGACCAGAGGTCCACGCCACGTTGCCACTCCCCCATCCTACGTGGCACGTAGCTCCGCTGCGTGTCTTTCCATTATTTCCAAAGCCCGGATTTGGCGCTTCCTGATTTTCTTGAATCTTTGGAGACCCGACGCCCCCGTCGGGCAGTTGGGATGCCGGGCGCATTTTCCCATGCGGACTGGATGAGGCGCAACCAGTAGACACGCCGTATCTTCCCGTTCTGTCCCAATTGGATATTCGATATGGGATATTGAAGATTGGATATTGAAGAATGAAGTCCATGAAACGAGGATGAGCTCCATCATAACAACATCCTTGACCCCACCCACTCGGAAATCTATAGATGAAACCATGAGTTCA
>CAZYGH010000028.1:0-55348 GCA_964647595.1 uncultured Verrucomicrobiota bacterium
ATTCCGGATCGCCACGTGTGAAGGGCTCCAACAACTGTTCCAACCGATCGGCGAACTTCGGGTGCTTTTCCTCGATCGTTTTGCGCCCTCCCCCGTTGCGCCGAACGCGACCCGAATACCCTATATTGTACATGTTATTTATAGACCTTTACTTAGTGCCTACTAGTCAGAATGGAATGCCCGAAAGGGCAGTCGCAGAAAACCCCTACGAAAGTGCAATGCGCCCAATAGGAAAGGATTTCCTCTCTTTTCATTCCAAGCGGCGTTTGGCAGTATGCCTAGCCATATGACTCATTTGTCTGAAAGAAAGAAACTGACTTCCGCCCATCGCGTCGTCGTCAAAATCGGTAGCCGTGCGCTCGTCCAAAGCAACGGCCGCCCCGACACACGCCGCATGTCCGCGCTCGTCGACGGAATCGCCGCCCTGCACCGCGAAGGCCGCGAAGTCATCGTCGTCTCCTCCGGCGCCATCGCCTGTGGCCTACAAGCCCTCGGAATGAAAAAACGGCCCGACGACCTCCCCACCCTGCAAATGGCCGCCGCTGTTGGCCAGTCTCGCCTCATGGCGGCCTATGACAAATTGTTCACCCGCAAAAAATGTCGCATCGGCCAAGTGCTACTGACCCACGACGACCTCGAACACCGCCGCCGCCATCTCAACGCCCGCAACACAATGCTCAAACTCCTCGAACATGGTGTCATCCCCATCATCAACGAAAACGATGTCGTATCCGTCGACGAAATCAAATTCGGCGATAACGACGCCCTCGCCTCCCGCTCCGCCATGATCGTGGAAGCCGACCTGCTCGTTCTGCTGACCACCGTGAACGGATTCCGCGCCACCGACGCCAAGGGCCGCAGCCGAAAAGTCGACTTTCTCCCCGATGTCACCTCCGAAACCCTTTCCCACGCCAAAGGCAAAGGTAGCGCCTTCTCCACCGGCGGCATGGCCAGCAAATTGACCTCCGCCGCAGAAGCCGCCCACATGGGCACCACCGTCGTCATCGCCAACGGACGCCAAGACGGCATTCTGCAAAAAATCGTTTCCGGTGCCAATGTCGGCACTCTCATTCCCGCCTCAGGTACCGCAACTGACACACCAAACGCCATGAACCACCGCCGCCGTTGGGTCGCCTTTTTCCATCATGCCCAAGGACGCATCACTGTGGACGATGGCGCTCGCGAAGCCCTCCTCCAACGCGGCAAAAGCCTCCTGCCCGTCGGCATCCGCGACGTGTCCGGCGATTTCTCGCCCGGCGACCTCGTCGAAATCCTCGACCTCGCCGGACAACGCATCGCCCAAGGCCTTTCCGAATATTCCAGCGCCGAACTCCGCCTCCTCAAAGGCCTCAAAACCGAAAAAATCCGCGAACTCCTTGGCACCGAATCCCCCGGCGAAGTCATCCACCGCGACAACCTGGTTATCCCGACATAAGGTTCACGGTTCACGGTTCACAGTTGAAGACCAATGAAAATTGAGAGGTTTGAAGACATCGAAGCTTGGCAACTCGCCCGCCAGTTGACTCACACCATTTATGCACTCACCCATAAGCCGGATTTCGCAAAAGACCATGGCCTTAAAAATCAGATTCGAAACGCCGCCGGGTCTTCCATGCACAACATCGCAGAAGGATTCGACTCCGAAACCAACATCGAATTTATTCGGTTTTTACGCTACGCCAAGCGTTCTTGCACCGAGGTTCAAAGCGAATTGCACATGGCTCATGACCAAAAATACATCACATCCCAGGATTTCAAAGCGGCCTATGAACAAGCTCGAATCACCCGTGCCACCATTCGCGCCTTCATCAACTACCTTCGTAAATACGAGGACGCCAAATCTCATGCTCGAAAACCGCCCCCCCTCCCAACTGTGAACCGTGAACCCTGAACAGTGAACCTTCTGGAGCCCCCCATGACCCTACACGAAACAATGCTGCAAATGGGCGATCAGGCGGTTGCCGCCGCCCGCCAACTCGCCACCCTCGGCACTCGCCGCAAGAATCTGATCCTCGAAGCGATGGCCGAGTCGCTTGACGCCAGCCGCACCCGCATCAAAGACGCCAACGCACGCGATATGGCCGCCGGCCGCGCCAATAACCTCTCCGATGCCATGCTCGATCGCCTCCTCCTCACCGACAAGCGCATCGACTCCATCATCAACGGCGTCCGCGCCCTCATCGGCCTCAAAGACCCCGTCGGACAGAAAATTTCGCGCTGGATTCGCCCCAACGGCCTGATCATCCAAAAAATCCGAGTACCCATCGGCGTCATCGGCATCATTTTTGAGTCGCGCCCCAATGTCGCCGTCGATGCCGCCGCCCTCTGCTTCAAAACCTCCAACGCTGTCATTCTGCGCGGGGGTCGCGAAGCACTGGAATCCAACATCGCCCTCGTCGACGCCCTTCAGGCGGGTGGCGCGCGCAAGGGCCTCCCCCCTTACTCCATCCAGCTCATCACCACCACCGACCACGAAGCCGTTCGTGAGCTGGTTCAGCTCGAAGGCCGCGTCGATCTCGTCATTCCCCGCGGCGGCGAAAAACTCATTCGCGCTGTCACCGAGCAAGCCTACGTCCCCGTCATCAAACACTACAAAGGCGTTTGCCATGCCTATGTCGACGAATCCGCCGACCAAGCCAAGGCGCTCGATGTCATCGAAAACTCAAAATGCAGCCGCCCCGGCGTGTGCAACGCCCTCGAAAAAGTGATCGTCCACGAAGCCATCGCCGCCGAATTCCTCCCCAAGTTGGCCGCGCGCATGACGGAGAAGCGCGTGGAACTTCGTGGCGATGCCACCACTTGCGCCATTGTCCCCACCATGAAAGCTGCCACCGCCGCCGACTGGGACGAAGAATACCTCGACCTCATCCTCACCGTGGGCATGGTGCCATCCCTCGACGCCGCCATTGCGCACATCAACCGCCACGGCTCGCATCACTCCGACACCATTCTGGCGGAGAACGAAAAGGCTCAAGAACAGTTTTTGGAGCAAGTCGATTCCGCATGCGTCTATTCCAACGCCTCCACCCGCTTCACCGATGGCGGCGAATTTGGCATGGGTGCCGAAATTGGAATCTCAACGGACAAACTCCACGCCCGTGGCCCCATGGGTCTCGAAGAACTCACCACTTACAAGTTCACCATCCACGGCAACGGCCAAATCCGCACCTGACCCAAACCACCTTTTGGCATGGAGGGAATTGCGATTGACACTCATCCAACGCGGGTGTATCTACGCAAAGAAACATCGCCAAAACCAAAAGGAAACGCCATGAACGATCCCAACTATTCCAACTATTTCAACCTTCATCCCGATCAAGATGGCCGCTTCGGCAAATATGGCGGCGCCTATCTTCCTCCTGGACTCGACGTCATTATGGCTGAAATCCGCGACGCCTATGACACCATCTCCCGCTCCGCAAAATTCATCGCAGAGCTTCGCTCTATTCGCAAGCACTTCCAAGGCCGCCCAACCCCTACCTACCACGCCGAGCGCCTCTCCAAAAAATTGGGCTCTGCTCAAATCTACCTCAAGCGCGAAGATCTGAATCATACCGGCGCCCACAAGCTCAATCACTGCATGGGCGAAGGTCTTCTCGCCGTCTACTTGGGAAAGAAAAAACTCATCGCCGAAACTGGCGCTGGCCAGCACGGCGTGGCCCTCGCCACCGCCGCAGCCTACTTCGGTCTCGAGTGCGACATCCACATGGGCGAGGTCGACATCGCCAAGCAAGCGCCCAACGTCGCCCGCATGAAACTCCTTGGCGCCAAGGTCATCCCCGTCTCCTTCGGCCTGCGCACTCTCAAGGAAGCCGTCGACTCCTGCTTCGGCGCTTACATGCAAGATCCCGTCACACAACTCTATTGCATCGGCTCTGTCGTGGGTCCCCATCCCTTCCCCATGATGGTCCGCGACTTCCAGCGTGTTGTCGGAATCGAAGCCCGCGAACAGTTCCACGAAATGACCGGCGACATCCCCGACATCGTCACAGCCTGCGTCGGCGGTGGCTCCAACGCCATGGGCCTTTTCTCCGGTTTCCTCGCCGACCCCTGCGAAATTCACGGCGTTGAACCCCTCGGCAAGGGCACCAAAGTGGGTGAACACGCCGCCACCATGACATACGGCAAGGAAGGCGTCCTCCACGGTTTCAACTCTTACCTTCTCCAAAACGAGAAGGGCGAACCGTGGCCCGTCTATTCCATCGCCTCCGGCCTCGACTATCCATCCGTCGGCCCTGAGCACGCCTTCCTCAAGGACACCGGCCGCGTGAAATACGTCACCGCCACCGACCGTGAAGCCGTCGAAGCCTTCTTCATGCTCTCACGCGTCGAAGGCATCATCCCGGCCCTCGAGAGTTGCCACGCCGTCGCCCATGCCATTCGACTCAGTCGCGAGAACCCCAAGCATGCCCGTAGCATTCTGGTGAACCTCTCCGGCCGCGGTGATAAGGACATGGACTACGTCATCGAACACTTCGGTTTCGGCGAAGGCTTCCAAATCTAATCCGCCCCGCCAACCATGCCCCAAAACGGACCGTCCTTTTTCAGGACGGTCCTTTTATTTTCTACGATATTCTTCTCTTCCCTGTTTTACGGCCACTCGTACAACACCAACATCTCCACGTTGGGATAGGCCGCCAGAAATTGCCGCATCACGCCCCGACAACTCGGGCATGCTTCCAAATTCGTGTACAGCCGAATGGTTCCCTTCACCGAGGCATCCGGCAAACGCGAGGCAATGTCTTCCAAAATCTTGTATTCCGTGTCGAACCAGCGTGGCATGGCGTTGGGACCGCCTATGTTGCCCAAATAGTCGACGAACAACGTCTCAAATCGTCCCTTTCCCTTTTCGGGAGAAAACGAAATATCCTTAATCCGCTTGGCCGCGCGCGAGGAAAGCCCTTCAAAGCTCTGGATGCCGCTGTGCGCAAAATATTCCTTCTTGTCCAATCCCTCAATGTCAGCCTGCGCCCACGCAAAATTATTGCGCCGATAAAACGGTTCGGGAAGCTTCTTCCGATAATACCAAATGCGCTTCACATCTTCAGAATCCAGCTTCCGATCCAAATGCCGAATCTCCGGCTCGCGCGCGGGTGCAACAATGGCCGCGGAATCTGCACCCTCCTGCGCCTGTGCCATCGGAAGTCCCCACACAACACATAGGCACAGCCACCACATGAACATTTTGTATTTCATACCGCTTTCGAGTGTTTCCGCCTAGACATGGGGATCTAAAAGGTAGGGACGGCTCGATGAGCCGTCCGCAGCTCCGAAGCGCGGACGCCTCCTAGAGGCGTCCCTACCTGACCCAGTTCTGAGTTTCGACCCTATTTAAACACGAAGATTTTGACCGGCTTGCCCGGCCGCTCGTCCGATTCCTCAACTGTCGCCGTCAGCTTCATTCCGGTTTGAGGCGCTTCGACTTCGACTCGTCCCGATGCGCGCAATCCATTCTCGAACTGCACAATTCCAAACTGAAGGAATTTCTTGGTGTAGCCCTCCGGAAGATTCCAAACCCGTGTCCATGCCAACAGCGTACAAGGGCCTTCCAGATCGAAGGTCGACCAACCGTGCCCTGTCACCGGATTCCGCCGCACACCGCATTTCGCACAAATCATCGGGGCCGGATAAAATATCTCTCCGCACGCGTCGCAGCGATAGGCGGAAATTTTGGGCGTCTGAACATCATACATGCCGAAATCAATCATGGCGTTCTCCTATTCTTTCGCGCAGATGACGGCGACCACGTTGTTTCCGAAGCCACCGAAGTTGACCGACATGCCAACCTTCGGATCCTTCACCTGCCGACCGGGCTCGGCTTCGCCCCGCAACTGGCGGACCAATTCCACCACTTGCGAAACGCCCGTGCCGCCCACCGGATGGCCTTTCGACTTGAGCCCACCGGATGGATTGATCGGAATTCGCCCGTCGAGCTTGGTTTCGCCCTTCCTCATCGCCAGAAAAGATTTTCCACGCTCAAACAAACCAATCTCCTCGCTGATGGCCAACTCCAGAATGACAAACGCATCATGAAGCTCGGCAAAGGAAATGTCCTTGGGGCCCATTCCCGCCATCTTGTATGCCTTTTCACCCGCAATCCGCACCGCATTCAACTGCAGGGGATCTTTTCGATTGTGTACACAATGCGTGTCCGTCGCGCTTGCGACTCCAGCGATGCGAATGGACTTCTTGGAAAACTCCTTCGCGATGGGCGCATCCATGTTCACCAGCAAGACCGCCGCCGCCCCATCCGTCACCGGACAGGTCGAATACATGCGCAAAGGTTCGGCAATGTAATTGTTCACCACATCCGCCTCAGGACCGTCGGCAATCGCCTCAATCGTACAGGGAATTTGGACATGGGCATATTTGTTCTTTGCCCCGTTCTCATGATCCTTCACGGCAATCAGCGCCAAGTCGCGCTCCGTCAGGCCATACTTCTCCATATACATCCGGGCAAACATCCCGCCGAATCCCGGCAGCGTGAGACCCATGTTGTATTCCGCCTCGGTGTGAAGCATCGTCGCCACAATGTCAGTGGCATTCCACCCCGACACCTTTCGCATGATCTCTCCACCCACGACCAGCACCACATCGGCCATGCCCGAGGCCACGGCCATATAGCCCACCTTGATGGCACTGGCTCCCGAGGCTGGCCCGTTTTCAATCAACTCGGCTGGCACAGGCTCCATATCCATCTTGCTGATCAAGGATGAAGCCACGGCCGTCTGGTGACAGAACAAACCAGACGCCATGTTCGCAACGAAGACCTGATCGATCTCTTTCCGGCGGCCTAGAAATCCCGCGTCTTGGAGAGCGTCCGTCGCCGCATAGGCCAGAACGTCCGCCAAATCATACTCCGAGGAATTTCCAAACCGCGTGTGGCCAATGCCCACAATTCCAACTCGCGGGGCCATGCGACTACCTCTTGAATCCGGGAAGCTGCGAGTATTCGTTCGGCATGATCAGCTTCGCCGCCGACTGCAAATCGGCATCCGAAACCGGCCGCGAGCCCGTACACTTCACCGCCTTGACCGCCTGCCACAGCGCGCGGGTCAGCACAAACGTCGGCACACCCCCGAGCTCATGACGAACCGCCGGAAATTGCGCCGAGCGATCTTCCAGTTGATATTCAATCATCCAGCGCTTGAAGCCATTGGGACTTTCCGCGACGATCCACACTTCGTCTTCGCCCAAAATGTCGATGTGGTGCTCCATCTTGGCGGCGAACAGTTGAGCACCCACGCGAAGCCCACGCTTAATCGTCAACGTGTGCAGACTCATACCGAGCTGGCCCGACACATGGCGGCTGGTCACAATGCCAGCAATCACACCGTTAATGGTTCCCACGATGACAAATTCATTCGCCACGCGGTAACGATACCAACCCAAAATCTCGGAATACATGCGCGCCGCCACAATGTCATAAAAATCTGTGGGAACACCAATCAGTGGATATACCGTGCCCAACAAAGCACCCACTTCTTCTCGCTTCGCTTCGCGTACGACCATTTTTTCGCCGGAAGCCAACGTGATCAATTTGGGCGGGTAGGGCTTGAGTTCAATCGCGGGCGGCCTCAGTTTCATTTCCATTGCATCGATTGCCATGATGTTCTCCTTGGTTTTCGCGGCTTCTAGGCCGCATAAATGGGTCTTAGACCGATGTCTATACTGCGATCCTTTCGCCCCCAGTTCAAGCGGATTAGGCTCGCTCTAGTGAAACCTTTTTTCGGGAGCCTTCTTTCCGGATTGAACCCCATAGACCGCTTCCTCTAGGATGTTCCGATTAAGGGTTATGATTATGAAAAGCAGTTCTCCATCTTCCCACCGCCCCGCCCCGCTTCGCCACGTCGTGGTCGCTGGCGCGCAATTCACCGTGGTGCCCAACGACATCCCCGCCAACCTTGACCGATGCATTCACTTTCTTCGCCGCGCCGTCAAGGAAACCAAGGCCAAGCTACTCGTTTTCCCCGAGTCCATCACCACGGGCTTCCACCCCGCCATGCCTGTTCGCGATTTTTATGAACATCTCCCTCACACGTCCGACATGCTCGCCCCCATCCAAAATGTCTGCCGCGAACTCAAAATCCATTGCGTCCTGCCCACCTATGAGCGCGGGCCCAAGCCCGGTGTCATCTATAATTCCGCCTTCTTGATTGATTCTCGTGGCCAAAATCTCGGCGCCTACCGCAAGACACACCCCTTCCCGACCGAGCGCCTCGGTGCCGGCGGCTGGACCACCCCCGGCAACCGCTATCCCGTTTTTCACACTGAAATCGGAACCATCGGCATTCACATCTGCTATGACGGCGACTTCCCCGAGGTGTCCCGCATTCTGGCCGTGAAAGGCGCGCAAATTCTGTGCCATCCCTCTGCCCTCCTTCGCCATTTCCCCATTTGGGAGGGCACCAACCAGATGCGCGCCTACGAAAATCATGTCTATCACATCGCCGTCAACGCCGTGGGCGCCGATGCCGCCGGCACCACCTATTTTGGCCATTCCATGATCGTCTCTCCCATCGCCCAAACCTTGGCCTTGGCCCGCGCCGTGGACGATCTCATCTATGCCGAACTTCATCCAGATCCCATCAAGCGTGTCAGCCACGGCTCCGATGAACCCATGCTCTTCGACCACCTCGAAGATCGAAACGTAAAAAGCTATACTCGTGAATTGACCACCCACGTACATTCCTCCTTCGAACCCGCCCGACGAATTTCAACGCGCCACTAGAAAAGACGTGCCTTTTTCCGAATGCCTCTTTATTCTCAGACCCTCATGATGCGATTTCGTCCAGCGAAGCAAGCGGTATGGCTAGGGGCCATTTGCATCCTGCTGGGTGCCGCCCCCCTTCACGCGCAAACCGAGGCCCCCGACGATTCCCCCGAGGCACTCTTTCAAAGCGGAATGAGCCGTTTTGTCGCCGGCAACTACGATCAGTCCGTTCAGTTCCTTGAACAGCTCGTCAAAGTATTTGGAAAAGAGCCCGAATTGCGTACGCAAATCGATCTGGCCATGTATGCTCGCGCCTGTGCGCTCTACAATCTGGGCCGTTCGGCCGACGCCATTAAGGCGTTTGAAGAATACATTGCACAATATCCCGAATCCAAATTTGCAGACGAAGCCCTCTTTCGTATCGCCTCTGCCCAGCAGCAGCTCACCGAATATGATGCCGCCATTGCCGCCTATCAAAAATTGAGGTCCTCCTACCCCCGCTCCCCTTACGCCGAAGACGCCCTCTTTCAAGTCGGCATCTGCCGCCTCATCCAAGAAAACAGCGCCCTCGCCTCCGCCGCTTTCAAAGACTTCATGGCCCTCTATCCCGAAAGCCCCCTATGGGGACAAGCCGGCGCCTACTGCGCACGTGCGCTCTTCGACGAAGGCAAAGCCCTCGACTCCATCGCCATGCTCGAAACCATTGAAAAACGCCCCCGCACGTGGTCCGTCATTTCGTACTGCAATTTCCTCGCCTTCGAAGTTGGCGATTTCCTCTTCGACGACACCGAATACGAAGGCGCTCTCAAAGCCTACCGCCGCGTCAAACCGCGCAAGGCCCTCCTCGGTCACATGCTCGACTATCAGCGCTCCATCGAAGCCGAGCTCAAAGCCCTCCAATCTGTCCGCTCCTCCACACGCGACATTCGCTCCCGCTTCCAAGAGGAGCGTCGCCTTTCCTCCAGTCTAGCCCAAGCCAAGGAAATGGCCGACAAGCTTCAAGCCCTGCCCGACTACGACGCCAATCTCTACCACCGCATCGGCCGCTGTTTCTTCAACACCGACCGCTATTGGGAAGCCCGCGCCGCCTTCACCCGCGTGGTCGCCATCGCCCAAGACGAGGCCGTCCGCGAGGCTGGCCACTTCGATCTCATTTTGTCCGTCTCCCGCCTGCGCCGCTTCGACGACCTCGTCATCGAAGCCGATCACTACCTCTCCACCTATGATCCAAAAGGAAAATGGGAATGAGCGTGCAAAGACAAGAGGTTCAAGGTTCAAGGTTCACGGTTCACAGTTTGAATCCATTCGGTTCCGGCTGTTCACTTGGACATTGGATATTGAATATTGAACATTGGATATTGATTCCCCTCTTCCTCGCCGTTCTGCTATGCACCGCCCCCCTGACGCAAGCCGCCGTCTCCGGCAAATGGGAAAAATTCGAAAATTGTGTTCTCTCTGATGGCTATATGGATGGTGACAGTTTCCACGTTCGCGCCAACAACAAGGACATCATCATCCGCCTCTACTTCGTCGATTGCCCCGAGACCAACAAGGAATTCGAGGACCGCAACTCCGACCAAGCCACCTACTTTGGAATCTCCGACACCCAAGTCGTTCCCCTCGGCCTCAAGGGCGAAAAATTCACCAAGAAAGAGCTCTCCGGCAAGAAGTTCACCGTCTGGACACGTTGGGAAGACGCTCGTGGCAGTAGCCAGCAACAGCGATTCTATGGCATCGTCCAAATCGGCAAGGACGACCTCGGCGAACTGCTCGTTGCCAACGGCCTCGCCCGCGTGTATGGCGGCTCCACTGTTCTCCCCAACGGAAATTCCATCGATGCCCAATTCGAGCGCCTCCGCCAGCTCGAACGCCGCGCCAAAGCCAAACGCCTCGGCGGCTGGGCGAAGCAGAAAAAGGGGAAACCCGACGCCACCGAAGGCATGTTTGATATCGAGCCCGAAGAAGACACCCCCGCCCCCGGCGAAAAACCCGTTTGGGTCGAAGAAGAAGAACCTGTCGAGGTCTATGCCGACAAATGGCCCAACGTCCCCACCGTCGCTTTCCTGCGCGCCGAATCCTTCGTCAACCGCGAGCAGTTCGAGGACGCCGAAATCGAAATGCGCAAACTCGTCCGTCGCTTCCCCGAGCATCCCCAGAAGGCGCGAATCGAGTTTTATTTAGCTCTATCCATCGCCATGCAAGAGCGGTTCGAGGAAGCCGTCGCCCTTTTCAAAACATGGCTCCAGACCTATCCCTCCCACAACCTCGTCCCCGACGTCCAATATTGGATGCCCATCTCCCTCTACTACGACGGCAAATATCAGGATGCCCTCCCCTACTTCGACACTTACGCCGCCCAAAACCCCATGAGCATCTACGCGCCCGAGGCCACCTATCGCGCTGCCTGCTCCCGCTATGCCCTCGAAGATTACGAGCGAACCGCCGCCGATACCGCTACGTGGCTCCAACAAAACCCCAACCACTATTTCCGCCACGAAGCTGCCGTCATGCGCGGCGATGCTCTCTCCGTCTTGGGCGAATTCGACGCCGCCAAAGAGGCCTATCACCTCGCCATGGTCCCCGCCGCCGGTCCCTTCTACTACATGGCCCTCACCCAAATTTCCCGCATCCACAAAGCCCTCGCCGAAGAGGACAATTTCCGCGCCATGTCCGCCGACTACGTCCAATACATCAAGGACATGCCCAACGACGGCAACATCATCGACGCCGCGTACAACGCCGGCTGGGCCCTCCGCCAAATCAAGCGCCCCGACCAAGCCCGCATCCTTTACTGGCAAATGATCGAACGCCACGGCAACACCCCCGCCTGGGAAGGCTTCGACCTCATGCTCACCGACCTCGCCGGCATGTACCCGCGCAACACCGACGAATACGCCAAAGAATTGCGCGCCCGCTACGACAAGGCCCTCGCCGACCAACGCTTCACCCTCGCCTCTCGTCTCTCTTGGGCCGAAGCCCAACTGCTCCCCCCGGAAGCTCAGGCCAATCAACTGGTCACCTTTGTCGGTCGCTTCAAATCCGACTACCTCGGCGCCGAAACCCTCGTCTGGCTCGGTCGCACCTGGATCGAAAACGGCATGCCCGAGTCCGGCATCCCCAACCTCGAACTTCTCCTCACAAAGTATCCCGAATCCCGCCAAGTCCCCCAAGCCCAAACCCTCCTCGCCCAGCAAGCCCTCGACAAAAAAGATTACGTCTCCGCCCTCTCCTATGCCGACGCCGTCCTCGCCAACGCCGCCGAAATCCAATACGTCCTCGAAGCCACCTTCTGCCGTGCCGAAGCCCTCCTCGGCCTCCAGCGCTATGGCGAATCCATCAGCGACTACAACGCCATCCTCGCCAACCGCGCCGCCCCCCGCCGCCTCAAACCCGCCGCCCTCCTCGGCATCGCCGCCTGCATGGAAGCCCAAAAAGAATATTCTCAAGCCATCGCCTACTACCAGCGCGTCTACGTCCTCTACGGCGCCTATAAGAAAGAAGTTGTCGAAGCCTATCTCCGCAGCGGTGACTGCTTCGAGCGAATCGGCGACAAAGCCGCCGCTCTCAAAACCTATCAGGAATTTCTGGACAGCGACTTCGCCCCCGGCACCGCCGGAGCCGCCTCCGCCCGCCAGCGCATCGCCCAACTTTCCGGAGGTGCCTCGTGAAGACCGCAATGTCCAATGTCCAATGTCCAATATCCAACAGGACAAGGTGGACTCGAAATTTCCTCCAAACAGTTTTCCACACTGTGGAAACATTTTTTCCATTGTGTGGAAAAATCGCGAAAAAGTTTTCCATTGTGTGGAAAAATGGCCGACTTGAAAATTGGACATTGGATATTGGACATTGGATATTGAAATCCTCTTCCACTTTGTGTGTTGCCGCCATTCTCCTCGTCTCGCTCGCGCTCCCGGCGCGGGCACAGCTCGGTCCATATCCTATCCTAACCCAAAAGGCGTCCTTCGAGGCCAAGCTCGTCAAGCGCGACAAAGATATTCTTTGGATTGAGCGCATCAACTCCGATGGATCCTTGTCCCCTCAGGTCGGCCTCGCCGTGGCCGACATCCTTCAAGTTCAAATGCCCCGGCCTTCCCTCTTTGTCGCCGTCGAAAAAATCCGCACCGCGCCCGCCGCCGCCGATGCGCAATTTGCCGCCGCCCACGCCGCCCTCGATAAATTCATTCTCCAAACCAAATCCCTCCGCGACATCCCCGGCATTCCAGCCGACGAAGCCATCCTCCTCAAAGGACGCCTCTACGATAAAAAAGGCCTCTGGCGCGAAGCCTCCCGTCTCTATGAGGAAATTCTCACCAAGAGCAAACCCTCCCCCATCACCACCAACGCTCAAATGCTCGCGGGTATCGCCTACGCCAAGGGCGGCGAATTCAACCAGGCCATCGAATATCTCGGCGGCATGCCGCTTCCCGAAGAGGACGAGGAAATTCTTTCACAGCTTTTGTTTGCGCTCGGCGATTCCTATTTTGCTCTCGAAAACTACGACAACGCCCTTCTCTCCTATCTGCCCCTCGTCGTTTTTTATCCCTACGTCTTCAACAATGAGCCCCGCGGCCTCGCCGCCGCCCTCGGCTGCTACGCCAAACTCAAGGAGTGGGAACCCCTTTACCGCACCATTCAGGAAATTCAAAAAAATTACCCCAACACCCCCGCCGCCAAAACCGCCGATGAATTCCTCGTTCAATACAAGGAAGACCTCGTCAATGCCGGACAATTTGTCGATGCCGCCAACATCACCTCCGCCGATCAACAGCCGTGAAATCGTCAATGTTCAATATTCAACATTCAATCTTCAACCGATCAAGTTCGGATCCGGAAGGGGTGCAGATCCGTCGGCGTCCGGGCTGTTCATTTGAAAATTGGATATTGAATATTGAATATTGGATATTGAATCTTCCCTCCCCCTTTTCATTTCAAGCGCTCAAGTCATAAGGAATCCACCATGAAAAAAATCCTCGCCCTCCTCACCCTCGTCGCCCTTCTGCTGCCCTCTGGTGCAGCACTTGCCCAAGAAGCCCCCCCACCCGCGCCGCCCCCCGGCTCGGAAGCGCCCGCCCCCGCCCCCACCAAGGTCACCCTTTTTGGAATGATCAAAACCGGCGGCTGGGCCATGTGGCCTCTCGGATTCTGCTCCGTCGGCGTCGTCACCATGATCGTCCTCAACGTCCGCATGGTCAGCCGCAAGAACCTGATGCCCGTCGGCGTCGTGATTCCTCTACGCGCCGCCGCCGAACAGCGCGATGTGGGCCAGCTATACAACCTCGCCCGCGCCAGTGAATGCCTATTTGCCAAGGGCCTTGTTCCCGGCCTGCGCAAAATCAATCTCGATGATCCCGCCGCCTCCAAGCAGAACATGGAAGGCGCCATTGCCGAATCTGTCGGCCGCGAAGAAGCTCAAGTCAGCTTCTGGATCAACTTTCTCTCCTTGTTCGCCAGCATTTCTCCCATGATCGGACTGCTGGGCACGGTCTCCGGCATGATCGGCGCCTTCCAGAAAATCGGCACCGGCGGCATGGGCAAGCCCGAGCTGCTCGCCGGCAACATCGGTGAAGCGTTGATCACCACCGCCACCGGCCTGATCATCGCCGTCCCCGCCATCTTCGCGTTTTTCATCTTCCGCAACAACCTCTCCCGCATTGTCCGCGACGCCGAAGCGGAATACTCCGTCATCATCGACAGCCTCACCGGCTCCGGCGATCTTTTCGCCGAAACCGAAAAACCTGAAGCCCCTGAAAGTGCATCCTGAAAGGTGGTTTTCAACCACTGAACCGTGAACCCTGAACCGTGAACCTTCGACCATGAAACTCAAAAAGCCAACCGAGCCCGAGGCCAGCGTCGACATGACCCCCATGATCGATTGCGTCTTCTTGCTGCTCATTTTTTTCATGGTGTGCGCCACGATGAGCAAGGTGGACCAGACCCCAGAAGTCGTCCTGCCCATCGCCCCTAAAGCCGCCATTCCCGAGGATCTGCGCGGACGCGGCGTCGTCAACATCGTGCCTCTGGGTACCCCTGTTGGCAATGGCGCCACGTCCGAAGAAACGCCCTTCATCATTTATGGCCAAGTCACCGACGAACCCGGCCTTGTCAAAGTCATCAGCGAGCGCCGAGCCTCCGAGCCGGAGCTACGCATCTATATGCGCGTGGACAAAGACGCCGAATTCAAGGTCGTCAAACGTGCCATCCGTGCTTGCGCCAGCGCCGGCATCTTCGACATCATCTTTGGCACCTTCCAAAGTTCCAGCGCCGGAGGAGGCGTCTGATGAAACTGAAGCGAATGGATGACATCAAGGCCGAGGTCGACATGACACCCATGATTGACTGCGTTTTTTTGCTGCTGGTCTTCTTCATGGTCTCCACCACGTTCAACAAACAGGAGGCCGACATCTCGTTTGCCCTCCCCGGCACCGCCTCGCAGTCCGATGCCGTCGAAATCCCGGATGAGCAAATCATCCAGATCACCGAGGCCGGCAATGTTTTTCTGAATGACCTCGAATATGATGCGCCCAGCAATTCCGACATGCCCGAGCTCGTCAAAACCCTAATCCTCTTCCGTCAAACCGCCGAAGCCAATCACGTTCCCGCCATGATCACCATCGCCCCCGAGGACAACGTCAAACAGCAGCGCGTCGTGGATGTTCTTAACGCCTGCACCGCCGCCAAAATCGCCAACGTCACCTTCGCCGTCGGCGACGACGAGGAAGGTTGACATGAAGGGTGCAAAGAAATTTGAATATTCAATATCCAATATTCAATTTTCAATGATCAAGGAAGAGGGATTCGACCTGAAAGACCGCCTGATCGATTATGCCGTGCGAATCATCCGGCTTTCGGAGGCGCTACCAGCGACCAAGGCGGGTGCCCACGTCGCCAATCAGATTCTCCGCAGCGGCACGTCTCCCGCGCCCAACTACGGCGAGGCCTTAGCGGCGGAATCGCAAGCGGACTTTGTCCATAAACTTAAAATTGCGCTTAAAGAACTACGGGAAACTGAAATCTGGCTCAAGATCATCGCCAAGGCAAACCTGATCAAATCAGCCTCGAAATTGGCTCCTCTATTGCAGGAGACCGATGAAATGTCTGCCATCCTCTTCACCAGCATTAAAACAGCCAAACACGGGAAGTCTTGATCATGTTCCTCCCTTGGAAATTGAATATTGAATATTGGATATTGAATATTGAGATCGGAGGCCCCCTCCGATGAAGCCCTTTGCCATCTGGACGGCTCTCTCCAAAACGAAGTCCGAAGACGCGGCCCAAAAGAAACGTGCGCTAAATGCCATTCTCGTTTCGTTGGGCATTCATATCATCCTTCTCATCGGGGCGGTTTCCCTCACCATCATGATCATCTCGCCCAAGTCGAAGATGATGTTTGAGGGCAAGAAATCTCCCTCCCTCCCTGCCCGTAAACTGGAACACGCCATTCGCGTCAAGCAGATGCAAAAGCAAACGCGCAAACCCCAGATTCTCCAGCGCCTGGTCACCGAGGCGCCTTCCAAAGTCGCCCTTCCCGAAATGCCGGATATGAAAACGCCGGACATCAAGAACCTCCACGACACTCCCATTATGAACTCCCGCGCCGGTTCCATTGGCGGCCTCGGGGGCGGAGGCGGCGGGGCCGGACGCGGTCTCACCGGCGGTATGGGCTACTCCGACACCAAATTCTTTGGCGAAAATGTTCGCACCCGCGCCATTGTGATTTGCTTCGACATTTCCTCCTCCATGGTTTTGAAGGGCGTTGTGCAAGACGTGATCACCGAATCCGGGAGCATGCTGGCCAACATGAATGCCGGCACCAAATTCAATTTCATTGTGTTCGTGGATGGTGCCGACTTTTTTTCCACCCAAATGGTGTATGCCACTCAGGAAAATAAGCAACTCGGCATGGCTTGGCTTGATAAAGTGAAAAATGCCTTCGACCCCGTCACTCAACGTATCAAGGACCAATCTGTGGATGGCCAATTGCACGGTCACACCGGCTCCACCTCCTCCATGGCGTTGGAAAAGGCCGTCGAAATGGGGGCCGACACCATCTTTCTGCTAACCGATGAAGCTCCTTGGCTAAGCTCCGATTCCAACATGGCCAATGCCATGCCTGACCATATCGCCACGGTTGAAAAGTTTGTGCGCTCGATTGAAAGCACAACAGGACGCTCCGTCAAAATCTACCCCATTCTATACGATCCAAAAGATCGTCCGGGCGCGAATCAATTTGGAATCGTCAGCGCAGACTTTCACAAAACCATCGCCCGTGCAACGGGCGGAAAAGTCCGCATGATCAAGAAAGACAAGTAAGCAAGTCGACTCCTGTTTCTCGACCGTTCAGGGGACAACCTGAATCCGCCCCGGCCAAGTGACGGCCTGTCGTCGAACCTCCGGGGCTTCTGTTCGAACTACTTTGACGCGGCGACCGTTGTCTGGCTGATAGAGGCCAATGGACAGCGTCAACGGACCTGCGTTGATTTCAGGGGGAAGCCGAATCCGCCGAACTTCCTGCACACATTCGCCCATCGCTGGCCTTGCGGTTTCGCTGCCCCAGAGCACGGGCGTGCCGCGATAATCCTCCTGCGCCACAATCGTTCCCGCTTCATTTCGTAGATGAATGAACACCATCTCGCTCCCCGCCGTCAGCACCTCGCCAGCCGACCAATAGAGGCTCAGCGTGATCTCATCCCCAGCGGTCACGGTCTCAGAGGAAAGATCCACGCCTTCGAGTCGAAGGCCATTCGCAAATTCCGTCACACACGAATGCTTCGGAACTTTGGAAAACTGCTGGCGAGCCTGCACTGCTTTCTCGCCGCCCCAGCGCATCGCTTCCTCTTCCGTCAAACCCGAGAGAGCCAAGGGCCTCCAGCGCAACAGATCTTGCACCAGCGCGATCTTTGTTTCCTCCGAAATGTCGACCGAGCGAAGAAGCCGTAGTACATGTCCAGCACGAACAGAAGTGTGCCCCGCTAGAAGAGAGTCTCCCGTCCATAACATGGCGGGCGGTAAAGTCTGCCCCCCCACCAATTCACTAGCGGTATCTACCGCAAACAACACCCACGGTCCCTCAACCATTTCTTGAAAATGAATGCCTTGCGCCACGAGCGTGTCCCGCGTCGCTGTCGCATGGCGCGCCTCCACCACAAACAGACAGGGCGGGTCGGCTGGCAAGGAACCATCTCGAGCCATTCCATCTTCAGACGAAAAAATACGATCGGAGAGTCCGGCCAAGCGGCGGTCTTTCACGCACCCCCGTTGGTGTAGCTTGTTGGACACCCAACGCGGAGCAAAAAGTATCGGCTCCGGATACGCCGTGCTGACCCGCTCGCACAACGCATCCAACGCCAGTGCATCCGCCGGAGGCAACGGTTCCTCCTGCGCCACAAAGACATTCATTTCCGCCAATCGCCAACCCAAGCTACGATGCCGTGCCTGCGTGTCGAGCAAGCCGATCCGAAGGGCCTCGACGCCTTCCACCGCTAGCCTATATTCCATGCGCGCCAGACCGGACGGATAAAAGGCCCTCGTTCCCGACCACTCCAACGGAATGATGGGTTCATCTGCTACGCACGTGCGCCACTCTCCAGCCACCTTTGCTTCCATCCGAATTCGGCGTGGAAAATCAAAGCCTTCATCCGAAAGTCCGTGCGAAAAGACCAGTTGAATCGAATATACATCTTGAGGATTCGTGAACGTCCACTCCAACGCCGCTTCTTCCTCTGCACCATTTTCGGCGATGGGCGACCACCACGTATCGGCATTTCGATCCGAAAGGACCGATTTCCAGTCCGCTCCCGCCCCATCGCTAAGACTCTGAACCTGAACCTCCTCCATCTCGCTCAACAACACCGCGGGGACCTTCACGTTCCACAGAATGCGGCGACCGCCGACCTCGATGGAATCCCATGTGGCCCCCCGCTGGTTCAAAAAGGTTTCGATGCCATAGAAATCGGCCGTATACGCAGGCGAATCCGTCAATTCTGCGCGGCGCAACGTGGGCTCATAAAACTTCTGCTTGCCATTGGAAATGGCCACCCGTTCATCCAGCGCAAAATTCATGGCAAACAATTGTATGGGAGCCATCAGGGCCTCGGCGTGGATCTGCTCCAAGACTTCGCCGAATTCCTGATAGACCCTCAGGCCAGCCTCGGAACGCTCCTCCGCAGAACGCATACCGGAGAGACTCAAGGCGCCTTGCGCGGCTGTCAAAAGAGCCAACCCTCCCCATGCCAACCCGCGCCGAACTTTTCCGCCCGGGGCGGCACACGCTACGGCAGACAACACCGCCAAGCCCGGCACCAGCGGAATCCAATAGCGCCCCGTACGGGTGCGAGTGAAACCGGAGGTGGCAAACACACAGGCAAAAAGAATGCAAAACACCAGTGCCGCCACCCGCGAATAGTTTTCCTGATGCGTGGCACGGCGAAATTGCATCCGCATCACCAGTGCCCCCCAAGCGGCCATTCCCAGCACCGCCAGTGCCAATGCAACCAAGAGCGGCGAGCCGGCGGGCAACTGCCCCGCATCCTGCAACATCAGAAAGCGATTCCAAGAGTTTAGCAGCGATTGAAAGATCGGATCATGCCCGCCAATCTGCGACATTTCCAACGACACCCAGCCGTGCCGTTGGTTGTAGGCCAGCCACGGCAGAAGCCCGACAAGAAATCCCGCCCCGCCCAACAAAATGCCCACCCCATACTTCCAAATCCTCCACCGCATGCCGTGGACTAACAACAGGACCGCCGTCAACAAGGCGGAAGCAATGATCATGTTCGACCAAGTTCCCACCCCCGCCACAAGCCCTATCACCAGATAACGCCACCCCCTCACACGGTTTCCCTCGCGCAGGGAAGCCGCCATCCGTGCCGCCGCCCACAACACCCACGCGTCCACCGCCAAGGCCACCATATATCCGCCACGCGGCACACTTTGGAAGTGGAAATAGACCAATGGGCCAAACGCACCCGCCAGCAAAGCCGCAACGCCGCCCCACGGCCCGGCGGCATCGCGGGCCCAACGCCACAAGTAGAACAACGCCACGACCGCAAACACCACCGTACCCATCCCCACTGCAAAGCCCGTCGAGCCCAGCAGGCGAATCATCAGCGCGCTCACCATAGGCTCGAGGCTCCCCATATACGCCTGCCCATAAAAGAATATTGGAAATTCTTTCCACTCGGCCATGTGGCGGGCCATCAGGGCCACCACGCCCGGATCTGGCTCCGAAAGGCAACGTCCCACCCAAGCGTTCCCCATCCGGACCACAAGGCCCAACACGAAAATCCCCAAGGCCAACACATCGGGCCAGAGCCAACGCGAGTCTCTTGTTTGCATATTCACAGGCTTCATTTCAATGATGGAAATGTCCGTCAAAATTGGGCTTCACGGGCGCGGCATGAGGGCGATAGCCAATATGCACTTGCGCGTTTCCGCCCGGATGAACCGCAATGAAATTCAGGTTGGAGTCCACCGCAAACGGCTCGATCGACGCCCCCGGCGTTCGACACACAAGCCCATCGCGCCAGTTGTAGCGAATCACCACTCGTTCGACCGAAGGGTCATCGGGAAGCACCATGAGGCTGTTTTCTTTCGCCTGCACACTACCCGATCCCTCCCAAAACCGCGACACCGTTCCCGGTTCTTTCACTCGATACACCTCGATCGTACGCTCCAATATGGTCATCGTTCGCACCCGCTCAAACCGGTCGGGATACGCGGACAAAAACTCCAGCGCATCCGGCATCGTGGCCACCCAATGCGTGATGCCATAGGCGCGGGAAAAGAACAGATACGAATCCAGTTCCTTGCGGTAGGCCCTTGGCGGATAATTGTATTCAATCGTTCCACGTGGGAATCCGTAATAGTCGTCTGCCATCATTTCCCGTCCTGTCAAAACGGGCAGATAGGCAATGTTACCGCCGCCATAGAAATGGACAGCCTTGCCTGCAAATCCCAACCGACCCTCTTTGGGAACTTCAGCGCGAATCCACGACACAAACTCTTTCATTTCCGGTGACAGCATTCGCATGGGAGCCTGCCCCTGATTCGAAAAGTGCATCTTGGTCACACGAGAACCCATCAGCAGAGTGCCGATAACGATGCCTTGCGCCACAGCCCACAGCCAGCGCCGACGTCGCTCATCGGTCAGGAGATCTGTCGTTGGACTGAACAAGCGATTCAACAACACCGAAGCCGGGAACACCGACACCACCGCCAGAGGAATGGCCATGCGGTCCAACTGCGACAGCGGCTTCCACTCCCGGCTCCACCCCGTGATGGCCGCCAGCACCAGAATCAACGGAATCATCCACCGCCGCAACTCGCGCGGTACAAACAGCAACGAACCGAGAAACCCGAAAAACAGCAAAAGCGGGTTCATCTCCTCCATCGCACACACAAGGCGCTCCACCCCGTTCCACGCCATAGTTCCCCAACCCGGACGCTGCAACTCCGTTCCCACATATTCCACCACGTTGTGGCACGGGAAAAGCGTGAACCAAATCCATGGCGACAACAACATCAATGCCAATGCGCCAGCCGCAAACAGCCAACGGGTTGACTGCCACGACCCATTCCGAAAGCTACAAACCCACCCCAGCGCCACGCCCGCACCGATGAACACCCCCGGCGTCCACAGACACATCAACCATGCCGCGAACGCCAGCAGGAGTGCCGTGCCCCAGCTTCCACGCCGAAGCACCGCTAACCGATAGCCCAACGCCACCACAGGCAGGGCCATCATGGCCGACGTCATGGCTCCCATAGTTCCAAAATGCCACATCCACATGAAGATGCCGCGACTGGCACCGCAAATCAACATCCCTGCAAACAGGGCACCCGACATGCCCACACCCGCCGCTCGAACGGATGCCACCCCCATCCACGGGAACACCCACACAAACCAAAACACAATCGCCGCACCATAAAAAACATGCGGTTCCCAAATTTGGAGCAGCGGCAAAATCAGCATGCCGAAGCCATGTGCGCCACTCGTCACTCCGACAAAATGCTCCGTACCCGCATTCCACCACGGATTATATCCGCCCAATGCAAACGGAAACAAATCGCCGAATTCTTTGAGGCGGAACATAAAGGATGGATGATCAAATCCCCACGGCACGGCTCCACGCAAAGCACCCCATGCCGAAAGTGCAAAAACCAACTGACTGGCAATCAACAAGAGGCCAAGCCCCCACGGGACAAAACGGCGAACTCTCTCTCCGCCCCGGAAAAACAGTGCCGACAGAATCCCCGACAGCACCACATATTTCACGCTGGTATGAGTCCACCATGGGGCTAGAAAAAACCAATAACGACCAAACTGATGATTCCACGCCAACCCCTGCCCGATCCAGAGCACATACCCCATCAACACCATCGGCAACCACAGAAAGGCCCATCCGCGCCATGCGCGGAGACGTCCTTCGTCTGGATTGTTGTTCCTTACCATGTCCAACAGTCTAGCAATCTGCCCATGACCTACAATTCAAACGTGTCCACCGGACATTCCGGCAAGGAGCGCAAAAACATCCGGCCATACCACTTGTTCACAAGCCGGGAATCGAGTACCACCACAATTCCTTCGTCTGTCTGCGATCGAATGAGACGGCCAAAGCCCTGCCGAAACTTCAGCACAGCCTCTGGAAGCGAATACTCTTTGAACGGGTCGCCACCCTTTTCTTTGATTCGCTTCAACCGCGCTGCCACCACGGGATGATCCGGCACCGCAAATGGCAATCGCGTCAAAATCACGTTGCTCAGGGCCTCTCCGCGTACATCCACGCCCATCCAAAAACTATCCAGCCCAAACAGCACAAAGCCTGTGTTCTTCCTAAAGTTTTCCAGCATGGACCGTCGAGTCAGGTTTCCACCCTGCGCCAGCAGGGTCAGTCCCGCCTCTTCCAAGGGTGCACGCAAGGTCTCCGCCGTTCGTTTGAGAAGTTCGTCGCTGGTGAACAACGCAAAAGCCCGGCCACGCGTCTTCAAGGACCAGCGCAATACCCCTTTGGCCACGGCCTCTGCAAATGCCACTTTGTCCTTGGGATCCGGCGCATTGGTGGCCACATGCAGTCGCATCTGTCGAGCATGATCAAACGGCGATCCCAAACAGAGCATCGAACACTCGTCTCCCGCACCCAACCGATCGCGAAAATATTCCAGTCGCCCACCCACCGCCAACGTGGCACTGGTCATGATCACACTCGGAATCTGCCCGAACAACACATCTCGCAACACAGGAGCCACCTCAATCGGCGCCGAATGCAACACAATCTGCCGCCGCTTCCCCTCCCGCTCAATCCAATACACGTGGTCTTGCAGGGTTTGCCCCAAAAAAGCTTCCAGCATTTGTCCCAGCCCCACTCCACTGCCACGCAAGCCGCGCAATTCCGCACGCGACTCCTCATCTTGATCTTCCAACTCCTCGATCAGCGACCCCAATCGGCCCGACAGTTCTTGCAGCAATTCCGGCACAGCCGTTTTTACTTCCATCGGTCCGGACACCACTTTTTGGTTCTCCTTCGCACCAAACTCCGCCACGCGCGGCACCTCGTGAAAGAGCTCCGACACCGCATCCCATAGCCGCGTCACCGTCTGCGCCGCCGGGCCCGCCCGCAGATACCCCAACAACCCTTTTCCGGTGTCCGGGATGAATAATCGCCGAAGCCAATGCTCGAAAGCAAAGGGCGAAAGTCGAATGCCCAAGTGCTCACTGGCGGCATCTTCCACCGTATGCGCCTCATCCATCACCACTGCCGTCACATCGGGCAAAAAACCGGCCCCATCCCGACGAATCGCCAAATCTGAAAACAGCAAATGATGATTCGCCACCAACAAATCGGCATCGTGCATTTGCGCGCGGGCCCGAAAGAGGAAGCAACGCTTTCGCTCGGGACATTTTCCTCCCATGCAATTGCCATGCTCCGCGCAAACCGCCGCCCATGCATCAGCTTTGGGTTGAAGACGCATTTCCTGAACGCTACCGTCTTCCGTCTGATCCGCCCAAGCCCGAATGCGCTCCAAATCTTCCCCAACGCCATCGGCAAACAATTCCCGCTGATGACTCCTCGCACGCGCCAACCGCCGCAAACAGAGATAATTGGTTCGCCCTTTGACCAGCACCGCACGAAACGACGGCCCCAACCGTTCCTTCAGCAACGGCAAATCTTTTCCGATGAGCTGCTCCTGCAACGAAATCGTGTGGGTCGAAACCATCACCCGCTTATTCATGCGCTTGGCGTGCAAAATCAGCGGCACCAGATACGCCAGACTTTTGCCAACACCCGTACCCGCCTCCACGATCAGCGGGCGCTCAGACTCCAGCGCCTCCGCCACTGCTCGCGTCATCTCGACTTGCTGGGGACGAGCCTCGTAGGCAAAATCACCACTCGAAAGGTCCGACAAAATCCCGCCGGCTCCAAAAGCCGCAACGGCCATTTCGCTCAGCGTTCGCTCATCCGCCGCATGTCCAGTCTGTATGGGCGCAATCATCTTCCTTTCCCCCCGCGCCAATTCACGAATGCTGACTTACTTGGTAACGGCGCTGGGAGTTTCCGTTGCAGGCACAGCCGAACCTTCTGCCGCCTTCGCCTTGTTGGCATCCGCCGCCGCCGCCAGCATTCCGTCCAGCTTGATGGTCGCCTTCTTCTTCAGATCTTCGATATATTCCGCCGTGATTTTTTGCTGTTCCCGCGCCTTCATCGCTTTCGTGAATTGCTCTTGAACCTCTTCGAACGGGAACACCTTCTTTTTCTGCTCTCCGGTCACCAGGATGATGTGATAGCCAACGGGAGTTTCCACCACCTCGCCAATGACACCGATTTTCTGACCATAGATGGCATCCTCGAACAACTTAGATTCACGGCCTTTGGGCACCACTCCGATCACACCTCCACGGGAACGACTAGGACAATCCGACACTTCGCTTGCCAGTTTCGAAAAGTCCGCACCCTCCAGCAAAGCCTTCCGAATACCTTCGGCCTTGGCCATCCGCTCTGTCTTCACGACCTCGCTGACATTGGTCTCCACGCGAACGAGAATATGAGAAACCAATCGCCCTTCCGGCTGTGTAAATTCCTCCAAGTGCGCATCATAGTAGGCACGAACCGTTTCATCCGTGATGGCATCCAAGGCCACTTTCAGGCGTTCCTTCAATACTTTGTTTTTGAACAAATCCAAGCGAATATTATTTTCCAACTCTTCCATCGGAAGATTGGCTTCCGCGATCAGCATCGTCAAGGAATGCCCTTCGCCCAAGCCCTTCTCCAACTCGATCTTTCCTTGTTCTATTTCTTCGCGAGAAATCAGCACGTTGGATCGTTCCATTTCGGCCTTCACCAACTGGCGAATCACCAAGTTGTCAACCGCCTGCTGGAGAAGGCGCATCTGAATCGCCCCCATCTGGTCTTGCGGCACGTTTTTGGGAACGCTCGAGAATAAACGGGTGGCTTCCCTCTGAATCTGCCCGACGGTGATGCCTGTCTGATCGACCCATACCCCCACCTCGGATTCAGAAGAAGCGCGCGGATTCACCACCTGTGCTTCTTTTTTCTTACATCCAACAGCCAACCACACCAGCGTTAAAACAGCCATCCAACGAATGAATTGTGTCATGCTCATATTCCTTTCAAAATCTTTTCCCAACGGTCCACTCCCGCGTATTTTCGATTGAATGAATCGAAATGCAAGCCTCAAACCAGTGTCAAAAAGCTCACAGGCTCACACCATCCACTCAAGCGTTCGCGCGTATTTCCATCACATCGCCGTCCTGTACAATATAGCCCTTGCCTTCGAGACGCAACTTTCCCGCCTCCCGGCAGGCGGCATGGGTTTTCTTCTCGATCAACGTCTCCGCATCCACGGTCTCCGCGCGGATGAATCCCCTCGCCAAATCCGTATGAATTTTGCCCGCCGCAATCACCGCGTTGTCTCCCCGCCGAATGGTCCACGCCCGAACCTCGTCTTCGCCCACCGTGAAGAAACTAATCAGGTTCAACGTGTGATAGGCCGCCCGAATCAAGCGCGCCCGTGCCGGCTCCGTCAACCCATAGTCTTTCAAAAAGCTCGCCTGATCGCCCGGCGATAGTGTCGCAATCTCCGCCTCCAGCGGCGCACAAAATGCCAACAAATCGAGCCCCTTTTCCGTGCAGGAGGCCCGCAGTGGTTCAATGCTTCCTCCCGTCGGATCGCCATCGCCCGTATTCGCGATCACCAGCACGCGCTTCTGCGACAAAAAGCAAAAACTACTCACCACCTTTTGCTCGTCGGTCGTCAGCTCCACATCGCGCAACGCCTTTCCCTCATCGATGCCCGCCTTGCACTTCTGCAACACGGCCAGCTCCGGAAGACTCTGCTTCAAGCCCCGCTTCACCTCTTGCTCAATCTTTTCGATGCGACGCTCCACCTTCTCCAAATCCGCCATCGCCAAATCCAGCAAAATGGAATCCAACTGCGCCACAGAATCCAATGGCTTGCCCGCCCCATCCGTATCCCCAAACGACTGCACCACCAACGCAAACGCATCCGCCTCGCCTAAAAACGCATTCAGCGGCCCGAACCCACTCCCCTCCGCATTCGCCGGCAACGCCACATCCACAAACGTGATTTCCGCCGGAATATACTTCTTCGGCTGAAACAAATCCCGCAACGTCGCCAACCGCGCATCCGGCACCTTCACAGTTCCGAGTCGATGCGCCCCCTTCGTCGCAAAATGCGGCCCCTCCGGCGTCTGAATCAACGCATCAAAAACCGCCGTCTTGCCCGCCGACCGGGCCCCAATGAGATACAAAAGCAACGCTGCCATAAAATCCTCTTTTCAGAAATAAAAAGGACGGATTGCACCTTGACCGGGTTCAAACCGCCGCCGTGAGAAAACAGTAAAACATATCCGCAAATCATATTCAATCGCTACACAAAATCATAATCTCTACATTCCCCCACCCAAAAACCAATGAAACGATTGATTGGTGAAAACCCCCATGATTCAAATCGTAGTACTAAAAATTTTTTGCATTCAAGCGATACTCTGCATTGGCTTCCCTTATCTGAGAAATTTTCAGCGGCGTCCCCGCTGGCTCCATCAGATGACAAAATCCAGCCGTGTTAACAAAATAATTATTGGGACATTCCTTAAGATTATTAATGATCCTTGAACGTTGGACCACCACTTTTGCATCCCCTTCATGGATAAATATTCGGTTAAACAAAATGCCATCCAAAAACGAAACATAGTGAATATCTGGATGCTGTTCAGACTGACCCACAAAATCAATAATTTCGTTCACTTGTTTATTCTGTCCACCACCAAACTCTTTCATGTGCTTATGCTCCACAATCCAAAAGCTGTCGTCCTTTTTGATGAGAAAATCTGGTCGCTTGTTTTCGTGCCTGGGTCCCCACTCGAACTTAAGCGCTTTGCATTTCAGGAAGGAATCAAACAGAATTCTCCCAGTACTGTCTGCTAAAACAATAGCTCGGTCTACCGACATGAATTCATTCAATTCCGGCTTTGTACTAAGAGGCACACCAAATTCTGTCATCAGAGCCAAAACCTTTGATTGCCCTTATCCTCCGCTCCGCTTATGAGCAAAAGAGTCCGCTTTAACCTGCAAGGTTGTATCGGAGTAGCCGTAAGTCGAATAAAGACCATGTCGATCTTGGATATACCGCTTGGCCATCTCAAGAACAAACCGGCAACGCTCTTCCTTTTGCAGACTTCGATAGATGGAAACACTCACATCGTTGACTTCCCAATAACTTGTGAACTCAGAGTTATTGATTCCCTCCTGTTCTAATGCTTCAACCATATCGGCTACCAATTTCAACTCAGCGCTGTCTTCGCCTTTTCCAAGCAGTGCTTCAAGTGCAGTAATATTTCGCCGAATGAGCGCATTAGCCAGTTGCAAATCATTGGGCTCATCTTGATCTCGACTAATAATCAATCGGCGTGCTTGCTTGCTATAGTGCAAGTCAAAAAACGGTTCAGGTGTATTTTTGCAAAAATCCAGTAATTCAAGATTTGTCATGCGAATAAAATCTGTTGTTGTGCAAACGGACAACCTGTCACACGAGTCTTTCTTTCAATCGCTTGTTCAAGAATCGCGCGTGCTGTTGAATAATCTAGTCTCCGACGCCTTGATCCAGCCTTATTATTTCCCTTAAACGGCGACAAAGAAAACCCTAGCGTGTTTTTCCTGTACGCAGAAAAGATTTCATTCGCCATTTTACAAAGCATGGAAATTTCGTCATCTTTTAGCTGTGGAATTTCTATGAAGGTGAGTAGTCGACTGGAGACTTTAATTCCTGCCACATGATAATCAAGATTCGCACGAGGCATAAATTCAATCGGCTTATCAGGCGATGGCATATCTACAGCTCGAAGTCCAACCCTCCCACTCGGAACATTAAATCGAATTTGCGTGGATTTTTTGGGGTACAAGCGAAAGCTATTCAGCCGCGATAGAGTCATGGCTTTTTGATGATCAGAGAAAATTTCAGTATCATATTCGGAAGAACGATCAAAGCAAACCACGCACACCGGTGTCTCTGTGTCTGAAAAAGGATTTTCATGTAAAACTGTCACATGGACGGCATGCCGTAGATCATAGCCACTATTTAAAAGGGTTTCGGGAACAATGGCGACCACTTGAGCACAGGAGGCCAGACAACGGTCCAGTGCAACTTGGTATAGATCGTCTCGCCCTGATTTCCGATAATAGCCTTCCACCTGTTCAAGAACCCCCTTCCGCTTTGCACTATGATTGGCCAAGTAGGGAGGATTTGTCACGATCATTCCATTTTGAACGGGCGGAATGCTCAGTAAACTATCATTCTTGGGCCATAGCTCCCCCTGAATATCCAGTCCCTTTATCTGGCACCCTGTCAATTCTTGTACGGCGCGAAGCATATCGCCCTCTCCAGCGAAGGGATCGAGTACAACCGTAGGATTTCGATTTTTTATGAAATCAAGAATGTGCGGATGAAGCCAGCAGTCCTTCTTTGTTAAAAAATGCCCGGAAATCACCTTTCGGGCATTGCACACCGTATAGCGCATGTCTTCCCGAGACATGAGCATGAGAGAAGTATCTGGAAAAGAATCGATCATCGTCTTCATTGTATCGGCTGTTTGCCACTCATGCAAGACATGGTGTTTCACAATCGACTTAAATTGACAGTCAAGGCGTCAGTTTCATAAAGGTTTTTGATTCTCTCCACAAATTTTATAACGAAAGAATAATACCTTTAAACACTTTCCACTTCGAAGCTCAAGGTTCGAAAGATGGAGACAGAAACAATCTGATGATAGCCAGTGGCCGCAAGGAATCACACCTTGCGTGCCAAAGCATTCTCCCCCGTGTTGAACACACAGTTCACGCGCTTGTGGGAAATCGTCGCCCATAATCGGGGCGCAAAAAAATGGCGGAGGGAGTGGGATTTGAACCCACGGGACGCGTTTAACGCCCGCTCGATTTCGAGTCGAGTGCCTTAGGCCACTCAGCCATCCCTCCGCGTTCGCCCGCAGAGTGCGAAACGAAAACTCGCAGATGATTACCCCAGCCGGGTTCGAATTTCAACCGCATTCTGGACTTCGGCACAAAAAAAAGGCGCGGAACAACGTCCGCGCCTTTCTTCTGCAGATTCGACGACTAGAAGTAGAACCGCATTCCAATCTGAAGGTCCAAGTTCTTGTTGGTCGCTTCGAGGTCATCATCATAGATGTCCTCTGTGGCCAATTCGCCCACCAAAGAGAGCGTAATCGCCGTAGAATCGGTCAGGAAAAATTTCACACCCGCCTCTCCGCCAAATACCACGGCACTCTCGGTTTCATCAAACAACTTGGCACGACGAAAATCCACGGAACCACCCAGATAAGGCACCAAATCCGTTCCAAAGGCCGGTCGGAAATTGGAAGGCAACGCAAAGTTATATTCACCGCCCAGGCCAATACCATAGTAGTTGACAGCATCATTGTTATACAGGGTGCCACGCACACCCAAAGCAATCTGATCCCAAAAGAAGTAAGCATATTTGGCATTCAATGTGGTTTCCACCCCTTGGAAGGTCGCAAAATCCATCTTGCCGCCTAGAGCCAATTCATTGGATCCCTTCGTCACCAATGCCGAGCCCATCGCGGCCGGAGCCACCATGCAACCAATTGCGGCCAACACCAACCATTTCATTTTCTTCATATCCTTTTTCTCCTTTGCCATTCCGTTTCGGCTCACTATTCCGATTCGCCCATAGAAAATCAAGCCCATCTGCATCCTCAAGAGGAAATCCTTACGCCTCGCCGAATATACGTGGGAATATCCAAATCAGTGCCATCGTGAAGCGTGGGCGCCACATCCTGAAAACGGCCCCGGTCATTGGCGGCGGGAACCAGCGATAGTTCCGACTGCTGGGAACCTTTGCGAGGCCGGGGCACCACGGGCTCATCTTTGACGGGGCCATCCCCAAACGATCTCAACACGTCTTGCTTTTCAGGATCGGACGAGGCCCGTGAAGGAGGCATCCAATGTTCCGCAGCCAAGACGCTCAGAGCCAAACGCCCCTCCCACCCTTCCAATACCGCAGCACCCATGGATACTCGTGCACCGGGGCGCGCCGCTTCTTGAAAACGCTTATGAATGAGCTCTAACTCGGAAAGCGACAAATCGGGACCGCCGGTCACGCTCAGGATCATCGCGCCGGAATTGGCAATCACCCGTCCCTTTTCCAACATGGAGCCCTCCAATAAGCCCTGAAGCGCCTGCGCGGCCTTTCCGGGGCCATTGCCCTCCCCATAGCCAAAGCAACACTCGTTGCCGCTATTTTCCACCAAGCTCTGCAAATCCGAAAAGTCCAGATTCAGCATGTTGTCCCTCGCCAACAGCGTCCACAGTCCGCGAATACCCGCAGCCATCATTCGGTCGACAAAAGCAAAAGCCTCCACCAGGGGCGTACCGGGCGACAGCATGTCGTGTAAACGCTGATTGGGCAGGCACACCACGGCATCGGCAAACGGCTTCAAGGTGGCAAGGCCCTCCATCGCCTGCTCTTGGCGACGTGCTCCCTCGAAGGCAAAGGGTGTCGTCACAAAAGCCAACGTCAGCAGTCCCTCCTCTCGGGCAATTTCTGCAAGCACTGGCGCAACGCCCGTGGCCGTTCCACCCCCCAGGCTGGCCATCAGGATCAGCAAATCATATTCCGCCACTAAGGCTCGCAACGCGTCCCGGTCTTCTTCGGCCGCCATCCGCCCCAGACTGGCATCCCCGCCCGCGCCCATGCCCTTGGCCACCGTGCGCCCAATCATCACCTTCAAGGCCATTTTGGATTGTTCCAACGAATGCGCATCGGTGTTAACGGCGGCCACCGGCGGCGGATCGGGCCACTCTTCTAGTGCGTGGCCCAACACATTGCAGGCCCCACCTCCAACGCCCACCACCAAAATACGGCACCGGGGCTCTCGCCCGCCTTCTTTCGCGTTTTCAATTGTTGCGACCATGATGATGCTCCTTCGCTCAACCGACGCCAAACCAATGGCCAATTTTTTTCCACACACTCTTCTTTTGCTCGGCCTTCACCCGAGCGTTCTTGTAACCACACAACACCGCACCCACTCCTGTGGCGTATTCTGGAACCTGCAAATTCGGTGCCAATCCACTCACATTGCGCGGGATACCAATTTCACAAGGCAGGCCAAACACTTTCTCCGCCAGTTGGGTCACATTTTTCAGATAGGCGCCCCCCCCCGTCAACACCACCCCGCTCCCCAGCAAATGCAACAACTTTTGTTGCTGCAACCGGGCTCGAATCAGGCCAAAGGTTTCTTCCATACGGAGGTGGACGATCGTCTGCAGGTCTGACAATTTAGCTGTTCGGGGCGTCTCCCCCGGCCCCGTCGGCAAGGGAAGGCGTCGTGTTCTTCCGGCCGCGCCCACCATCGCATCGCCATACTGAACTTTCAGCGCTTCCGCCTCCATTGTCGGCAACCGAAAGGCGCGCATAATATCGTTTGTGACGTGGTCTCCTCCCACGCTGATCACGCCCGCATCCGCAATCTTGGCTTGGGCATACACCACAAAATCCGTCGTTCCACCGCCCATATCGATCAAGATCACGCCCTGCCGCTTCTGTTCGGCCGAAAGGACCGCCATCGCAGAACACAAACCGCTAAACAAGATATCCGCGACCTCTTGCTTCAGCGTTTTGACCACTTTCACCAGATTCAGGATGCGCGAACGAACCCCATGCACAATCAGCACATCGGCCGCCAACGTCTTGGCCATCATCCCTACCGGCATCACCCCGCACAACCCATCCACCACAAATTGCCCCACGATGCTGTGCAAAATTTCACGATCTTGGGGCAACGTGATCGCCTTGGCCGCCATTCGCACCTGATCCACATGCTCCTGCGTGATCTCCCCATCCACGTAGATTTCGCCACGGTTCGGTACTCCCACAATTTGCGAGCCCGACATCGCCAAATAGATTTGGTGAATGGAAATCTTGGAAGCCTCTTCGGCCTGACGCAACGCCGTATCCACGCAGGAACTCACGCTCTCAAAGTGGAACATCTCCCCCTTGCGCATGCCACTGCTGGCACAATCGCCAACGGCCGTGATCATCAACTCGCCATCTTCCCGAACTTCTCCCACAAAGACCCGCACCCGGCTTGTGCCAATCTCCAGCGCAACGATAGGATCCATGCTCATCTATCCCTCTTTCCTTCCCAGCGGGCAACACCTCCGCCACGCACCACGAACCGCCTCATTCCTCGACCACCTGCGCCGCATCCACCCACGTGGAAGGTCGCCCCACATAGTTGCGATCCACGGTCATGTCATACACGGTCAATTCCAATCCTTTGCTATGCGCCACCGACCGCATAATCGGCAGTTGCCGGAGCTTGGGCTCCATTTGCTCCCGCGACAGCAACACTTGCTCGCCCGACATCAGCCCCACATCGATCTGCTCTTCGTTGCTTACATCAATCGTCGCCACCACCAACTCCTGACGCATCCTCGCCTGATTCGCAATCTCCAGTACGCGCAACGCATCCTTCAGCATCGGATCCTGCACCACATCTCCCGGCCGCAGCCCGTTGTCCCGAACGCCCAAAATCACGGGCAAACTCGCCCTCACCGAACTGGGGCCCAACACATGCCCCGAGGCATCCACCGCCAATGGACTCCCGGATCCCGGACGCCCCAACCTCGCCACTGCGACTCGTTCGGCCACCTCGATCACCAGCGTGTCCGGCAACCGCCGCCCCACCTGCGCATTTTCAATCACAGGAATCGACAAGAGCGATTCTCGAACCAACTCCGGCCGCACCGCAAACAAATTCATTCCGGTTTCCACGCGCGCATATTCCAAAATGTTGCCCACCCGCAACTCCCCATCCGTTGTCACGTCAATCTGGCGAATCTGAAAAAACTCGTTTTCCGCAAACATCGCCAGCCAGGCCGCGTGGCCGCCCCAGACCAATCCAAAACCAAGAGCCGGCACACCCACCAGAATCGCCAGCAACACCAGCACGCGCTGCCGAATGGCCCGACGACGCTCCACCGAACGTACCGCCACCTTCAGTACGCTTTCCCTCGAGCGGTTGCGCCGCTTTTCCTCTTTCTGTCGAAATGCCAAAACCCTGCCTCTTCTCTCTTTGAATTCAAACCGCCCGCACTATGCCACACCCGTCTCCCCGTAAAAGCATTTTTTCACCCCTCCGCCTCCCCAATTCTTTGAATTGTCCCCTTTCGACCCCTTTGCATAGGCCCCCCGCATAAGCAAAAGGTCGCCGCATCCTTCCGAAGGACTACCTCCGCCCAGCCGTCCGGATTTTCATCCAAATGGCCCACACTAAGAGAGGAAGCGGGCGAAATCCAAGCCAAAGTCGAACCCTCAGGCGATATACCACCGACGCCGCATCCATCGTCTTGCCGCCCCTCTCAATCGCCACCACCTTGCCCACAATCGCATCATAATTAATGGGCTTATCTGAACCTCGCCGAAAATCTCCGCGCGTAATGTAGCGCCGTTGCCCCTCGATCACCTTCGTGCGAATCAGCCGATGCGCCACCAACTTCTCCCCGCCCGTTGAAAACACCAGCACATCATGAATACGAATCCCCTCTTCCTCAATCTGCTCCACCACCATCCCATCCCCCGAGCGAATCATCGGCCACATGCTGGTGCCATGCGGTTGCCCCCGATACACCATCCGCTTCCCCTCCTCCCGAAACCCCCGGCTCAACGCCAGCATCTCCTCGGCATCGATGTTCAAGGTTCGAGCCACCTTACAACCCGTCCGCAAACTCGGCAAGTGAGCCGGCCACGGCTTCGTCGGGCCGAAAACCCAAAGTCCAGCAAGGAATCGACTGAACCACAGTCTCCAAAGTCGACAAAATCCTCTGGAGGGTGGGTTCATCAAACCACGGTAAAAACACCTGCTTCAGCATTCGTTGCAATGCCTCACCCTTCGACATCGGCGCAATACAATTTTCGCGCGCATGCTCTAAGAAAAACAGTCCTTTCACCGGCCCTGAAATGTTGTGGGTCAACTGCGCACTACTATACCAAGGTGTCCCAAAACCGGTGATGGTTCCCCGATACATGCGGACGACATTGACCTCATCGCTGGAAACTTGAAAGTGTCCCGAATCCTGCAAAATTCGAGCGAGGGTGCTTTTCCCCCGCCCAGAACGCCCTGCCAAGAGGAAGAAACGTCCATTTCGAACGGCACCGGCGCAATGAACCCAAAGCCCATCTCGGGTTGCCAAATGCCACGGTAAAATAAATCGAAAATGCGGATAGATGCCTATGCCAGGAAGAAAAGTGGATCCGTTTTCTCGAACGAGTTCCGTTGTTCTCGTGATCACCCGATCAAGGCCAACCCCAAACTGTGTTGTCCACTCCAGTTCACGGCACACGTAGTCGGCATAAGACTGGATTCGATAAACGCCGTCTCCCTTGAGAATATGCGTTTTTCCTTTGTGTTCCAAAACTCGATCAAAGCCAACTGTTGATTCATTTCCATCGAGCGGTTCAATGGTCAGATGAAGTTCATCGCCAGAATCCCAAGAAGGAGGACATCTACAAAAGGGCCGAAACCAATCGCTTTCACGCTCTAAAAAAGGATAGTCTTCCGACAACGGAAGAGAGTATCCCAATCCCCCTACTTGAAACAATTGGCTACTCATCAAGCCTAATTTTTACTGCACCTAAAACTGATCAGCTAAAAAAAACCAGTTTTAGAAATTGCACCAACGAAAACAATAGACTCGCCCCTACATGAGGATGAGATTCATTATACGCCGCAAGGCGCGTCCACATCGGACCCTAAAACCTCCTGCGTAGTAATATCAATGACCTGAAGTTCAGGCTTCTGGTATTCCAATTTCTCTTGTTCGATTTCCATTTTTTTCTCCAAGTGTTTCAGTTTGTTGCGCTTTTAGTCGAGCCACTTCGCAACGGAACGAATCAATGGGTGCATACATTCCGCGACCATTGGCCGAGATACAGGTAGCACCACAATATGAACAGTATTTTCGTACTGGGCATCCAAAGCAAGAACTATTTTTTGGTTTAACCACTTCGGTCACCCGTCGCAACTGTCCAGTCCAAATTTCCGAGAACGACATTTCTCCCAAATTTCCGCAAAACGACTCGCATACAATTTTTGTGCAAGGTCGCACCGTTCCGTCCGCCAAAACATGAAAAGAGAAAAATCCAGCATTGCATTCCAGTATGAGGCCCGGATTGCGGTAGGCGTCGAGGGGTGTTGCCGCCCTCATTCGCCATTGGGTCACCGTTGACGGATCTTTGGATTCCAAGGCAACGGCTTCTTCCGCCGTCAACCGCAATCGCAGGGGCGCAGGATCTCCGTCTGCTGTCGAGTGGATATCGATGTTCGTTTTAGCCGGAATGCCCAGTTCTCGAGCCAGCCGCCGCATCGCTTCAATTTCATAATGGCTACTCCGCAGCACAGGTAAGGCCAGCGTCACGGGCATCCGCGCGTGGATCAGCCGATGCAAACCAGCCATGCACCGATCGAAAGAACCCGGCACTCCTGTGACCGTTTCATAGATCTTTCTTGTCGCACCATACAAACTGAATTGAATGGCAAACGGGGGTAGTTCCTGAAAAAGCCGAACGTGAGCGTCCTCCACAAGGGTGCCATTGGTAAATAGGTAAATTTCGATCCCACGCCGCTTGAGATGCCGATAGATTTCCTCAAAATCCGGATGCAGGAGCGGTTCACCTCCCGTCAGCGTATAAAACAGACACCCCGCATCGGCCACTTCGTCCACCAGTCGGTGAATGCGAACCGTTGTCATTTCAGCGGCGGCCGCATTCCGTTGCAAAGGCGTATTGATGTAACAATGAACGCACTGCAAATTGCAGCGGTTGGTCAGTTCCATCCCGCCAAACAGAGGAATTCGGCGTTCGTACGCCTTACGCTTCAGCCGCTCCCAGTTTCCTCGTTCACCCCATGCCCCTTCCGGTTCGCAGTTCATGGGATGGAGTCGACCAACTTTTTCTCCACCATTTGTCCGAGCAGTTCATGCACGTCGCGTCGTACCACTCCCTCTTCCGCTTGGTAGGTCCGCAAAAGAATTTCAACGATCTGTTCTTCGGTGACCCCTTCAGCCAAAGCGGCCCAGACGGCTTTCCCTGAATCGTTCAGGGAAAATAAGCAACGCATGTTGGCGACAGCCCCGCTGACCGGAACCAGCAGATGCTCACCCGCCACGTCACGGGCAACAACAGAAGAAGAACGCAAATATTTCATACTTTTCCTTACATGGGCTAATAGGCGGACGTTAAGGGGTCTCCCAGAAGCGTCATAATGTCAAGCATGAAACGTACCATTCCAACTTGGTGTGCACGTTCCGTCGCACGGCGTGAGAAGTCCCCAAGCCGATTGTCTGGATGAGAGATACGCTCCTCTAAAAAATAAAAACAATAGGTGCTGGCAAAAGCATTTAGCGACTCGCCCGACGGTCCCCAGGAGGCAATCGCTCCATGCCTTGGCAACAGCATCAGGGCCTCTCCAAAATAATCGTATTGGGGAAATTCATATCGGTTTGGAACGCACGTCATCAGGACCGCCGTTGCCAAATGCGGGGTATTGGTCAAGGATCCTAATTCATCGATGCGCAGAATTCCCTCGCCTGCAATCCGATTCCACGACGAATGTCCAAAGTAGAGCAGGAGCGGGGCACCAGAGTTGATGCCTGATTTTACCGTGTTCTTGGTCGCCGTCAGATTGGCTGAGGCGGCTTGCAAATAGGCCTTGTTCAAGAAATAGGAAGCAGGCAAGAGGTTGGTGGTGGTGTCAGCCGTAGACCAGAAATCACCCGCATCATCGGGATTATCTGCCACCAAAAGGGCTATTTCAGGTCGATTTACACTCGCTTCGTGTGCAATAATCTTGTCCACGACATTACTCATCGCCATGGCAGAAGAAGCGGGAATTCGTCCTATGGAGTATTCGGGCACTCCATCGTTCTCGGCTACATCGGCTAACGCATTATCGGAAGAGAACAACCCATACGGTGTGTCGACACGCAAGCAGGGGACCAGATTCTCAAAGGTCTCAAAATAGTTTTTGTAGTCAAACGATCCCTCTCCCCCGAACAACACATATTCCGGTCTTTGCTGCCAATGGTCGTAGACGTAAGCCAGAAACCGCTGAATGGCTTCGGGGGTTTCAATGCCAAAGGAAAATTCATTGTAGATATCGTCCATGAGCACCACACGGGCCTGAAGGTCTGGATTTTGAGACACGCGAAAATCCGCCAACCGTTGGATCTGCGCCTCCAGAATCGGATGGGTGAGTAGCAGATAATCCACGCGGTTGGTGGTCGCACGCAACCAAGACGCCGGGACTCCTTCCACACGGCTCGGAACCCGTGCGCCTTGCGGACTCAACACGGCATAGCCAATATTCTCATTGGTTGTCGCAACAAAATGGGCGGAGAAGGCGCCTCCCCCTTCCGCTTCGACCCGAACTGCTTCTGCAGGGCGAATCCGGTGGGTATCCACAATTTCCACAACGCGAATGTCGGAATTCGTAAAGCCAGAAGCCCTCCACTCTGTTGTTCCATCGGACGGAAGACGCAGATAGTCATTTTCGGCCTCTGCACGCATCCGAACCGACAAGCTGAAACGATCGAGATACACCGAGCTGTACGAAATGCCCGCATTCAAAACGGCCCGAAGCGTCAGCGTGTTGGCCCCATTGGTCAGGATCGAGACCGGCACCGTAAATAAGTTTGTGACGGGGACATTCTTTTCCCATCTCGCATGGCCCACTTCCGTCCCGTTGATCGACACCACCACATGATGCTCATTGGATACCCCAGAGTTCGAGCCGCCCTGCAAATGAAGCTCAAGTTCAGCGTCTGGCCCTGCCTCAGCGATCCGGTCCACATCAAACACCACATTGGATGCCGGATTACCCGCTTGCATCAATAACCAAAACCAGTAGTCATCCAATGCAGGATAAAACCGCGTGAATTCTTGCCTCTTCTGTTCTTCGAAAAATACCGTATGAACAAAGGATGTCGGCGCAAAGGCTTCAGCGGGCGGATCCCCCTGCACAGCAGGTAGGACCAGCCCTAGACTTTCCCGTTCAAGCCAAAATACATTGTTAACCGTGTAAAGAGTTTCATAGCCTGGGTTATAAAAATATAACCCCTCGTGATCCACATCGGGCACCCAACAACACTTCACTCCCTGCGAAGAAAGACGCAGGAAATCTTGAGCAATCCACGTTTTGACATCCTCTACCGATGCCCCAAACTTGTCCGCCAACTCCTCGGTCCCCAGACGGTAGACGCCCTCTTCTTTCACCACAATTTTTACGCGATCACTCACCCCTACAGAGCCCCGTCCCTTCAATTTCTGAACCTCAAGAGTGGGGGGAATGGCCGGCTTGGATAAAAGGTGAGGCTCTTCGTCCGAAGTCGCCGAAAAACGTGAGCGCAGAGTCGCCTTCTCTCTGGGAACGGCATTTGCCTTGAACTCCAAGGCAACAGGCTTACTTCGAAATCGGCTTCCATCCGTGAAAACCACGTCAACCGCATACATATAATGAACATCGCCAAGCGGGGAATCCCGATATTCAAAAGAGCCTCCAAGCGCAAAAGAGTTGGCCAGAAAATCAGAATTAATCGTAATGAATTCCGGTTCCGAATCGGAACTCCGTACCACATTGAACCCCACCCAACCGGCCTCACCGAAAATCGACCACGACAGCACAGCATCGTGCCCCTCTTGTCGAATCGACACCTCCATCCTCTCAGAAAAAAACCGCTCTGCCAGGGACATGCGATCATCCCCAGATGTGGTTCGCGCAAACGCAATACCCATCAGAATAATCAGTACACAGTGAAAAATGGATTTCATCGGAATTCTCAATCTCCTAGACGGTATCGCCGTTCACAACGGGAAGCAAACGGTTTTTCATCGCCACATTTCTCTGGGTGCATCCTGCAATTCTCATTAGGAAACCTGTTCCGCCGGAGCGCGAGCCTCTTGCCGAAAATGGAAATAGGAATTCCACTCTCCAGTTAAATCTGTATCTTGGTGGTGAAACCATGAATGAAACATAGCATAAAACCAACCATCACCCTCTTGATCCCCACCAAAAATGAAGTGGATGGCATGCGCATCATCATGCCCCGGATCGACCGCATCTGGATCGATCAAATCGTGGTGGTGGACGACTCCATCGACGGCACCGCCGAATATGCGGAATCCATCGGCTGCGACGTCGTCCGCCAGAAAGGAAAAGGCCTGCATACCGCCTATGTGGAAGGCTTCGCAAAGGTCCGCGGAGACTTCGTCATCACGTTCAGCCCCGACGGCAATTCCCCCGTCGAAGCCATTCCTCTCCTCATTGCCAAGATTCAAGAAGGCTATGACATGGTCATCGCCTCCCGCTATCTGCCGCCCGCCAAGAGCGAAGATGACGATTGGATCACATCGTTTGGAAATTGGCTGTTCACCCACACCATCAACGTGCTGCATGGCCACGCGTGGAGCCGCCCCTACACCGACGCCATGGTCATTTATCGAATCTACCGCACCCGCCTCTTCTACGAGCTGGAGCTGGAAAAACCCGAAGGCTATCTCACCGAAAAATGGTTTGGCACGCTCCTCGGCGTCGAACCCCTCCTTTCCGTCCGCGCCGCCAAGCGCAAGCTCCGCATCGCCGAAATCCCTGTAGACGAACCCGCCCGCATCAGCGGTGCCCGCAAACTCCAACCCTTCCGCTGGGGCTTTGCCTACATGAGTCAGGTCTTGCAAGAGTTGGTGTTCTGGAAGTAGTATTTATTATTGTGTCATGCCCATCCCCTCCTCCCAGTCAAAACACACGGTAGAACTCATGATCCTGTTGGCGGTGCTGACGCTGGGCCTGTTCTGGCCTGCAGTTGGCTTTGACTACATCAATCTGGATGACCCTCAATATGTTTTCGGCAACCCCCACGTGCTCGCCGGCTTGACCTACGAAAACATCTGCTGGGCGTTCACGCATATCCACGAAGCCTGGTGGTTGCCCGCGCTTTGGATTTCCTTCATGGCGGACGCGACCCTGCTTGGACCGGAGCCTTGGGGATTCCACCTAGTCAATGTCCTCTTGCATACAGCCAATGCCTTGCTGCTGTTCTGGACACTGACGCGGTTATTTGAATCGAAGTGGCAATGCTTTTTCGCGGCAGCTCTGTTCGCTCTCCATCCTCTGCGCATCGAATCCGTGGCATGGATCACTGAACGGAAAGACGTGCTCAGCGGATTCTTCTTTTGCCTGTGCCTACTGACCTATGTCCGCCTGATCGAACGGCCAGGTCTCGCTCGCTTCTTTGCCCTGCATCTTATGATGTTGCTAGGGCTCATGGCTAAATCTATTCTTGTAGTCCTACCTTTTCTTCTCTTGCTACTTGACTACTGGCCTCTCCGGCGCGCAGGTGATCCAGGAGATCGAAGCTCGTGGCCGCAATGGCGGGCCTTGTTGGCAGAAAAATCCATCCTCTTCGGTCTCTCTGCCATCTTCATCGTGTTAACCCTGCAAACCCACGGCACCATCGGTGAACAAGGATCGTCCACCTCGTGGTGGACCCGCGCTTCCCTCGTCGCCCCCAACTATGGAAGCTATCTGGCCCATAGCTTCTGGCCCACCCACCTGTCGATCCTTTATCCCACCCATTTTCCAACCCCTCTCCTGCGCTTAATTGCTCCCCTCTGCCTGATCGGCCTCACGTTCCTGTTCTGGCGGCTTCGCGTCCACAATCCAGCTTTTCTCGTCGGCTGGCTCTGGTTTCTTGTTGCCCTATTCCCGGTCATCCGCGGCATCCGCTTCGACGAACAATCCGCCTTCTCCGACCGCTACACCTATCTACCCTCGATTGGCCTCTCTCTCATACTCGTCTTTGGCTTTTTCCGATGGTTCTCGCAACAGGCCAAGGGAAGGAGGCTTCTCTGGCTATTGGCCGTCCTGTCGCTGGGCTCCTGCGGAGCCCTGACCACCTACAACCTGCGTTTCTGGCGTAATTCCGACACACTTGCCCAACGCCTATGGGAGCTATACCCTAGTACCCCCAATGCCATCACAATGCGAGGCAACGCCCTGCAAAAGCAGGAACGATGGGAAGAAGTACTAGATCATTTTCAAAAATCGTCAACTAACTCGCCCTTGAATGCTCGATACCAAATGCTTCTAGCGCTCGCGCTGGTCAACATGAATCGTCTGTCCGAGGCCTTTGCAATCCTCGAAAAAGGCCTTCAAACGGCACCTCATACCCCTGAACTAACCTATGCACTAGGCCTCGCCTATCTGCATGCCAATCAGCCCGATCAGGCCCGCATCCACCTAGCCGATGCTGCAACAGAATTGCCCTCGACCCTGGAACCGCTTTGCCGATTGGAACTCGCTTGCGCCTGTTTCGAGGATGGCGATTCCACCGCCGCCAACGAACAATTCCATCTGATCCCCAGCTATGATCCTCATCAGACATTCACCTATGCCGATCTGCTTCCTACCTATCTCTGGATCTGGGATTCCGGCGAGCGGCCTCGGGCGCTTCGCTATTTCCGCAAATTGATAGCCGACTTTCCAGAGAATCCCGCTATTCTGAACAACGTCGCGTGGCTACTGGCCGTGTCGGAGCCGTCCCCCTCCCCGCCGGAGGAAGCACTAGCGGTGGCAAAAAATGCCCTCGCTCTAGGAGGCCCAAACCAACCCGCCTTGCTCGATACACTAGCGGCGGCGCAGGCCAACGCCGGCGATTTCGAAGCGGCCATCCAAACGGCTCGGCAAGCCCTCGTTCTCGTTCCCCAAATCCCATCCAGCGCAGTCTTCCGCAAAAACCTCCACTCTCGCATCGAACTATACCAACGCAAACTCCCCTATCGAGAAAAGGCCTCTACGGGTCTTTTCTAACCCTTTCACCTCTATGCGCAGCTCCTTCCCTCTTGTTCACCTCTCTTGTTCACCCTATAGTTCATAGACAGTGAAACGGCTTGCGACAAATCCCACTCGTATCCTTGCCGCTCTCTTGGGCCTGACTCTCTTTGTCCAAACCTTTCTGCTGTTCGCCCCTTCGCTGTCGTATGAACTGGTGAGGGTGGACGACCTCGCCTATGTCACCCACAATACGCTCGTCATAAACGGCCTTTCTCCACAAACCCTCCGAGGGGCCTTCTCCCCTGACAATATCGTCGCACCCATGTACATGCCCCTTCTATGGATTTCCTACATGTGCGACGTGTCGCTTTTCAACGCATCCCCAGCCCAGCCTTGGGGCTTCCATTTCACCAATGTCCTCCTACATGCCTTCAACTCCGTCCTGTTCTTTCTATTGCTCTTGGCGTTATGCGGAAAACCGTGGCGCGCCTTTTTTTTCGCCGCTCTGTGGGCGTTCCATCCTCTTCGCGTTGAATCCGTTGCCTGGGTCGCCGAGCGCAAAGATGTGCTGTCGGGCTTCTTCTGCCTCCTGTCCATTGCATGCTACGTCTGGGCACACAGCGAAAAGACCAGCAGGAAGATCGGCCCCCAGCTTCTATCTTTATGTTTCTTCGTGGGGGGACTGCTGGCCAAACCATCTATTGTTCCGTTACCCCTCGTTCTCCTCCTTTTGGATTTCTGGCCCTTACGCAGGGGGGAATTCACCCCGACATCCCTGCGGAGATCGCTCCCCAAACAATTGCTCGAAAAAACCCCATTTTTCATTATCGCCATCGCCATCGCCATCGCCGCCATCCATGGCCACCAAACAGCAGGAGCGCTCTCCGATTCCGCCCTCTGGGTCCGTAGCCTTCAGGTCCCCGTTCACTATGGATTCTATTTGTCCAAAATCTTCCTTCCACTGCGGCTCGGCCCCTTGTATCCCCTCATCGCCTTTTCATGGACTCAATTCCTAGTAGCCGGTACCACCCTAATTCTTCTGTCGGTCTGGGCGTGGAAGCTTCGCCTCCGATCTCCCCACGTGGGCGTCGGATGGTTGTGGTTTCTGATCTTTTTCATTCCTATCATTGGCTTTTTCGGCCCCGTTGGCGTTCATAGCGTGGCTGATCGCTTCACCTATCTCCCCGCCATGGGGCTTTCCATCGCGCTAATTTCGCTTGGATATTCTCCGATCGACCCGGCCCAGCGAAATTGGTTTTCCACCCTCCACGCAATGGTGGCGGGGTGCTTGCTGGTTCTTATGGGCATGCTCACGCTTCAACTCCTTCCAATTTGGCAGAACAGCAACCGCCTGGTTGAACGCATCGACCTCCTCGCCCCCGATCATCCAGCCACTCGCAAACTCCGGATCTTGCGCCAACTCAAGCTCGACGGCGATTTTGGATCCGCCCAAACCGCCTTGGAACAGGCCCTCGCCGCCAATCCTCGGGACGTCGAGGTCCTGGCCTCCCTCGCCCTCTGCCTCCATGAACGGCATGGAGCGGGGGCGGCCCTGGATTTTCTGGACCGCCACCGTCCGGCCGCTAACGCCTCGGGCGAATGGGAACTGCACATGGCCCTGTATTCCTTTCTGGGGGAGCAATACGACTCGGCGCTCCGGCACGTGGATCGAGCCCGGCGTCAACTCTCGCCCAACGACGCCGCCCAGAACAACCTCTTGCTGCTGGGCATGGCCGCCGCCTTCGAACAAGGAAACGCACCGAACGCGCTCTCCTTCGCCCACGAATTGCCGCCCTACCGGTCCCATGCCGAAATCGCGCTCCCGGATTTGCTCCCGCTCCATTCCTACTTCTGGGATATGGGTCTCCGCCGCGACGCGCTGGCCTATTTCCGGCGTCTCGTCCAAACTTATCCCGACCGCGGGGACTTGTTGAACAACGTGGCCTGGGTGCTCGCCACCTCCGAATGGTCGCCCGCGCCGCCGCAGGAAGCCGTCGAACTCGCCCAACGCGCCCAAGCGCTCGCACCCGCCCCCCATCCCGTCCTGCTCGACACCTGGGCCGTGGCACAAGCCAACGCCGGCGATTTCGAGAAGGCCATTCAAGCGACTCGACAAGCCTTGGAGCTCACGTCCGACACCCCGCAAAACGCCGCTTTCCGCCGAAATCTCAACTCTCGCATCGAGCGGTATCGACGCACCCAACCCTATCGCGAAGAGGCGTCAACACGGCTATGGTAGCGCCCATGAAAAATATCGCCTCTCTCGGCCCGGTCGACGCTCCCAATTCCAAGCGCCTCTGGATGCTGCTGGGCCTGCTCCTGCTGGCGGGGCATGTCGTTTTCTTCACAGACCACACCGACCGCGCAGCCCAAGCCTTCAATCTCTCCGCCATTCCGCCGAACACGATCAATGGCGTGCCTGAACCCCGGTTCTTTCTCGAAGCCGATAGCTACACCTGGCTCGCCCATACGCGCGACCTGATGAATTCCGGCGGCTGGCGCATCCGGCACACGTTCATGGACAATGCACCGTACGGCCGTGAAATGCATTGGAGCCACCTCCTCATCTGGACGCTACGAGGCATGGCCACGGCCATCATGGCCGCCGCCGGTTGGCCAACGGCGCGAGCCGTCGAACTGGCCGGCGTTTGGGCCATGCCCATGTTCCAGATTCTTTTCCTGTCTGTCGCCTTTGTCGCGCTTTCCCGGAAAATGGGTTTACTCCCGGCAGCGGGGCTTGTCTTTGTCTACCTCACGTATGAACCGGTTGCCATCGCTTTTTTCCCGCTCAAGCCAGATCATCACGCTTTCCAGCTTTTCTTTGTCATGGCCTCTTTCGCCTGTCTTCAACTCGGGGGAATGGGGTGGATCCGCGCCTCGGGTCGCCCCGGAAACACCCCTCCAATCTATCTGGGATTTCCTTCGATACCGAATCGGCTGGAGGCCCGACGATGGTTCATCGCCTCTGGAGTCTTCGGAGGGTTAGCCCTCTGGGTGGGTGCCACCGTCTGGTTGCTTTCGCTCGCCGCCATCGCGCTGGCGATGATCCCGACCCTTCCCCTGTTCCATTCGCCCCAAAAAGACGAAACGTATACTCCATCCTTGTGGAGTTCCTGGGCCGCCGCCGGCTGTTTCGTCGGTTTCGTATGCTATCTCCTCGAATATGCGCCACGCCATTTTTCCATGCGGCTGGAAGTGAACCATCCCCTCTACTGGATGACATGGGCGGGGGTGGCCTTGGGTCTCAGGCAACTCTCACGCCTCCGTCGACCCCTGCCTCCCCATGGCCAGTGGATCGCCCACCTCTGGCTTCCCTTGGTTCTAGTGCTGGCACTCCCCTTGCTGATCATCGTTGGCCCCGACTCATGGCATCAAATGCACGATCCGTTCTTACAACGTCTTCACGCCCGCTACATCACCGAATTTTTGCCGTCGGCCCTCGTCCGCGAGGGCAATTTCATCTCGTTTCCGCTTGTTTTTCGCGCTAGTTTACTGGCAATTCCATGCGTCGGGCTACTCCTATTCTTCCGCCGCATCCGTACGCCACAGCGGCATCGATTGCTTTCCAGCGCCCTCCTATATGCCAGCCTGTGCCTAGTGGCTACTCTGTTCCAACAACGCTGGGGATTCAGTTTGGCGGCCGCGCTGGTCTGGCTCACCTTGTTGTCGCTGATGGCGCTATTCTTGCCGGAACAAAACGCCCGCGCAACCCTTTCCCGCCTGCTGGGAGGGTTATGGTTGGCCCTGATTCTGTCGGATGGCCTCTACTCCGATTACTCCCGCCTCCGGCTGGAAAAGAACATCGCGAGCAATGTCGCTCTGCCGCAAAGCTGGATTGAAAACAATCTCCAAAAGCGAAATGCACTCCAATGGGGGTTGGCGGCGGGCACCAACCACTGGCGTTTCGTCGGCATGGCACCGGAAGCCCCTATGCTCTACTACTTTTCCGGCATTCCTTCTGTTGCCTCCTACTACTGGGAAAACGCGGCCGGATGGCGGGCGGAGGCCACGCTGCTGGCCGACACCTCGCCCCATGCAAAAGCGGCGCGGGAAATCGCCCGAGAACGGGGGGTGACCCACATCGTATCTGTCATCCAGTCGTCCTACCCGGAAATCTATTATTTCATCGCCAGCGGCAACCACGACCCCGTGTTCGCCGCGCTCCACACCTTGGTCGGGTGGCTCACCTATGTCCCCTTCACCCATCGTCCGACCTGGATCGCCATCGATGAACCGCTTTCCCAGATCGGCCAAGGTCCCTACGTGTTCAAAACCCCCTCCGGCTATGCCAAGGAAAAACTCCAGTATCAGGTGTTTTCCATCCACCCCAACCAGTAGACCACAGAGATTCGACCATGCCCCCCCCCCTCTCACCCCCTTTGGCCTTTCGCAGCCACTGCCTCGCGTGGCTCCCCATCGTTTTCTTGGCTTGCTGGTTCGGCGGCATGGCCTGGGGCATCGATGCCGCCCTGCGCAAGTTCGAGCGCCACACCACCGCCACGCCGCCGCACGTCGATCCCGGCGAGTCTTGGCGGCACGCGCGCCTGTTCATCGATCCCGACGCCTACCTCTGGCTTTCCTATGCCCGCGATCTCCGCCAATCCGGCCATTGGCGCCTCCGCCGCACCGGCGCCGACAACGCTCCCTACGGCCGCGAGATGCACTGGAGCCACCTGCCCATCTGGAGCTTGATGGGCCTTTCCGCCGCAATCGAAAAAATCGGCGTGCCTCCGCCCATCGCCCTGGAGTTGGCCGGCCGCGGACTCCTACCGCTGACGGGGTTCCTGACGTTTTCAGCCCTGTTTCTCGTTTTGCGCCGCCGCACCGGACTCCTCGCGGCGGCGTTGTGCGCCCTCGCGCCGGCCGCGTTGCTGCTCTGGGATTTCCACCCCCTGCGCCCCGACCACCATGCCTTCCAGATCATGGCCGCTTTTTTCTGCGGCCTCGCCCTTCTCTTCAGCGGATTCGGGTGGGGACCCTCCAACCGGACGGATGACGCCGCGCCCCGCCTCTTCCTCCTGTCCGGCGTCCTAGGCGGCATCGGCCTCTGGCTCGGCGCCACCATTTTCTATTTTTCCCTGGCGGCCCTCGCCCTCGCCGCCGCAATTGTGCTGCGCTCTTCGCCCAACGCCTCCGAATCCGCCGGCCTCTCCATGCGGCCGGAAAGCTGGCGCCATTGGTCGTGGGCCGGCGCCGGAACCGCCCTGCTGCTCTATGCCGTTGAATATGCCCCCGGCCCCTTCCCTCTGCGCCTGGAAGTCAACCATCCCCTGTATGCGCTCTCCTGGCTTGGCATCGGCGAGTCCCTCTATCTCTGGGCACGATGGAAACACGTGGACCCGCGCCTCTCCGTCCCGCGCGGGGTCCACGCCGGACTGGCCTTGCTCGCGGCCGCTGCCTTGCCAGCGCTGGTGTTGTTCGGGCCGGAATCGAGCTACCTTCCGAGAACACTCCTGATGGCCCGCCTGCACGCTCGACATATCAATGAATTTCTCACCGTCCAGTCCTTTGCCGTCCAGAACAACGAAAATGTCTATTTCCTGCTACTGCGCTTCATCGGCCCGGGTCTCGCCTGCGCCGGATTGTGGCTCTATCTCCAGCCCAAACTCCGCTTGGCCTTTCCTGCTCGCCTCATGGGACGGTTCGGCCTCCCCGTCTTCGCCCTCTTCACGGCTCTCTTGCTCTGGCAAATCCGCTGGCGATCCTTCGCCGCCATGTCCAGTTTGCTCTTGGCAATCGCCACGATTTGCGCCTTGCGGTCGGACGCAGGGCAACTCGCCCGCTGCACCGCTCGGGGGGTAGCCGCCCTGCTGGGTCTCCAATGGCTCATCGGTCTGGGGATCGGCCTCTACCCGCTGACTCTCATGTGGAACGTCACAAAAATCGACCCGCTCTATTTCAAAGCCTTGCAGCTACGCAATATGATGGTCAAATGGAATGACGCCTTCCCCACCACGCCCCTCCGGATACTGGCCCCAGCCGAGATGGCTCCCATAGCCTACTATTTCGGCGTCGGCAACGGCATCGGCTCGCTCTATTGGGAAAACCTTGACGGCATGGAAGCCGCGGCGGAATGTTATGCTGACCCGCTTCCCGGAAATCGCGCCCAGGAGATTGTCGAGGAACGCCAGCTCACCCACGTCGTCATGAACGAAGGCGCGCAGGATGCACTGATGTTCTACGACCTTCATACGGGATCCAGCGACCAGGCCGGAGCCTCCAGGACCGTGGGCGGTGCCCTCACCGGCATCGGAACAGAACTTCCCCCGTGGTTGCGCTTCGACGAAACCTTGAATGCAACCGTCAATCCGGGCCTCTACACCTTTGTCCCTGCCATCGCCCAGTGGGTGCCCACCCGCCTCGCCACCCGCATCTATACCGTTGTCCCCAACAAAACCGGCACCCACCCCTGACGGCTTATCGTGATGCCGCTCGCCCCGGTCCCGGCTCCAGCCGACGGATTCCCCTCCCGGCAACGGCTTCCTCCCGCCGTTCGGGCCACGTTCGGCTCGGTTGTGTCTCGGTCGTCCGTTTCGTCTTGGCGCCGGGATTCCACGCCGCATACTGGCAGTCGCCCCACTCCGTTCCCAGCAAATCGCCCGTCCAAGCGGACGTCAACACCATATAATAACGCCCCATCGTGGCACCCTTGACATCGAATCCCAGCGTATAGTCGAAAATGTTCCCGTCCTGGTCCATGAAATTGAACTGCGTGCTATGTGCCCCCGAGGTCCGATACAGGCAATCGTTGATCTTCACGACGGCCCCCGTCGTCGTCACGTTCTGCCAGAATCCGGTCTTGGCCACCAAATTCAGCCAGTATTGATATACCGTCCCGTCGCTCTCCTGCGCCGCAAACGTAATTCCCGACATTGCCTGTAGCGGAATGGCGCTGAACACCGGATAATCCACCCGCGTTCCATGGAAAAAGTGCCGGGACCATCCCTCCGCCATCGTACTGAACGGAAGCGCGATTTCCACCGCCTGCGTCGTGCCGTTGAAACCAAGGGAATACAACGCCCACTGCAAAGCCGGTAAGTTCGTCTGGTGCGCCATGATCGTTTCCGATTGGGGCCCCTGCACGCAAACATATCGCGCCGTTCCGCCGCCGAGAATGTCCACCCGGCAGCCATCGGCTTGCACGTCCGGCAAATCGTTCCGATCAGTCACAAACGACTCGGCCGTAGTCCCCACCCGCCGGATCGTCACGGCGGAAATCACCGCAGGCGCAACCAACTGTCCGCCCGTTTGCCCTCCTCCCGCAATCGCCTGCACCACGCCCGTCCCCGCGCTCACACGGCCAAAAACCGTTTGCCGTCCATCCCAATACGACGCGCCATTCGTCAACAGGATCATGAACTCCGCCGCTCCCGTGTGGGGTCCGTCCGTCACCATGGCGATCACCCCGTTGGAATGGCTCAGGCCATTGGTCGCTTCGTCTAGGATCGCGTACCCCGGCCCGCCGCTCCAGGCTCCGTCCACCGCGCGCAATCCGCCTTGCAAGGCCAACCGGTTCGTCACCCCGGCTGACGGAACAGAATATTGAACTTTGTACAATCCGCTTCCGGCATACCAAGGGTTCGTCCGCGCAACGCCGTCTACCGGATCCATCCACGACTGCCACCCCTCTGCCATCCGGATGAAATGCGCAACCGTCCGCGGTGCCCGCACGTAATTCAATTCCACCGTAAACGCCCCCGCCGAGGTGGAAAAATCGACATAGAGGCCGTCGGCCCGGGCCGACGTGGACAATATCCAGCCGCACCCGACCCAAGCGATGCAGAGAATGGCGCAAAGGCGATGCATGAGGCTTGTATACCATCCTACCCCTCAATCCGCAATATTTCGCTCGTCCTGTAGCCTCACTCTCGGGCGCATCCCCGATCCCTTGACCTATAAGACCCCCGCGACCTTGTGTCGCGGGTGAATCAGGTGGGGGGCACGCGTTGCCAGCCCACCTTCCGCTCCTGCCGTGCAAGACGGCAGGGGGCGTGAACCCACCCATATGCAAGTCAACAGCGCAGCCACCATCCCGCTCCAACGCGCCCAGCAGGCGCATCCACAACGGATCACGATCAATCGAACCATCCGACCCCGGCGGCCATGTCCAATAAAAAAGAGCGGCCTTTCAGCCGCTCTTTCGAGTCATCCTTGAAAAAGAATTACTTTTTCATCTTTCGACGCAACGCCATCGCCAGCGCGCCCAAGCCCAACAGGCTCATCGTCGCAGGCTCCGGAATCGCCGCCTGAATGTCGCCACCCATGGTCATGCTGTTCAGCAAACGGCTGGAGCCAGCCGCGGCCGGCGCAGCAGTCGGGGTGTTCACGGATCCACCGGTGGAGCGCAGGAACAAGGTGTTCACGCCCGCATCGATCGTGCCGACCGCGACGTCCGCATACACGGAGCTGGCGGAAGCGAAAGCCACCGTCCAAGCGGTGCCCACGTCGGTGCCGTTCAGAGCCCACTGCAAGGTAGCCGCGCCCGTGCCGGAACCGTTCAAGCCGCCAACGCCAATCGTCGCGCTGGCGATTTCATAGCCGGATGCCACGGTGACGCTCAGGCTAATGCCATTCGCAGGAGCCACCCAGTTGTTGGCCGCAAATTGGCCAGCCACTGTGCTGGAGACGCCCAAGTTCACTCGGGTCAATTCGCCGAAGGTCACTTGACCAATGTTCGCCGCCGAGCCGTTCGCCGCCATGCTCGAGGCGCCACCGACAGGAAACGTCCACGTCGCCAACAATTCAGCTTGCGCCGCCGAAGCGATCGCCACAACCGCCAATGCCATCATCAATTTCTTCATTTGGATCTCCTTAGTTCTTATTTTTAAATCGTTCAAAAGAAAATGTCTTCTTCAGGTTGCCGTGAGTTATAAGTCATCCGACCGGTCGCTGTAAACAATATTCCGACGTTCTTACGCATTTCTAACAAAGCGAAGATTGCCTGGGTGTACCGCTCAAAACCGCATCAAACGCAAGCGCGCCAAGACCGCCTCCGCCCCCGGCATTCCCGGGTCCAACGCCAATGCCTTTTGCACGCAGGGTTCCGCCTCGGCGTACCGCCCTAGTTGGGCATAGGCCATTCCCAAATTGAACCACATTGCTGCAGTTCCAGATCGGCCCGCAACCGCCGCCTGAAAATGTGGCAACGCCTCTCGAGCGAGGCCCGCCCCATAGAGCAAAAAACCCAGATTGTAGTGCGCTTCGGGATGAGCGGGTGCCAACCGCAAGGCCGTTTCATACGCCGCCTGCGCTTCTTTCGTCCGCCCCAGCGCCGCCAGCGCTTGGCCCCGGTTGCTGTGAAAGGAGGCCTGGTCGCCCTTCATCCCGATGGCCTCGTCTTGCAGCTCCAACGCCTCTTCCGCCCGTCCCAGCTTCAGTAAAACGCTACCCAGATTGACGACGTATCCCGCCTTTTCCGGCTTCAACCGGACCGCCTGCCGGATGTGCATCTCACCCTCTTCCATTCGGCCAGCATCAACCAGCGCCAACCCCAAGCTGTTCTGGGCAAAATGCGAACCCGGATCCAACTCGACCGCACGCCGAAAAATCGCCTCAGAATTCCTCCACCACGGCAATTGCGCATGGGTCCCGACCCAACACAGGCCCAGCACCAAGCCGCAGGCCACCGCCATCCATCGCCGCGCCCGGTGTCGACCGCTCCATTCCGCCGCCGTCCAGGCCAAGGCAATTCCCAGCCCGATCAACGGCAAATAGGTCCACCGATTCGCATATTGCGCCAGCCCTAGCCGAACCCCTCGGATGACGGGAAACAGTGCGACCAAAAACCACAGTCCGCCCACCGCGACGTACGGCCGTTTTTCGCGCTGTCCCCAAAGGTACCCCATCACCGCCGCCAAGGCCGCCAGCGCGGCCAAGGCCTGTGGCCACGACACGATATCGTTCTCCGGATAAAGGATGCTCAACCGAACCGGCGCGACGATCTTTTCCAGATAGTCCACATAGTTCGGCGCGATCATCCCCAATCGCGACACCAGCGCCACCGGCGTTCCATCCCCCCGACCGGTCGTATGGGTGAACAGGTTGATGCCCATGAACACGGCGGCCAAAACGATCAGCGGGGCCTTCTCCGCGAGTAGCGGGCGCCACGCTTTCCATGCCTCCAAACCCCACAACCGTTGCGCGCGCTTCAACGGCCAATAATCAAGCAACAGCAATAAGAGCGGCAACACGATCAGAATTGCCTTCGACAGTAGCCCGGCCAGCATCAGAAGAAAAACCGACGCCATCCGCCCGGCGGAGGGTCTTTCGACATGCCGCACGTAGGCCAGCAGCGCCAGCATGAAGAACCATCCGCTCAGCACGTCCTTGCGCGCCGCAATCCACGCCACCGCCTCCACCCGCGTGGGATGCCATGCGAACAGCGCCGCCACAAAAAAACTTCGCCACCGGGAACCGGTCATCCGGAACAGCGCCCAAAACAGCAATGCCGAGTTCGCCGCGTGCAGGAGAACGTTCACCAGATGGTGACCCTGTGGCCCCGCCCCGAACACCTCCACGTCCACCATGTATGAAATCCACAACAGCGGAAGCCACCATTGCTCTCGCACCGTCGTGAACGCCTGCCGCACCGATTCCCCCGTCAGGCCCTCCGACACTATCGGGTTCTCCGCGACATATACGTAATCGTCCAGGCTGATGTAGCCAAATCCCGTCGCCACCCCAAACAACGCCAGCGTCAGCCCCCCCAGCAGCAAAGCCAGCCACGCCTCTCGATGCTGGCGCAAAAAACTGAATTCCGGTCTTTCGTTCATGTGGGAATAGTCTTTCTATTCATGGGGTGGTCAAATCTGAAATCCGCACCGATTGTGACCTTATTCGCGATAGGGTTTTCCCTGCCGATATAGCCGCAGGCGCCCTTCGATCCGTTCTGCCAACGCGAAATCCCCTTGCCGGATCGCCAAGTCCCGCGCCCGCGCCTCGGTCGCCGCCGCTTGTTCAAAATCCCCGTACGCGGCCTGCACTGCCGCCAGAGTATCCAACGGCGCGGCGGGTTCCTCTGCGGCGAGTTCCACCGCCCGCTCGGCAAACGACAAAGCCCCCAAAATCGCCTCCACAGGCGATCGCTTGTCCGTCGCCACCCGCCAAGCGATGGCGTTGAGCAAAGCGGCATTCCCCGCCTCTCTTTCCGCCAAGCGATGGAAACACGTCCAAGCATAGGGGCGGGAACGATCCTGCCAGAGCAGGAGATAGTATGGAAACAAATCAACGGGCGACTGGATAGTTCCGCCGGGCCATTCCGTCAAAAGCGCTGCCTGCGCCCGGGCGTTTTCATCCTCCCCGATTTCGAAGTAGGCGCGGATCAATTGAATTCTGAATCGCGACGATTGTGGATCCATGGCCAGCGATTGGTTCAAATGTCGGATCGCTTCGCGCCATTCCCCCTCGTGAAGACATGCCATTCCATAACTTCCATAAACGAGCGCCGAAGCTTCCGGAGCGTTCATAATCGGCTCCAGCACCGCTTGTGCGAGGCGGGCGCGGCCATTCAATACCAACCGGCATGCGTCGTCCCCCATGGCCATCACACGGCGGGGGGTGGATCGAGCCCAGGCTTGGCGAAACACTTCCTCTGCCAAAGCCGTCTCACCATGTTCCCAAAGCCAGATTCCCCTGTTCATGTTTCCCTGAAAGTGGAATGGGTCGGCCTCCAGAACTCGCGCAAACAGCGTTCCTGAATTCGTCCAAACCGGCAATTGTCGCGCCGTCAAAATAACGACGGCCAAGATCGAGATCACGCCCGCGGTGATCTTTGCCCGGCGCCCCATCGCACCCGTTGGAGTCGCCTGAGCTAGTAGGAGAGCCAACCCCATCGCAGGCAGATAGGTAAAGCGGTCCGCGCGGCTTTGCGCGCCGAATCCCACGAGCCCAGACACGGGCAACAAAAGGACGACATACCAGAGCCAGCCCACCGCAAAGGCCGGCTGGCGCCACCGCATAAACCATGCGACTGCGGTGATGGCCACCAGGATGAGCATCGCTCCGACCACAGGCCCGACCGCGACGTCAAGATCGCCATAGAGCACATTCAGGTGGCTGGGCCAAACCGTGTCCCCAAGATATCGGACCATGTGGATCGGCACGCGTGCCAGCCGTGTCCACGCCTCGCCCGTGTTCAAGGCTCCCCGAGCCGCATGGCCCCCGACGGCCAAGGCACCCGACAAGAGGCTCAACAGCCAGAACATCCATTTCTCCGCCACCAAGCGGGGCAAGTTCGCCCGGAGATCGTCCCACTCCGGCCGCATCCGGTGTAATGGCCAAATGTCCAACAAGAGCAACAGGAACGGCAGGGACATCAGCATGGACTTGCTCATCAACCCCAAGGCAAAAAGTCCCATCGTGACCCAGAGCCATCCCCGGGATCGCCTTCCATACGAAAAGGTATGCGTATAAGTCCACAAGCAGAGCAGAAAGAAAAAACTGCTCAACACGTCTTTGCGACCAGAAATCCAGGCGACACTCTCCACTCGCAGCGGGTGGAGGGCCCAAATCAGCGCTCCCCAGCAGGCAAATCCCAAACTCCCAGTCCAGCGCCTCAATAATACAAATAATAGTACTCCGTTGATCGCATGCAACGCAACGTTCACCAGATGAAACCCCTGCGGTTCCGTACCCAAAACCGCCACATCCAGCATGAACGCCAGATTCAACATCGGGATCCACAGACCTTCCTGCATCTTCCCGAACGCCGCCTTCACACCCGGCCAGGTGAATCCCTCCATCACGTCCGGATTGTCCCTCACATAGGCGTGATCGTCCAACGACACAAAGTCATACCCGATCGTCGGCCCGTATAGCGCCACCGTGACCGCAAAGATCAGAAATGCGATCCCCATTCTTTGGCGGTGGCAAAAAATACTGATTCCAATTTGTTTTGAACGCCTCATTTACTCCACACAGGGACCGCAACACTCCAAATAGTCTTGTTATCGCCCATGTCAGCAAGCATCAGTCCAACCCCTCGCTTCAATCAAGCGCAAAAGCAATATCAGATTCGGCATCCCCATCATTAGCGTTCGGCGGGGCGGCGTTGAAGAAGGATTTCGGTCGGTCGGGCTTTTACGACCCGTTTTTAGGTCGACCCGGTCCACGACGCGGAAAGTGTTTTTCGATGTAGCGTCGAAACCACTTCATGATGCGCTCGTTGAGGCTGAAGGTCGCCTTGCGTGCGTTGGCGTGGGTGCTGACAGAGACGGGAACCGTGACGAGGTTGGTGATGATGG
>CAZYGH010000029.1:0-52021 GCA_964647595.1 uncultured Verrucomicrobiota bacterium
CAAATTCTACCTTATCCAAGGCACTTTTTTGTCTAGCCAACGGGGTTCACTTTAGTCCTTCGCTAATGATTGGGGATGATTGGGGTTCAGATTCTTCGAGCTTGTTCTCTTTCGTGCCATTGGGGATGATTCGGGTATGAGTTTGGATTTTGACTCCAACGCGAACAACTGGGAGCCAACCCCGTGCAAGGGGAGGCTTGAATTCCTTTGTGGGGTGATCCGCCAAGGGGCACATTTATTGCCTGTGACGTTGGAAATTATCCTTTTCATATCGTGGGGAGCCAGCCTGCTGGTGCCTGTGTTGAGGTGTCTATCGGCGGATTCTGCAAGTTGGGTGGTTGGGGCGCTCGGTTATCTTTTCTTTTGGGGAGGTCTCTTTTGGGCGTTGCGAAAAGCCAACTCTTTTTCTGAATCGTCAGTCGTGTGGGGACTCGTGGCCTTGGGGGTCGCCGTTAAACTGATTTTCGTGGCCGCTGTTCAGCACTTGCCGCTTCATGCAGATCAAGCGTTGTTTCATTATTTTGTGCGAGAAATGGCCGATCATCGATTAAGCGGAGAAACGCTGTCCTCGTTAAGCCGCATCTATGACTACCCTGTGTGGGCGGGGCGAGTCCTACCGGTGCACTATGTCATTCGGCTTCTAGCGGGCGATCATGATTTGCTTTGGACTCGTCTCCTCAACGTCTTTCTTTCTACTGCTATTTTGCTGGTGACCTACTCTTTTGCCAAGCGGCTGTTGCCGGAAGGAAGCCGCAAGTGGGCCGTATTTTTGTTGATGGCGCTTCCGTTTCAAAATTTCGTGGTCACGGATTATAGCCACCATTTGTTTTCATCCTTCTATTTTTTGGTGGGGATGTGGTGTGCGTGGGAAATGATGTTTCGTGCTTCCAGCCGGTGGCGCTGGTTCTTTTTGTCGGCGCTGGCCAGCTTGTGTTTGCTACTGATGATGTGGCAACGGGGCGTACACTTCATTGTGATGGGTGCCTGGGCGGGATTGTTGGTGTGGGCACTTTCGAGTGGAATGGGGGGGAGGCGGTGGGGCTTATTGTTGCTGGGGTTGGGAATTCTGCCCTTGATGCTCTCGATTCCTGCGGCAGGCCGATATGACGCTTGGCTGAACCGTCATGATATGCACCAACTCAATTCTGTCTTGCCGGCGTTTGTTGCGCGGGGATGGTGTCCGGAAACAAAGGGGGAATACTGTGGTCGCTATGAGCAAATGGACCGCGTGACGCCTTGGCCCGAGAAGAAGCCGGCGATGTTTCGGATTGTTCTTTCTCAGATTCGATACAACGCCAAAACGGTTTGTGGGTGGTTTCCCTTGCTCAAGACTGCCAAGCTGTTTTTGGTGGGATATGCGTCGAATTTGGAAGAAGGGCTTCAAGCGGTTCAGTCTCCTCAACTTCCCTGGGCACGGGGGATGCGTTTGGCGGCGGCACCTATTTTTCTAGGACTGGCCTTTTGGGGCTGTGTTGGGCTCTCGGCTCGGCCTCGTTTGCAATTTAAGTGGGTGCCGATTTTTTTGGCGCCTGTTCTTACGTGGGGGGCCTATTTGTTTATGGGCGAAACATCCCCGCGATACTCCATCTTTTGTCAGCCATTTTTGGCGCTTCTGGGAGCTTCGGCTTTGGCCGGCTTCAAGGGGGAGAACGGGAAGATGACGTGTTTCTTTTCCTCCGACGCTGGACGCGGCGTTGTCTTGCGCGGAGCCTTTGTTCTGGGCTCTATTGTCTTGGGTCTGATCTTGTTGGTGGTTGGAGTTCGGCTGATTCCGGACTATCGATTGTACGCAGATGTTGAGAAGGGGTGGACGAGGAAGAATGGCGAGTCGAGTCAGCCCGGCGTTGTGCCCGGAGCCTATCGTCCTTTTGAGGCTCGAATACTGTTGAATCCGGAGTCTCCCTCTACCCAAGTGGGTTGGCACCTGCCTCCACATCCTGAAACCGCGAAAACAGTGTCCATGTATCTGCTCGAGGCGGATGCAGACGTACGGGCGGCTCGCCTGATCATTCGCAGTTTGGATCAGTCGTTGCTGGAGCTTTCGCTGAATGGGTTGAACGAACCCCGATATGTGCAAATGAATGTACCGCTGGGTGCGGAATCGCTAATGTTTACGTTGGAGCCGACCTCGGGAGTGGAGCGGCAGGGAGGAAGTTTGCAGATCGGATATATTACCTTTTCAGAGAGGAAGAGGTTCGAATGAAGTGTTTGGTGACAGGTGTTTCTCGGGGCATTGGCCGTGCAACCACCGTGGAGTTGCTCAGACAAGGGCATACGGTGTGGGGGTTGTCCCGGACGGGAAAAGAGGAGGGGTGGGGGAAGGAGGCGGGCGAATTTCGGCATACAGTTTGCGACATTCGCCATTCGGAAAGCCGGCAAACGGCGGCGGCTGAAATGGATTCCGCCGGATTTGTGCCAGATGTAGTGATTGTCAATGCGGCCGTTGAATATGAAGAGGCAACATCCAGCCTTTCTTGGGAGAAAATGCAGGCTGTTTTGCAAACCAATGTGGAGGGGGCCTTATTTTGGGTGTCCAATTGGATGGATCGTTCGCCCAGGCTCTCTATGCAATTTGTGGGTATTTCGACCATTCTGGCTTTATGGCCCGATCCCGATTGTCCGGCCTATAGTGCGAGCAAGGCGGCTCTTTCCATGGCGTTTCGTTCCCTTCGGATACGCCATGCTGGGGAACTTGTGAAATTTAAGCTACTGGTGTTGGGGCCTGTGCAAACGTCGATCAATCCGCGCTTTGCCGAGGGGGCGCCTCCCAGCCGAGGCGTGGCCTCTCCCGAAGCCGTGGCCGACTATTTGATCAACACCGTACTTTCCAAAACGCAATTCACTTTCTACTATCCTTGGCAGACATCGCTGGTTTGTCGATTTGGCGCGTGGATGCCGGATCGGTTGTTTGAATGTGTCACCCGTCCTTTGCGTCGATAGGAGTTTTCATGAGCGAAGAAAGCAAAGTGCCTGAGTTGTCCGTTGTGATCCTTTGCTACCACTCTGCCGATGTGGTTCGCGATCTGGTGGCTCAGGTGGAACGGGAATTGGAGGAAGCTCGGGTCGATTATGAGTTGGTTTTGGTTGGCAATTATTTGCCCGGCGACACGAAGGATCAGACTCCAACGGTGTTGAAGGAATTGGCTCAAGGCAAATCTCGGTTCCGCGTGGTGGCGAAAGAAAAGGAGGGCATGATGGGATGGGACATGCGCTCCGGGCTGGAAGCGGCAACGGGGCGGCATATTGCGGTCATTGATGGAGATGGACAAATGCCGATGAGCGATGTGATCAAGGTGTATCGAGTGCTACAAGTTGGAAAGTATGATCTGGTCAAAACGTTTCGCGCCCAACGGCAGGATGGCTGGTATCGGAGAACCATTTCGGGTTTCTACAATTTTCTGTTTCGTCTGCTTTATCCGGCAGCGCACGTTTTTCGCGACATCAACTCCAAGCCAAAAGTCATGACGCGCGAGGCGTATCAGAAGATTCACCTTGTTTCGAACGATTGGTTTACGGATGCCGAGATTATGATCGAGGCGCTTCAGCACGATCTATCGGTGGGAGAGGTGTCCACCGTCTTTTATAAAAACGAGCGGCGTGGAACTTTTGTTCCGTTTTCGGCTCTTTATGAATTCTTGAGCAATCTCATCTACTATCGCTTCATCAAGAAGTAGACGAAGATGCTTGAAGTTCTTCAATAGCCAATAGTTTGAGCTTCGCATGATGTTCGGCGTGGAACGTTGTTTGACAGTCTTGAAACGCCGCTTGAGTCAACTTGGAAACGTGATCCTTGTCTTGTAGAAGACGGTTGACGGCGTTGGTCAAGCTTTCGGGGTCGCCCGGTTCGACCAACAGTCCATTTTCTCCATCGCGAATATAATCTTGTGTGCCCGTGACGCGGGTGGCCACGACGGGTTTGCCCAGCGCCATAGCCTCGAACAAGACCACTTGGCCGGTCGATCGTTCGGCGGGTAGCAAGGGAATCACCACAACGGCAGCCCGACGTATCATTTCATGGCTCTCAGCTAAGGAGATGTCGCGGAGGATTTGAACATTGGACGGCACCTTTTCGGGCAGAGGGTCCTGTTTTCCGATGACCAGAACGAGAGGACCATGGAAGTGAGGTGCGGCAAGAAGCAGAGTGTTCACGTCTCGCAAGGTTCGCCCGATCGATAGCACCGTTCCATCGTTTTCGGGAGGACGTTCTTTATGCTCTAGGGTGGTGTACATGGGCACGAACCGCAGTTTGCTCTCCGGAATTCCAAAGCGGCGCGCGATGAATCCTACCTCGGCGGAACTGTTGGTCAAGATTCCGAGGGAGAGCTTGGATATCCATCGAAAACAGGCAGTTTTGATTCGCCAACCGAGAGACTGGGGTTTGGGTTCATCCAGAAAAACTTCTGTCATGATTTGTTTGGACGGAAGCCGCAAGATCCCACAGAGAAGCCCATAGGCGAGGGAAGGGCGAGATCCCATGGTGACGACGGCGTCGAACCGGGAATGCAGACGCAGGAGGCGCAGAGCCTGACGGAATGCGCCGAGGTTGTCGGGCGACTCGCCCTTTAGGCAAATGGTCGTGACCGATTCACGCCAGATTTGGCTTTGATGGAAGGCCATTGTGGTCAGGATGGACGGACTCCGGTTCATATTATGACAAGCTGAATAAAGTGGCGGACGGAGGCAAAGTTAAAAACATATTGCCCTTAAGTACGTAGACCATGGCTAATTCATAGCCATGCATAAAATATTCATGGAGAATATGTTATGGAATATGTGAAAATTAGTTATAAAATATTGATGCGGCGGCGCTTCCCTTTGAGTTTTTACGTAGTTATCGAAGCCTGTTGCTATATTCCGGTATAAAGCATATGAAAATCGCTAATGGTAGCAGGCATTTTCTTAAATTTATGAATAGGCCATGGTACTTAGACAACCATCTAATCATTGTAATTAAGATTCCACCGCAACGTGACAAGAGGGGGGTGAGCCACACGATCGATCAAGGTCTCGATGGTTCTGAACCCATAGGAAAATTCGAAGGTATTTCGTTCGCTTTTGAAGGCACCTCTGTTTTCTCAAGGACATATAAAGTCCAGCGTTCAGTTTGATCTCGCTGATAGATCATGTTCCCGAAACGGTTACTAGCGGTTTTAAACAAGATGTTTGTGTAGTAGGTTCTCACCCATTCTGGTATATAACGGCTTTCCCGGTAGATCACCATGTCGGGAGGTACCGATGTGGTCATCGGCTGATAACCGACGAACCCCGCCGTGGCGGGATTTGGAAAAAATAGGGCATCCGATTTCGGCATAAACGTAACGCGGATAGTCTGTCTGGGGTTGAGATAGGGCGTCAATGCATGGATGATTGTCATTGAGTCAGTTTCAGCCAAATACGGCACCGCGGCGTCCTCGGTTTTCATTCCCCACCCCCAAGTCATGTCGCGGGGATACCCGCGCGGTCCTTCCAGCGCGCCATCGCGATAAATTAAAAACAAGCCTACGCATGCGGCAGCGATCGCAAGAGCGCGTCTCAAGGAGGAAGCTTCGCCCTTCCATTCGGCGATGGCGGCAATCAGCAGACAGAGGGCGACCACTTGGCCAACCGCCGTATAAATGGTGTACCACATCTGTGTCCGAGAGGCTGAAGGTAAAAATAAAGCAGCCGCAAGGGCGGCCATCCAAGCCCGTTCTGGCTGCCTTGTGCGCCAATAGAGCAGGGAACCTGCGCAAATCGCAAAAAAAGGGGTTATATTTAAATCCAGCAGCAGTCGGACGACCTTGTTCGCCAAGGGTTCGGGATAGGCCGAAAGATTGTATGAAATATCTTGGATGAAGAAATCCAAATATCTCCATACATGAATGATCATGAGAATCCACGCAACGCCTAGGCATCCGATCGCAAGGGCAGCCATTCGGTTGAAAACCCACAGGTTGGGGGGGCGAATCACGACGATGGCGCCGATTCCCGCCAGTACGAAAAAAAGACCGCCCGGATGCATGAGCGGGGCAAACCCTAGACACGCCAGTGCTAGCCAAGGGCGTTTGGGGCCGATGGCCATCGCGACGCATACCAACAAGACACAAAATGCTTCGGGACGCACAAAGTTGCCGGCGACGACAAAGGGTCGGGACAAAGCAGCCCATGCGAGTATGCCCCAAGCGAGACTGCGCAAGGGCAATCGACGCACCATCCATGCAAGCAAGCCCCCTGCGGTCAGCATCCATGCGAATGACAGCCAGCGCCCCATTTCAAGCGAGAATGGTAGAATTTTGAATAAGAGGCCCAACACTACCGAGTAGCCCATTAACATGAAAAGGATGGGGTGTTCGGGATTTAAATGTTCGGTGAAAAGAGTATTTGCCTCGGCGATTGAAAGTGCGGGCCAGAGGAAAAAGCCTTCATCTTCCCAGGGTGGCGGCAAACCCATTCCAGCTGTCCGATGCGCATAAACAGCGGAAACAACCAGCGAGAGTCCAATGATGGTCAACGCAAAATATTTAAGACATCGCTTCAACATCAGGAAGGGTGGCCCATTCGGCTCAGTATGATAATATGGAATCGAACATATAATAACTTTCAACAATAAAAAGATAGCTGAAATGAAAATGGTTGTCATGGAGAAAAGCAGGGCAAACGCATCATGTTTTTTCGGGTGAATTGACAAATTTTCAATTCACCCCCTTTGAAAACTACACGGCAGCGGGCGAGGGTTTACTTGCGCCTATGGTCGCCTTCGGATATGTTTAAATGTGTTGTCTTTATCATTTATAGTAAATTCTTTATTTAACACCCCCTTGGCCGGAGTATGGCAAATTTTCAACCCTTGAAGGCGCGGTTCCTTTTTGTACTTGATCGAATGATTCAAGATTACAATGTCTCGGGGACTTTTGTGGACTACGGATGCGGTCGCGGCGATGTCGCAGAATATTTGGTGCATAACCGCCAGTTTACGGCTGGTGCGGCTTATGATCCGGCCATGGTGACCCAGTCCCCTCGGGTCCTTGATGATAGCCGATCCCTTATTTACACAAACAACAGGAAAGAGTTGGGTTCGGCGTATGACTTGGCCTTGCTATTCGATGTCATCGAGCATGTCGCCAATCCGTGGCAGTTGCTCGAGGAGATATCGAACCACACCCGGGATAAGGCCTGGATGGTTGTGAGCGTCCCCTATAATCGGCGAGAGTGGGGGGATGACGATGAATTCTACGGGCACTTGCGTCGTCTCAGCCGGCAAGGCGTTGTTAACATGCTTGACCAAGCGGGCTGGCAAGTGGTGCGAATGCTAGATCCAACTTTCCCATCTTTCTGGTTCATACGCAGAGTATATTTGATGACGGAAAAATTGCGGCGACATTCCCCGCCGATCGAAACCGAATCCGAGATCCGCCGCACCAATATTTCAGCCCGGAACAATGCATGGGGGACCAACTCACGTGCCGCCCATTGGCTTTCCCGCTCCACATTTATTTGGCGCCTTTGCCAGTATTTCGATGTCTATTTTGAATCCCTCTTTCTTGGTTTCAATCTGCTGGTTCTTTGCCGAAAAGCTGGCGTCTCGCTCCTGTGCGGAGTCTGTCGGCGTGCCGACATTACGTTCTCTTGGTCCTGCGCTCAAGGTTCGGTGTGGATATGTCCCCACTGTGGCAGCCAGCAGATGGAGGCCCGGCAAAGCGACTCAGTCTCCCTCTCCAGGCTTCCCGCATGCACGAGAGGTGTCAAAAAGTGGGTAGGGAAATGGAGACTGCGCTCTTTTCGTTCGCAAATGCCGGTTGCGGGGCGTTTGCTCTATGTTTACGCTCGTTCCGGCAACCGCGGCACTGAAGACGACGATTCACATTTGATCACCAGGGTCGATTCGCTGGAGCAAGTGACGAATTCAGAACAAGCATTCGATGGGATTATTGCCCTGCATGCGCTGGAGCGCACGGAGAAACTGGCCGGATCCCTTGAAGAGATCGATCAGCGCCTGCGGCCTGGCGGGTTGTTTGAGGTGGAGTTTTTTAGCGCTCGGTCTCTGCTTTATCAAGTGACAGGCAAAAGATGGGCCGGCTATGATTGGGCTGAACATCACAGTATTGCGAATCCGGTTGGTCTTTCTGATTTCATGGGACTTCAGAACTACCGTTTGGTCCGGGAATCTCAGTTAAGCTGGGCCTACTCCGTGCTGGTTGCGGTACAGTCTTTCGTCAATGTTCTCATGCCGTGGCAACGCAATGCGCTTTACGACTGGCTCAAAGGTCGCCAGCAGCGGAGGTTCGACCAGGGTTGGGCGTTGGCCAGCGTCTTGCTGGGATGTGTTTTACTTCCGCTGAGCTTGCTGGTAGAGGTTTGCGGCGCACTGATCGGGCGCGGTTCGGTTGCGCGGCAACGGTATCGCAAGATGGTGGACGCAGGCAGTCAAAAGGCGAGCAATTCCGTGCAATGAAATCCGAGCAGATCAGGCGTGACGCTTGATCGCCCGGCATTTGACAACGGCCCCGGCACCTATCGCCGTCTCGGCGACAAACAACAAGAACGCAATGGGGAACAGGGCCATCGAGCACAGGAAGGAGAGGGTTTCCCTAAACAAATCAACCCCTGACCGTCCTTTGCACCATGTGTCGAACAGCAAATCCCGAGGGGCGACAAACGTATTAAGCGCGCTTTGAATAATGCCATATACGCCCATTTCGATGGCCAGCCCGGTGCTTTTTACCAGCGGAAAATCTGATCGAGCCAAGAGCGCGTGGAGTCCCCGCCGGGAAAATTGAGTGACATGCCGGGGAGGGTCGAGATGGAGCCACCAACTTCCAAATACGCGCGCCTGCAAGGATTCCACATTGGGCACTTCGACGATCAGGATGCCATCGTTTTTCAATACGCGCCGGCATTCGTGAATAAGTTTGTCGGGATTCGCGATGTGCTCCAGCACATGCCAGATGGTGATGACATCCATCGAAGCATCTGGCCAGGGCAATTCTGAGCTATCCCCCGAAAGGGACAGATCAATGCCCTCGATACGGCTTGCGCGTTCAAAGGTCACCCCAGCCAGCTCCGTTCCGTGGATGCGCCAGCCTCGGGCTCGCATCTTTCTGAGAAAGATCCCATCTCCGCACCCGATATCAAGAACATCCCCCGCGTTCCCGCGCTTAAATCGATGAACTTGCCGCGCCCTGCGCCACCATGTGACGGTTCGCATTTGACTAATGGCCGCAATGAATTTATGATCATTAGACCCATAGTAATCAGCGGGATATGCCGTTTCGCCGGAGATGGTCGAGGTGTCTACCGTCCAGCTTCCACACAGAGAACAGATGAAATATGAGCAAACCCCTCCAGAAGAGGTTGTGCAGGAGATCTTGGATGCGTCAAACCCCAGCGAATCACCACAAACAGCGCAACATTTCATTTTCAGAGCCTCAACAGCAGGACTTGGAACGCCGATTGCCAGACGACCATTCCAGAGCTTGATCGGTCGGTCCTGCCCAGAATTGATTGATAAGCCCGAACTCTGGAATACAAATTACCATGAAGTTTCGACATCTGTTCCCGTTTATTAATTTATGATCCCGTTGTCCGACTTTCCCGCATCGCTTCCATAAAATCAACTCGAATCATGCATCCAAATCTGGTGCGAAGTTCCCTATTGATGAGCAACGAGGTTTCAAGTAGAGAGAGTCCATGTTGTGGGTATTATTTACTTCACTGTTTTTGTTGGGATATGCCTTTGTGGGATATCCGGTTTTGATTTGGGTGGGGGGGGGGGGTGGGGGGGGGGGGGTTTGGGTGGGGGGGGGGGGGGGGAGGGGGGGGGGGGGGTTGCCGAGGAAGGTGGGGGAGTTGTTGGAGTTGGCGAAGAGGGAGCCGATTCGGGAGATTTGGGTGGGGTTGGATGGGTGTACGGATGGGACGGGGGAGCGGGTGAGGGAAGAGCTGGGAAAACTCAATATCCAATGTTCAATATCCAATGTTCAAGTGGGAAGGGGGAGGGGAGAATCAAGATTTCTGAATCAAGAAGCAAAAATCAAAAAGCAAGATTCAATTTCCAATGATCAATATCCAATATCCAATATCCAATGTTCAAGTGGGGAGGGGGAGGGGGGGCCGATTGTATATGTGGTGGAGTTTGAGAAGCAGCGGGGGAAGGCGGCGGTGTTGAATGAGTTGATGGGACGGGCGGGACAGGCGATTTGGGTGATGATGGATGCGCGACAGCGGGTGGAGGAGGGGGCGATTGGGAAGTTGTTGGAAAATTTTGCGGATCCACAGGTGGGGGTGGTGTCGGGGGCTTTGGTGTATGAGTCGGCAAAGAGTGGGGTGCAAAAGGGGGCGGAGTCGTATTGGGGCTACGAGAAGTGGATTCGAGAGTCTGAAAGCCGTGTGTGGGCGGTTCCAGGGGCCACGGGGGCGTTGTATGCCATTCGGAGGGAGTTGTGCGAGCCCATTCCGGAAAATACGCTGGTGGATGATGTGTTGATTCCGATGCGGGCGGTTTTGAAGGGGTTCCGATGTCTTTTTGAGCCTTCGGCGCGTGTGTTTGACCTTCCGTCGGCCCGTTTTGATCAAGAGGGGCTTCGTAAAAGGCGCACATTAGCCGGAATTTGGCAGTTGATGCGTTTGGAACCCCGAATTTTCTCTCCTTTTGCGAATCCAATCTGGTTTCAGTTCATTTCGCACAAGTTTTTGAGGCTTTTGACGCCTTTTTTTGTGTTTTTGGCATTATTTTCGAGTGGAATCTACTTTTGGTGGATTCTTTTCGCCATTTTGGCGAGTGGAATGGCCTATTTTCTCGGGAAAAGGGTTCGTTCGAGGCTTTTGGGCCTTTTGGGTGCGTTTTTCGGGGTGAATGTGGCGTTGCTTCGGGCGGCGTGGGATGCGGGGACGGGGCGATTTGAGGCGCGATGGAAGGTGGGGGCTCCGCGCTGATTGTTTTGTCTCTCGTGGGATTGGCGGACACAAAAAAAGCGCCCCGGATTTCTCCGGGGCGCGGTTGGCTGGATGGAATTACGCCTTGGGGGCGGTGGCAACGGGGGCTACCACGGGGACATCGGCCAACTTGGCGTACTGGGCCCACTTCCTTCCGATTTCGGCTTGGGCTTCTTCGAGAAGCTTGGCGGCGGTTTCGGGATCGCTCTTGAGAAGCATTTTGTAACGGGTTTCGTTATAGATGTAATCCTTGAGGGCTACCGTGGCGGCCTTGCTATCGAGCTGGAGCGGGTTCTTTCCTTGGGCAGCGAGAGCCGGGTCGCGGCGGAGCAGAATCCAATGCCCAGAGTTCACGGCGAGCTTCTGCTGTTCGAGACCGTCGCGCATTTCCTTCATTCCATGCGCAATGCAATGGGAGTAGGCGATGATGATGGACGGACCGTTATGGGCTTCGGCTTCCTTGAAGGCCTTGATGGTCTGCGGCGTGTTGGCGCCAAAGGCGACGCGGGCGACGTAGACGTTCTCGTAGTTCATGGCCATCATGGCCAGATCCTTCTTGGCGGCATTTTTGCCACCGGCGGAGAACTTGGCGACCGCGGCGCGAGGCGTCGACTTCGAGGACTGCCCACCGGTGTTAGAATACACTTCGGTGTCGAGCACCAGAATGTTCACGTTGGCTCCAGAGGCGAGGACGTGGTCGAGACCGCCGTAGCCGATGTCATAGGCCCATCCATCGCCACCGACGATCCAGACCGAGCGCTGGATGAGGTAGTCGGCGACAGAGAGGAGGTTCAGGGCTTCGGGTTTGCCGTTGCCTGCGAGCTTGACCTTGAGGGCGGCGACACGTTCGCGCTGGGCGGCGATGCCGGCTTCGTCCTTTTGGCTGGCGTTCACGAGGCCATCGGCCAGTTCGGCACCGATGTCGTCCTTGAGGGTCTGGACGAGTTGGGTGGCGTAGCGGGCCTGCTGGTCGCAGGTGAGGCGGAAGCCAAACCCAAACTCGGCGTTGTCCTCAAACAGGCTGTTGGACCAAGCGGGGCCGCGGCCTTCACGGTTCTGCGACCACGGGGTGGTGGGCAGGTTGCCGCCATAGATCGAGGTGCAGCCGGTGGCATTCGCAACGATGGCGCGATCGCCGAAGAGTTTGCTGAGGAGGCTCAGGTACGGGGTTTCGCCGCAGCCTGCGCAAGCGCCGGAGAACTCGAACAGCGGGATGGTGTATTGAACATCCTTGACCATGCCGAGGTTGAGTTTGGCGCGATCCATGACGGGCAGGGTTTCGAAGAATGCGATGTTCTGGATTTCCTGTTCCTTGATGGGGAGCTTGGCGCCGAGGTTGATGGCCTTGCGGGTCGGGTCGGCCTTACTTTTCTTGGGACAGGAGGCCACGCAGATGCCGCAACCGGTGCAATCTTCGACGTAGATTTGCAGGGTATAGGCCTTGTCGTCTTTGCCGCGCACAGGCGCATGCTTGAAGCCAGCAGGGGCCTTATCGAGCAGTGTCTTGTCGTACTCATTGCCACGGATGCAAGCATGGGGGCAAACGAACGAGCAGGTGCCGCATTGAATACACTCGACCTGATCCCAGATGGGCACATCGAGGGCGACGTTGCGCTTTTCCCAGCGCGTGGTGGCGGAGGGGAAGGTGCCGTCGACGGGCATCTTGGAGACGGGGAGGGCTTCGCCGTCGCCGACCATGATCTTGGCGGTGACGTCCTGAACGAAGGCGGGGGCCTTGCTGGAAACGGCGGGGGGGATCTCGAGGGTCGAGGTTACCGCAGGGCAGGCGATTTCGTGCAGGTTGGCGAGGGTTTCATCCACCGCCTTATAGTTTTGCTGGACGATTTCGTCGCCCTTCTTGCCGTAGGTTTTCTTGATGGCATACTTGATTTTCGCGATGGCCTCATCCTTCGGAAGAACACCCGAAATAGCGAAGAAGCAGGTCTGCATGATGGTGTTGACGCGAGAGCCCATGCCGGTGTGCTTGGCGACTTCATAGCCATCGATGTTGTAGAACTTGATTTGCTTGTCGATGATCTGCTGCTGAACCTTCTTCGGGAGCTTGTTCCAGACCTCGTCCTTGGTGAAGGGGCTATTGAGGAGGAAGGTGGACCCGGGGGCCGCATACCGGAGCATGTCGGTTTGGAAGAGGAATTCGTAGGAGTGACAGGCCACGAAGCTCGCGTTTTGGATCAGGTAGGGGCTGTGGATCGGGTTGGGGCCGAAGCGCAGGTGAGAGGTCGTGCGGGAGCCGGACTTCTTGGAGTCGTAGACGAAGTAGCCCTGCGCGTGGAAGTCGGTTTCCTCGCCGATGATTTTGATGGAGTTCTTGTTTGCGCCCACGGTGCCGTCGGCGCCGAGGCCGAAGAACATGGCGTTGGTCACGCCGGGGTGGCTGACGAAGAAGTTCGGATCCAGTTCGAGGCTCAGGTGGGTGACATCGTCGATGATGCCAACGGTGAAGTTGTTCTTGGAGTCGCCCTTCACGAGCTCGTCCAAGGCCGCTTTGACCATCGCCGGAGTGAATTCCTTGGAGGAGAGACCATAGCGACCGCCGATGACTTTGGGCATGGAGGGGAAGGCACCTCGGGCGACGCCTTGCGCGAGGGCGGTGAGGACGTCCTTATAGAGAGGCTCGCCATCGGAGCCGGGCTCTTTGGTGCGGTCGAGGACGGCCACGGCCTTCACGCTCTTGGGGAGGGCGGCGAAGAAATATTTTTCGGAGAAGGGGCGATAGAGGCGGACGACCACGGCACCGACCTTTTCGCCATGCTTTTGAAGAGCCTCAATGGTCTCGAGAGCCACTTCGGCAGAAGAACCCATAAGGACAACCACGCGGTCGGCATCCGGCGCGCCAATGTAATCAAAGGGTTTGTAGTGGCGGCCCGTTTGTTTGCCAAACTCTTCCATCGTGGCGGCCACGATATCGGGGCAGGCGTCGTAGAATTTATTGACGGCTTCACGACCTTGGAAATAGACGTCGGGATTCTGCGCAGTGCCGCGGATGAAGGGCTTTTCAGGATTGAGAGCGCGGGCGCGGTGGTCGGCGATGAGCTGATCGCTAATCATGGAGCGAATGACCTCATCGGAGAGGAGATCGACCTTGGCGACTTCGTGGGAGGTGCGGAAGCCGTCGAAGAAATGCAAGAAAGGCACGCGGCACTTGAGCGTGGAAGCCTGAGCGATGAGGGCCGTGTCCATCACTTCCTGCACGCTATTGGAGGCGAGCATGGCCCAACCGATTTGGCGGCAGGCCATCACATCCTGGTGGTCACCAAAGATCGAGAGGGCGGAGGCGGCGATCGAGCGGGCGGAGACATGGAACACGGTCGAAGTCAATTCGCCGGCGATCTTATACATATTGGGGATCATGAGCAGGAGGCCCTGCGATGCGGTGAAGGTGGTGGTGAGCGCGCCGGACTGCAACGCGCCGTGAACGGCACCCGCAGCGCCGCCTTCGGACTGCATTTCGGCGACGGTCGGGACGGTGCCCCAGATGTTCGTTCGGCCTTCGGAAGCCCACTGGTCGGCCCACTCGCCCATATTGGAAGAGGGGGTGATGGGGTAAATGGCGGCGACCTCGGTGGTCTTGTACGCGACGTGGGCGGCGGCTTCATTGCCGTCGATGATGGCAATTTTCTTCTCGTTACTCATGTTAGTTGCTCCGTTTGTTTTCTAAAGTGTCTGTCGTTCAGGCTGGAAAAGAGCCGAAACGCACTCGGGGCGCATGATACACCTTGGGGGGGGGGATGCAACAGAAAAAAGAAAAAATGCGTGTGAAAAAGCGTTTTACAGATGGGGATTTTTCAAAGGTGGTGGTGGGGTGCCGAAAGAAGTCCTTGTTTCTGCGAATGTTCGCCCGTCACGGCGGAATGTTTTTTTTCGACTTATTCAATATCGTTGCGGGAAAAATCGAGTCAGGGTAGAGTCGCGCGAATTTTATGAGACCGATAGGACAATTAGAAACGGAGGAGCAGGCGCGGACCTTTGCGGACTACCTGTTTGTTCGCGACATGCAGGTGGAGGTGGAACAGTCTGCAGGCGGGGCGTGGGTGATATGGGTGGTGGACGAAGAGCGAGTGGACGAGGGGAAGGCGTTGCTGTCGCGGTTTCGGAGCATGCCCGACGCAGAAGAATTTTATAAGGCGCCCGATGCGGCTGAAGAACGCCGCCGTCAAGAGCAGAAGGAAGCTCGGGATGAGGCTCAAAAGTTGAAGCGGGCCGGAGCGGTACCTTATCAGATGGGCGGCGGCGGCATGACGCTGGTTTTGCTCGTGCTGAGTGTGGCGGCGGCTGTTGCCACCCAAATGGGGGAGGGCGCGTGGACGGATTGGCTACGGATTTCGAATGGGGCATTGGTGAATCCTACGCATTTCTGGGATTCCTTGGTTGAAATATCGCATGGGCAGGTGTGGCGGTTGGTCACGCCCATTTTCATTCATTTTTCGCTTTGGCATCTGGTCTTCAATCTTCTGTGGATGCAGGACCTGGGAAGCCTCTTGGAAAACCAAATTGGCACATGGCGGTTTGCGGGCGTGGTGCTGGCGGTGGCGGTGATTTCAAATGTGTCGCAATATGTCGTGGGGGGGGCGGGCTTCGGAGGAATGAGCGGAGTGGTCTACGGGGTGTTTGGCTATATCTGGATTCGCAACAAGTTGGATGATCGCTTTGACGTGTATCTTTCTCCGATGACGGCGGGCCTTTTGATGCTGTTTTTGGCGTTGGGGATTTTCGGGCTGATGGGGTCGACGGCCAATGCGGCGCATTTCTCCGGATTGATGGTGGGTGCCGGGCTGGGGTGGATGGGTGTGGAAAGGCGCTAATTTTTCATTCTGTACTCTCGTTTGTTTTTCCTCCTATACTGCCGCCCCTATGAAGTCTTCCAACATCTTGATTTTGCCGTCGATTCTGTCGGCCCGCATGGGGCATCTGGCAGAGGATTGCCGTCGGGCCATGGAGGCAGGGGCGGATGGGCTTCATGTGGACATCATGGATGGGCATTTTGTGCCGAACCTGACGATGGGGCCGGATATTCTGCGAGCGGTGCGGGAGGCGGTTCCGGGGGCGTATCTTCATGTTCACCTGATGGTGACGCGGCCGGATTTGTATGCGCCCCGGTTTGTGGAGGCGGGAGCGGATACGGTGCTGATTCATGTGGAGTCGCCGTGTGATTTGCGCGCGACGTTGGCTGGAATTCGGGCGTCGGGCAAGCGGGCGGGATTGACGTTGTGTCCTGAGACTCCAGTGTCCGCGTTGAAGGGGTTTGAAGATGGCTTGGACGAGGTGCTGATCATGACGGTGCATCCGGGCTTCGGGGGGCAAGCGTTTATGGAAAGTGGCGTTCCGAAGATTGCGGATGTGTCGGAGGGATTGGCGCAGGTGGACATTTCCGTGGACGGGGGAATCAATGCGGAAACGGGTGCGGTGTGCGCGAGGGCGGGGGCCAACGTCTTGTTGGCGGGATCGTTTCTGTTCAAGGCGGCGGACATGAAGAGCGCCATAGCGGGAATGCGGCGGCAGGTCGAATCGGCCCTGACAGACCGAGATTAGCAACCCCGCCGGTGTGTGGAATTCAAACGGATAAGTGGAAAATATGGCAACGAAGTTTTACAGAGAGAACGAAGGCAGTGTCGAGGAAAAGGCGACACCCGAACCGAAGGGTGGGCCTGCGCATGAGATGTCGCTCATCCGCAATTTTAGCATCATTGCGCACATTGACCACGGGAAAACCACGCTTTCGGACCGTCTTCTGGAATTGACCGGGGCGGTAGCCAAGCGCGATCAGCGCGACCAATTGCTGGACGATATGGATTTGGAGCGTGAGCGTGGCATCACGATCAAGGCCCATCCGGTGACGATGAAGTATGCGGCACGAGATGGAAAAACATACGAATTCAATTTCATCGATACGCCGGGGCATGTGGACTTTTCGTATGAAGTCAGCCGGAGCTTGGCTGCCTGCGAAGGGGCGCTGTTGGTAGTGGATGCCACGCAGGGGGTGGAAGCGCAAACCGTGGCGCATGCCTTTTTGGCGGCGGCAAATCATGTGAAGATCATTCCCGTGCTGAACAAAACCGACATGGTGGCGGCGGATGTGGATACGGTGGCCCGTCAGATAGAAGACATTTTTGCGATTCCGCGCGAAGAGTGTTTTCATGTCAGCGCCAAGACCGGCGTCGGGGTGGCGGAAGTGCTGGAGGCGCTGGTGGCGCGGATTCCTCCTCCCCAGCCGGAGCATCCGACGGAATTGCGGGCACTGGTGTTTGACTCGGAGTACGACACGTTTCGGGGCGGCATCATTTACGTGCGAATGTTCGATGGGGCGATTCGCCGTGGAGATCGCATCCGGCTGATGGGTTCATGCAAAGACTTCGAGGTGCAGGAGGTGGGGCTCTTCAATCCCAAGCCGCAGCCGACAGAAGCGTTGCAGGCGGGGCAAGTGGGCTATTTTCTGGCCAACATCAAGAACACCAGCGAAATTCAGATTGGCGACACGGTCACGAGTGCGCGCAACCCCACGGAGCATCCGCTGGCGGGCTTCAAGGCCATGCATCCGATGGTGTTCACGGGGCTTTATCCCATCGATGCGGATGACTACGAAAAATTGAAGTACGCGCTCGAAAAACTGTCTCTCAACGACAGTTCGTTTCAATATCAGACCGAGTCGAGTGTGGCGTTGGGATTTGGATTTCGGTGTGGGTTTCTCGGATTGCTTCACATGGAAATCGTGCAGGAGCGCCTGCGGCGCGAGTACGACTGCGACATCATTGCGACGTATCCGGGCGTCGTGTATCGCGTGCGTATGCACGACGGCACGATCAAGGAGGTGGATAATCCCGTCTTCTTGCCCGACCCTACCGAATTTGATGCGATTGAAGAGCCCATTGTGAAGCTGTTCCTGATTTGCCTTGGAGATCAAATCGGCGACATGATGAAGCTGGTGATGGACAAGCGCGGCGTGATCGACCGCACCGAGACGCTGGACCACAAGCGCGTCATGCTGACCTGTATGATGCCGCTGAACGAAATTCTGATCGACTTCCATGATCGGCTCAAAAGCATTTCGCGCGGATATGCTTCGATGGATTATGAGCAGGCCGGCTATCGCGAGGATGATCTGGTGAAGTTGGACATCATGGTTCATGGCGATGTGGTGGAGGCGTTTTCCTGCATTGTGCATCGCAACAAGGCGGAAGCGCGCGGACGGCAGATTTGTGAAGTGCTGGTGGACTTGATTCCGCCGGCGCAATTTGCCATTGCGATTCAAGCAGCGCTGGGGGCGAAGGTCATTGCTCGCACAACCGTTCGCCCATATCGAAAGGACGTCACCGCCAAGTGCTATGGTGGCGACATCACGCGCAAGCGCAAGTTGCTGGAAAAGCAGAAAGAAGGCAAAAAGCGCATGAAGCAATTTGGAAAAGTGGGCATACCTCAGGAAGCGTTCATCGCCGTCCTGAAGGCCAAGACCTGAGAAGAGGCGGCGCATGAATTATTTTGCAAAACGGCGGCTAAAAAAAACGGTTCAGGTGGTGCGTCATCTGGTTCGTCATGCCTTGAACATGCGCGAAGATATTGCGCCGGCAGGGGTTGTCGCCTCCGCTCGGGCCGCCGATGTGGAGCTGAGTGCGGCGTGGGCGGCGAAGGATTGGGATCGGCTGGAGTCGGTTTGCGAATCGACCGCGCTTGCGGCTGAAAAACTGATGCCGCCCCGGCCCTTTCCCAAGTGGCGAGAGAATGTGGAGGTGTTGGTGGTGGCCATTTCCATGGCGATGGCGTGCCGCACGTATTTCATTCAGCCTTTCAAGATTCCGACCGGTTCCATGCAGCCCACGTTGAACGGCATCACGGTGCGGCCACAAGATGGAAAACAGTGGTACGATCTGCCGCCCATCAATCTGGTGAATTTGGCACTGTTCGGCGAGCGGTATGTGGAAGTGAAAGCAAAGAACGCGGGAACGCTGGGACCCCTGCGTCCCTATGAAGATCAATATGCCATTTCCGTTGGCGGTGTGCCGCATCCGGTGCGGTTGACGTTGCGACCTGACAGCCCATTTCTGGATGTTGCCTTTGCAGACCCGGAACACAGTATGCGCCTGCACTTTAATCCCGGTGATCAGATTCAGAAGGGGCAAGTGATTGCCTCGGGGCGTGTCCGGCAAGGGGATCATATTTTCGTCAATAAAGTGCCGTATCACTTCACCCGGCCGAAGCGAGGGCAGATCATCGTGTTCGATACCAATTATATTCAGGATAAGGAACGGCTTGGTATTCGGTCCGACACGTTTTACATCAAGCGGCTCGTAGGACTGCCGAACGAATCGATCTCGATTCGTAGCCGCCATCTGGTTGCCAATGGTCAGCCGGTGGAAGCACCCTTTCCGTTCAAGCGTCAGGTGGAAGATCCCGCCTATCGCGGCTATACGACACGGCCCGGTTCGTTGCTACCGAATGAGAGTTCCACGATTCAGGTAGGCGACGGACAGTTTCTTCCTTTTGGCGACAACACCTACTCCAGCTTGGATGGTCGCTATTTTGGTCCCGTCACAGAAAAAGCGCTTGTGGGTCCCTCGTTCTTCGTCTATTGGCCGCTCGGACCGCACTGGGGCCTTTCACGCTGACCTTGCGGTCCTGCGAGCGGGGATGTCGGGGCCGTTGCAACGTGCGCTGGGGTGTGGGCGAATGCCGTTCTGTTAGTTTTCTGCAAGAATCGGCTCTTCGCTTGCGTTCATAAAATGGGCAGGGTACGTTTTCGGGACGTATAAATCACCCTGAGGAATACCTGTATGAAGTCTACCCTTTCCGTTCTTCTTGTGGCGTCTGTTTTGCTTTTTGCGAGTATGGCAAACAGTTTTGCGCAAGCCATTCATCTTCATGCCGGGGACATTGACACCCGCGTGTCCGCCAACCGGACAGCCGACCTTGCAACGACTCTTTCGGCTTCGGGCAAGCAGTTGCACTTGGTTCAGTTTGATGGCCCGATCCAGCCGGAGTGGGTGCAGCAACTGGAAGAGGCTGGCTATCAAATCGTGGATTTCATTCCGGAGAATGCTTATCTGGTGTATGGCGGCGCAACGGCATTGAAGTCTATGCGATCCCGAGCGCAGCATGTGCAATGGGAAGGGGCGTATGTGGCGAGCGACAAAATCCATCCGCGTGCGCGGCCCGATGCGGTGGCGGCTCGTCGAGCGATGACGGGAGCGGACAGTCTTTTCTCCGTGCAGTTGGTTTTGGATGAAAGCGCAAATGCCCAGACGTTGGCGTGGGTGGATGCCATGAAGTTGGCTCCGATTCGTAGCCAAAGCGTGAATCGTCAACTGGGCTTTTTGAATCTGGTGGTGGCGCTACCGCCCGAACGCTTGAGTGAGTTGGCATCTCAGGCCGATGTGGTCTCCATCCACCTGTATACACCTCCGCAGCGGTGTGATGAGCGGCAAAACCAGATCAGCGCCGGGAATTTGAATGTGGCCGGCAGCCAGCCTTCCGGAACGGGATATTTGTCGTGGCTGAATTCAAAAGGATTTTCGCAGGAGCAGTTTGATGCGTCCGGGTTCATTGTGGATATCGCCGACGATGGGTGGGATTTGGGAATTGCGGCAACGCCTGCGAATCCGGAATTTCGCAAGAACGGGAGCGCGGGGGAATTGAGCCGGGTGAAGTATTCGCAAATGGGAAGCACTCTGTCGGAGGCGGAATCGTGGGCGGCAGATGGTCACGGCAACATCAACATCAGCATTGTGGGTGGATTCAACCAGTTGACAGGTAGTCCTTATGAAGACGGGTCGGGATACAACTTTGGTGTGGGGGTTTGCCCGTTTGCCCTCATGGGAAACACCAAGGTATTTAATGATGCAGGAGATTGGGATCCTACGGATGAGCAAGAGTTGGCCTATATTGATTCCAACTATACGCGCGGGGTTCGAATCAGTTCGGACAGTTGGGGTGCTTCGGGCCCGGGCGTGTATGACATCTATTCGCAGTCCTATGACACGGTGACGCGCGATGCCCAGCCGGATGTGCCGGGCAATCAAGAATGCTTGTTTGTATTTGCGGCTGGCAATGAAGGAACGAGCGGTGCCAGCACCATTGGTTCTCCCGGATCGGCCAAAAACATCATCACGGTGGGTGCCGCCGAAAATTACAATCCTTCCTACTCGGATGGATGTGACGTGCCAGGCACCGGTGCGGACAATGCCAACGACATCATTGATTTTTCCAGCCGCGGGCCGTGCGCGGACAATCGAATCAAGCCCGACATCGTGGCGCCGGGAACTCACATTCAGGGCGCGGCAAGCTATTATTCCGGCTACACGGGAAACGGGGTTTGCGACAAATATATGCCTGCGGGACAAACCAATTACGCCTCCTCCAGCGGAACGAGCCACTCCACGCCAGCGGTGGCGGGCGGCGCAGCTTTGGTGCGCCAGTATTTCATCAATCAAGGCTGGACCGTTCCAAGTCCGGCGATGGTGAAAATTTTCCTGATGAATTCGGCTCGCTATCTGACGGGTGTGGATGCCAACGACAACCTCTGGTCCAATGATCAAGGAATGGGCGGCATGAATCTGGGTATGGCTTTTGATGGAACGGCCCGCATCTTGCGCGACCAGTTGACAAATGATCTCTTCACGGCCTCGGGCCAAGTGCGCAAGTTTTATGGTTGGGTGTCGGACACGAATAAGCCGCTTCGCGTCACCTTGGGCTGGACGGATGCGCCGGGGTCCACAACGGGCAATGCCTATAAAAACAACCTCGACCTGATCGTGGTGGTGGGCGGTGTCACGTATAAGGGCAACGTGTTCAGTGGGGCCTATTCGGTGAGCGGCGGAACGGCGGATGTCCGCAACAACGTGGAAAGCGTTTTTCTGCCGGCGGGTTCCACCGGAATGGTTCAAGTGACGGTCAGTGGATTCAACATTAATTCAGATGGGGTGCCTAACTACGGTGGCTCGCTAGATCAGGATTTTTCGGTCGTGGTGGCGAATGCCACGGCCTTCACGCCCAGCCATTATCCGCCGGATCTTTCTCCCATTGGCAACAAGACGATTGCCACCAATCAGCTTTTGCAATTTACGGTGTATGCCAGCGATTCGGTCGATAGCGATTCCGTGAGCTTGTGGGCCACGGATGTTCCAGCGTGGGCCACGTTTGTTGGCGCCACCAACGCGGGAGAGGTCAATTGTGTTTTCTCGGGCACCGCCCCCTCCGCAACGGGAACCTATTCGGTCACATTCTACGCCGCCGATAAGGATGGCACGAATACGCAGACCATTGCGATCGAGGTGAATGATTGCGTGTCAGCCGCCATCATCAACGAAGGGTTTTCGGGTGGCGCGACGGCTCCGGCGGGGTGGACGTTTACTGGTGTTGCAGACACCTATACCACCGTTGGAAATTATGGACTTTCGTCGCCTTCCTTGAAGTTCGATGAAACGGGAGACCAGATCGTGACGCCCTTTTTGAATTCGCCTACGAATTTGCAATTTTGGATCAAGGGACAGGGCACGGACTCCAGTTCGGCTTTGCTTGTTGAAAGCTACAATGGTTCCACTTGGAGCACCGTGGAGAATCTGACTCCGTTGCCCATTACGGCAACCACGCAGTTGGTCGAAATTGCGCAAGGCATGACGCAAATCCGGTTCACATATACCAAGTCCGCCGGCAACTTGGCCTTTGACGATGTGCTCATTGGCGGATGCGCTGGTGGGTCGGCGCCCAACTTCCCCCCCGAGATTAGCGTTGAAGGCGGTATCAGCCAAAATGCGATCGTGAATGAAGAACTTTCTTTCGATGTATCCGTGACGGATGCCGATGCTGAGTCGGTTGGCTTGTTCACCAATCTGGCACCCACCGGAGCGAGTTTTTCCGATGCGATGGGCGTGGCCCCCATTCAAAGCACTTTCACGTGGACGCCGTCGGAAACGGGAGTCTATGCGGTTGCTTTTGTGGCCTTCGATGCTTCCGTAGCGGTGACCCAAGCGGTGACGATCACGGTGGGATCGGCCCTTCCGCAATTGTTTGCGCCGGTGGTTCAGGCCGCAACGGATGTGGAGTCGTACCAATTTCGCGCGAACTGGCTGGCTTCGAGCAACGCCACGGGATATCGCTTGGATGTGGCGACCAATGCGAGTTTCTCCTTGGGAGGACTGGTCACCAATTTGAGCGAAGACTTTTCACTCTTTGTGCGAACCAACAGTGGAACCGACATTAGTTCAAGTCTGAATTCCTATATGCACACGGTGGGTTGGGGCGGATCAAAAGTGTTCGAAGAAGTTGGCACCGCTAAACTGGGGTCGAGTTCAGCGAAGGGGTTCCTCACCACGCCTACTGTGGACCTGTCCGGAAATGGCGGCGTGGCCACGGTAAAATTTGACTTGAAGCGATATGGCTCGGATTCTGCTGCCGTGCAGGTGATGCATGCTTCCGATGGTGCAACTTTCACGCAGGTGGGTTCCGACATCACCCCCCCGGCATCGACGGCTCAGCAGACGGTCACGGTGACCAATGGAACGGCGCTGTCCAAGATTCGGATCACGGCTAAGGGTACATCCAATAATCGTTTTTATGTGGATAACGTGCTGATCACGCAAACGGCGCCTTCACGGCGTTTTGTGTCGGGGTACGAAAGCCGGGATGTGGGCGATACCACAACGTATGTGGTGACCGGCTTGACGGACAGCGTGACGTACTACTACCGCGTGAAAGCGTACAACGCCACATCGAACAGCGCGTATTCCGGGACGACGAACGTGACGACGGCCGCGGGCGTGGATGTTCCGCCTGTACTAAATCCCATCGGAAGCCAATCGGTCACCATGGGTAGCAATTTGTTGTTCTACGTTATGGCCACCGCGACAGACGGCGATGCCGTGACATTGTCGGCGAGCCATCTGCCATCGGGTTCCACCTTCAACCCGACGAATGAAAATGGCACGTTTGAATGGTTGAACGCCTCGCCAACGGGGGTCTACAGCGTGACCTTCACTGCCACGGATGAAAATGGAACTGACGAGGAAACGATATCTATTACGGTGAATTCGGCCATTTCTGAGTTGCTCGCGCCGGTCATCCAAGCGGCCAGCAGTGTGCAGGCGAATCAGTTCAATGCCAACTGGTTGGCGTCAAGCGGCGCGACAGGCTACCGGTTGGATGTCGCCACCAACGAAACCTTTGTTGCGGGCGGGGGAGAAGCCGTCGCCAACATTTCCGAAAACATCCAAAGCTGGACGGCTCATGTCGGTTATGGCACTTGGACGCAGAGCATTCCAGCGGGGACGGTCAGCATGACCCGATGCATCGTTGCGCCTGCGGCTGCGGCAAGCGGGGTCGGTTCCATCGGGCGAGTGCAGATGGAGGCTTCCACCGGGATTATCGAGTTGCCGGCCCTCAACACGGTGGGCACCGTCACGATGAACATTTCGGCGGGTGGAGCGAGCCGCACGGCCAAGCTACAAAAATATAACGGTACATCTTGGGATGACCTCGCGACGTGGATGGGAATCGGCACCACGGGGGCGGTGTTCACAAACGACGTGAACGACTCGGGTTCCAGCGTTCGGCTGCGCGTGGCATCCCCCAGCTCTGCCATTTATGTCCATGACATCCTCGTGACGTCATTGGGTGGTGGAGCTTCGAGCTACGTTCCGGGCTACGAAAGCCGAGATGTGGGCGATGTGACCACGGTGGTCGTCACGGGGCTGACGGAGAACGTGACGTATTACTATCGCGCCAACGCTTACCATGCCTCCTCGAACAGTCCGTATTCTGGAACAACGAGTGTGGTGACTATCGCATCGTCCGGAACGCCGCCGGTATTGAATCCGATCGGCGGGCAAAGCGTCTTTGTGGGATATCCGTTGGAGATCCATATTTCCGCCACACCGACGGAAGGCGATGCGGTGACCTTGACGGCGAGCAATCTGCCCTCGGGAGCCTTCTTCTATCCGACGAATGAGTTGGGCACCTTCCTCTGGAATCCGGCTACACCGACAGGGGAATATAGCGTGGTGTTTTATGCCACAGACGAGGATGGAAGTGATGGGGAAGCGGTGGGCCTGTATGTGTACCCGTTGCCGCAAGTGGGCACGTTTGTCATGAGCAATGGGGCAACGGCTTCGGCCACATTCCTCTCGGTGAGCGATCAAGTCTACCGGATGGAATTCACCACCAATCTCTTGGCGGATCCATTGCAATGGTACACCGCCGATACGGAAACGGGAACGGGAGAATCCATTACGCTGACGGATGAGGAACCGGCTGATCCGATTCGTTACTATCGCCTCATTGTCCCGTCATCCGCTCCGTAGGACTGTCGGCAAGAATGAAGCGAACCATCTTGGCGGCGATGAGTTCGTGGCCTACGTCGAGGGGCAGGACGTGTCCACCCGAATGGTGTTCCGCGAGTTTTGCGGGCGACGCTTGGGTGGCGGCAAAGAAAAATCGGGTAGAGGCTTCCGTGTCGACAATCTGGTCGGAAGGGGATACCACCATCAGAAGCGGGCCACGCCAATCGGCAGCACGGTTCGCGATGGCATCGATGGTGGCGAACAGGGCTCGATAAATATCGCGGTGAATGAAGCGGTCTGTGCGATACTGAGCGCGGACCGTCGGGTCGTGCAAATCGGCGGGCAATCTCGACTCAACGATCGTGGAGAAGAGGAGGGATCGGGACAGAATGGTGAACCATTGACGTGAGGTCAGTAGGGGGCTACGGGCGTTGGAGGGTTCGATAAGCGGGGCCAGAAGGATCAGGCCCGCCACGTGGTTGGTGGGGCGCAACGCGGCATCGAAGACAAGGGCCCCTCCCAGAGAATGGCCGACGAGCCAAACAGGCCGCTGAGGGGCCGCTGCTTGCAAGGCGTTGATTTCTCGATCGATGTCGGTGCGCCAGATATCCAGAGAAATGCCTTTCATTTCGGTGGCAGGAATGCCGAATCCGGACAGGTGCATGGCGTGGACGGCAAAGCCTGCCTGGGCAAGGGTGGGGGCGAGTTTGGCAAAGACGGAAGGCCCATCGGCAAAACCGTGGACGAGCAACAGGGCGGGCGATCCAGACGGATTCAGGGAGAGGGGAAGAGTGGAGGCCCGGCGAACGCCGAGCGCCTTGGATCTGGAGCGGATTCGGTATGCATACAAGGCATCACCCGCCATCCAAAGGGAAAGGAGGGTAAACAAAATTGCCGCCACGGAGATCCAGAGGCGACAGGTAGGCGTCATGGGAGGGAAGGACTATTCACCGGCAAAACGAAGGACTCTTCCTGCGCTTTCCAGGAGTTCTTTAAAACGGGGTTCCTCGCTACGTCGTTCCATTTCTTTTTGGATGGCGTAGTAGACAAAGAGGGAGTCATCCGTTGCCCGATGAGCTTGGAGTCCCTCGGTGGAGATGTCGAACAAGTCGATGAGATCGGATACTTTGTGGGATTTGAGTTCCGGATACCAGGTGCGGAAAAGTGCCAGGCTGTCTAGACAGGCATTTTTAGGGGCGGGCATGCCAGCACGTTCTGCTTCCGCAGAAATGAAGCGTACATCGAACGGCGCATTGTGTGCAATGAGGACGGCCCCATCGATAAATTCCAAGAATTCCGGATAGACTTGTGCAAAGGTTGGACAGTTTTTGACCATCTCGGGTGTGATATGGTGTACGGCCTGAACATAGGAGGGAATATAACGCTGGGGATTGATGAGCCACGTTTTTTCGCCGAGGGATTTCCCGTTGCGCACCTTGACCGCGCCAATTTCGACTAGGCGGTCTTTGACGGGGCTGAAGCCGGTGGTTTCGGTGTCGAAAATCACAAACGTTATATTTTCCATTCGCGTGGTGGCGGTGGGCATGCGAAAAACGGGTGGAACCACAGGTGTGGAATCCGCCGCGATAGCAGAAAAAATCACGAGGAACGAGCATATCCAAACGATATGCCGGGGTAAGTTTTTATTCATCAACGGCCTCCTTGCGGTTCCGTTTTAGTCTATTCGTTGCCAAATTCCGCCGTTCCTCGGAGCAACTGGAAAAAGATCCACAAGGATCCTTAACGTATTCTGAATGTAGCGTGTTTGGGTAAAACGGTCAACGGAAAAGGCGACAAATTTGTTTTAGACCGCAATCTTGTCACTTTGGATCTGCGCTAGATCCACGCCAATGAAGCTTTTGGGAGAGGAGATTGAACCACGAATAGCCGGGAAGATGAACAAAACGGGCTGTTTCCTTTGCCTTTCGGATTTCCAGAAGGTCGTCATCTTCCAGCCAGCCGTTGGCTTGACCATCAACCGACAGAAGAAGTTTTTTTCGTTTATCGGCTACGCGGATGGATACCAGACAATGGTTGGGCAAGACCACGGGGCGGTTGCTCAGGGTGTGGGGGCAGATGGGTTCCAGAAGAATGGCGGGAGTTCCCCGGTGCAGAATGGGGCCGCCCGCAGAGAGGGCGTGGCCGGTGCTGCCGATGGGGGTGGCCACAATGAGGCCATCGCAAACGAAGGACGCCACGGGTTGCCGGTCCACTTCGACCTCGATCATGGTGGCGCGCGGGGAGGTGCCCCACCCCATGACGATATCGTTGAGGGCGCGGGCCCGAACAATTTGGCGGCGCCGGGAGCCTCGGAGGAGGCGGGCTTCGAGCAAGGGATACTCCTCCACTTGATAGGCTCCGGAGACCAACGCGTGCAAGGCCGAAACGGCTTGCGTATCGGGAACACTCGTCAGGAAACCCAGATTGCCCAGATTGATGCCAAGAATGGGTGCTTGTGCACCGTTCAAGGCATGAACGGAACGCAACACGGTTCCATCGCCGCCCAGCGAGAGGAGAAGGTCAACCGACTTGCCGAATCGGACGGGCGAGACGAGCTTGGTGCCGGGCGCTAGGCGAGCGGTTTCCTTGTCGCAGGCGACCAGTGTGATCGAAAGCTCGTTGGCGGCGCGGGAGAGTTCGGCGAGGGTGGCATGTGCATCTTTCTTGGCTAGATTGGCAAGGAGGCCGATGTTCATGGATTAACGTGCTCGTGCGGCAAGGTAGGTTTTGACGGCTTCGCCGTTGTTTTCGATGACTTCACACCGCGTGGGCAGGTTCACAAGGCGATCCAGGATGGGATGGTGAGCGAGATCCTCTTGATCGGTGGCGTCTTCAATGGCCTCTGAGAACTTGGCGGGATGCGCGGTGGCCAAACAGATCATGGGTTCATCCAGTTCGTTAAATTGTTCGGCCACAAACACGCCGGCGGCGGTGTGGGGGTCGAGCAGATAGGCGTGTTTGTCGTGGTATCGCCGAATGGTGGCGAGCGTATGGGTGGTGTCGGATGCGCCGGCAACGATTTCCACGTCCACGCGGCCTTTGGCATCGCGGGGGATTTCCATGCGGCCTTCCATAGCAAACTGGGTCATGAGGCGGGAGATGGCCTTGGGGTCTTGTCCCACCTTGTAATAGAGCCAGCGTTCAAAGTTGCTGGCGACTTGAATATCCATGGAGGGGTTGACGGTGGAAACGACCTGCCCTTTGGCATAGACGCCGGTATTGAAGAAGCGGGCGAGAATATCATTTTCGTTGGTGGCCAAAATGAGGCGGCGAATGGGCAGACCCATTTGCTTGGCGTACCAGCCGGCGAGAATGTCGCCAAAGTTTCCGGTGGGCACAGAAAACTGAACGGATTCGGAACCTGTTTTTTCGAAAACGCGGAAGGCGGCGTAAAAGTAATAGACGATTTGACTGAGTACACGCGCCCAGTTGACGGAATTGACGGTGCCGAGGGCGTGGGCATCCTTGAAGGGGAGGTCGCTGAAGAGGGTCTTCATGATGAGCTGGCAGTCATCGAAGCTGCCTTTGACGGCGAGATTGAAGACATTGTCATCCAGCACCGAAGTCATTTGCCGTTCTTGGAGAGGGCTGACGCGTTCGTGGGGATGCATCACAAAAATATGTATGCGTTTTTGGCCGCGAACGCCGCAGATGGCGGCGGATCCGGTATCGCCGCTGGTCGCGGCCAGAATGTTCAGTCGTTCGTTGCGCTCCTCCAGAATTTCGGCAAACAGTTGGCCGAGGAATTGAAGGGCGACATCTTTGAAGGCGAGGGTGGGGCCATGGAAAAGTTCGAGAATGTGCAGGCGGCCGACTTTCTGGACGGGTGCGATTTCGGGATGGGAGAAACTGGAATAGGCGGCCGTAATCAGATCGCGCAGACGAGGGTCAGAAATATCGTCGGTAAAAAGGCGGATGATCTCGAAGGCGAGGTCGGCATAATCAAGATCGCGCCACTCTTCGAGTTTGTCGGTGACATTGGGAATGCGATCGGGGATGAGGAGTCCGCCATCGCGGGCGAGGCCCGTCATGACGGCATCTTTGAACGAAAGGGGCGCTTGAGCGCCGCGGGTACTGATGTATCGAATCGGATTCATAGGGGCGAATTTATAGGACGGTTCGTTTTGGGACGCAAGCGATTAGAATGGGGCGAGAAGAGCTGGCTATTTTTCGACTTGTTCTTCGTGGGCTTCCTGCGTGCCGGGCAGGACCCAATTCAGGAGGACGCCGACGAGGCCGGCAAAGCCGATGCCACCGAGGCAGAATCGGCCGCACGTGACACTCAAATCGCCGATGCCGGCGGTGAGGATGACGGAAGCAATAACCAAATTACGCGGGCGGGAGAGATCGACGCGGGAGCGAACCAAGGAATTGACGCCGATAGCGGCGATCATGCCGAACAGAAGGAGCATGATGCCTCCCATGACGGGGGCGGGAATGGTGCGCAAGATGGCGCCGAGTTTTCCGGCGAAGGCGAGGATCATGGCGGCCACGGCAGCGATGCGCATGAGAATGGGATCATAGGCTTTGGTGAGGGCGACGGCGCCGGTCACTTCTGAATAGGTGGTGTTGGGGGGGCCGCCCAGCAGACCGGCCAGCGAGGTGGCGAGACCATCGCCCAAGAGGGTACGGTGAAGTCCGGGGCTCTTGAGGTAGTCGTGACCGGTCACGGACGAAATGGCCAAGATGTCGCCTACGTGTTCGATGGCGGGCGCGAGGGCCACGGGGAGCATGTAGAGGATGGCGGCCAGATCGAAGGTGGGCAGAGCAAAAGAGCCGTTTTTCATGGCGGTGGTCCACGGATTTCCCAGCCAGACCGCTTCGCGCACGGGAGTGAAATCCACCACGCCTAGCATTAGTGAGACAGCATAGCCCACCACGATGCCGCACAAAATGGGGATCAGGCTGAAGAGCTTTTTACCGAACATGACGGCGGCGACGGCGGTCAGCAGAGAGCAGGCTGCGATGAATTGGGCTTGGCCGTTCAAAACGCCGGAGCCATCGAAACTTTTTGTCATTCCCACGGCCACGGGCGCGAGTTTGAGGCCGATGACCATGATGACGGGGCCGGTCACGATGGGGGGCAGGTAGCGGTTGAGGAGGTCGCGTCCGCCGACGCGGGCCATCAGGCTGAACAGAAGATATACGAGGCCCGCGCAAAAGAGCGCACCGAAGGTGGCGCCGGGGCCAAATTGCTTCATGCCGAATTGGATGGGGGCGATGAAGGCGAAAGAGCTGGCAAGAAAGATGGGAACTTTTCCGCCGGTGATGGCATGGAAGAGCAACGTGCCTGCGCCGGCCGTGAAGAGGGCGATGGAGGGGTCCATCCCGGTGAGCAACGGCACCAGCACGAGGGCGCCGAAGGCCACGAACAACATTTGAATTCCAAGGATCGTTTGTTTTCCGTTGGGGAGGGTCATCATGGGAATGGGCTCCAAAGGTTAGCGGGGTTGTGGTGGTTTGCGTCGTTGCCCGATGGCATCGGCGGCGAGGATGGCATGAAGAACTGTAGCGGGTGTAATCTGGCCGGCTTCGTGGTGAATGCACTCCACCGGGTCGCAGGCTTTTTCCGCCACGGGGAGGAGGCTTTCGCGACTCCACGTGGTGATACCCAAATCCGCCAAGGTGGTGGGAAGACCGACGGTTTCGCAAAAGGCGTAGACGACATCGGACTCGGCGGGCGGGGCATCGGTGAGCTGCAAGCCGGCGAGGACGCCGAACGCGACTTTTTCGCCGTGATAGAATCGGTGGGTTTCTTCGAGCGCAGTGAAGCCATTATGGATGGAATGGGCGGCACCGAGACCGCCGCTTTCGAAGCCGATTCCGCTGAGGAGGACATTGGCTTCCACGATGCGCGAGAAGGCGGGCGTGACGAGATGATTGTCGCAGGCGATTTTGGCCAAGAGCCCGTATTCGAGAAGCGTGTCGTAGCACAGGCGGGCGATGTGATGGCCGACCATGGGGCTGAGGCCGCCGCAAGCATTGGCAGATTGGGTTCGGCGACAGGAGTCGGCCTCGAACCACGTGGCGAGGGCGTCACCCATACCGGCGACCAAAAAGCGAGTGGGGGCGGCGGCGATGATGGATTCATCCACCAGCACGGCGGCGGGATTCATTTTCTGGTAATACACGGACTGAAAAACGCCGGTCTCCGTGTAGAGGACGGCGCACCCGCTACAGGGGGCATCCGTGGAGGCGATGGTGGGAACGACGACGACGGGGAGATTGGCGCGGTCGGCTGCGATCTTGGCGGTATCGATGGTTTTGCCGCCGCCGACGGCGACAAGGACATTTGCTCCGTGTTGCGCGATGAGGCTGGCCACGCGGGACAATTCGGATTCGCAACATTCTCCGCCGAACGTTTCGATGAGGTCTGAGCGCGTTGTCCAATCGATGCCGCAGGAGGGCAGAACGCTTTTGCGAGCGGTGGGCGAGGCGAGAATCAGGGCGCGATTGCCGAAGGAATCGAGCAACGCGGGCAATTCGGTGAGGGCACCTGCGCCTTGAATATATTTTCCGGGAAAGACGGCTTTCTTAAACATGGGGGGCACCTCAATAGATGGGGACATCGGCGGTGAGGACACCTTGCGGAGTGCCGGTCGCATCGCGGACCAAAACGCTGCAGGTGATCATCATTCTCTCTGCGCCGTAGGTGTCAAAGTAAGGATTGGACCAAGTGGGAGAGATGCCGGATATGGGCTTTGAATACCATTCTTCTTGGGTGTAGCCGGCCTCGAAAGTAAGTTTCTTGTGGATAAGTTCGCTAGATTTTTTGCAGACGTAGATGGCGGGCCAATGGGTTTCGTTGGCGGAAGCGGGAGCATAGGCAGCGCCCAAAATGGAAGGGTTGGAGCGGACAAACGTTTCGAGCTGGGGATACACTTCTTCGGAGGCGGCGGTGGGAAGGGTGAAGGTGGTGAGAACATTTTGGAGAGCCGATTCGACAGTTGCGCAAACTTCGCGCGAGGGCATTTCGAGGAAGGATTCATGGTAGTGAATGGCTTTCCACTGGCCATCCAATTTTTTCCACATCCAGGTTTCGGCAAGCATGTATTCCAGTTTGCGGCCGCTGGATTCCACGACAGGATTGCGACCGCTGGAGGTCCACAGGACGGTGTCGGGCGCGAGTTCGCGGGCGGTGCTGTCCAGCCAGATGACTTGTTGGCTTTTCATATCGGCGAAGGCTTGAAGCAGGAAAAGGGAAAGGTCGACATAGTTGAAGGACTGGCCCTGCACATAGAAACGGGAGGAGGGGGAGGGGTCGAGGCGCGAGAGAATGCCGGGCGCGTCAAGGTTGGCGGCGGCGGTGACGACCTCGATCATGGCTTGGCGGACTTCGGCCTCAGCGGGGGTTTCGGCGCGAGCAGGGGAAAGAGAAATCAGGAGGCCGGCGAGGAGGGCATAGGGGAGAACGCTGGTTGTTTTCATGGTTGCCTTTCTGGAGTGGGTCAACGTTTTCCACACTGTGGAAAAAAGTTTTCCATGGTGTGGAAAAATCAGGGCCGACATTTACTTGGGGAGGGTGGCAGCAAGATGTTCGTAGGCTTCGTTGATGAGCGACATGGTTTTGTCGTCGCCACCGGCATCGGGGTGAAACTTGCGGGCCATGATCCGGCGGCGGCGGGCGAGGGAGTCGGGATCGATTTCGGCGTCGAGGTTGAAGAGGCTGCGGAAGGCGGCGGTTTTGTCGAGGCGGCTCTTGCGTTCGACTTGGTCGAAGAAGTTGGGAGTCATGCCGTCGAGTTGGCGGGCGAAGCGGCGGTTTTCGATTTCCTCACGAAGGTCGGAATTGGTGATATAGCGGGCGACAAAAAAGAGGACGTTTCGCTTGTCGAATTCGGTGAAATGCCCGAGGGCGTTGAAGCGGCCGTTGACGCTTTCGTCGCGAAACCAAAGGACGCAACGGCCATCGAGCCAAGGGTGGAGAGTCACTTTGAACTGATGGCTATCGATGGAAATCTCAGAAAGCACCTCGGCTTGATTGAGGTCCAGATAGTATTCGCCGGGGCGCTTGTGTTTGGGGATGGCAGACTCCGAAATCATGGGAGGGATGTATAGATCTTTTCAGGGTCAGCGTCAATCTTTCCAAGATAAACTGTTGCGAGGGAAAATTCCCTTTGCATGGGATGGAAAGAGGAAGTAGGATGCCGCAACGAAAATGAACGAGACGCCTCTTGAACTCAGTCCGAAAATGTTCCTTCGCTTTTGCGATTTGGTCTATGAAAAAGCGGGGATCCATTTGGGTCCGCAGAAGGAAGCCTTGGTGGCAGCGCGGATGGGGAAGCGCATGCGGGCGCTGGGACTGGATCGCTACGAAGACTATTACGAGCGGGTGAAGGACGATCCGACGGGGGATGAGCTGGTGGAGATGCTCAATGCGATTTCGACGAATGTGACGTATTTTTTCCGGGAGGAGCACCATTTTCATTTGCTGAAGGATTTGCTGCACACGTGGACGCAAGAGGGGCAGAAATCGTTTCGCATTTGGAGTGCGGCGGCTTCCACGGGGGAGGAGCCGTACACGATTGCGATGACGGCCAAGGCGGCACTTTCGGCATCGTGTGATGTGAAGATTTTGGGGACGGACATTTCGACGCGGGCGTTGAATGTGGCGAAGGCGGGGCGATATGAGCCGCGCCACTTGGAGAAGGTGCCGGAGTCGTACACGCGGCGGTTTTTCCGCAAGGAGACGAACGAGGAAGGCAAGGTTCGTTTTGTGGTGGAGGACGAGTTGCGCCGGATGGTATCCTATGCGCGACTGAATTTGGCCAAGCCGCCGTATCCGATGAAGGGTCCGTTCGATGTGGTGTTTTGCCGGAATGTGATGATCTATTTTGACAATCCAGTTCGGAAGGCCTTGCTGGATGAGATTTGGCGGGTATTAAAACCGGGAGGATATTTGTTGGTAGGGCATGCCGAAAGTTTGTCGGGCATGCTGAGTCATTTTCGGAGCCATGAACCGTCGGTGTATATCAAATGAACCAGATTGTTGTAGATATCGCGGATGCCAAGGTATCGAGATCCTTGGATGACGTGTTGGTGACGTATTCGCTTGGATCGTGCGTCGGGGTGATGATCCATGATCCCGTGGCGCACGTGGGGGGGATGGTGCACTGCATGTTGCCGCTCTCGAGCGTGGACGCCAACAAGGCGCAGGAAAAGCCGTACATGTTTGTGGATACGGGCGTGGTGAAGTTTCTGACGCAGTTATTCGATTTGGGGCTGGTTCGGTCGAGGGCGATTGTGAAGGTGGCGGGGTGTTCGAAGATTCTCGACAACAGTAATTTATTCCGGATTGGAGAACGAAATTACACGGTGTTGCGTAAATTGCTTTGGAAAAACGGGCTCATGATCAAGGCCGAGAGTGTGGGAGGAAGCGTTTCTCGAACGGTTCGACTAGAGATGGCTACGGGGCGATGTTTGTTGCGGTCGGGTGGCATAGAAAGCGAGTTGTGACATGAACTCCACTCAACAGCCAATGGAATCGGGTCGATCTGCTGTGTTGGAGCGGATTCAGAAAGCGATCGTGGAGCATCCGCCCATGCCGGCGTTTTACAGCGATTTGATTCCGCATGTTCAGGATCCGGATGTGGGCTATGATGAGCTTTCCAAGATCATCCGCAACGATCCGGGCGTGACGATGAACATCTTGCGGATGGCGAACACGGCGTATTTCTCGGGGCCGGAGAAGGTGGATTCGTTGCAGCAGGCGCTGGTTCGCCTGGGTTCGCGACGATTGCTTCAGATTGTGATTGCCCATGGCGTGTCGGCCCAGTTGGCGGGCCGCCTGGATGGGTATTCGCTGGCGCCGCGCGGCCTGTTAATGCATTCGGTTGGCGTGGCGGTGACGGCTGAAAACTTGGCACACCTGCTGGGGTTGAAGACGCGGGAGATGCTGTTCACGGCGGGGTTGTTGCACGATATGGGAAAAGTGGTTCTGGACCCCTTTGTGAAGCAGTATCGAGAGCAGTTTGATGCGCTGTTGTTGCGAGATCCGGGGCGTACGTTTGACGACATCGAGAGCGAGGTGTTGGGGATTACGCATCCGGAGGCGGGATCGCAGTTGATGGCGCGGTGGAATTTCTCGGACGACGTGGTGGAAATTGTGGCGTGCCATCACCATCCGGAACGATCGAGCGTATTTCCAAATGAGACCTTGATGGTGCATCTGGCGGATACGCTGGTGTACAGTCAGGGCCTTGGCGATGGCATCGACGGCTTCCGGTATTCGGTGGCGGAGGATGCGGCGGCGAGGCTGGGCTTGCGGTCTCGCGATGTGGAGCAGGTGGCCAGCGGTGCGTTGGATCAATTGCGCGAACTGGAGGCGATGATGTAGGGATTGGGGTTCGTCCGGCGCAGGATGGCCGGCCACGGATTCGTCGGCGTAAACAATGGGTAAGAAGAGAAGACAATGGCATATAATATTTTAATTGTGGATGATTCCAAAATCGTCCGGTCGGTGATTCAGCGTGCGGTGGAGTTGTCCGGCGCGAATGTGGGGACCGTGTACCAAGCGGCCAATGGGCAAGAGGCGTTGGACATGATGGGCAAGGAATGGATCGACATTTTGTTTGCGGACATCAACATGCCCGTCATGGATGGTGTGCAGATGGTGGAGGAGATGGCGAGGCGGGGATTGGTGCAAGATATTCCTGTGGTGATTGTGAGCACGGATCGCAGTGAGGTTCGCATGCAGCAGCTCAAGGAACACGGTGTGAGGGAATACCTAAACAAACCCTTTACGCCAGAATCGATTCGAGATATTCTGAACGCATGTTTGAAAGAGCGGGGCCCGAGTGGTGCCCCGGGTGCGTAGAACGTGCTAGACAAGGCACGGCATACAACAAGAGGACAGTGTCGCTATGCAGACGCCGGAAGATAAAAAGCAATCCATCATCGAAAAACTGGACCAGATTCGGGACCTGCCCACATTGCCCGTGGTGATGCACAAGCTGTCCGCTGCGGTCCGGGACCCGAAGGCGGACGCGCGGAGCATTGCGCGCCTGATTGAAGATGACCCGGCCATTATGGCTCGCATCCTGAAGGTGGTGAACTCCTCGCTCTACGGGGGAGACGTGAAGGTTCAATCGATTCAGCATGCGGTGACGCGGTTGGGCATGAGGGCGGTGAACAACATTGCGCTGTCCACCTCCGTGTTCTCGGTATTCGATGACGATGGCGAAGGGGAATTCAATCGCGAGGCGTTTTGGCGCCATTCCGTTAGCGTCGGCATTGCGGCGTGTGTGTTGTATGATCGGGCCGAGCCGCATCTGAAGCGCGGATGCACGAAGGAATCGTTGCGGTTGGCGGGCTTGTTGCATGACATCGGCAAATTGGTGATGTACCGCTATTGGCGGGATGAATTTCAAGCGGCACTTCGGCAGGCGCGGGAACGATGCATGCCTTTGTATGAAGCCGAACGTGAGCAGTTGGGAGCGGACCATGCGCGGATTGGGGGATGGCTGAGCGGCAAGTGGAATTTGTCGCCGGATTTGGTGACGGCTGTTCGCTGGCACCACGATCCTTTCTCGGCCCCGCCCGAGCATTGGGAGCTAACGGCGCTGTGCCATGTGGCCAATTATGTGTGCAACAACCAGCGCATTGGTGATGGTGGCGATTTGGCGGATCCGGGATGGACGCAGGCGGTTTGGAAAGAATTGGGCTTGTCGGTGGGAGACATCTCGTTGGTGGTGGATGAGATCAATGAGGAGTCGAAGAAGTCTGAAATTCTGCTGACGCTGGCTTAAGTCGGCAAGGGAACAAGAGACATGAATACCGAGGATCACTTGCTTGCCGATGTGGTGGCAGAAACGTTGGAGCAGTTTGCCTTTTTGTTTGTGGAGTCCGAGGCGGGCACAGGAGTTCCTTCGCAGCCCGCCGATTATCTTCAGGCCGAAATCAACTTTTCCGGGGGTGGAGAAAAAGGTACGCTGACTCTTGCGACATCGGCTAGCCTGTGTCGGGAAATGGCGTGCAACATTCTGGGATTGGACGATTCGGAGATTGAATCGGATGTGGCGGCGGATGCGATCAAGGAGCTGTCCAACATTCTGGTAGGGTCGCTGACGGCTCGTCGTTTGGGGGTGGGAACGCAATGTGCGCTATCGACGCCGGTGGCACAGGAGGTGGGACCGGATCAGATTCGAGAGTTGCTTTCCCGTCCGGGGGCGTTGAGATTTCGTGTGGACGATGATTTGTTTGTTGCGGTGCTGGACGAGAAGATGACCGAGGTCTGAGGGTGACCGTGGAGACCCGTCAGCGTCCGATTCCTTCGCATCCGTGTGCCCAGAGTTGCGATGTGGATTGTCCGCACACGGCCGATTTTTGCCACCTGCAAAAGCTGGAGAGCTTGGGGTTGGTGGTGGGGGAAGTGGCGCATGATTTGAATAACATTCTGGCGATCATCTTGGGCCATTCCGAGTTGGCCATAGATGAAGCTGCGCAGGCGGGGGCCTCGGTGCCGCGATTGGGGGATATTCGCGAGGCGGTGGTTCATGCGGCGGCTCTTTGCCGGGCCATGTTGGCCTATGCGGGGCGGGCGGAGCCGATTCGAACGCGGGTGGATTTGCCGGAGCTGGTGGCGCAGTTGCAGCAATTATTGCGAGTGACGGTTCCGCGGCATAGTCGACTGGAGTGTTTGTTGGCTCCCCGGCTTCCGCATCTGATGGGTGATCCGGGGCATTTCCGGCAGATATTGATGAATTTGATTCTGAATGCGGTGGAGGCGCTGGGGGGGAAGCCGGGGCAGATTCGTTTAGAAATCGAGCCGGCACCGCCGATGGATCCCGCCGTGCCGGATGTGCTTTCGGTTCTCATTCGTGTCACCGACACAGGGTGTGGCATGGATGAGGAGGTGCTGAAAAAATTGTTCCAGCCGTTTTATTCGACCAAGGCCAAGGGGCGGGGGTTGGGACTGACGGCGGTGCGTACATTGGTGGAGTCGATGGGCGGCACGATCGAGGCCACAAGCGTGCTGGGGCATGGCACTACGTTCACATTGCAGTTTCCGGTGTTGGAACCGGCGGACGGGGCGATGGCGTTGGCGGTGGATGCGATTGTGGATGACGATCCGGCGTGGAGGAGTTCAGACACGGTACTCTTGGTGGACGACGAGCCGGAGTTGCGCCAAATGGGTTCCGTGATGTTGGCGCGGGCGGGGCTCCGGGTTTTGACGGCTGCGGATGGGGAGGAGGCTGTTGAGTGTTTCCGCCAAAATGCGGGCAAAATCGACTTGATTTTTTTGGATGCGGTGATGCCTCGAATGGGCGGGTGCGAGGCGCTGGCGGCCATTCGCCAAATCGATCCGCAGGCGCGGGTGATCATGATTAGCGGGCATACGGAATCGGATTTGGCGAAACGCTGGAGCGGGTCTCCACCGAATGATGTGTTGCTAAAACCCGTTACGGCCCGGCAATTGAGGCGTGCCGCGATGCGGCATTTGGCTACCCGTGTCGATGCGAAGGCATGACCGGATGAAACGGAATTGGACAGGAAAAGAACCCTCATGACAACAAGTCCTCAAATTCGCGTACTGGTGATCGATGATTCCGCGATCGTTCGTCAGGTGCTGACTCGGGAATTGCAGGCGTTTAACGACATTGTGGTCGTGGGCACGGCGCCTGACCCGTATGTGGGGCGAGATAAGATTGTGGAATTGAAACCGGATGTGCTCTTGCTGGATGTGGAAATGCCCCGAATGGATGGCGTCACGTTTCTCCGCAAGCTGATGCGGTATCAGCCCATGCCCGTCATTATCGTTTCCTCGCTGACCGCCAAGGGGAGTGCCCTGGCTCTGGACGCTATGGATGCGGGCGCTCTGGATGTCATGTGCAAACCCGGTTCCGCGTTCAGCGTGGCGGAAATGACCGACCAACTGGTGCAGAAAATCCGAGCGGTTCGCTGGGCACAGGTGAAGCGTTCGGATGACTCGTTGGGAGCCGTTGCGAAACGCGCCCCGACGATGTCGATTGCCCAAACCACCCACAAGATCATTGCGATCGGGGCTTCGACGGGTGGCACGGAAGCCATCCGGGAAGTGCTGATGCGGTTTCCGGCCAATGCGCCCGGAACTGTGATTGTGCAGCACATGCCGGCCTATTTCACCACGTCCTTTGCTGAACGGCTGAACCAGTTGTGTGAAATGGAAGTTCGGGAAGCACAGGATGGCGATTCGGTACGGCCGGGGCTGGCTCTGATTGCGCCCGGAAATTTTCACATGCTTTTACGCCGGAGCGGGGCTCGCTATTTTGTGGAAGTACGGGATGGCCCCACGGTTTGCTTACAACGGCCTAGCGTGGATGTTCTATTCAAGTCGACCGCTCGTTTTGCAGGCGCCAATGCGGTGGGGGCCATTCTGACTGGCATGGGAAGTGATGGGGCCAAGGGCTTGTTGGAGATGCGGCAGGCGGGGGCTTGGACCATTGCTCAGGATGAAAAGTCTTCTGTGGTGTATGGTATGCCAGCCAAGGCGGTTGAATTTGGAGCGGCTTCCATTCAGTTGCCTCTGCATAAGATTGGCGATGCGCTGTTGGCCGCCGCTATCGAAAACGAATAACGGGTTGCCGTTTTACCTGTTAAATGGGGGGAATGCGGCCAATTCTTCCCCTCTTTGTCGTGGCATACGCTCTGCTTCTCTCTGGACTCATCAACCAGGAGAACAAAATGGGCGCCATCGGGAAAACGATAACCACGAAATGCTGCTACTGCGGAATGGTGAAGAGCAATGACCGCTGGCATTTTCAATTGGATTCAAGTGAACATCTCTATTCGCACGGGTGCTGTCCCGTTTGCGAGGCCCAGATGATGTCGGAGTTGGAATTCTTTGCTGCGCCCGGCCCGATTCCGGTTGCATCGGAGATGACCTCCTTCCGGTCGCCGCGCCGCCCGGTTCGGGCCTCCGCCGCCGATGCGGTGATGTAGAGACGAAAAGGGGCCGCGACGTCCGAGCGCTTGGGGCAGCTACATATCGGCTGGGCGTAGCTTGAGGCGCTTGGAGAGAGCCGTGACGAGGATTCTCTTGCGCATGGGTTTTTGAAGGAGGCAATGGGCGGGTTCGCTGGCCACCACGTTGCGAAGGCCCACCGAGGGGGCGTGGCCGGTACAGAAGACGACGCAGGGCAACTGCCAGTGGTTGGTTTGGCAATAATCTTCGATCTGATAAAATGCGTCCTCGCCCTCCAAGATGGGCATGACGATATCCATAACCAGCACAAGGGGACGGTGTTCAATGAAGAGCTCAACGGCCTTGGCCCCATCGGGAGCCTGAAAGAATTCCACCGATGGGAATGACTGGCGCATAATGGTGGCATAGAGGTTGCGGGTTTGCTCTTCGTCGTCGACCAGAAGAACCCGGTTGCGTACGCAAGGCGTTTCGCCAAGGTGGACGCGGGTGATGGTTTCTTCGCTTTCGGCCAATTCCCAAGCGCCTGAAATTGGATTTTTGATGATTCTCATGGATGATCAATAAGCGCGGATGGGGGAAATTAGGCCAACGGACGAAGATTGAGTCTTTTGGATAGGGCGGTGATCAGGATTCTGCGTCGGATGGGTTTTTGCAAGAGGCAATTGGATGGATCGCTGGCGACCACATTGCGCAGACCCACGGAGGGAGAATGGCCCGTGCAAAAGATCACACGAGGTGGCTGCCAGTTGTTGGTTTGGCAATATTCCTCAATTTGGTAAAAGGCTTCTTCTCCATCCAAGATGGGCATCACAATATCCATCACAATCACAAGGGGATGATGGGCCATAAACAGTTGCACCGCATTGGCGCCATCGACGGCCTGCTCGCATCGGACGGAAGGGAAGGCGGAATTGATGATGGTTTGGTGGAGTTTTCGGTTTTGCTCTTCATCGTCGACAATCAAAACAAACCGGGGATTGCAGGGCATGGAGCCACCGCTTTTCGCGGGAATCGCTCCCTCGCTTTCTGCCATTTCCCAGGTCCCCAGCAGGGGGTTTTTGACTATCTTCATCGACTCATCTCCACATCGAGTGCCGGAAGGCGAAAAACTTACACACTGAACGTAAGTTAAATGGAACCCTCCTGCTGGTCAAGCCTGTTTGTCTACCTTTTGCGGGGAAAATCAGGGCGAGGGATGCGCAACACAGAAAGGGGATTCGGGGATGGGGAGCCAGCGGTCTAGGGCCGCGATGATGGCCTCCGGGCTGAGGGGCTTGGTGATGTAATCGTTCATTCCGGCTTCGATACATTTTTCGCGGTCGCCCTGCATGGCATTGGCGGTCATGGCAATGATGGGGATGTGGGCGGACTTTCCGCTTTCGGCGCGGATGATCCGGGTGGTTTCGAGTCCGTCCATGTCGGGCATCTGGATGTCCATCAGAATGAGGTCAAAGGAGTTTTGTGCGATTGCGGCGAGGGCCTGTTGGCCGGTTTCGGCCAGGCAGATACGCTCGGCGGGAATGCCCAAGCCATTCAACATTCCAAAGGCGACCACCTGATTGATGTCGTTATCCTCGGCAAGAAGAATGCGAATGGGACGATCGGCATAGCGATTCCGCTTGGATTCAATGTGTGGGGGAGGGGGAGAGGCGGATGCCGCTGTGGAGGGGGTGGGGAGATTTTCCTGAAGAAGGAGCGGGAGGGTGAACCAGAACTCGGAGCCTTGTCCTTCGGTGCTTGTGACGCCGATGTGACCGCCCATCAGCTCCACCAGTTGCTTGGAAATGGCGAGTCCTAGACCGGTTCCTCCGAATTGGCGGGTGGTGGAGGCGTCCACCTGAGAGAATTTTGTGAACAGAAGGGCTTGCTTGTCTGTGGGGATGCCGATGCCGGTGTCCCGAACAGAAAAGCGTAGAATCGGCGACTGGGTCTGCTCGGCGGTGACTTGAACGGTCACCTGCCCGCTGGAGGTGAACTTGATGGCGTTGCCCACCAGATTGATCAGAATCTGGCGCAGGCGGGTGGGGTCGCTACGCACATGGAGGGGGACCTTCCGATCGAGGAGGCAGGAGAGGGAGAGACCTTTCTCTTTAGCGCGGCTGGACAGCGTTGATATGACGGCATTGAGCAGGGGTTGTAGGTCGAAATCCAAGGTTTCAATGGTCAGCTTACCGGCCTCGATCTTGGAATAATCGAGGATGTCATTGAGAATGACCAGCAAGGATTCGGCGCTGTGTTGGACAATTTCGGCGGAGTGGCGTTGGGGCGGGGAGAGGTCGGTACTCAGGAGAATTCGGGTCATGCCAATAATGCCATTCATGGGGGTTCGGATTTCATGGCTCATATTGGCGAGAAATTCGCTTTTGGCGATGTTGGCGGCTTGAGCTTGGCGGGCCAGTTCATTGGCGCGGGCCGTGGCTTCGGCCAGTTCGAGGTTCGTGTGGCGCAGGGTTTCCTCGGCCAGCTTGCGCGCAGTGATGTTGCGCTGAATGCCAATATAGGCGCAAATCTGTCCTTCTTCGTCGAACATGGGGGCCACACTGTATTCGGACACAAAGGTGGAGCCATCCTTTTTGCGGTTCAGGGATTCGCCGACAAAGGTGTGCCCCCGCGAGACGGTGTCGTAGAGTTGTTGCTGAAGGTCGGAGGAAAAGGCGTCTGCATTAAAGAGGTTCGGCGTTTCCCCTTTTAGTTCATCCAGCGAATAGCCATAGAGGGATTCGGCCTGACGGTTGATATAGGTGATGTGGAATTGCAGGTCGGTGGCGATAATGGAATCGGAGACGTTGGCGGCAATGGCGCTGAGGAAACGGAGTTTTTCTTCTTCTACCTTTTTTGCGGTGATGTCGGTGTGCGAGCCCGCCATCCGGACGGCCTTGCCCTCGGCATTGCGAACAGCCTCTCCGCGCGCGTGAATCCAGCGAATGCCGCCCTCTTTATGGGTCATGCGAAATTCGACATCGTAGCGCTTATCAATGCCTTCGAGATAGCGCCCCACGTGCGCCTGTAGACGATCGCGATCTTCAGGATGAACATGATTTTGAAAGGATGAAAGTGCGTTGGGCAACTCGTCGTCCCGATAGCCCAATTGCTCCTTCCATTTGGCCGACAGAAAGAGGGTGTTGCGGGTTAAATTCCAGTCCCAGATTCCATCGTTGCTCCCTTGAATGGCCAGGGCGAATTGCTCGCGGGAGTTGGCCAGTTCGAGCTCGGCTCGTTTGCGTTGTTTCCGGCGTATGAGGCCGATGAGGACGAACAAAATGGTGGCGAGAGCCGCGCTGATGCCGAGCACGAACTGATAGGGTTTGACGCCGCCGGTGATGGAGGCGGCGGGCGTACAAACCACAATGCGAAGGGGGGTGCCGGGAATGGCGCAGGAATAAGAAGCCAGCGTGTCTTTGAAAACAACGCCCGGGTGGGGAGGGGCGTAGAGAAACTCATTTTGCCTTCCCCGGAGCGAGGCGGTTTCGGCGATGAGCTGGTTTTCATAGACCAGCCCTGCCCACGTGTCCTGAGCGGTCTTTTGCTCGGCGTGGGCCCACGTCAGAATGGGGGAGGTGGGGGTTTCCGCAATCAGCCAACCGACTTCCTGTTCGCGAAAGAGAACCGGCATGGAGAAACCAATGGTGCCGGGTTTGAAGTGGCGTCGGCCTTGGGAGAAGCGGAGGTCAACGGTGGTGCCTTCGGTGATGGGTGTTTCGCCATCCACCAGCAGGAGCCCGTCCCGATCGGTGAGGCGCAGGTCCGAGAAGGAGGAAACGCCGATGATGCCGGGTTCGACCATGACATCGCGAAACACATTTCCGATTTGGGTGAGGCTGGCACCTAAGCCGTAGCGCATGGACATGCCCAGTGCCTTGTTGTTGAAGTAGCTCAAGACTTCGGTGCGCGCCGCGATGCGCTGGGCATCGCGCTCGCGTTCCGCCAGAAAATAGCCGATGGCATCGGCCTGCCGCTCCACCTCGCGCACGAAGCGTTGCTCGGCTGAAACCCGGAGTGTCCGTTGGGCCCCCACATTCGCTAAGAGCAGATAGACCACGTAGGCCATGACCAACAAATTGGCCACAGACAGGACAAGGTCATCATATCTGCGCCCGATTTTGGAGGTTGCGGCATCCATGATGCGGGGAAGCGGAAACGGCTATGGGGTCTGGGTAAAGAAATCGGGATAATAGCCAAATACGTCTGGATAGTACTTGCGGACGAGGGCGAGATAGGTTCCATCCGTCTTACACTGTTCATAAAAATCATGAAAGGCGGCGCGCAGTTCAGGCGAGGAGTGCCGGAAGGCAGGGGCCATATCCTGCTGCACGGACATGGGGCCAAGGACCTTGAGCTGGTTGGGCCATTTGCCGAGAGCGACCAACGCATCCGGCACGTCCAGAATCAGCAAATCCGATTCTCCCGAAAGGAGGGCGGGGGCCAACTCGTTGAGGCTTCCTTCGAAATTGCGTCCGGTGGCACCGGCAGCGGAAACGTCATACAGCGACAGGTCGAGGCAGGTGCCGGACTTGCCCATGAGGGTGGTGCCGGGAATGAGCTTGCGCGATTCGGCGATGTCGCCCTCCAGTGTCCCTGTGGGGAGGATGGGAGAATACGACGAGCCAGCGGGCGAGATCAGCCACACCTGCGTGGGGAATGTGGGGGTGCCGAAGGCCACGGCTTTTTCGCGCCAGGGCAAGATGGTGAAGCCATGGGCGGCCACATCGCCTTTGATTTCCGCCTCACCCAGCACTTCAATATCTTCGCCCTTGGACTTGACCCGTTGGCCGGTGAGGTCGCCGATGACGGTGCTGAAATCCGTGCGCACATATTCATAGCGCACGCCAAGATGGGCGGCAAACAGGGTCATCAATTCGACATCGAGCCCATCGCCCATCCCCGAATCAAATTGGGCGTAGGGAATACTCAGGTGGCGCAGAACGCCCCGTTCCTTGATCTCGGCCAGATCTTGGCCTCGGGAAAGGGGGGCCGTTGTGATAAGGGCCAAAGCCAGTAGCGCGTAGATTTCGAGGTGACTGTTCATCGGGCGACTCCTCTGTTGTTGGATGGCATCTTACACGGGTTGAGAACTGTTTTCCATAGTGTGGAAACATTTTTTCCATTGTGTGGAAAAATCGGAAAAGATTTTTCCATACCGTGGAAAACGATTATTTGGAGGCTTGGTCAAGGCGGTCCATGAGGTTGGCGGACGCGCAGGCTTTGTCGCGCAGAAGGCGGGCGCCGCGAGTGACGTTGCAGAGGCTGCCGCCAATGCGGCGGGCGATTTCGCGCTGGGGCATGCCTTCGCGCAAGAGGCACAGGATGGCCCAGCGTTTTTGGAGGGCGGCGATTTCGGAGCGGGTGAGGAGGTCGGAGAGAACGCGTCGCATTTCGACAGGATCTTCGATGGAGCAGAGGGCGTTGAGGAGATGGGCTTCGTCGGCTTTCATGGGTGGGGCTAGGCTTTGGCTTGCAGGTCGGGAAGGGCTTGATGTTCAAATTGCATGTGGTAGAGGCGGCGGTAGATGCCGTCGCGTTCGAGGAGTTCTTGGTGGCGACCACGTTCGGCAATGCGGCCTTGGTCGAGAACGAGGATTTGGTCGGCGCGCTGGATGGTGGAGAGTCGGTGGGCGATGGCGAAGACGGTGCGGCCTTGCATGGCTTCGTTGAGGGCGGCCTGGACGGCGCGCTCGGACTCGGTGTCGAGGGCGCTGGTGGCTTCGTCGAGGATGAGGATGGGGGGGTTGCGTAGGAGGGCGCGGGCGATGGCGAGGCGTTGGCGTTGGCCGCCGGAGAGGAGGAGTCCGCGTTCGGCGATGATGGTGTCGTAGCCGTTGGGCATGGCGAGGATGAAGTCGTGGGCGTGGGCTTTTTGGGCGGCGGCTTCGACTTGTTCGCGGGTGGCGCCGGGCTCGCCGTAGGCGATGTTGTTGAAGACGGTGTCGTTGAAGAGGATGGTTTCTTGGGTGACGAGTCCGATGTGACGGCGAAGGCTGGCGAGGGTGAAGTCGCGCAGGTCGCGGCCATCGATGCGGACGTGGCCGGTGGTGGGGTCGAAGAAGCGGGGGAGGAGATTGACGAGGGTGGTTTTGCCGGAGCCGGAGCTGCCGACGAGGGCGATGAGTTCGCCGGAGCGGGCGGTGAGCTGGATGCCGGCGAGGACGGGAGGCTTTTCGGGGGAATAGGCGAACCCGATATTTTCGTAAGTGATTTCGCGGATGGGGTCGCGAAGTTCGGTTGCGCCGGGCAGATCGCCGACGTTGTCGATGGTGTCGATGATGGAGAAGATGCGTTCGGCGGCGGCGCTGCTTTGTTGGATGACAAGGTGGACGCGGGAGAGCTTTTTGACGGGATCGTACATGACGACCATGGAGCCGAGAAAAATCAAAAGGCTGGGAAGATCAAGGCCGGTGCGGCGAGCGTAGATGAGAATGGCGCAGGCGGCGACGGAGGAGAAGAGTTCCATGAGCGGATTGATGGCGGCCTTGGAGGCGGTGATTTTGATTTGGCGCTGGAAGAAATCGAAACTGTGGCGCATGAAGCGTTTGTTTTCGCGTTCTTCGGTGCCGAAGGCTTTGACGATGGCGGCGCCGCTAATGACTTCTTGTTGGATGCTGGAGAGGTCGGCGATGCGTTCTTGGCCGGCTTTGGCGTGGCGTCGGACGCGGCGGCCGAAGATGGCGATGGGGACGACGCAGACGGGAAAGATGGCGAGGCTGAAGAGGGCAAGGCGCAGATCGGTGAGGCAGAGGGCGGCGGTGGCGCCAATCATAACGAAGGGCTGTTGAACCAAGTCGCAAATGACTTCGGTGATGCCGCGTTCAACCATTTGAGTGTCGTTGAGGGTGCGGGACATGAGCTCGCCGGTGCGCGAGCCGGTGAAGTAGAGGAGGGGAAGGTGCAGGATGCGCGAAAATACCTCGTTGCGCAGGCCCATGATGACATATTGGGCGACCCATTCGATGAGGTATTTGCTGAAGAAGTAGCCGATGCCGCGTAGGAGTACAAAGAACACTAAGAGGCCCAGAACCATCGCCGTGACGAAGCCGTCATGCTGGACGCCGCCGGAGTACCACTGGTTGGCCCATGCGGAGACGGTGTCGTTGAGGCGCGTGGCAGATCCGCCGAAGATTCCAGCCATGCCGCCGCGTGCGGAGGCGAAAATGCCAAAGATGGAACCCCCAAACATGGCGCCGAAAATCACGGCCAAGATGAGACGGCCACGGCACGGTTTGGTGCGGGACAGGAGGCGCAGATAGATCTGTTTTTCCTGCTCGGTGAGCTTGCGGGATTTGGAACTCATTCGCCGAGAGATTCCAGATAATGCATGGCTTCGATGGCGGCACGGCAACCGGTGCCGGCGGCCGTGACGGCTTGGCGATAGCGGGAGTCGGCGACATCGCCCGCGACAAAGATGCCAGGCAACTTGGTTTGAACGCCGTTGGTGAGGAGATAGCCATTTTCGTCGACTTCCAACACGTCCACGAAGGGCTTGGTGGCAGGGACCAAGCCAATGGCCACAAAGAGTGCGCCGACATCGAGTGTGCTTTCGGCACCGGTTTGGGTGTCGCGCAGGCGAAGGGCCGTTAATTTGCCTTGGGCGGGATCGATGAGTTCCGAAACGACGGAATTCCAGCGCACTTCGATTTTGGGGTTTTCGAGGACGCGTTGGACCATGATTTTGGAGGCGCGGAAGGCGTCCCGGCGGTGAATGATAAACACCTTGGAGGCGAAGCGGGTCAGGAAGAGGGCCTCCTCCATGGCCGTGTCGCCGCCGCCGACGACGGCAATGGGTTGCCCGCGGTGGAAGGCGCCGTCGCAGGTGGCGCAATACGAGATGCCATGGCCGGAGAGTTCTTTTTCGCCGGGGAGGCCAAGGTGACGATGAGAGGCCCCAGTGGCGATGATGAGGACGTCGGCGTGGAGGGTGGTACCGTCGCTGAGGAGGAGATCGGCGCCGCTGTTGGATGTGGGAACTAATTTTTCCACGTTGAGACCTTGGAAGCGGGTGCCAAACTTTTCGGCCTGCTTGCGGAGGAGATCCATGAAGTCGTAGCCGGCAATGCCATCGGGGAAACCGGGTATATTTTCAATGACAGGCGTGGTGATGAGAGGGCCGCCGGGGGCGGGGCCATCTAGAACCAAGGGATTGAGACCGGCACGCGCTGCATAGATGGCAGAGGTCAGGCCGGCAGGACCTGAGCCGATAATGACGAGAGTTTTCATGGCGGGCAGACTACCAGTGGAGGAAGGTTGCCGCAACCAAGAAACCCGCGTTCACCCCGTGGTGGGCGACAGCTCCCTCGGGAGATGAGCCAACCAACTAAGGAAAAGTGACAACCCGAAATCAGGAGTCAACACGTTGGATTCTGGTTGGGGCGCGAAGGGACTGGGGTCGCGCCCGATGGGCACTCCGCAGCATGGTCTCTCAATCCTCTAGGAATTTTTAACAGCCCTGCGATAAAACCCGCTCCGCCCGCAACGCCCCCGTTTCGCCTGAGAGCGCGAGGATCCCCGACCTCGGGGCCAGAAAAAACGGCCGTTTTTCCCAGCCCCTCGGTCGGTCGCGCTCTACGGCTCACAAGGGGCGCCGCGTGCTCCGCTCAACAGCCCCGGAGAACAGCCCGAAACAGCCGAGTGCCGAGCCCAAGTCCCGCAGATGCGGGACGCCGGGTGAACGCGAGGTCTATAGCGCCGCGGTCCTACGCGGCGAGCGAGGGAGTGTTAGCGACCGCAGCGGCAAACCCCCGAAAACAGCCCTAAAACCAAGTTTTCCACAGTGTGGAAACATTCTTTCCATTGTGTGGAAAAATCGCGAAAAAGTTTTCCATTGTGTGGAAAACCCCAAGTCCAATACCGCTCGGGCAGAGCCTACGCCCTACGACTTATGTCGTAAAAAAGGCTTACAAATTTAGCAACGATTTTTTCTCCCCAGCGGAAGCAGAAATGCAGCGGCTCCCATCGCAATGAGATGTAGCGAGGTTGGCTCGGGAACTGCACCCGCGAGGATGGATGTTCCAGGAACAGTTTCATAACCCCAACCATAGATTTCGGCACCGGGACTAAGAGACGCCACGGCTACATCGATCCAGCCATAATGGGTGGCACCGTCGATGTTGAATTCTACGCCCATATAGGCATGCTGGCCCACAAACCGCCCCGCGCAGGTGTAACCACCCGAACCACTCAAGCAAGTGATTAAATTGCCGTAACCGGTATCGTCTCCATACCACTCCATCCACGAGTCGTCGCCACTATTCGGACCTATCTCGAAAGCGGCCAACAGCGGTTCAACATCGCCTCCAATGTTGCTCCCGCCAGACGGCCAAATTAGATATTGGTTGTCACCCTCCGAACGGACGCCGACAAACGAACCATCGTAACCAAATACAAAATCGCTGAACCCATCGCTATTGAGATCCAAGGGCGTATATTGCGCGAACAATTCCGACCAAAGAACAATAGGTTCAGCCAGCCAAGTAACCGCGATCACACCCCGGCACGGCGTGGCCGCCGACAGGGCGAGCGCAAGAATTCCAATCAGCCGCGCCGGGGTTTTCATGGTTATTCGCCCGTTTCCCGGCGGAACCGCCAGAAGCGGACATCAACATCATATTCCGGCAAAACGGCGTTGCTCCACGACTCGGTCACCAGCGTTCCCGCCGGTTCCCAAGTGCCTTCGGGCAGGAGATTCGTGGTGGTTTCCAGATGCAGGTATTCGCCAGGGCCGCACTCAAACTCGATCAGGAATTGATTTGTGGAAAGCGAACGCTCGACATGGGTGATCTTGGGGGGGAGAGGTGTATCGCCGGAAGTCAGGATCGACACCCATTGATTGGTTGGAGTTTGTCCCCCTGCCAGGCCGCCAGCATGGGCGACGCGGATGCGATAGGTGCCTGCCGCAGGCGCAGAGAGCGCCACCTGTTCGACATTGTTGCGGTTGTCATAGCCTGTCGTTGCCGCCGTGGCCCGCGCGGCTTCGCTCTTGTTTGTCAAATCTGGATTCAGCACCCAAGGAAGAAATGTTTGCGCTCCATCTTCGGTTTCCACCCAAATGTCGATGTTGTTGACCAGCATGGGAGTGGGATCGTCGATCAATACATTGGTGGATGGGGTGCCGGGCAGATCGTTCCAAACGGCGGTGACTTTGAATGGGGAACCATCCAGAACGACCGGCCATGAGTTGGTTTCGCCAACGGACAGTTCTATTTCCTTTATGTGTGTGCCGCGTCCATCGGTGGCGTCGAGTTCGATTTGGCGAACCGCCGAAACGGCATTGAAGACGCCCCATCCCGTCAGGTAGTCGGGGCCTGTATTCCAAACATCGTCGGCGGCATGAATGGCGAGAGCCTTCAAGGTCGATCCGCGAAAGGCATCCGCTTCGGATGTGAGGTTCGTGAACAACTGGCCACGCCGTTGTAAGGGCAAAGCAAGTCCAGCGGTTGCACCCGGCGCGGCAAAACTGGTGCCCGCCTGTCCTTGGGCGGCACTATCGCTGGTCGAGCTTGGCGTGACTATGGGAAAGCTTCTTGCCGACGGGTTCGCTTGGCCCACGGCAACCACATCGGGTTTAATTCGGCCATCGTCTGTCGGCCCGCAGGCGCTGAATGAGGAGACGATTACGGTTGAGTTTGTCGCATAGCCCCAATTCGTTTGCGCTCCGACGGCATGGAAGACATCGAGAACCGAGCCGACGGTCAGCACATTTTTTGCTGTGCCGGGGGCCGCCATGGTGTCGAATCCATAAGTGTTTCCATCGCCGCTTGTCCAGTCCCGTTCATTGGGACCTGGATTGGTATAAATATAGAGGCTTGACCCCTCAATCACATAATAATTTGTTGCCTGACCAGGGCCGCTAAAGCGATCATTCCCGGCAGCGTAGACAAGAAGATGTCTTGTTGCATTTATTGCCAGAAATGCGTCGAGCTGTGCGCAACCATACCCTTCGAGTTTGTCCGCAAGATACATTCCGAACTTCGGATCTTCGACATAAGAATAGCTGCGGAACCCATTCCATAGCCATCCGTTTGTAACAACGATCAAATTGGTCCCCTGATAGTATGGGAATGTTCTCTGCTGCCAGCCGTTTGCAAGGCCCCAGGAATGGTTGGACAGCCGCAAGCCAGGCTCGTTGGTTGATCCGGCGGCGGCATCGGGAAGTTCGGAACTGAAAAAACTGATGTCAAACGCATCGACATTGGCTTGGTAAGCCACGCCGCGCATTAGCATTCCCGTGACGGTTGAAGTTCCCAAAGGGATGATACCGCCAGCCGCCATGGTGCCGGCCACGCCGGTTGCGTGGTAATTGAGCGCTATGGGAATGGTAGCGCTTTGGTCCATCTGGACAACCCGCCCCTGAAATTCGTAGTGCGTTTCGCGGACCGCCCCATCCACTTCCCACATGCCCAGCGCAACATTGGTTCCCGTGAGGCCAAGCCCTGTGCTTGAAGATGGCCAAGGAACAGTGTTGGTTGGCCAGAGTTCATCCGCGCCGATCGATGCGGCGGCAATCTGGTTTTGGCTGACGACCCAGATCGGCTCGCCGTTCATCTCGCCCGCCAGCACCGCATATCGATCCTCCCCAATAAGGATTTTCCTTTCAACCCCGAGGCGAGCTGCAATCTCATCCAACTGGCGCTCCACCTTGTCCCGCTCGGTCCAGCGTTCATCGGCCACGCTCAACAGGCGGTCTTTTTCCTGCCGGGCAACTGCCGTTCGGTAATCGCCGGATGTCGCCATCCCCGGACGCACCAAATCGCGCATCATGAGCCGCGCGGCATCGATTTTCTGTTGCCATCTCGCTTCTGCGGCCTTTGCCTCCGCCGCCGCGCCTTCGGCCTCGTCCTGCTGTGTCGCTACGAATCCGATGAAATCCTGGCGCTGGGGCTCTTCTCCGAGCGGCGGCAGGCCGACTTCCGCATTCACATCCGCCATGCGTTGCCAG
>CAZYGH010000030.1:0-51072 GCA_964647595.1 uncultured Verrucomicrobiota bacterium
GTTCCACGTCGCCCGTATTGGTGATCGTGATTTGGAACGTGATCGTGTCGCCCACTTGCGCCGCGTTTGTCGGGCCGGGGTTTGTATTCGTCTTCACCAAGGTGTAGCCCGCGCGGCTGACCTCAAACGGCGCAACGTTCGTGCGCGGCGGAACCGGCGGCTCGCCCGGAGGCGTCGTCGGAGCCGTGCTGACCGTATTCGTCTCGGGCAGGCTCAGCGTCGAAGCCAGCGCCGTGAACTGCGCAAATACGTTCGTCGATTCGCCCACCGGCAAAGGCCCGATATTGTCCCAATACACCACGCCCGTATCGTTGCTCGAATCGGCCGGAACGGCAGACACGAAGCTCAACAGTGTTGAGTCGAACGTGTCTTCCACGGGAATCGTCACCATCTCCACGTCGCCCGTATTGGTGATCGTGATCTGGAACGTGATCGTGTCGCCCACCTGCGCCGCGTTCGTCGGCCCGGGGTTGGTATTCGTCTTTGCCAAGGTGTAGCCCACCGATACGACCGCCACGGGTGCTTCGTTGGTCTTCGGCAGCAACGGCAAGCCGTTGGTCGTGGAAGGACTGGCCACCACCTGGTTCGTCGTGTCGCCGGGCAGCGTGCTGTCGATGGCCACGAACTCCACCGCCACCGTCACGGCTCCGCCCACGGCGAGAAGTCCGACGTTCGTCCAGTTGAGGATTCCATCGTTGACGTTATCCACCGATGCCGGCACCGCCGACACATAGGACAGGTAGTTGGTGTCATAGGTATCCACCAACGGCACCGGATTCAGCCCTACACCGCCCGTATTGGTGACCACGATGGCAAAAGTCACCGTCTCACCCACGGCCGCCGCGCGGCTCAGCGGACTCGTCCTCACCTTTGTCAGGGAATAGCGTGGAATATCCAGCTCATCGTCATCTTCAACCGGGGGTTCATCACGCTCGTCGGGATCATCCCCATCCAGCGTGCTATGCTCCGTCACCACCACACGATTCGTCACCGGACTTGGAGCACCATCGATCAACGTAGCTTGGAATTGGAACAAAACCGACTGGCCCACCTCAATGGAGTTGGTCGGTTGGCCACTGGCCGGGTCGCTCGAAATCGTAATCGTCGCATTGCCGGGATTGCCGGCAAACCCGAAGGTGTACCCATTCGGCACCGTCACCGGCACAATCGTGTCCGTATCCCACCAATTCGTCGAAAGCACGTCCTCGATCTCCACGTCGAACGCCGTGGACAGACCGCGATTCGTGACCACCAGATCCATCACTACCACGTTGTTCGAAGCCGGGCTCATGGTTTTCGTAATCGCCAGCAACGGCTCGACCACCGTCACGTTCACCACGCCGCTCGTATAAACAGGCGGATTTCCGTCGTACGAAACCGTTGCCGAGTTAGGCAACACCGTCTGGCTGCCGGTCACCGTTCCGGTGTTGGCAACCACGTTCATCGTCAACAAATCGAATTCGATGGTGAAGTCATTGTCCGATCCATCGTTGTTGTTCGTCACCACGGTCAGGCCATTGAATGTGAACGTCACGTCGTCGCCCGTGCCACCCACGGTGGCCACGCTGGGCGCGCCCGGCAGGCTTCCTCCAAACCCGGACACGTCTACACTGGCGCTATTCGTGACAAAGTGCATTCCCGCTGGAATGGAATCCACCACCGTCAGATTTGTGATTGTGGCTTCGGGCAAGGTCACCGTCAACCGATAGGTCGCCCGTTCCCCGATCGTCACATCCGAACCCGTCGTGTCAACAGGCCCCGTTGCCGACGTCTCGACCAAGACCTTGGCAATCACCATATTGGAAACCACCAGCGTGTCCTGCGCCGAATTCGTGTAGCCGCGCTGAATGCCCACGGAATTCGTCTCGTAAATCGTGTCCGCTTGGAACGCAACGGCGTTGGTATAGATTCCTCCCGGCTCCACATCCTGCGCCAAATGCGCGGTAAAGACGAATTGCAGCGACTCGCCGATTTCCAGTGTGTTCGTGGCTTGACCCGAACTGACATCGCTGGCGTAGCGAATCGTGATGTCCGCTGGCCCCGGAGTCGTCGAGAAAACGAATCCATTCGTCATCGGCCCGTTCGTGATCGAATCAACGTTGAACACTCGTCCATCCAGCACGTCTTCGATCTCCAAATTGTAGGCCGTCGCCAACCCGCTGTTTGTCGCCACCAGCGTAATGGTAATTTCATCTCCCGCATCACCGCGATCCGGCGACACCGTCTTGGAAATCGAAATCTGCGGCTCGATCAAAATGACCGGAGGCCCCACCACCACCGCTGGCGGATTCGGATTGCCCGCATAGGTCACGCTGGCGCTGTTCGTCATTACCTTCTGCGGAACCAAACCCGTATTGGCCGGCAAATCCAGCACCACCGCATCCAGACGCAAGCGCAAGATATGACTGGACGCATTGGTCGACGCATCCAGTACCGTATCTCCGGTCCATGTGATCACGACGTTTTCGCCATTGCCCCCCAGTTGTCCAGCGTTTGGCGTCACGTTGGTCGTGCTCGCCAACGCACCGACCAAATCATTCGTAATCACCACCAGCGATCCCACCACGTAGGCCATTCCCGTTGGCATGACGTCGGTCACCTGCAAGTCCGTGATCGTTCCTTCCGGCAAATTGACTTCGATCTGATAGGTGGCGATTTCACCAATCTGCAGGTTGGTGCTCGTCGAGTCGACAGGCCCTGTTTCGCTCGTGGCATACAGAATTTTGGCCGGCTCGAAATCGTCCGCCTTGAACGTCGCGTGATTGGTGTCGCCCGTGAAACGCTGTACGCCCCACACGTTTGTGGAAGCCAACGAATCGCCGCGCACCGTGGCCACGTTCGTCACAACGGCATTGGGCGGCAACGAGACGGCCGTGTTGACGTCAAACGTGAAGACCAGCGATTCACCCACCTCGATCGTATTGGTTCCCGTCAACGTATTTGTGTCCGACAAAATTCGGAACGCGTCGCCCTCCACCTCGTACACGAAACCCGTCGGAGTCGTCACGTTCGTCAGCGTCGTAATGTCAAAATACGGCAACGCCAACACGTCCTCGATCTCCACGTCGTAGGCTGTTGCCAAACCGGAATTCGTCACGGTCAGCGTGACGGAAATCACGTCGCCCGCATCCAAATCATTCGTCGGCGTCAGCGACTTGAAGATCTGCAAACGAGGCTCCACTACGGTCGTGGTCACCACCGCCGAGGTCACCACGGAGCCCGGATTGCCAGCATAGGTCATCGTGGCCCGATTCGTGTGAACCGTCACACCCGGCGGCAAACCGTCGTTGGCGACATGGTCGAGCACCAGATAATCCGCCAACAGATAGAACCTGTTGTTGTTCGTGTCGTTGTCGTCCGTTACGACCACGTTCGTGAAGCCAAACGCCATCTGCTGCCCCATCGCTGAAAGCGTAGTTGCCGCTGCGGTCGGGCTTTCGGAAACATCCCCGGCATTGCCGCCGAACCCCGTGGTGTCCAGTCGCACCGAGCCAAAGACATAAGCCAGCCCGTTGGTCGACAGAGTATCCACCACCGTCAGGTTGGTGATCGTCGACTCCGGCAACGTAATCGCCAGCCGATAGGTCAGCACCTCGCCGATTTGCACGAAGGCGTTGGTCGAATCCGGCGGCAGATTCGTCTCGCTGGTCGCGAACAATTCCTTGGCCAATCCCAGTCCCGGAACCGTGAAGGTCGCGCTGTTGGTGTCGCCCGTGAACCGCTGCACACCGAACACGTTGGTGGAGGCCAGCGAATCTCCCGATATCGTGACCGCATTGGTGTACGTTTGGTTGGGCCTCACCGTGGCCACAACCGTGACATCAAACTGAAACGCCAGCGATTCTCCCGCTTCGATGGTGTTGGTTCCCGTCGGCGCGTTCGTGTCCGACCGGATGGCCAGCGTAGTGGGCGTGCCGACGTCGAACACAAACCCCGTCGGGGCCGTCAAATGGGCCAGCGAAGAAAAGTCGAACACCAGCGGATCGAGCACGTCGGCAATCGCCACGTCGTACGCCGTCGCCAGTCCCGAGTTGGTCACGGCCAACGAAACCGTGACAACGTCGCCGGCATCCAGCACGTTGGTGGAAAACGTCTTTATAATCTGCAAACGAGGCTCCACGACGGTCGATGTCACAGGCGCAGAGGTCACCACCACGCCACCGGGAATGCCAACGTAAGTCAGCGTGGCTTGGTTGGTATGCACCGTTTGTGCATCGGTCAGGCCATTGTTCGAGGTGGAATTGAGTGCGAGGTAATCCGCGAACAGGAAGAATGTGTTGTTGTTCGTATCGTTGTCGCCGGTGATAACCGTATTCGTGAATACAAAGGACACCGGTAGGCCCAAGGGTGCCAGAGTATCGACCGCGCCCGGGGGGCTTTCGGTGAAGCTCCCCGTGTTGCCGACAAAACCGGTAGTGACCAAACGGGCCGACCCATAGACATAGGCCAACCCATTGGTGGAAACCACGTCGCGCACGGTCAGATTCGTGATCGTCGATTCGGGTAGCGTAATCGCCAGCCGATAGGTCAGCACTTCGCCGATTTGAACAAAGGCGTTGGTCGAATCCGGCGGCAGATTCGTCTCGCTGGTTGAGTCCAGCGTCTTGGCGATGGCCAGCCCCGGCACCCGGAAGTTGGTACTGCTGTTGGCCGTATCGTTGCGTTCGGAAATCCCGCCCGGCGGCGAGCCGTAGAGCGTTGTGCTGTTGGTGATGTCCATCCGATTTGTGTAGATCTGGCTGGGCCGCACACCCTGCGCCAGCGCCACAGAAAAGACACCCGTCGCTCCACTGTTCGGCACCAAGGCCGTGTCGTTGGTGGTGAACATCCGGAAGATCCGCCCGCCGGTCGTCCCAATCAACTCTGCATCCCAGCCCGGCGTCACCGATCCAAAGGAGTAAGTGGAGAAATCATAGACGTTGCTCGACAGCGTGTCTGCCACCATCACGTCGTACGCGTTGGCCAGCGCATTGACTTGATTGGACGCAATCAACGTGAAGGTCATGACATCGCCCGCGTCGTTTGTGGCCGAACTACGTCGTTTTTGCGCCCGAACGTCGTGCTCGACGATACGATACACCGGCCCAGTCGCCCCCCGCGTCGTGAAAGCATCCGACACGCTGACCACGTTGCTACCCCGGCGCGGAGTCGGGTTGATACCCACATTCACTGGCTGATTCAACGCCACGAACTCCAGCCGCAACAAGAAATAGTCATTGGACAAGTCGGCATCAGCAGCGTTGGTGATAGCGGCCAAACGGAATACGATATTGCTGCCGGACCCATTGGTATCCGTCGAACTGGTCGGCGTCGGATCCGTATCCGTGATCGTCAGGCCCGCACCGACGTTGGTGGAAAATTGCGGTCCGCCAGCGGGAATTTCAAATTCATATCCCCGGCCCGGATAGGCTAGGCCGATGTTGGTGTTACCGCCCACCCAATCGATGCCTGCTGGAACCGTGTCCGTCAGAACCAAATTGCTCACCACGCCCTGCGGCATATCCACACGGATTTGGTAGATAAACCGCTCGCCGATGGTCCAATCGTTTGTCGTCGCCCAGTCCAGGGTGTTGGTCTGTGACGAAGAGATGAAGGTCTTGCTGATGCCGGTCAGTGTCTCCGAAGTAAAGGTCGTCTCGGACTCCGTATAGTAGTCGTTCAATCCCCCCGTCCCGTCTTCGCCATCGCGCTCGTTGTCGTTCTCGGACGGGTTGTCCAGCGAGACGTAGGTGGCGCTCGACCGATTTGTGATCGTGGCCCCCACCAACTGGTTGGTCACCAATACCGAGAACACAAAATCGATTGCAGCGTCGTTTGTCTTGAACTCTCCCAGCGCCGCCAGATGGTTCGTGTTGAAGCTGATCGTCTGCCCGCTCACATCGCCCGAGGCCGGCGCAATAAACGAGTTGAAAATCACACCATTCGGCAACGTGTCCGTGAACACGACACTGTAGGCACTCGTCCGGCTTGCCGCCGTGTGCACCAGTCGATTCGTAAAGATGAGGATGTCACCCGCCTGAACGATGTTCGAATTCACGCTCTTGGTGATCTGCAACACCGGCTCGAAGATCGTCACCTCCGTCGTGCGCACGAGTGGCTCGTTGGTGAACCCTTCCAGCACAAAGTCGGCCATGGCCACATTGGTGATCACCGCTCCATCCTGCACGTCCAAGCGATTCGACACCACCACCGGAAGATCCACGGAAAACGTGGAGGGGTTGGTCGTGAACGTCGTCGGATACAGCGTAAACACGCCCGTGCCGACATCCCAGACCGCGCCCGTGACGCCGCCCGAAAACGCATAATTGTTCGGTGTGCCAAACGCCAACTGTTCAGGCAACGTATCGGAAATGACGGCACCGCTGAAATTTCCACCGAAATACAGCGCTTCGATCCGATAGATCAAATCCTCGCCCACGCGCACATTCCGATTGGTTCCCGCCGCGCCCGCGCCCTCCTCGTCGTAGCGCACCGTCTTGATCAGCGTGTGCCCCGCCGCCACGAAGCGATCGTGGTCAAACGAGTAGTACTGGCCATTGACCGGGTTGATCACGCTCCCCTGCATGGTATCGGCCAGGGGGCTCCAGCCCAGTGTGTTCGTGAACACGCACGACGGCGTAATGCTCCCATTTCCGCAATCGCCTACCACTTCCGCCACCGCCGTCAGGGGTCCGCCGTTCTGCGTGGCTACCGCCGTGAAAAATAGTTCGATCTCATCATTCACGGGATCCAAAATCACTCCGGGAAAATTGAACAACAGGTTCGTATTTCCCTGTTTCTCGTAATCCATCGCCGTCGCGCCCGACGACACGATGTTGCTCGAGACGTACGTGACGTTGGTCCACCCTTCGCCCATCTTGACGCGCACGTAGATGCCCTCGGCATCCGTCGTTTCAGAATTGTTGAGGACGCTCACGGTAAAGTTCACCACTTCGCCGTTCGTCACGATCTGGCTGTTGGGCTGCAAATCGATATCCAGATTGGGCAGGTCCGGATAGGTGGAATTGGATCCCGTCGCCGTACCGCTCTCGCCGCACAGATCCGTATATTCCAGTCGATTGCTCGACGTCAGCGAACTTGGCTCGCCCTGCTCCGGATCCTCGTAGTCGAGATCCGTCGGATCCGCCAGGCAGTCGAGATTGTTTCCCGCGCTGGCCAGCGTCCACGTCACTGTAAAGGCGCTACTTTTGCCCAACTCCAAGTTTCCAATCCCGTCGTTGATATCGTCCTTGGCGTCCACCGCCCCGCTGGCCGCCGCCGTGCTGAAATCCACCGTCGCCACGGACCCGTTCGGCGTACCGCTATACGCAACGATCAGATTGGCCGCCGTGAACTCGCCCGCCACGGATGCACCCGTGAAGATATAGCCCGGCGGCGCATATTCCATGTACAGGATGTCGGAATCGGTCGAGGCTCCCGAATTGGTCACCGTCACGGTCTTCGTCCCACCGCAGGTGTTCAGCGTCATCGACCCCACCAACCCCGGCGGCGTCAGGCGCGGCGTCGTGATGATCGAAACGTTGTCCGATGCGCTCAGGCAGGCATCCGTCATGGAACATCCATAGTTCAGCGTGGCCGTGTTGATCACGGATGCCGCGCAGTTGTTCACGATGCCCGTCACCAAAATCGTGATGGTCGATTCGCCCAAGGCAAACGGTGCCGCAAAATCGCCCGTCTGCGCATTCAGCGTGTCGTTGCTCCAAATCAGCGTCTGGCCCACCACCGCATCCGGCGTCACCGAGGCGCCCGCAAAGGTCACCGCCGTCGGCAGCACGTCCGTCAGCACCATGAAGGGAACATCCGCTTCCGACGATGCGACATGGCGAATCGTGATCGTGTACACGTTCGTTTCGCCCAAATCCGCCGAGGTAAGTAGCGAACTCATGTCCAGCTCCAGCAGCGGCTGGTCGGGACTCAGCACCGACACCACTTCCCGGTTGCTGACGATGTTTCCGCACAGGTCGGTGAAGCTGCCCTCCGAAACGAACTGCCCTCCCCCGCTGCCATCGTCGCAACCCAGCAGCACGTTGTAGTGAATGGTGATCTCGTCGTTGGGCTGCATCGCCGCCATCTCGGGAATCTGCGCGGACGTCCATGTCAGCGGATCGCCGGGAAGCCCCGTGCCCGGCGGATCGGCGATGGGGACGTAGGGACCGCCATTGATGCGGACCTCCGAGCTGCCAGAATAATAGGCAATGCCCGTCGGCAGCGTCTGGAACGCCTGCACGTCGTAATCCACCGTCAGTCCGCTGTTGCGCACACTGTAGAAAACGGGATTGCTCGAACAGAGCGCATTCTCCACCGGGAATGTCGCCCGCGTCACCAGCGAGCCCGAAACCGAAACGAATTTGGCCACCGAGTCGTCCGTCACCATGCAGTCGCTTCCGCTGCACCCATACGACGAACGCAGCACCAGTTGGTCGCCGCCATTGCAGGACGTCATATAATTGGTGACCCAGAATTCCAATGGCATCCCATAATAGAGGTCATCGTATTGGCCATCGAGATCGAAATCGTAGAGCGGCAACTGCGGCCCCGGCAGCCCCTGAAATTCCCATACGACGTTGGTGGCCGTCACCGTTGTCGGCGCAAATTCGGCGCCGCCGAACACCACGTTGGTGGGCAATGCCATCTCCACCCGCAGGTTGTAGGCGGGAACGTACGCCGTATTGATGACGCGGACCTGCGTCACGATTTGCGTATTCACCAAAAATTGCAGCTCCGGTTGCAAGCTGTTCATCAGGCTGGCGCTGGCGAACAAGGGCGCGTCGTTTGTCTTTGAAACTACTTGTTGCGCCGGCGGGTCCACCGTTCCATCGCCGCAAAGGGAGTTGTACAACAGCTCGGCCCGCGATAATCCATTCGTGTCGGAATCGCACAACGACCTCAGCCGATACCGAATCGACATGGTCTCGTTCGTGCGCAGATCGCCCAGATCCCACGTCAATCGGTTGCTGGAGATGGCCGGGTCGAAACCGACCATCGGCGCCCCCGCCAACGTGACCACATTGCTGAACACCGTGGAACCCGCCACGTACTCGTATCCCGCAAACAAATCCCCGTCGTGATCCAAATCCAGCGTCACTTCCACGTCGTAGGCGGGGAACAGCGCCTTGGGCCCCGCAACGTTCACGGGACTCTCCAACATCTTCAAATCAATCTCCCCATAGGAAGGTCCGCACGACGACGCGAATTCCGGCGACTGGAGAGCGATCTCCATCCGGCTGCCGCCCACGTTCCAACTGGCTTCGTCGCGCGAGGTCCCGCAAGCGCCAAGCGTCAGCGCCGACGAGTCCATGTAGGTCCCCGGCGTTTCAACGCTGACCGGATACACCACCACGAGGTTCGTGACCACGTTGCTCACGCTTGGGAAGGCAGATCCGTTCAGCCCCGACAGATCCAACACCAAACTCGGCGTTTCTTGGGTGATCGCCACAAAGCTCGTCACGTTCGAACCGTCAATCCAGACTTCGACGTCGTTGGTGGACGTCACCGTCCCGGCGCCTCCCGCCAAATTGGCCGTAAATTGCACGCCCGTCCAATCGCTCAGCGTGCCGCTAAACGCCTGGAACGCATGCGTCATCAAAGCAGGCGCGCACGCCTCCACCAGCGCAGGATACACGTCTTTGGCGCTTACAAAACTGCATCCGCCCGTCAATCCGGGATCCGTGCAGCCCGTTCCATAATAGAAACGGATGGGGAACTGCGCGCCGTCGCCGGCCACTGCCCGCACACATCCTTGGCAATCCATGTAATTGGTCGCCAACAGCGTATTGTAGCGCAACCCGCTGGGCCCACCGCACGGCGTCCCGAACACCATGTCGAACGAGGCCGTCACCACGCCGCTGCCGGCCCCCGGAACCAGCGTCCAGGTCACCCGGTTGCTTGTCAGCGATCCGCCCGCCGAAACGTTGGCCACGCTCAGATTCGTATGCACGGGGAACAAATCTCGCACCGTAATCGACTCCCCGCCCGCAAAATTCGTGTAAGCCAATTCAATCCGCACCGGGAACGAACCCGCGTCGCCCGACACGCTCGCCGGCACGAACTTCGTGATGCTGGCCAACGGCTCAGCCCCCACCGTGGCCTCCGTGTACAGCAACGGACTGTAAAATAGGTTGCTGCACCCATCCGAATAGCTAGGCAAAAACATTGCCCACTCGTCTTCCAGCGAGATCGGGCACTCTCCGCCAGCCTCCACCGTGAACGTCACGCTCGTGCTGGTGGCCGGCGGCAAATGGTCGAGCACGATATACCCACCGCTCATCGGAACGCCCGTCACCTCCCAACCCACAGGCAAATAAGGCCAAATTTTCAGGTTCTCGGCATAGCCGATCTCGGCGCCCGTCGCATTCGTCAAATACAGCGTCACTTCCGCGCCGTTGCAATACGACACCGCAATCGGCTCCGGCGAAATAGATCCGCTCAGGCTCGGATAGCGGTCGATGAACTGGATGCCCGCCGTCGCCGTTTCGTTGATCAGCGACGTATCCTCGCACGTCTCATTCGCCAGCACCTGCAAATCGCCGCAGCCCCATTGCGCATCCGCCCGGTTGTACAACCCCGCGCACGACGTCACCTGCGCCGTCACCACGATATCCACCGTGGCTCCCGCCGCCAAGTTCGTGAAGGCCAAAATCGCCGTCGCATCCCACGTCGCGTTCGACGCCGTCGACGTCGTTGGCGGCACGCTGAATCCCGTAAACACAAAGCCCGGACCAATCCGATCCAGCGCCACCACGTTGGGCGCACCGCCAAACCCCGCATTTTCCACCCGCACCGTCCACGTCACCGTGTCCCCGAAGCCCGCCGACTGCATGATCGGATTTTTCGTCACCACCAAATCCGGCTCGTTCACCGTCAGGAACAGGGAACCCGACGCCGTCCGGGGCGTTCCCGGCGGCTGTTCAAAGCCTGCGCGGCTGAAAATCTGGCCGCCCACCGCTCCGCAATCGATTTCCAATGCATACACGATCCGAATGGCATCTCCGCTCTGCATGCCCACCGGCAGATTTCCCGTTCCCGGATTCGGCGTCGCCTGCCCCACCCAGTCGTTGCGCGTGTTTGTGTCGTTGTTCGCCGGACTTCGCTCGATCGAATGCCCCGCCGCCACCGTCGGCACGGACGGACTGAATGCCGCCGTCGAAGCCCCGTACGACACCGCATCCACCGTGGCAGTCGCCGCATTGCGCAAAATGACGCCGTCACCAAAACTGTTCAGCCCCGATCCAATCGCAAAATCCGCCACTTCCAGCACCTGCCCCACATATCCGGGATGATCATCCAAAAATTCCGTCGCACTCCCCGCCACAATCACGAATTCGCCCGGCGCAATCGTGAACGTCGGCAGCGCATCCACCTGCCCCGGCGCCGCATCCATCAGCGACCACCCATTCGCCACCACGGAGTTGGTCGTGGGATTATAGATTTCAATCCATTGGTCGATGTTTTTGACGGTCTTGTAGAACACTTCCGTAATCAATAAATTAGTCACTGTCGACGCCGACACCACGTTGGTGAAATCCCACACCAGATTCGTCGAGTTGTTGTTGACGACCGGCTCGGCATTCGTCCCCGTCAACACCGCCCCGTTCGGCAACGTCACCGTGGAAAAGCCCGGCACGTAGGCATAGTTCGCCGCTGGCAGGCTATTGGTGATCCACAGCCCCGACACCGTCGCCCCGTTGTTGACGAACCGATTCGTCACGAGCACTCGCTCGCAGTTCGCCGCCCGCGCCGGCCCCGTCACCGTCAAACCCACTTGTTGCGCCTGACCTTCAGACAGTCCTGCCACCAGTAGCAAAAACGAAAACAACCAGAAGGCTTGCAACGAGCTTCCCGCTTTTTGAACCGTCATATAATCCGCCTTTTCAGATGAAATCACCCGGATTGTCAAAAAAAGTACTTATTTTTGACAACCTTTTGAATATCCACTGGAAGGAAGCGACAATCAATAGACAATAACCATATTAACCATATTTTAACTTTTCACTCTGTCCCTCTGCGACAATCAATCCCCAAAACCATCCTGCCCCCCCATCCTTCCTTTATGAGGTGTTGCATGTTTTGCTTGAAGGCACCGCTTTGCGATTGTCATCCCGCAACGTGTCCATCATATTTTTCCCCATGAGATGGTTTTCCACAATTCGTTTTTGTTCCGCTACGATTCTCCCCCTCCACCTTCTGGTCGGTTGCGTGTATGTGCCCATCGAACCCTCTTCCCCGATGCCCCGCCCCCTCCCTTCCCCGCCTCCTCCCGTCATCGCCACCCCTCTTCCTCCTCATCCCGTCGAACCGATCCCCGTCCAGCCAAAGATCCTCATCGATGTGGCCTTCGCCATTCAAACGCGCCTCGATCGCGAGAACTTTTCAACGGGCGGGATCGATGGTCGCTGGGGCCTAAAAAGCGAAAAAGCCCTCGCCGCATGGCAAAAGAAAAATGGACTCCCCCCCACGGGCAAAATCGATGATTCCATCATCGCCACCCTCGGCAACACCAACGACATCCTCACCACCTATACCGTCACCGATAGCGACCACGCCTCCCTCTCTCCCATTCCTACCTCTTGGCTCGAACGCTCCCAGCAAGAACGAATGGGCTATTCCACCATCGAGGAACTCTTGGCCGAAAAATTCCACGTCTATCGCGCCACCCTCCGCCGCATGAATCCCACCGTCGTCTGGCCCAACCCGCCCGCCGGAACCCCCGTCCTCGGCCCCGCCATCAAATCCCCGCCCCTTCCCTCGCTATCCAAAATCGAAATTCGCCTCGAACAAAAATTACTCAGCGCCTACGACGAGAAAGACGTTCTCATCGCCCAGTTCCCTTGTTCCATCGCCGCCGACAAAACCAAGCGACCCGTCGGCGAAACTCTTCATGTGGTCGTCTGGGCCGAAAACCCCGATTATACCTTCGATCCCGCCCTCTTTGCCGAAGACCCCAAAGCCGCCGCCATCGGCAAAAAATTAAGAATCCCCCCCGGCCCCAACAATCCCGTTGGAATGGCTTGGATCGGCCTCGACCGCCCCGGCTACGGCATCCACGGAACACCCTCCCCGGAAGATATCAGCCGAACCGAATCCCACGGTTGCTTTCGCATGACGAATTGGGATGCCCTGAAACTTGTCCGCGCCGTGAAAACAGGCATCCCCGTTCTCATCCTTCCCTAATCATTCTTGTAGCGAAACCGCCACGCCATACGCACGACACACCGAACTTGAATTCGTGTCCGTCAAGCTCATCGTCGCCCCCGTTCCCGGACGGCTGGTGACCGAAATCCACCCCCCCTCAACCAAATTGTCATACGCCCGAAGCGAATACACCCGGCCCGTCGACGACGCAAATTCCACCGTTCCAGCATTCGTCGCCGCAAGCCCCGCAATTCCAAAACGCGCTCCGTGATTTGTCGGCGCACTGTCCATCACATACTCCTCCCAATCCGTCACGCCATCCTCATCAAAGTCGTTTGTCCCGTTCCCGAACAACTGAATTCCACCGTGCCGTTCCTCCCATTCGTCCGCCAGATCATCTCGGTCCAAATCCGCTGCGAGCTGGCACCAAAGTGCCCACGCCGCAAAGGCTTTCTGATTCGCATTCAGCGGCTGGCTGTGCTCCGACCCGCACGTATACCAATCGATCCCCTCCGTATGCGCCGCTTGCCATTCTGTAGCCCAGTTGCCGATTTCCGTTCCGCCCGCACCTTCATAAATCGCACAACCATCTCCCACAAATTCAAAATACGTTCCATCCGGATTGTAATGCTCAATGTCGTTAAAATCATACAGCACCCGGTTGCTCACCGAACACCACTCGCGAATGACCTCACATGCAGCCTTGTTGTTGGCATCATCCCAAATATCCACATGCCCCGTCATATAGACGAAGGTCACGTTCGGATACTCACGCTCGAACGCCGCCATCGGCGCCAGATATTCATTCGTCAACGTGCCCCCCGCATACTTGTCGTCCATCTGCCCGCACCACGACCAGATGACCACGTTCACATCCGCATTCTCCGGATCATTCAAATAATTGCTCGTGCAAACCACCCAATCCGGATAATAGCCCACATCATTGCACAGCACACCGTCGCGCAAATCCAACGCCCCTTCGTGCCCCCCGTAATTCCACGCAAACATGTTTTCCGGCAGGTTCAACCCCTTTCCCCCCCCGTTAGCGAATCCCACCAGTCCCGACATGCCATCGGTCAATTGGCTTCCGTGCGACGTATGCCCATACGCAATATGCAACCTGTCCTTCGCCCGCTGGATCTGCGCTTCCGTCAGCCTCGTGATATCCACATCGCGATGATCCACCACACGCGACCCGGCCCAGCACGTTCCCACCGCCACAACCAGCACAGCCCACATCCAACTTCCAACCCACCTGCTCATGTTGCCTTTTCCTTCTTTTCCTCACGAAGATCGCTGTCGAGCCCGACTTGTTTTCCTGTCTTTCCTGTTTTCCTGCGAACCCTTCCTTCTCGTTTCATGAGTTCAGATTCTCAGGGTTGAACAGCCCCGCCCCGCTGGGATCGCCCATACAAAAACCTCATCCAATGCGGCGTCATCCGGGCCCACGCCTCTTCGTTATGTTCCGCCCAGCTCTCAATGCGCACGCTCATGTTCCGATCCGGAAATCCCACGTTACGCAACAAATCCGCCATCTTCAACGTCCCCTCCAATAACTTTCCTTCCAGTTCGCCCGCCCCCCCGCATGAAAGAAACAGTTTCAACTCCGGCAAATGCCCCCGATCCGCCTCCACCATGCGGAAACATTCATGCCCATACTTCTCCATGAAGGCCGGCGATAAACAGGCCGCACCCGAAAACACCTGCGGATATTTCCACGCCGCATAGAACGAAATCAACCCGCCCATGCTGGAACCGGCTATCGCCGTCCGCCCCGGATCCGTCCGCCACGTCGCATCCACCTTCGGCTTGAGCTCCTCCATCAAGAATCTCAAGTAGTCATCCCCTTTCCGAGACGGTGAATATTCGTCAAAACGCGCATCCGTACAATCCACCGCCACCACCATGAACGGCTCCAATTCGCCATTCAAAATCATATTCTGCGCCAACTCGTCCACCTGCCAATCTTTTCCCCATGTGGACGTTCCCGGATCAAACACCTGCCGCCCGTCGTGCATATACAAAACCGGATATCGCTGCGTAGCCCGCACCGAATATCCCGGCGGAAACCACACCACCACATCCCGATCCTGCTCCAAAAATTTGGAATGCACTTTCTTCAAAACCTGATAATCCCCCGTGATCGTTGGCTTCCTCTCCGTCACCGCCCCATCTTTCCAGCCCTCTACGCGAATCTCCAGTTTTCCCTGATCCACCGGCACCAACCGCCGATTCGCCACCACCCGCCCCTGCGCATCCACTTCCTCCGAAGCCCACGTTCCACGCGTCACTTTGAACTCCATCGACTCATCCGAACGCAGCATCAGCACCGCTTCCCATCGATGGTCATCCGTGCGCGTCATCGGAACCGCCACCGGATTCCAGCGCCCCAACTCGCCTGAGGAGCCCGTCAAAAATACTTGCTCGCCCATCCCCAGCGAAAGGGCCGTCTGCACCACCACCATCATTCGAATCATGGTCTGCTCCTTGCCTGTAGATACCGCCTACTTCTCTCTTCATACTCGTTTCCGCCTGGCCTGTAAATGTTCGGATTGCCGCCTCCCCTCTTTCTGCGATAGAATCCATCCATGTGTTTAGGAGAGTGTATTCATGATTCATCCCACCGCTATCGTTTCCCCCGGCGCTGAACTCGGCACCCAAGTCGAAATTGGCCCCTTCGCCTTTGTCGCCTCCACCGCGCGTATCGGCGATGGCTGTATCCTCGCCCCCCATACCGTTGTGCTGGATCACACCACCCTCGGCGCGCGTTGCAAAGTGCACTCGGGTGCCGTCCTCGGCGACCTGCCTCAAGATTTGTCCTTCAAAAACGATGAACCCTCCTATGTCGTCATCGGCGACGATTGCGTTTTCCGCGAAGGCGTCACCGTTCACCGCGGCACCAAGCCCAACACCACCACGCGAATCGGCCACCACGTCTTCATGATGGCCAACTCTCACGCCGCCCACAACACCGAGGTCGGCAACCACGTCATCCTCGCCAATGGCACCTTGCTGGCTGGCTATGTCACCGTCGGCGAACGTTGCTTCTTCGGTGGCAATTCCGGTGTGCACCAATTCTGCCACATCGGGCGTCTCGCCATGGTCGGCGCTTCCCACATCGCCACCAAGGATCTGCCGCCCTTTTGCATCACCCCCACATCGGGTGCCAGTCTCGTCGCCGGTCTCAACACCATCGGCTTGCGCCGCTCCGGATTCAACGCCGAGGCCCGCGCCCAAATCAAACAGGCGTTCAATCTCATTTATCGCTCAGGACTCAACACCTCTCAGGCCGAAGCACGACTACGCACCGAAACCGGGAACCCCTTCGCCACCGAATTTGCCGATTTTCTGGCAAACGCCAAGCGGGGCATCTGCCGCCCATCGTTCAACACCACCGGCACCCTTGACGATGAATAACGCTCCTTCCATCCAAACCTCCCTCGGAGGCTTCCCCGACTACGAATTGCTCGACTCTGGCCGCCGCTTCAAACTCGAGCGCTTTGGCCCCGTCACCGTCATTCGCGGCGAACCCAAGGCCTGGTGGGAACCCCGCCTGCCTTCCACCGAATGGGATCGCGCCCAAGCCGTCCACGACGAAGACACCGGCTGGGAATTGCGCCCCGGTTGCCCCCGCGAATGGAAACTCCGCTTCGGCACCCTCACCTTTCTTGCCCGCATCTCCGACACCAGCAAACATCTCGGCGTGTTCCCCGAACAGTCTCCCCATTGGCACGCCATCCAACAATCCGCCACCCCCGGCGCACGGCTTCTCAATCTCTTCGGCTATACCGGCGCCGCCACCCTCGTCGCCGCCGAAGCCGGCTGGGAACCCACCCACGTGGACGCCTCCAAACCCGCCACCGCCTGGGCCCGCGACAACCAAATTGCCTCCCATCTGGACACAAAACCCATCCGCTGGATCGTCGAAGACGCCCTCAAATATGTTCGCCGCGAAATCAAACGCGGCTCCCGCTACGACGGCATTCTCCTCGACCCCCCCGCCTTCGGACGCGGCCCCGATGGCAACGTCTGGAAAGTCGAACGCCAACTCCCCGAGTTGCTGGAACTCTGCCGCGAAGCCCTCACCGAAAAACCCCGCCTCCTCCTCCTCACCACCTACAACATCGAAGCCTCCTCCCTCATGCTTCACAACCTGCTCTCCGATCTCATGAAACCCTACGGCGGCCACATCGATGTCGGCGAACTCGCCCTCCCCCACTCCTCCTCCCCCTCCCGCCTCCTCCCCCTCTCCATCTATGCCCGCTGGACGAAATAGGCTTTTAGGCTGAAGGAAAATAGGCTGTCAGTTCAGATAAGAAATTACCCATTCGAATCATCTTTAACCTAACAGCCTTCAGCCTATTCCCCTTTCCATGAAAACTCTGCGCGAAATCGGCGAAAACCAACTCCTTCGCAGCATCCTCCCGCGCCTGCCCCAACGTCCCGACACCCTCGTGGGCCCCGGCGACGATTGCGCCGTCGTCCGCGTGAAAGGCTCACCCGACGATTGGCTCTTCACCACCGACCCCGTCATCGAGCGCCGCCATTTTCTACCCTCCACACCCGCCCGCCTCGTCGGACGCAAAGCCATTGCCCGCTCCGTTTCCGACATCGCCGCCATGGGCGGAACGCCCCTCTGGATTCTCATCGATCTCGTCGCTCCCGCCACCACCCCCCTCTCTCGCATCCGGGGCCTCTACGACGGCATGATCGCCGCCGCACGCCAATGGAATCTCGGCATTCTCGGCGGCGATACCGCCGAGGGCGACACACTCGAACTTCATATCACCGGCGTAGGACGCATTCCCCGCAACACCGCTGTGCTTCGGTCCAGCGCAAAAACCGGCGACCTCATCTATGTCACCGGAACCCTCGGCGCTTCCTATCTCCCCGGCAATCGCCACCATCTGCTCTTTGAACCCCGCCTCGAAGCCGGCCGCTTTCTCTCCTCCCATCATTTTGCCACCTCCATGATGGATCTTTCCGATGGCCTGGCCGCCGACCTTCCCCGCTTGCTCGACGCCTCCAAGCGCGGCGCCCACCTCCATGCCGCCGCCATCCCTCTCAGCCGCGCCGCACGCAAAACCGCCCACCCCCTTCACCACGCCCTCTCCGATGGCGAAGACTTTGAACTCCTCTTCACCCTCTCCCCAAAAAATCGCACCCGTTTCGAAGCCGCTTGGAAAAAGAAATTTCCCGCCCTCCCCGCCACCTGCATCGGCACCATTCTGTCTTCCCCTTCCCAACGCATCCTTCAGTTGCCCGATGGCACCCCCGTCCCCCTTCGCCCCGGCGGCTACCAGCACTTCCTCTCCACTCCCCATTCCACCGATAAAACACTTCGCCCCCACCGATAGCTGTTGATGTCGGATGGACCCCGTCGGCCGCCTAGGGTCAGCCCATGCCCATAAAAAAAGGCCGCGGCTTTCGCCTCGGCCTTCATCGCAACGGGGGAGCTTATTCCACCAAGTCAATCAGGTTGCGTACAGCATCCTTGCTATCACCGCCCTCGGAAGAACCTTCCGAGGAGGATTGCGATTCGCCGCTACCCTCTGATTGGGCTTGCTGCGACGGACCGTCTTCGCGCGGCGGACGATTTCCACCGCCTTGGCCACCCCGCTCGCCACCGCGATCGTTCCGGTCGCGACGCGGACCCCGCTCACGACGAGGACCACGGTCGCGACGGTCGCCGCCACCATGACCACCGCGCTCGCCACGGTCTCCACGCTCCCCGCGATCTCCGCCCGGCATCCCGCCCTGTAGAAACGCCTTGCGGAACGTACTACTGCACAACACCGGAATGCCCGCTTCCGTCGCGCGGCTTTCCATCGTCACACCCGAACTCACGAGCATGCCATTGTTCTGGCGGCACAGCTTCATGGCCGTAGCCACCAGTTGCTCGGTATCGGACTCGAAGAACACCTTCAAGCCGTTGAATTCTCCGCCGTTCTCCACCTCGCGCAACGGGCGTTCGCTTTCGAACACCACCTGAATCTCGAGAGCTTCCTGCTTGGCCACTCGCGCCAACGCATGTAGCATCTGAATCTGCTCTCGAGGCGCCATGCGCCGACCCGTCTTCTCATCCACCAATCGTGCTCCATCCACCACATACGTGCGTGAATTCCGGCGTGGCGCATCGCCTGCCGGAGCGAAGAACGATTTGATCGTCTCAATGAACTTCATCCGAATGTTCATCCTTCTTTTTCTTGTCGTTGTCCCGGGACGACTTCTGCCGCGGTTGCAATCCGAAACCACCCCCTCCCGATCCGCTGGTTCCCTCCCCAATGCATGCAACCGTCCGTCGCAAAGTCCTACTCTTTCCCGAACAAACTGGGAGCGATGCTACCCCGCTTCCCATGCCCCCGCAAGCATGGAGTTCAAAAGTTCAGACGGTTGGGTTCTGATTGATTTTTACCCAATCAGACGTCTATGATGCCCACTCAATGTAACAAATAAGAAGAACTCCAACGGAAGGAATCATTCATGAGCCGAGCATTCAACTTCAACGCAGGTCCCGCCGCCCTCCCCCTCGAGGTCCTCGAGATTGCCCAAAAGGAATTGACCGATTTCAACGGCACAGGCATGTCCATCATGGAACACAGCCATCGCGGCAAAGCCTACGACGCCGTCCACGCCGAAGCCGTCGCCAACATGGGCAAACTTCTCGGCCTGACAGATGACTACCAAGTCCTCTTCCTCCAAGGCGGCGCCAGCCTCCAGTTTTCCATGATCCCCATGAACCTCCTCGGCGCGGGCCAAGTCGCCGACTATGTCAACTCCGGCGCCTGGGCCTCCAAGGCCATCAAGGAAGCCAAGAAGGTCGGTGGCGTCAACATCATCGCCGATACCTCCAAGGAAATCCCCACCAACATGCCGGACTACTCCGCCTTGAACTACACCAAAGGCGCCGCCTATGTCCACGTGACCTCCAATGAAACCATCGCCGGCACGCAAATGCAGTCCTTCCCCAACACGGAAGCCCCCCTCATCGCCGACATGTCCAGCGACATTCTCTGCCGCCCCATCGACATCAAGCAATTCGGCCTGATCTATGCCGGCGCACAGAAAAACCTCGGTCCCTCCGGCCTGACCCTCGTCGTGATCCGCAAGGATCTGATTGAACGCGCACCTGCCGCCATGGCCACGATGTTGCAATACCGCACCCACGCGAAAGAAAACTCCCTCTACAACACCCCCCCCACCTTCGGCATCTACATCCTGATGCTCGTCTCCCGCTGGCTCCTCGCCAAGGGCGGCGCCGCCGGAATGGAGAAGATCAATCAGGCCAAGGCCGACAAACTCTACGCCGCGATCGACAACTCCGGCGGCTACTACCGCGGGAGCGCCGTCAACGCCTTCCGTTCCACCATGAACGTCACCTGGCGCCTCCCCAGCGAAGCCCACGAAGAGAAATTTATCAAGGAAGCCACAGCCCTGAAGATGATTGGATTGAAGGGTCACCGCGATGTCGGCGGCTGCCGCGCCAGCATCTACAACGCCTGCCCCATAGAAGCCATTGATGCCCTCGTCGCCCATATGGCCGACTTCAAGGCCAAGAACGGCTAATCCACCCTCCCCCCGGATGGAGCCACGCGCCGCAGAACTCTCTGCGGCGCGTTTTTTTTGCCACCCGCCATCTGAAGCTATCACAATTAATTAACTGTGATAGCTCACGTTTTCCACGCAATGGAAAACTATTTTGCGATTTTTCCACACAATGGAAAAAATGTTTCCACACGGTGGAAAACTCCGTACGATGATGCGTCGTAGCAGTTGTCATCTTATTCTAGGAGGCGCGCATGAAACGGTCGGTCGGTTCGGTCCTCGTTCTGTTGGGAATGTGTTTGTTCGGGTGCGGATGCCTCGTCCGTTCGCTCTATCCGTGGCTTTCTGAAGAAACTCGCGTGGCCGATCCGTCGATCGCGGGCGCGTGGCAAGATGTGGAAAAGGAAAGCATCGCTTTTTTCAATTTCAACTCCACAACAAACTATGATGTCCTGATGGTGCAGGAGGGCCAAGACATCAGCCGTTTTTCCGCCTCGGTGCACCGCATCGACGACACGCTACTGTTGCACGTCGCCCCCGAAAACCGCACGGATCTGGGCGCATTTGCAACGCTTCCCGGTCACCTTCTCTACAAGGCCGTGATCGAAGGCGATTCCCTTTTTCTCTTTGCCATCGATCTCGACTCCTTCGCCGAACGCGCCGAGAAATCCAAGGTCGCGGTCCTCCCCGACAGCGGCAAAGACAAGGGCTTCATTCTGCTGCCGCCCACCGAGGAGTTGGAGGCTTTTGTGCGCGCTCAACAGCACGATCCCGGCTTCTTTGGCAACGAACCGTTCTTCTCCTTCCATCGGCTTCCGGCGAAAGCGGAATAAATTTTACATATTCCATTGTTGACATATTTTAATTACGATATATGTTGGCGTCATGAAATTGAAGGACCAACCCTGCCCCCAAGATTTATCGATCGCCGATTTGGCGCGAATGGCCAAGGTGCTCAAGCTCCTCGCCCACCCGTATCGCCTCAAAATCATCGATCTGCTGGAATCGGCGGAATCCGCTCCCGTCCACCTACTCGTGGAAAAACTGAATCTGCCTCAGGCGGTGACGTCGAACCATCTGAAGCAAATGCGCCGCATGAATCTGGTGGAATGCGACCGCCGCGGCAAAGAAATCTGGTACCGCCTCGGCGACCGTCGATCCCTCACCATTTTGAACTGTATGAGAGCCAAACACGGAGCAAAAATATGAAAAACAAAATACCCCATCTGCTGGCCGCCCTTCTTCTGGTCGGCACCGCCGCCCAAGCCGTCACGCTGGACGAGTCCATCCGGGCCGCCCTCGAAAACAGCCCGACGCTCCAAGCCGCCGAAAGCCGCATCGATTCCGCACAGGCCATGCTTCGGCAGGCAAAATCCTACTATTATCCGTCGATCGGCCTTTCGGCCACCTATGCCCGTAGCGACAATCCTCCGCAGGCGTTCATGATGACCCTCAATCAGCGCACCCTGAATATGATGGACCCCGCATTTAATCCGAATGAGCCCGACGACACCGATAACCTGCGCGGAAGCCTCACCGCCCAGTGGCGTCTCTTTGATCGGCAACGCGACGCCGGAAAACACATGGCGCAGTACGGCGCGCAAGCCAGCGCCGAAGGTCTAGCCGCCGCGCGCAACCAACTCATTCACGAGGTCACTCGCGGCTTCTATGGCGTCCTGCAGGCCAAGGCGTTTTCTGATGTTCAGGCCCAATCCGTGGCCAGCATCGAGGAAAGTCTGCGCATTTCTCAGGAGCGCTTCAAGGCAGGCAGCTCCGTCCGCACCGATGTCCTCAATCTCGAAACCCAATTGGCGCAGGCGCGCGAAGACCTCATCAAGGTTCGCAACGGCGCGCAACTGGCCGTGGCCGCTCTGAATGCGGGCATCGGCGACGACCTCGTCACGCTCGACAATATCGAATCGCCCGATGCCACTTCCCTGAACGCCCCCCCCCCTGAATGCACGAATCCCGATGCCTTCGAAAATCGCCCCGAATGGCGGGCCGTCCGCCTCATGCGCCAAATCAAGGAACAAGATGTGAAGAAAGCCAAAGGCGGCTATGCCCCCACCGTCAGCGCGTTCGGCTCCTTCGACGAAGACAGCGGTAATGCCAGCGATTTCGAGAACAGCTACATGGTCGGCGTCGCCGCTGAAATCAATATTTTCGATGGCGCTCGCACCCGCGCCGCCGTCCAAGCCGCTCAAGCCGAACTCGACGCCGCCATGGCCGACGAGCAAAAGGCCCGCCTGAATCTCAAGCTCGACCTCACACAAGCCTTTTTGGGAATGCGCGATTCCTGGGAGCGGCTGGATGTCACACGCCGGAGCCTCGAAAGCGCGCAGGAAGCCCAGCGCATCATCCGCGAACAATACGAGCAAGGGGCCGCCGATATTTCCATTCTTCTGCAAACGCAAGTGGGCGTGACCGCCATGCAAACCCGCAACGTAGCCGCCCAATACGACTATCTCACCGCTTTGTCCAATCTCCAGCGCGCCCGAGGCGAGCTGGTCCACTAATGTAGAACCCACAACCGGAGAAACCACATGAACAAATTCACCATCAACCTTAAAAAGAATCTGAAGCTCTTCAGCGGCATCATCGGCCTTGCGGTGGTCGTGGCATGGTCGGGAGGATTTCTGACTTCCAAAACCAAACCGGGAGTCTTGGATCATCAAGCCGGAATCGTCCTTCCTGCCAATGCCGCCACGATCGAAGTGAAAGCCGAGACGATTCCTTCACGCGTCGAAGTGGTCGGAAACACAGCCTCGGAAGAAAAAATTAATCTCAGCGCCCGCATCCCGGCCTATGTCAGCGAAATCTTCGCATCCGCTGGCGACCGCGTGAAAAAAGGTCAAGTGCTGGTGACGTTGGATGACCGCGACATCCGCCAGCAGCTCGCCGCCGCCGAGGCGCAACTGAACCAAGCCAAAACGGAATATGACCGCGCCAAACAACTCTTCGAAAAAGAAGCCACGACACAGCAGGCCTTGACGGCCGCCGAATCCATGTTTGCCGCCGCCAGCGCGCAAGTGGAACAAGTCAAAGTGATGCTAACCTATGCGCAGGTCGTCTCCCCCATCGATGGCATCGTCACCGAACGCCGCATCCAAGCGGGCGATCTGGCCAATCCCGGCATGTTGCTATTGGCCGTCTACGATCCCCTTCGCATGAGAATCGAAGTACCCGTCCCCGTTCGCCTCATTGATCGGCTTGCGCTGAATCAGGCCGTCGAAGTGTCACTCGAACGCCCCGCGCGCACTCTTCAAGGACGCGTGACAGAAATCGTGAGCGAAGTGGATGCCGCCAGCCGGACCCAACTGGTCAAAGTGCACCTTGATGGCGTCGAAGGCAACGTCCTGCCCGGCACCTTCGGGCGCCTGTGGGTGGAGGCAGAACCGCGTGAGTCCATTTTTGTCCCTGCCTCCGCCGTGATTCGTCTCGGACAACTTTCCTTCGTGCAGGTCGTCCGCGACAACCGCGCGATTCGCCATCTGGTGAAAACCGGCCCCACCCACAGCGACCGCATTGAAATTCTCTCCGGCCTCCAAGCGGGAGAGACGATTCTTGTAACCCCGATTCAGGAGGGATAATCCCATGATGGAACAAAAACAGTCTTTCACCTCCTCGATCTTGCAGGCGTTCCTTCGAGGAAACCTCTCTATCCTGCTGATTCTCATCAGCTTGGTGGCCGGCGCGGCCGCCCTGATGATTACCCCACGCGAAGAAGAACCCCAGATCGTGGTGCCGCTGGCCGACATCATGGTCATGTCGCCCGGTAGCTCCGCCGAAGAAGTCGAAAAGCTCGTATCCTCGCGCCTCGAAAAGATGCTCTATCAAATCGATGGCGTCGAATATGTCTATTCGATGTCACGACCCGGCCTCTCTGTGGTCACCGTCCGCTTTTTTGTCGGAGAGGACCGCGAAGACAGCCTGATCAAAATCTATAACAAGATCTTCCAGAACCTCGACAAGACAACGCCCGGTATTGCCGGATGGGTCGTCAAGCCCATCGAAATCGACGATGTGCCCATCGTCAATGTCACCCTGCACAGCGCCACCCACGGCACACACGAGTTGTATCGCATCGCCGAAGAAGTCTCGCACAAATTGCAGGGCATTCCCGACAGTTCGCGCATCACGATTCACGGCGGACAAAAGCGTGTCGTACATGTCTATCTCGACACCGAACGCCTCGCCGCCTATGGACTCTCCCCCATGGAAGTGGCCGGCGCCCTCAAAATGTCCAATGCCCAAGCCGAGAGCGGCTCCTTTTCTCAAGCCAATCACGAAGTCATCGTCGAAACCGGCCCCTTCCTCCAAAATGTGGACGAGGTCCGCAATCTGATGGTTGGCGTTCACCAGAACCGCCCCGTCTATCTGCGCGATGTGGCCAACGTCGAAGATGGCTCTGATGAGCTCAATTCCTATACTCGCTTCGGTGCCGGCCCCGCCTCTTCCATCGAAACCGCCGGAGGTCTCGAACCCGGTCAGGTGAATCAAGCGGTAAGCGTTTCTGTCGCCAAGAAAAAAGGCAGCAACGCCGTTCAGGTGGCCCGCAAAGTGGAAAGCATGCTGGAAGAATTGCGCGGCTCCGTACTTCCCGATGACGTAACCGCCACTATCACCCGCAACTATGGTGAAACGGCGAACGAAAAAGTCAACGACCTCGTCATGAATCTGGCCATGGGCATCCTGACCGTGGTCGGCCTCATCGCCCTCACCATGGGCTGGCGCGAAGGCATCATTGTCGGCCTCGCCATTCCCATCACCTATTCGCTCACGCTCCTCTTCAATTACATGCTGGGCTATACCATCAACCGCGTCACCCTCTTCGCCCTGATTCTGGCGCTGGGGCTTTTGGTCGACAATCCCATCGTCGGTGTCGAAAATATCTCACGCTTCCTTTCCATGAAAAAGTTTCCGCGCCTGCAGGCCGTGGCCATGGCGATGGAAGAAGTCATGCCCCCCATTTTGTTGGCGACGCTGTCCATCATTGTGTCCTTCATTCCCATGTTCTTCATCAGCGGCATGATGGGCCCCTACATGGCGCCCATGGCGCTCAATGTGCCGCTCACCATGCTCAGTTCGTTGCTTGTTGCCCTCGCCATCACCCCGTGGGTCTCCAGCAAGTTGCTCAAAGACACCGCAACCGAAGTGGCCGCCTACGATGTCAAAACTACCAGCACCTACCGCATCTACCGTAGCATGGTTGAACCCTTTGTCTCCTCGCGCGGTCGCAGCGTGGTTCTGATGTTGGTGGTCGCAGGTCTGTTTGTGTTCTCCATCGTGTTGGCCCTGACCGGACGCGTGCCGCTGAAAATGTTACCGTTCGACAACAAAAACGAATTGCAACTCGTCGTGGATCTCCCCGAAGGCTCCACGCTGGAAAGCACCGATGCCGCCGTCAGCGAAATCGAACGCTATCTGCAAACCGTACCCGAAGTCGTCAACTTCACCTCCACCGTCGGCGAAGGATCCCCCATGGATTTCAACGGGCTTGTGCGCCATTACTACATGCGCCAAGGCCCGAACTTGGCGGATGTGCGCATCAACCTGCTCCCGCGCCAACAGCGCGAAATGAGTAGCCACGCCATCGCCCTGCGCCTTCGCAACGACATCGAGGAAATCGGCCGCCGCACCGGCTCGCTGATTAAGATCGTCGAAGTTCCCCCCGGCCCTCCCGTGTTGGCCACCGTCGTCGCCGAAATCTACGGTCGCCCGGATCAACAATATAGCGAGCTGGTCGCCGCCGCCGCCACGCTCAAATCCAAGATGGCCCAAGAGGAAGGCGTCGTAGATATCGATGATACCGCCGAAGCCAACCAACAGAAACTCTTCTTCCGCGTGGATCGCGAGAAAGCCGGCCTCAACGGCATCTCAACCGAAGACGTGGTCAACACCTTGCGCATCGCGCTCAGCGGCATGAATGCCGGCACCGTTCACGCTCCGCGCGAACAAAACGAACTTCCCGTCGTCCTGCGGATGACCCGCGAAAAACGATCCGATCCCGAACGACTCAAGACCCTTCTCGTCAAAGGCCGCATGGGCAACAGCGTCCAACTCGGCGAACTCGGCACGTTCGAAGAAGACGTGGTCGACCAAACCATCATGCACAAAAACATGGAACGCGTCGTCTATGTCACCGCCGAAATGGCCGGCCGTGGCCCCGCCTACGCCGTTCTCGATCTTCAGGCTGAATTGAAACAGAATCCCCTGCCCTCCGGCATTCAGGCCGTCTGGACAGGCGAAGGAGAATGGAAAATCACCGTCGACGTATTCCGCGACCTCGGCATCGCCTTCTCCGCCGCTCTGTTGGCCATCTATGTTCTGCTTGTCTACGAAACCGGCTCCTACCTCTTGCCCATCATCATCATGCTCTCCATCCCTCTGACCATGATCGGCATCATGCCGGGCTTCTGGTTGCTGAACTCCCTGACCGGACAAACCGTCGGCGGCTTTGCAGATCCCGTCTTCTTCACCGCCACCGCCATGATTGGAATGATCGCCCTCGGAGGCATCGTCCAACGAAACGCCATCATCCTCATTGACTTCATCCGGAGCACGGTGGCCCGTGGACAACCCCTCAAGGATGCCATCATCGAGGCCGGCGCCACCCGCTTCCGCCCGATCTTCCTGACCGCTGGAACCACGTTGCTCGGCGCGTGGCCCATCACGTTCGATCCTATCTTCAGCGGCTTGGCGTGGTCCATCATCTTCGGCCTCTTCGTCTCCACGGCCTTCACCCTGATCGTCGTTCCCGTTGCCTATGGCCTGATCTATAAAAACAAACCCGTCACGGAGGGCTGACCCATGAAAATGCTGATGATCATCTGTCCCGAAAATCGCCAACAAGAAGTCCGCGACCTCATCACCCAGCATCAAGTACATTCGTATAGCGAGATTCCCAATGTGCTCGGCGAGGGCAAAACCGGCAAACACCTCGGCACCCACATCTGGCCCGGAAAATCCGTACTCGTATTCACCGTCGTCGCCTCTGCAAAAAAAGAAGAGCTCGTTCAAGCGTTGAAACAATATCACGAAACTCTGCTCGACGGAGAAGGACTCCGCGTCTTCGCCCTGCCCGTAGAATCCCTGTTCTAGCCCCCAACCCGAAGGAACCCCATGAACCCCATTCTGAAGACTATCCTCGGTGCCGCCGTCGGTGCCGCCATCGGTTATGCCATGTATCGCTTCGTCGGCTGCAAAACCGGCACCTGCCCCATCACCGCCAGCCCTTGGACATCCATGCTGGTATGGGGTATGATTGGCGCATTCGCTGTCACCGGACGGTGATCCGGAGTGCCTTCAATTTTTCCACACCGTGGAAAACCGTCCAACCGAAAACCAACCCAACCCCAAACAAGGAGAATACCATGGAAACCACCAACCCAACCCCCGCATCCCTCCCGCGCATTGGCGACAAGGCCCCAGCCTTCAAGGCCGTGACGACTCAAGGCGAAATCGATTTTCCCAAGCAGTTCGAAGGAAGCTGGGTCATTCTGTTTAGTCATCCCGCCGACTTCACCCCCGTCTGCACCACGGAGTTCATCACCTTCGCCTCCATGGAAAAGCAATTCGCTGAAGCCAACTGCAAGCTCGTCGGCCTCTCCGTCGACGGCCTCTATAGCCACATCGCCTGGCTCCGCACCATCAAGGAAAAAATCAGCTACCGTGGCCACAAAGACGTTGAAGTCAACTTCCCGCTCATCGAAGATATCACCATGGAAGTCGCCAAAGCCTATGGCATGATCCAACCCGGCGAAGCTTCTACCAAGGCCGTCCGCGCCGTGTTCTACATCGATCCCAAGGGCGTCGTCCGCGCCATGATCTACTACCCGCTCAGCCTCGGCCGCAACTTCGACGAAATCTATCGCGCGCTAATCGCCATGCAAGCGGCCGACGCCTTCGGAATTGCCACCCCTGCCGATTGGCGTCCCGGCGATGATGTCATCATCGGCCCCGCTGGCTCCTGCGGCGCCGCCAAGAATCGCATGGACGGCAAGGAAGACATGGTCTGCCAAGATTGGTTCTTCTGCTCGCGCAAACTGGACAAGGAGAAAGTGCTCTCCACCGTCCTGAAAAAATCGTAACCCGCAAAAGCAGGAGACGCCCATGACCATTGAAAATGGAGTACGCATAATGGCCGGCACCATGATTCTGATCTCGGTTGCCCTCGTCTATTATGTCAGCCCGTGGTGGCTGTTGTTCACCGCCTTCATTGGCCTGAACCTCATCCAGTCGGCCTTCACCGGGATTTGCCCCGCAGTGGCCATTCTTCGCAAACTCGGTCTGAAAGACGGCCTCTCCGGATGCTGCTCCAAATGAAATGGGGCATCGTCGCGGGGATCATCCTCCTATGGATAATCATTCAACAATTACAAAAAACAACGAACGAAAGGAATCAACCCATGAGTGCTGGAATACTGGAACTGAACGATAAAAACTTTGCAACCGAGGCCAAGACCGGCGTCGTGCTGGTGGACTTCTGGGCCCCCTGGTGCGGCCCCTGCCGTATGCAAGGCCCGATCCTTGAGCAAGTCGTCGGCAAGGTGGAAGGCGCCAAAATCGCCAAGGTCAACGTCGATCAGGCCGGCTCGGTTGCCGCTCAATTCGGCGTCCAAAGCATCCCCACCCTCGTCGTCCTCAAGGATGGCAAAGTGGTGAAGCAATTCGTCGGCGTCCAACAGGCCCCCACCCTAATCGCCGCCCTCGAAGCCGCCAAATAATCGGTTCGCTTACGAGTCGCCGCCCTGTCGGCAACCCGGCTGTCCGCCTCTGGCGGACAGCTGTTTTTTTGTAAGCGTCCGGGAAATGATTTTTTCGCATGCTTACGAACGAACTCCTCTTTTCCCCTTTCGCGCTTTTCGTGCCTTTCGTTGTTTTCTCTCCCCGCCCCTGTCCCCTCCTGTAACTTCTGCAATCCTGTCTAACCTTCTCTCTTCATTTTCTTGCCCCCGTCGCGTCCCGGTGCGGCATCCCAAAATCCGCCACGCGGTTCAGCTCCGCCCGGTCCAGCACCGGCCCCTCCCGACAAATACAAATTCCGCTGCCGTCCACGCAGCAACTCCCGCAAATTCCAATCCCGCATTTCATGTGCCGCTCCAGCGAGAGCTGGCAATCGCATCCCGCCTTCTCCGCGAGCTGCTTCAACGCCACCAACATCGGCTCTGGTCCACAGCCATAAATCACGTCGAAAGATTCTTCCTCACACAGCTTCTCGACCATCGGCAACGTTAACCCCTTCTCACCAAAACTGCCATCGTCCGTCGCAAACTGCGCGCCCATCCGCGCAAAATCGTCAGCAAAAATCAGCTCGTTCGCCGTGCGCCCTCCCAGCACCGTCTTGAACTCCACGCCGTCACGATCGAACCGATGGGCCAAATAGCGCAGCGGCGCAATGCCAATTCCCCCGCCCACCACAAGCCCCTTTCCGCGCGGACGAAACCCCCGCCCGAACGGCCCACGCACACCGATCGCTTCGCCAACCCGGCATTCCATCATCGCCAGCGAAAACGGCCCATACGCCTTGACCGTAATCTCAATCATGCCCTCCCGCACGTCGGACACCGAAAACGGCTTCTCGTCCAACCCCGGAATCCACACCATCACAAACTGCCCCGGCTCGACTTCGAACGTTTGCTCGAACAAAAAACTCTTCAGCCCCTCGTGATGAACCACCACGTCCACAATCGGCAACGTCTTCATCTGGTGACTGGATAGGTCGATTCTCATGCCCTCCCCCGGCTGTTCCCTTGATCATTGAATATTGAACATTGGATATTGGATATTGATTCTCCGGTCCCCTGCGCCATTCCCCTCACCTTCCCAATCGCCCCAACTCCTCGCGCCTTCAACCACTCCGCCAGCCCCCGATTGATTTCTCCAAACAGCTCAACCCCTCCTTCGTAAATCCCGCTCCCCACCCCCACCGCATCCGCCCCCGCCATCACAAGCTGCAACACATCGTCCGCGCACGATACTCCGCCCGTCCCAATGATTGGCAAATCCACCGCCTTGCGAATCTCGTACACCGCCCGCACCGCAATCGGCAAAATCGCCGTCCCCGAAACGCCGCCCACCTTGTTCGATAACACCGGACGCCCCACCCCCGTATCAATCCACATCCCCGGCCCCACCGTGTTGATCGCCGTAATCACGTCCGCGCCGTTCTGCTGGCACACCTCCGCCATTTTCGCAATCGATGCGCATTGCACAGACAACTTGATCGATACCGGAACGCCCCCCGCATTTTCCTTCACCGCGCGCGTCACCGCCCCGCATGCCACCGGATCCGCCGCAAACGGAATCCCGAACTCCGATTCCACGTTCGGACACGACACGTTCACTTCAATCAAATCCGGCTTCGCCTCCGCCATGCGCTTCGCCAGTTTTCCGAATTCCTCCGGACTTCCCGCAAAAATCGAAACAAACAACGGCACGGCGCATCCGCGTTTGTACTCGGCGATTTCGGCCATCGCCCCCTCCATCCCCGGATTCGAAAGCCCCACCGCATTGAGCATCCCTCCCCGCCACGGCAAAATACACGGCGCCACGTGTCCCTTGCGCGGATCCAGGCTGCACGATTTCGTCGTCACCGCCCCCGCACCTGCTTCCGCCACCCGCCGCAGCGACGACGCCGTCGTCCCCAACACCCCCGACGCCAGCACCAGCGGCGATTCCAGCGCGATTCCCGCAAATTGGACGGCCAACGGGTTCATGCCTTCAAATGGCCCGACAATTCTTCCACCGTGCAAACCCGTTCGCAATGCGCGCACTTGAAATGCCGCGATCCCGATTCCAGCCGCTTGAATCGCGTCGCCACGTGCGGCTCCACGTTCGTAATGCAATTGGGATTGATGCACCGCGCCAAATTGTCGAACAACTCCGGCACCTGAACCACCACTTTTTCAATCACCTCGAAATGCTCGATGTGTTTAATCGTCACGCCCGGACTCAGCAACGCCAGCATCTGAAGCAAGCGCGGCGGCATGGATTCCGCTTGCAACTTGATCATATCTTTGCCCCCCATCCGCGTACTCTTGTAGTTCAGCCCCAGCGTCACCACCGCCTCTTCCAGTTCGCTCCAGCGGCCAATCAGCGCCATGACCGGAATGCCCAACCCCGCCGGAATGTGGTCAATTACAAACCCCCGCTCAATCTTCGGGATCAACAAAATTTGTTGGTTCGGACTCATGCCCTTTTCCTTTGCTTACTCATTTCATCGCTTCTCCATTTGTGTCCATTCGCGTTCATTCGCAGTTCACAAATTTTTTCGCGCATTTAACAAATCCAGAAAGATCGCCTGCCGCATGATCGCCCCGTTGCGCGCCTGCTCGAAATATCCCGCATGCGGCGTCGCATCCACGTCCGGCGAAATCTCGTTCACCCTCGGCAACGGATGCATCACCTTCACGTGCTCCGACACCCCCTCCAGCATCTTCGCGTCGAGGCAATACGAATTTTTCACCTTCTCGTAGTCCACCACGTCGGGAAACCGCTCCTTCTGGATGCGCGTCATGTAAATCAAATCGCACCCCGCAATCGCCTCGGGCAAACTCGTCGTCTCGCAAAACGTCGCCGTGCTGCCCGCCGCCGCCTTCATCAAATATCCGGGCAATCGCAAGCTTTCCGGCGAAACCAGCGTCATCGACACGCAGTCAAACATCAGCAAGGCCCGGCAAAGAGAATGAACCGTTCGCGAATACTTCAAGTCCCCCACCAGCGCAATCTTCAGCCCATCCACTTTCCCAAAAAACTTGCGGATCGTATACAGGTCCAGCAGCGTCTGCGTCGGATGCTGGTTCGCGCCGTCGCCGCCGTTGATGATCGGCACGCTCGCAATCTCCGAAGCCAACCGCGCCGTTCCCTCCTTCGGATGCCGCACTGCAATGATGTCCGCATATTGCTCCACCGTCCGGATCGTATCCGAAAAACTCTCGCCCTTCGCCGTCGACGAATTCCCCGCCTCCGAAAATCCGATCACCCGCCCCCCCAGGCGGCACATCGCCGACTCAAAGCTCAACCGCGTCCGCGTACTCGGCTCAAAGAAAAGCGTCGCCAAAATTTTTCCCGGCAACATCCCCGCCTTGTCCGCATCGGGAATCGCCTCCACCTTCGCCGCCAATTCCAGATAATCCAGAATTTCGTCTAGCCTCAAGTCGTCAATCGATATCAGATCTTTTTTCATTTGAATCCTTTTTGACAGGATTTACAGAATTCCAATCCGGGTGTTCCATGTTCCAATCCTGTAAATCCTGAACAATCCTGTTAATCCTGTCTAATCTCTACCTCCGAGGATCTCTTCCATTTCAGCCAGTTTCCGGACCGGATCCTCCGCCGCAAACAGCGACCGCCCCACGATCACGTAATGCTTCTTCAGCGCCGGAAACTTCTCCGGATCTCCCCCCTGCGCCCCGAACCCCGGCGAATAGAATTCCTGCTCCGCCGTGAACGGCACCTCCTGCGCCAACCGTGCCACCAGCTCCGGCTTGGTCAACGGCGTCACAAACGCCGACACGCCCAGCCCCGCCGCCTGCCGATATATCGCAACCGCCGCCGCATCCGCAATGAACCCGCCCTCCGAAACCAAATACGCCGGATGCGTCATCACCGCGCCCACGATCGTCTTGAGCCCCCGCTCCTGCATCGCCCTCGTCCACGCCTCCAACGTGCGCGGCCCCGTATGCGGAAACAAAATCACTTCGTCGATCCCCGACGTCTTCATCACATCGCCAAACATCGCGCCCGTGTCCGGAATATCCGTCGCCGCCTTCTGGTGATCATAGATCAGCGGCTTGTCCGTCCACTCGCGAATGCGCCGCACCGTCTCCGGCAACCCAACCCCCAGCCCCAGCGAAAACCCCAACTTGAAGCCATAGACCGACGGCCTCCCCGCCACCCGGCACACCAGCCGCAGCGCCGCATCCAGATCCAGCACGTCCAGCGCCGGAATAATTCGAACTTGTTTTTCTGCCATGCTCATTCTCCTTCGTAAAATCGCCGCAACGCATCTCCGTGAATCGCATCGCCCGCATCCGCCAAATAATCAATCAAATCCGGCAACCGAACCACCGCCTCCACCGGCGGCAACCCCAGCGGCAACGGCTTGTCCCTGCGACGCCGATCCAACGCCACCACGATTCCCACCGGCCGCGTACGGAACGCCCCCTCGATCGCATTCATCGCCTCCACCTTCGTCCCGCCATCGCTCAGCACGTCGTCGATCATCACCACCGCCTCGCCCGGCTCCGGCAAGTGCCCGACAAACACCCCCCGCTCGCCATGCGTCTTCGCCTCCTTGCGATCATAGAAAAACCGATAGTCCTTTCCATGGTGCCGCCACGCCGACGCAGCCGCCGCCACGGCCAGCGCAATCCCCTTGTAGGCCGGCCCAAAAAGCATATTCGCCTCCGGAAACGCCGCCATCGATGCCTCCGCCAGCGCCCGCCCCACCACGTCCAGTTTCGCCCCGCTGTCCGCCTGCCCCAAATTCACAAAGAACGGCGAGCGATCGCCCGACTTCAGTTGGAAGTCCCCAAACTTCAAGCACCCGCTATCCACCAGAAATTGTATAAACGCCTTTTTCCCAGATTTCATTCCCACACCTCCATGCCCTTCACACCACGCCGCACGCGGCCATCCACCCACGCCGCTTTCCCGTTCACCATCGTCGCCCGGATGCGCGCGCAAAAATCGAAATTCGCGTACGGATGCCACGCCGCCCGCGTCACAACCGTCTCGTCCAGCCCCTTTGTTTTCTTGATCGCCTCGACAAATGCCAAATCCGCCCACGCCCCCTCGCGAATCCCGCCACGCCCCTCGATCCCATAGCAACTCGCCGCATTCTGCCCCGCAATTTCCAAATATCGCTTCCACGAAATCTCGCCCCGCTTCGCCATCGTCAGCAGAATGGGCCCCAGCCATTCAATCCCCGCAATCCCCGATGGCGGCGCAACCGGATCCGCCTTTTCCTTGGGCAAATGCGGCGCGTGGTCCGTCGACACAAAATTGATGCCGCCGTTCTTCACCGCCTCCCAAATCGCCGCGCGATCTTCATCGCTCCGCAGCGGCGGATTCACCTGCAACCGGGACCCCTCGTGCAGATAATCCTCTTCGTTCATCAGAAAATAATGCGGACACGTCTCCGCCCACACGTCGTGCCCCAGCCGCTTCATCCGCCCCACCCACTCGATCTCGTCCACCGTGCTACAATGCGCGATCACCAACCGCGGACGCTCCCCCGCCGGCACCCGCCGCCACGCCATCTCAATGGTTTTAAGCGCCGCCCGCACCGCCGCCCTCGGCCGCCGCAAATGATGTACCCAATCCGGTCGGGACGGAGCCCGACCCTCCATGGAGGGACGACCTCCGTGTCGTCCGCTCTCGTCTTCCGATTTTCCACACTGTGGAAAACTTTTTTCCACAGTGTGGAAAAACTTTCTTTCGTCCTCCGCATGAAGGATCACGCGCCGCTGCGCGCGGAAGATTTCCTCCAGCCCCGCCGCATCGCGGATGGCCTCCAGCTCGGAACCCTTCGCCATGAACACTTTTACGCCCGCCGCATTCGGCGGCGCCACCGGCCCGCCCGCAACCGCCTGCAAGAAGAGACCATAGTTCACGCGCGATTTTTGCGCGAACAGTTTTCGCTTTTGATCGAAGAGTTCCAGCGTTGTGCAAGGCGGCCTGTTGTTCGGCATGTCCAAAACCGTGGTCACGCCGCCCTTCAGCGCGGCTGCCGTTCCGTTGAGTATCCCCTCCTTGTGGAGTTGCCCCGGCTCGCGCAAATGCACGTGCGCATCGATCAGCCCCGGCACAATAAACAGCCCCTCGGCGTCGATGCGCCGAGCGGCCGCAGTCCAGCGCAGCGCCGACGGCACCACGCCCTTCGCGGGATCGTCGCTGGCGTAATCGCTTTGCAACTTCGCAATGCGCCCGCCATCGAGAAACATCGTCCCCCAATGGAACCATCCATCGTCGCCCAACCAACACGCATTTTGGATTTGTAGCTTCATTCCCACTCGATGGTCCCCGGAGGTTTGGTGGTGATGTCGTAAAACAGAACGCCCGCGCCGGGCACGGCCCGGACTTCGCGCGCCAACTCGGCCAGCAAAGCAAAGTCGATCGGATACACGTCCGCCGTCATGGCGTCCTTCGAGCACACCGGACGCAACACAAACGCCTGATTTCCATCGCGATCGAACAACGGCAGCGAAATCACCGGCGCCTGCCAGATTTCCGCAAGGTGCGCAATGCGTCGGTGGAGCCGATGATCCACCTCGCGCAGACGGTCCAGCCCATCGCGCGTCGCAAACGTTTTGCGCAGCTCGAAGGACTCGCCGCTTAAATCCTCCAGCGTAATCATCACGCGATTGATGTCGCCCAACTGGTTCACCAACCGATTGGCCACGGCATTCAACGAGCCCCAATCGGGCATTTTTCCATCCCGGCTCCACACGGCCGCGGGATGCCGATACGACCGCTCATCGCCCTGCACGCCCACGCTCTTCACCGGCAAAATGCGCCCTTGTAAAAACCCGGCGCCCTCGTCGGGCATCTGTCGGCTGTTCCCTTGAATATTGGATATTGGATATTGGATATTGGATATTGAGTTCCCATTCCGGAACATGGTCGTCCTGTCTCCATCAAGCGCCGGGAAACACTTCGCCAACGCTTCGTCCAGCTTGGGCTGGTCGGCAAATTCCGTCGACGCAGGCGAACCGTCGTGGCACAGCAATCGAATGCCCAGACCCGGCCCCGGAAACGGATGTCGATCCAGCAACGCCTGCGGCAATCCCAGCTCGCGGCCCAGCAACCGCACCTCGTCTTTGTACAACTCGCGCAACGGCTCCACCACCAGCCCGCGGTCAATCATCGCTTGAATTTCCGGCACGCGGTTGTGGTGCGTCTTGATCAACGCCGCATTCTTCGTTCCGCCGCTTTCAATGGTGTCGGGATAAATCGTCCCCTGCACCAGCTTCCAGTGGTCGCCCAGATTCAGCGTCCGCAACTTTTCGCGCAGCACTTCCACGAACAATCGGCCAATGATGGCTCTCTTCTTCTCCGGCTCGGCCACGCCCGCCAGTTGCTTCAAAAACAATGCTTCCGAGCGCTCGATCTCGATGTTCCGGAAACCGGACGCGGTCAGAAATTTCAGAATGTCGTCCGATTCGCCCAACCGCATCAGGCCCGTATCCACGTGGAGCGAGCGCACCCGATCCGCGCCGACTGCCTCGATGCATACTTGCAACGCCACCAGCGAATCCACGCCGCCCGACACCAGCAAAAAGAGAGTCGAATCGCCCGCCGCCTCGCGGGTTTGCTCGATCACCCGCTGGCGCATGCTGCCGCCTTCCCACGGCGTGGCAATGCGGCACCGCGCGAGGAAATTTTTCAGCATCGCACTCCCGCCGGGCGTATGCACTACCTCCGGATGAAACTGCAATCCAAAGATGTCGCGCCCCTCGGCTTCGTAGGCCGCCACGGCGCACGAGTCCGACGTCGCCACTACGCGGAATCCCGGCGGCACCTTCGCCACATGGTCGCCGTGGCTCATCCAAACGGACTGCTCGACGGGAAGTCCCGCGAACAGCCGCGCGTCCGGCTGGCTCCGGATGGGCGTCGGGCCGTATTGTCGGTCGCGCCCGTGGGCCAATTCGCCGCCAAACAATTTCGCCAGCAACTGGTGACCAAAGCAAATTCCCAGCATCGGCTTGTCGTAGCCTTCGAGACGCGGACGCATCCTCACCACATGCTCGGCGGAAACCGACTGCGGACCGCCCGACAAAATCAGGCCCACTCCGCGCGCCGCCATGTCGGCGTCGAATTCCTCCGGCTGAACCACGACGGAATACACGCCCAGCCCCCGCACCCGATTGGCAATCAAGTGCGCATATTGGCCCCCGAAATCGAGGACGGTGATGTAATCTATTTCCGGGTGGAACATTCCTTCTCCTCTTCGATTTGCCGCACGATTTCTTCCGAGGCGCCCGTGGGATATTCGCCGGAGAAGCACGCGTAGCAGCAAGGCAAGTCGTGATAGAGCGCGCGCAAGTCGTCGAGCGACTGGTAAATCACCGCGTCGGCGTCGAGATAATGCGCGATTTGCTTCGGATTGTAGTGCGCGGCGATGATCTCGCGCTTGATCGACATGTCGATGCCGTAGATGCACGGACACGTAATCGGCGGCGCCGCGGAAATAAAATAGATTTCAGAGGCCCCGCTCTCGCGCAGCAGCTTCACGATGTGCTTCGAGGTTGTTCCCCGCACAATGGAATCATCCACCACCGCCACCTTCTTGCCACGCACCACGTCCTTCAGCGGATTGAGCTTCTGCCGCACGATCTTCTCGCGGCGCGCCTGCGTGGGCACGATGAAACTCCGTCCAATGTGGTTGTTCTTCGCCAGCCCGCGCCGGTACGGAACGCCCAGCGCCTCGGCCATGCCCGACGCGAAGAAATAGGCCGACGATGGCACGTCGATCACAATGTCCGGCTGCAACCCCGCCTTCTTCACCTGCTCAGCCAGTTGTCGACCGATCCTCATGCGCTCGGTGGCCACTGCCCGCCCATTGATCACCGAATCTTCGCGCGCAAAGTAGATGTACTCGAACACGCAAAAGGCCTGCTTTTCCGCACGGCAAATACGGCTATGAACGTTGCCTTCGTTATCGATCAGCACTGCCTCGCCGGGTTTCAGATCGCGCATCACCTCGAATCCAAGATAGTCGAAGCAGTCTGTCTCGGAGGCGAACGCATAGACCATGCCGCGATCGGTGTACTTGCGACCCAGCACCAGCGGGCGAATCCCGTGTGGATCTGTGAAGGCCAGCAATCCGTGGCCCGCAATAATCGTCAGCGCCGAATACGCTCCCTGCACTTTTTCCTGCACGGTTTGCACCGAATCAAAAATGTCGTCCGGCGTAAGCGTTTTGAGATTCTTCGTTTCCAGCGCGGCGGCCAGCGCATAGAGAATCAGCGCCACGTCGTTCGACGTGTCTAGCAACCGGTGCGCATCTTCGCACAGTGTCTGCTTGAGCTGGTTGAAATTGACAACATTGCCGTTGTGCACCATGGCCAAACCGAAGGGATACATCACCACCGTGGGCTGGGCATCCAGCACGTCGGTGCTCCCTTGCGTGGCGTAGCGCACGTGCCCCAAGCCGCATGATCCGGTGAATCGGCTGAGATCCACTTTCTTGAACGCTTGACTGACCAGCCCGTCTCCCTTGTGGAGATGAAAGCGGTGGTTGAAGGTAACGATACCGGCGGCGTCTTGGCCGCGATGCTGGATGCTCGTCAGGCCCTCCAGCAACATGCCGGCAACGTCTTCGTGACCACTAATTCCTAAAATTCCACACATATCGTTTTCTTTGTTTTTGTATTCGCGCCATTCGCGAAATTCGTAGTTAAAAACTCTTTGATCGCTTCCGGATAAAGTGCGTGTTCCGTAGCCAAGCCTCTCCGCTCGACTTCTTCCAATGTGTCCGCTCCACGCAAATCCACGTCACGCTGGGCCAGCACCGCGCCGGTGTCGAGTCCTTCGTCCACGAGATGAACGGTGATCTTCGTGGCCGGAAGCCGATTCTCGAACGCCCATTCGTAGCCGTGCAATCCTTGATGTTTCGCCGTATCCGCCGGATGAATGTTCAAGATGCGCCCGCGATAGCACACCACCACGCGCGGCGACAACAGGCGCATGTAGCCGGCCAGCACAACGACGTCAACCGCTCGGCTCTCCAGCGCGGCAAGCAAGGCGTCGTCGTACACCTCTTTGCCCATCCCGCGCGCGTTCAACGCGAGCGTTTCAATTCCCATCTCCTGCGCCAGCGCCAGGCCCGGCGCGTTGGGACGGCTCGAAATCACGGCCGCGATTTCGCAACATTCCGCTAATGCACCGTCGCGAATGCTGTTGGCCAAAGCGACCATATTACTGCCGCGTCCGGAAATCAGAATGGCCACGCGGGGAGTCACGTCGACGCCCTCCCCTTGCCAATGTCGGTCCGGTATTGCATGCCTTCAAAATGTATATTTTTGCACGCCGCATAGGCTTTCCGCCGCGCGCTTTCCAAATCGGCCCCGCCCGCCACCACGTTCAATACGCGCCCACCGGAAGCCACCAACATGCCGTTTCGAATTTCCGTGCCGGCGTGAAACACGTGCGCGTCCACTCCATCGATTCCGGAAATCGGAACGCCCGTGCGAATGTCGCCCGGATAGCCACCGGCCGCCAGCACAACGTCCACCACCACGCCGGGCTTGAACGAAAAGGCATGCCGATCCAGCGTGCCATCGAAACACGCCAGCAACGCTGGCAACAGCCCGCCTTGCAACGCGGGAAGCAACACTTCCGTTTCGGGATCGCCAAGCCGCGCGTTGTATTCCAGTAGTTTCGGCCCACCCACCGTCATCATCAATCCAAAGTAGAGAAATCCGCGATAGGCGATTCCTTCCTTCGCCAAGCCGCTCAACGTCGGCGCAATAATCGATTGTTTAATTTTCTCCATCGCCGCTTCGTCCACGTCGGGCACCGGCGTATAGGCACCCATCCCTCCCGTGTTAGGTCCCCGGTCCCCATCGCGCAGCCGCTTGTGGTCGCGGGAGGTCGGGAAAAGCTGAATCGATTTTCCGTCCGTGACCCCCATGACCGAAACCTCGGGGCCTTCGAGCAATTCCTCGACCACGACCGGAGCGTTCGCGCCATGTCGCCGCTCGATTTCATTCAGCGCCTCCAGCGCTTCGCCGGAATCGCCGCACACGAAAACGCCCTTGCCGGCCGCCAAACCACTAAATTTAACCACCAAACCGCCCGTTTGCGCGCGAACATGAGCCTCCGCGCCGCGCGGAGAGTCAAAAAAAGCGCCAGCGGCAGTGGCAATGCCGTGGCGCAGCATGAACTGCTTGGCCCACGTCTTGGACGCTTCCAGACGGGCCGCCGCTTGCGACGGGCCGAAGACACGAAAGCGTCCGCCCGACAATTCGTCCACGATCCCCCGCGCCAACGGCGCCTCGGGCCCCACCACGACCAACTCAATGCCCTCGGATTCGCAAAAGGACCGGATTCCCTCAAAATCGTTTTCCGCAATCGGTCGGTTGTTCGCCGTCCCGCCGTTGCCCGGCAGACAAAACACGTTGTCGGCGCCGACGTCTTGCGTCAGCTTCCAGGCAAGGGCGTGTTCGCGGCCGCCCCGTCCGACAATGGCGATTTTCATTCCGCCAGTTCCTTTCCCGCCTCAGCCAGCACGTTCCGGCACACGCGGCCGGCAAGGCCCACGTAGCTCGGCACGTCCATCGCGCGCAGTCGCGCCTTTCGATTCTCGTCCAATGCGCTGTCGTCCAACAACCGATGAAAATCGACCAACGTCACCGCGCGGCCGCGCGTCAGGGCCTTCAATTGGTCATAGGCGTCTTTGTGGCCGGCGCTGCGCAAGACAATCTGATAGGGCTCGGCCAGCAGTTGCGGCTCGCGCTCCAATTCAGCGCGGCAGGCCGCCGCGTCGAGATCGATGCGATCCAATCCACCCAGCGTTTCTTTCCACGCCAAATGCGAATGGGCCAGCGCCACGCCGACGTTCCGAATCACCGTGCTGTCGGACAAATCGCGCTGCATTCGCGAATGGCACAAGCGTTCGGAAAGCGTGGCCAGCAGGCTGTTGGCCAACACGAGATTGCCCTCGCTATTCTCAAACTTGATGGGATTGACCTTGTGCGGCATGGTGGACGAGCCCACCTCGCCCTCTTTCTTCCGCTGCACAAAAAACCCGCGCGAAATGTATTCCCACGCGTCCGTATCGAGATCGAGCAAGATGGTGTTGATCCGGCGCACAATCGAAAAATATTCGCTCCACGCGTCGTGGTCTTCGATCTGCGTAGTCGCCCCGTTGAAATCCAGACCCAGCGAGGCGATGAACTTCTCCGAAAACGCGATCCAGTCGAAATCGGGATCCGCGGCGGCCAGCGCCGACCAGTTGCCCGTTGCGCCGTTGAGCTTGCCGCGAAAGCGAAAATCCTTGAGCTGCCGACGCTGGCGCAACAGGCGTGAAATATACACCGCCAACTCCTTGCCCGCCGTGGTCGGCGACGCCGGTTGCCCATGCGTCTTGGCGGGGAACGGAACATCCTGCCAGCGAGCCGCCAAATCCATCAGCTTGCGCAACACGTCGTCCAGCAGCGGAAGTTGAAGTTGGACAAGATAGTCGCGAAAAATCAGGCTCCACGCCAAATTGTTCACGTCTTCGGAGGTCAGGGCAAAATGGATCCACTCCGCGCGCGCCGGAAAGCGCTCCCGCAAATGTTCCACGCACGCCATCACGTCGTGGGCCGTCCGGGCTTCGATGCGCTTGACGTTCTGATAGTCCGCCTCCCCGAAGGATTCCCGTTCTTTCCGAATGGCAATCCGCTCGTCCGCATCGATAGAAAAAAACCTTCCCGTGTCGGCCAGCGCTTCGAGATAAGCCAACTCGACAACGCAACGGCTCCGCATTAGCGACTGCTCGCAGAGCAATTCCGCCAAGTCGCCGAGTCGATCGTGATAGCGCCCATCCAAGGGCGAAATTTCTTTATGCATGCGCAGCCTCCCTTACTTCCCGGTCATCGTAGCGCAAGCCGTTCTTCATTTCGACGATTTCGTTGCGAAACCGATCCTTGAGGCGCGGCACGTTCAGCGCCCGCAATGCCGCCATCGCCGCTTCCTTGGGCTTGATCACCGTCATGTTGGGCACGGCGGACGGCATCATCAGCGAAGAATTCACGTTGATCAGCATGTCCACGCCGTCCTTGAACGGCGGACAACTGATCACCGGCAGGCAGGAATTGGCGGCCAACGCACCACCCAGCCCGTTCGAAAGGCCCGCCACCGCGATGATCGCTCCCGGCTCGATGGCGTTGTCGTATTCGGCCAGCAACCCCGGAAGATCTTCGCCGTTCTTGTGGGCGGAACACACGCGCACTTCCGCAAACACGCCATGCGCTTCCACAATCGCCTTCATCTTGTTGGCATGCTCGATGTCCGCCTTCGACCCCATGATGATCGCCACGAACGCATCGCGAATCAATCCGCCGCGGTGAAGATTGCGGGCCAGCCGAACCCTCGAGTCTTCGGTGGAAATGTCCAGCTTCTCGCCGGTGATGCGCTCGTAGATGTCCACATAGCGCCGCGTGGTCTCGCGTACCACCTCGTCCGGCAACGTGGTCGGATATTCGCCGTTCGTGCGGTTCTGGCGCAACCAGACGCGCACGTATTCCTTGTCGTGCGCCTCGACCTTCAACGGATCCTTGTCATAGGCGGCTTGGTCCCACATGCGCGACGAATCGGGGGTGTGAATTTCGTCGATCAAAATCAGTTGGTCGCCCAGCAACCCAAACTCGTATTTGGTATCCACCAAAATCAGGCCTTTTTCGGCCAACACCCGGCTCCCGCGTTCGAACAGGCGCAACGCCACTTCTTTCATTTGCGCATAACGCTCGGCGGTGGTCCATCCCTCGGAAACAATTTCCGCCGGACTGATTTCGCGATCGTTCTTTTCCTTGGTCGTCGGCGTGACCAACGGCTGGGGAAAGCGCTGGTTGGGCTTAAGCCCTTCCGGCACGTCCACGCCGCAAAATGTGCGCGCGCCCGCCTCGTAGGCCCGCCCCATCGAACCGGTCAAATATCCGCGCACAATCATTTCGATGCGAATGGGATTCACTTCGCGCACAAGCGTGGCGATGGGGTCGACAACGCGCACCACGTGGTTGGGTACGATGTCCGCCGTCTGGCTGAACCACCAGTTCGACAGGCGGCTGAGCACTTCGCCCTTCATCGGAATTTGCGTATCCAGCACGCGGTCGAATGCCGATAGCCGATCGCTCACCACCAGCAGGCGGAGGGAATTATCGATGCGCAAGCTGTCGCGGACTTTCCCGCGATGGATCGTTTTCAGTTGGGGCGTGCAGATGCTCTGGAGTGTTGTCATGGCGTATGGATCCTGATGTGTTCAACAATATTGCGGAAGAGGCGCAGTCCCTCCCCTTCCTCGCTTCCGCCCGCCGCCTCGCGACGCCGGGCCCAATCGGGATGATTGTAAATGGACAAATAGGCTTCCGGATGCGGCATCATGCCCAGCACGTGCCCCGAGGGATCCGTCAGCGCCGCACAGGAAAATTCGGCGCCATTGGGCAAGGCCGGATATTCCGTGGCGACTCTTCCTTCGGCATCGCAATAGCGCAGGGCGCAAAGACCATTCTCCAGAATCGCCGCGCGAATCGCATCGTCGCGAACGACAAGTTTGCCTTCCTTGTGCCGCACCGGCAGGGCCATGATGGGAATGTCTTTCAAAAACGGGGTTCGGGCCGGCTGTTCGGCGACGCCATGTACCCAGCGGTCCTCGAAATGGCCGCTGTCGTTGACGATCAGCGATACTTCCTGTTCGAAGCGTCCGCCCACGTTCGGCAACAGCCCGCTCTTCACCAGAATCTGAAACCCGTTGCAAATGCCAAGAACAAATCCGCCCCGCCGCAGATGGTCCGCAATTTCGTCGAGCAACGTTCGCCCATTCCCGAGTTTGCAAAACCGCATTTTGTTCGCCAGCGCCTTGCCCGCGCCCAAATCGTCGCCGAAGGAAAATCCGCCCGGAAAATTGATGACGTCGTAGCCCAGAATCGACTTCTGGCCCGCCAACAGCTCGTTGAAATGGACAATGTCGGCTTCGGCGCCGGCCAAGCGATAGGCCGCCGCCATCTCGTCTTGGCAGTTGATGCCGAATCCCGTGAGAATCAATGCGCGTACCGTTTTCACGCCAACAACTCCTTTTGCCAAGCCCGCTCCAGCTCGCCGCACGCACAGTCCACCAGCGGTTTCCCCGCACGCTCGATCCGGAAACGCGGCTCTTCCGTGGTCTCGCCTATCCGGATCGCGGCGCCGCCCAGGATCTCCTCGAACCGGGCGCGATGCTCCGGCTTCACCGAAACAACGAACCTCGAATGCGATTCCGAATACAGCGCAACCTCTGCGGAATCCGCCACCGCATCCACCGCCACTCGCAGACCCAATCCGGTTCCGAACGTGATTTCCGCCAACGCCACCGCAAGCCCGCCATCCGAAAGATCGTGGCTCGAGCGAATCAGCCCTTCGCGGTTCGCGGCCATCACCTTAAAATACAATGGCAACGATTGCTCCGGCCGCACCACGGGAACCTGCCCGCCCGCCGCGCCGAAGAGAAGTTGGAATTCGGAAGCGCCCAATTCGTCGGCGGTGCGCCCTAGCACGTAGATGCCGTCGCCCGCCTCCTTGATTTCGCTGGTCACCGTTTTGCGAACGTCGGCCATTTCGGCGGCGACGGAATACAACACTGTTGGCGGCACCGAGATTTTTCGTCCGCCCGCGCGGAAATCGTTTTTCATGCTGTCTTTGCCCGACGTCATCGGCACGTGGTAGGCCAGCGCCGTGTCGGACAGCGCCCGGCACATCCGCACCAGTTGCGCCAGTTTGTATTTGCCATCCGGATTTTTCTCCGCGTCGTACACGGAATCCGGCACGCAGAAATTGTCGTTCGCGCACCAAAACGTCGATTCGCCCAGCTTGCCGGGCTCGGGCAACTGCCCGCCCACCGAAACGATTTGCCGCACCGCTTCGTCGAACGCGCCCGCAGACGAGGCATAGGCATCGATGTCGCCATAGCGCGGAGCAATGCCGCACGAAACCGCCACGCCGCGATAGTCGTCGAACGAAAGCCGCATCACGCCCGCATCCTGCGGGGCGATGCCCTTGGGCCCCATCAGCGGCTTGACCACCGTGCGCCCTTTCACTTCGTGGTCGTATTGACGGATCACCGCCTCGCGCGAACAAATGTCGTCGCTGGCCAACAGCCGCTTCAACACATCGCCATGGTCGAGCGCGTTCGGAATCGCCGGTGCCTTTGGCGTCGGACGAATCCACTCCGCTTCAAGATGCTTGCGTGGCAATCCGTCGTGCAAAAATTCCAAATCAAGCTGCGCCACCGGGCGTCCCCCGTGCGAAACTTCAAGCAGGCCCGTATCAGTAAATTGACCAATGACGGTCGATTCCACTTCGTAGAGCGCCGCCAGTTCCGCCAGCTTTGGCGCGGCTTCTTTCGTCACCACCAGCGTCATGCGCTCCTGCGATTCCGACAGGAAAATTTCCCACGGCTGCAAGCCCGGATATTTGAGCGGCACGCGTTCCAGCCAAATTTCGGCCCCACCCGCCATCGGCGCCAATTCGCCGATCGACGACGACAGCCCGCCCGCGCCGTTGTCCGTCGAACACTTCACCAGCCCGCGCTGGCACGCCACAACAAGGAAATCGGACAGCATTTTTTGCGTGATCGGACTTCCAATTTGCACCGCGCTGCGCGGCGAATGCTTGTCGAGCCCCAGCGAGGAAAACGTCGCGCCGTGAATGCCGTCCTTCCCCACGCGCCCGCCCGCCATCACCACGAGATCGCCCGGTGCGATTTCTTTTTCCCACGACGCCAGCCCGTTGTAGTTGTCCGCCATGATCGCGCCGGTGCCGCAATAGACCAGCGGCTTGCCCGCATAGCGCGCATCGAACACGATCGCACCATTGATCGTCGGTATGCCCGACTTGTTGCCGCCTTCTTCGATGCCCTGGCGCACGCCCGCAAACACGCGGCGAGGATGAAGCTGGCCCGGCAGCAGCGGCTCATCGTAGGATGGCGATCCAAAGCAAAGCACGTCGGTGTTGAACAGCAGCGTCGCGCCGCCCCGCCCCGTGCCCAGCGGGTCGCGGTTGTTGCCCAAAATTCCCGTGATCGCGCCTCCAAACGGATCCAGCGCCGACGGCGAATTGTGCGTCTCCACTTTGAAAACGAATAGGCGGTCCTTGTCGATGCGCACCACGCCCGCGTTGTCCGAAAACACCTTCACCAGCCAGTTGTTGCCCGCCTCTTCCAGCCGCCGCGCAATCTCCAACGTGCTGTTGCGGATGTAGGTCTTGAAAAGCGAATCGACCGTTTCTTCCCGGCCCGTTTCCTTGTCCACGTAGCGGATCAGGGCGTTGAATTCCTTGTGCTTGCAATGCTCCGACCACGTCTGCGCCACAATCTCCAGCTCGCAGTCCGTCGGCTCCGGCGTCAATCCCGCTTCGCGACGGCGAGACCACGTCTTTGGGTCGCGGAAATGCGCCTGCACCGCCTTCATCTCTTCCCGATTCAGCGAAAGCAGCCGCTCCCGCGACAGCGCATCCAGCGCCTCGTCGGATACGTCCAGCGACACCTTTTCAACGGTCGGCTCGGTTTCGTCTTCTTCCTCGGGGATCGGCAACGTCAATTGCGCCATGGCCCCACAGGTGATTTTGTTCACCAGCGGATTGCCCAGCAGCTCCGTCCCCACATGCAAGAGCGTCGCGTCGTCCAACGAGTCTTCGAGCAAATATAAATCGCTGGCGAACACTTCCTGCGGCGCGGGCGAGAACGGAACGCCCAGCAAATCGTGCAGCGTACGCTGCGCGGAAAGCCCTTCGTCGTCAGTCGTACCCGGCAACTTCCCAACCAAAATGAACGAGGAAAATCCTTCGCATCCTTCTGGCAGGCGGTCGATTCCCACTCGTTGGGCCACGACGTCGCTCAATCCTTCGACGGCAAACCGCCGCAACGTCGCGTCATCCAAATTGGCCCGCACGGCATAGACCGCCACGTGCTTCAAGCCCTTAAGATGCAAGTTCAGATGGCGCTCGGCCTGCCGACGAATCGACGCGCAACGCGAATCCGGCAATTCCGGATTCCACGTACAAGCAATATGGTGGAGAGAAATCATGGCGTGAACGAAACTCCTTGAATGACGATGGGACCGGGCGCAATTTCGCCGGCCGTTTGCGCGGCCACGCCGCGGCTGGAAAGAAGGGAAAGCGTCGGCTCCGCCGCCGCCGATGGTACCACCACCAGCATGGCGTTGCCCATGTTCCACTGGCGAGTTGCGGTCTCAAAATCCACTCCGCCCATCTCCAGCAGTTGTTTCATGAAATCGTGTGGCGCAAACAAACCGTCCAGCCGCGCCCCCAGGCCCGAGCGTTTCAACACCCGCCCAAACTTGCTCGGAATCCCCCCGCCCGTGATATGCCCCACCCCGCGCAACGGAATGCCCGTATCGATCAGCGCCAAAATCGACGGCGCAAACAATTTCGACGGCGTCAACACCACCTCGCCCCACGTACGGCCATCGGCATATTTCGCCTCATGCCACAAAGGCCCGAACGCGTGCTCCAAAATCGACCGCACCAGCGAAAACCCGTTGCTGCGGAACCCCGCGCTTTTCAGCGCGATGACCACATCGCCCACCTCGATTTGTCCGCCGTCGATCGGCGCGCACCCGTGGCGCGGCACGCCGATGGCCGTTGCGCTCCAGTTGAAATGCATCCGCGGTCCCCATCCCCCCGTGCGGCTGCCCAATTCGGCAATCTCGCCGCCCACGATGGCAATTCCGCACTCCATCGCCGCATCGTGCAGCCCCTCCATCAATTCGTCGACGATCGCCTCGTCCGGCTTGTCCACGTCCAGCACGTTGACGAGATTGATCGGCTCAATTCCGTTGGCGACAAGGTCGTCCGCTACCATCGCCACCAAGTCGTAGCCCAGCGTGCGATAAATCCCTGTACGTTCCGCCACCTCCGCCTTCGTACCAATGCCATCGCATGTCATCGCCACTTTGATCGGCCCAAAATCCATCCAGTTGGAAAACGATCCCGCCCCGCCAAACAACGGCAACCCCAACGTCCCCCGACGGGCCTCGAAGCTGCGCTCCGCCCAACGGAAGGCCCGCCGGGAACACTGATCCCCGAGCCCTATATCCACGCCTTTCGGTCCAGTCGCCATTCCTAACCTTCCTGCCAACTCGATGTCAGCACCAGTAGATAAAACGCTTTACCTAACCGGCAAAATATCCAACCCCTTCCCATCCGTCAAGCCCCTGAGCCTCTTCTCCCTCCCAACTGCCAAGCCCCGTCGACGCAACTCCCGCCCCAACACCCATTTTTACAGAATGAACCCATTTCAAAATAATTTTCCACACCATGGAAAACTTTTTGGGTGCTTCCGGGTTTCCAACGGGAATTTCCGTGTTCTGGTCGGTTCCGGATGGATCCGGGACGCCCTCGTCCCGGATGGGAAGACGGGCTCGGAATCCACCCGCCCGACGGGGGCGTCGGGACTCCAAAGATCCATTCGCATTCCAAGCGGATTTCAAAGGGCTGGGTGGGGATGCGCGCATTTCCGCCAATGAAAAATCCCCACACAAAGCCGGAAGCGCCAAAAATATCAATTCGTCAGAGCTTCCCATTCCGGCGCAAGGAGCAGGAAGAGGAGATTCGACTAAAGGCTGTCAGGCGGTTCGGATTGGGAATCGTCTATCGGCCTGTCCGCCTTCAGCCTGTGTTCTTCGCACTTACGCCCCGACGCCAGCACCTCGTCAATCCGGCCCAACAACGTCGCCGCATCCACCCGCTCCTCCAGCGTTCGCGCCAACGCTCCAAATCCGCGGAATCCGCGTAAATAGCGCACCAAATGCGGACGCAACACCAAACACGCCGTCAGTTCCGCCCCCAGTTTCAGCTCCCGGCGCCCGCGCCGTTCCATCAGCTCAATCTCCCGCCGCAGATGCTCTTGAACTTCCGCGCGCACTTCCTCCACCGAGGGCAGGTGCGGCTCGCCCCCCGCCGCCAGCTCCCGGATATCCCGAAACAACCACGCATTCCCCAACGCCACGCGCCCCACCATCACCCCATCCACGCCCGTCTCGCGCACCATCCGGAACACATCCGCCGCCGTCTTGATGCCACCATTGCCCATCACCGGAATTTTCCTTGCCCGCTTCGTCTCCGCGATCAGCTCCCAATTCGACGGCCCCGAATGACGCACCGACGCCACGCGCCCATGCAGGAAAATGCCCGCCGCACCCGCTTCTTCCACGGCCGACGTCGTCTCCATCACATTGATCGTATCCGCGCACCAGCCAATCCGCGTCTTCACCGTCACCGGCATCGACTCGCCCACCGCCGCCTTCACTTGGCGCACGATCTCGCCCATCTTGGCCGGATCGCGCATCAGCCCCGCCCCATCGCCGCGATTCCGAATCTTCGGCATCGGACAGCCCGCATTGATGTCGATGAAATCAAATTTCTTCGTCTCCGCCACCTTCACCGCCGCCGCCGCCATCATCGCCGGATCGGAACCATAAATTTGTGCCCCAATCGGATGCTCCTCACCCCACGTGTGGAGATAATATCCCGTGCGCAAATGGTCAATCGTCAGCCCATACGCATTCGCCATTTCCGTCACCACCGCCCCGCACCCCTTTTCTAAACACAGCGAGCGGAACGCCCCATCGGTATATCCCGCCATGGGCGCCAAAAAAACGGGCCACTCAATGCGGAGTGTCCCCAGTTGCAACGGTTGAAGCTGGAAGTCTGACATGCGCGGCATCCTAGGACACTTTTCCACACTGTGGAAAACTTTTTTCCACACTGTGGAAAACTTTCGGTGAATGAATGTTACATGTTCTTCCGAGATGTTTCGAGCGCGTAGAATTCGGCGAGTTTTCGTTGAAGAAAAGCTTTTTCAGGCAGGGAAATCTGGTATTGGGCTACGAGAGCGGGCGAGAGAGTGCGGCTGAGAGCATACTCCACCACTTCATTATCCTTGCTGGCACACAGGAGGATTCCGATGGAGGGGCGCTCATGCGGCTTGCGCACGTCGCGATCGAGAGCCTCGAGATAAAATTCTAATTTACCCAGATATTCGGGCTTGAACCGAGTGATCTTCAATTCCAAGGCGATTAAGCATTGGAGCCCGCGATGATAGAACAACAGGTCGAGAAAAAAATCCTCGCCGCCAACCTGCAACCTGAATTCTTCGCCGATGAAGCAGAAGTCCGGGCCGAGCTCCACAAGGAAATGGCGCAGATCGGACACGAGTCCTTTTTGAAGTTCGGCCTCCGAATGAGCTACGGGCAGATTCAAAAAGTCGAGGAGATAAGTATCTTTGAAGAGCGTCGTCGCGTCCGGATGCAACGCTTTCACGGCTGGCGCGAGCTTGGGCGGAGAAAGAACAACGCGTTCGAAAAGACAGCCATCCATCTGGCGGTCGAGTTCACGGCTGGACCATTTTTCGCGAATCGCGGTCCGAAGGTAAAACTCCCGCTCTTCGGGGCGTTTGGATTTACCTAAGATGCTGAGGTGGTGGGTCCAAGGTAATTCTCTCAGCAGTGCCGAGAGAATTGTGTTTTCTCGGTAGGCTTCCCAAAAAAGTTTCATCCGCCACAGATTTGGGGAGGAAAACCCCCGCAAGTCGGGCTCCGTGCGCCGAAGATAGTCAGCCAATTCTTGAATGACAGACTTTCCCTGTGGACGCCGGTGTGAAAACGGTATGAAAGTGGCGGTTTGAAAACGGATGCC
>CAZYGH010000031.1:0-50574 GCA_964647595.1 uncultured Verrucomicrobiota bacterium
CGGGACATATAATCAATGGCCTGAACCACCGCGCCCACATACATGACAAAAGTCAGAACAAAAAGTGTTAGCAGGAAACTTTTGATAAAGTCTCCGAGCAGGTAGCGATTGATGACGCGAATCATGTGGAAGCGCCTCGACGGCGGCGGGCCGCCTCCACCGTGTTGTGTAGCAACATGGCAATGGTCATAGGTCCCACACCGCCGGGAACAGGCGTGATGGCAAAAGCTTTTTCGGCCACGGCTTCAAAGTCCACATCGCCCACCAAGCGATAGCCCGTGGCCTTGGTGGAATCAGGCACGCGATTCACACCGACATCCATTACCACGACTCCAGAACGCACCATGTCGGCCGTCAGCGTTCGGGGATGTCCGGCAGCCACCACGACAATATCGGCCTCGCGCGTAAACCGAGCGATGTCCTTCGTACGCGTGTGGCACAAGGTCACGGTGGCATCTACGCCTTTTTGCGACAGCAAAATCGACAGGGGGCGTCCGACAATCTGACTCCGCCCAATCACCACCACGGAGGCTCCCGCCATTGGAATGCCGGAGCGGCGCAAAATCTCCAGCACGCCGTTGGGAGTACACGGAACAAACGAGGGAAGCCCCAACACCATTCGCCCGACATTGGTGGGGTGAAACCCATCCACGTCTTTTGCTGGATCAATGGTTTCGATCACGTCCCGCTCGATGGAAGCCTCGGGCAAAGGCAATTGCACCAAAATGCCATCGATGGTGTCATCCGCATTGAGCGCCCGAACCGCGGCTAAGATTTCTTCCCTGCTGGAGAGGGAGGGCAAATTAATTTCGCGCGAATAGATGCCGGCAGCGGCGCAGGCTTTTTCCTTGGCCGTGACATACGAACGCGAGGCTGGATTGTCCCCCACCAGCACCACGCCGAGACCGGGCACCACACCATGCTTCTCCTTCATGGCGGCAACCGATGCCGCAATTTCAGCCCGCAGGGTGGAGGCAATCGTTTTTCCATCCAGAATGCGTGCGCTCATGTGCGAGGTTCCTTAAAAGCGATACAAAACCGTCAATTGTCCCGAAGTTCCATCGAACCAATCGGCGCGAAATCCGAAGGCCAGATTTTCCAACAGCCACAAGTCCACGCCAGCCACAACGCCCATGACATCTTTCTCTTCAAAATCCGTTTCCACGTTGCGGCGAGTCCACGTTCCATCCAACTTGGAAAAGGCCGGCCCCGCATACGCATTCACACCCTGAAATTCGGCCATGTAGGCGTTGCGGAACGTGCGCGCAAACGAAAGATGGTAATTCAGCGGCACCATCACAAGCGACTCACTCCACTTCAAGTCGCCATCGCCGTCGTCCTCGCTGGTACGATACGCATATTGTCCAGCCACCTGAAGCGTGACCCGCCACGCCGCCTTCTGCACGCCCTCGTACAGTTGCCACAGATTCAGACGTGCGCCCAACAACCCGCCCGCCCCAGTCGTGGGCTCATTGCGCAAGACACCGTCCAGCGTAGCTTGCGATCCGCCCACCTGTCCATACAGCAACAGCCATGGCCAAGGAGAAACTCCGATGGTCGCGTCGATCACATTGCCTGTCAGATCCCACTCCGCACCGCTAAGATCCACGGGGCGAGAGAGACGCGCATAGGCAAGCCCAACCTGCCAACTGGCCGGATCACTCCACGTCAGTAATGCCGAATCCGCACTGCGATCCTCCATCACATTGCGTTGCGCAAACAGTACCGTCGGGCCGAACATCATCAGGACGGTCCAAATTGCCATTCTCTTCATAGAATTATCCTTCAGGAGGTTGAACAGGAACTTCTGTTGCCGGAATCTCTTGTGTTGGAGGCGCCATCTCTTCGCCTTCGGGGTCCACCAGCGTCGCACTCATCACCACGTCATCGACCGCGAGATCAATGAGTTTCACGCCTTGGGCGGAACGACCCGTAATGCGAACTCCATCCACCGGCATACGAATCATCGTGCCCATCTTCGTCACAATCATGATGGCATCTTCTTGATGCACGCTGAGCGCGGTCACCAAGTCTCCCGTCTTTGTGGTGAGATCGTTGGCAATCAGCCCCTTCCCGCCGCGTCCCTGAACGCGGTATTCGCTGAACGCCGTCCGTTTTCCATAGCCATTTTCTGTCACGGTCAGGAGCATGGCTTCTTCGTGAACGACTTCCACACCCTCGACCACATCGCCTTCTTCCAGACGGATGCCGCGAACACCACCCGTAGCGCGCCCCATGGGACGGGCATCTTCTTCGTTGAAACGAATGCCGATGCCCTTGCGAGTCACCAGCAGGATGTCATCGGCACCGCGAGTGAGCTCCACACCAATCAGGCGATCGCCTTCGTCGATGTTGATGGCAATGATGCCGGCCGACCGCACGTTCTGATAGGCGTCGAGATCGGTCTTCTTGACGGTCCCCTTCTCCGTCGCGAAGAAGAGATGCTTGTCCGCATCAAAACCGCGAACCGGAATGATGGCGGCGATTTTTTCCGAACTGCTCACATCCAACAGGTTGACCAAGGCTTTGCCTCGCGACGTGCGCGCCCCCTCGGGAATCTCGTAGGCTTTCTTGAAGTACATTCGCCCCTGCTCGGTGAAGAACAGCATCCAATCGTGCGCGGAACAATTAAAGACATGCTCGACATAGTCCCCATCTTTGGTGTCCATGTCCGAACTGCCTTTGCCCCCGCGCTTCTGTTCGCGATACACACTCGTGGGCGTACGCTTGAGATATCCCGAGTGAGACAGCGTGATCACGCAATCTTCATCGGCAATGAGATCTTCCATGTTGATCTCCGCCGGATCGGCCACCACTTCCGTGCGGCGCTCATCGGAATACGCCGCGCGAATTTCGAGGAGGTCGGTCTTCATCACGCCATAGAGCTTCTGGGAATCGGCAAGCAATTCCTTCAGATACGCAATGCGATCCAACAGCGCCTTATATTCCGCTTCCAACTTATCGCGTTCAAGGCCGGTCAATTGATAGAGCCGCATGTCCAGAATCGCGGCCGCCTGCAATTCGCTGAACCCAAATCGTCCCATCAACTGCACGCGGGCGACATCACGGTTGGGCGAAGAGCGGATGATGCGGACCACCTCATCGAGATTGTCCAGCGCGATCAACAAGCCTTCCAAGATGTGGGCCCTGGCTTCCGCCTCGCGCAGCTCGAACTTCGTGCGGCGGGTCAGCACTTCGAAGCGATGCTCAATGAAGCACTTCATCATCTCCTTGAGATTCATCACGCGCGGACGGCCGTGATCAATCGCCAGCATGATGGCGCCGAAAGTCACCGAGAGTTGTGTCTGCTTATAGAGGTTATTGAGAATCACCTGGCCAATTTCGCCACGCTTGAGCTCCACCACCACGCGGATACCGTCCTTGTCGGACTCGTCGCGCAAATCGCTAATGCCTTCGATTTTCTTTTCATGCACCAGCTCGGCAATCTTTTCAATCAGCGTCGCCTTGTTCACCGCATAGGGAATCTCGGTGATGATGATGCGTTCGCGGTCGGCTTTCCATTCCTCCACCGATGCCCTGCCGCGCAGATGCAAATGCCCGCGCCCGGTCTCGTACATCTGGCGAATGGGCGTCAAGCCGCACAAGGTGCCACCGGTCGGAAAATCCGGCGCCTTCACGAAATTCATCAGATCGGCCACTGTCGCATTCGGGTTGTCAATCAGGTGAACGACACCATCAATCACCTCGCCCAAATGGTGAGGGGGAATATTGGTGGCCATGCCGACCGCGATGCCCGTCGAACCGTTGACCAGCAAATGTGGCACGCGAGCAGGAAGGACTGTCGGCTCCAGCAGCGACTCATCGAAATTCTTCTGCATGTTAACGGTATCTTTATCAATATCCGCCAACAAATCTTCGGCCATCTTGCCCAATTTACATTCGGTATATCGATACGCCGCCGCTGGATCGCCGTCGATGCTACCAAAGTTTCCCTGCCCCTTGATGAGAATGTAGCGCATGGAAAAATCCTGGGCCATGCGCACCAGTGTGTCATACACCGCCGAGTCACCGTGGGGATGATAATTACCAATCACTTCACCGACGACTTTGGCGCACTTCACAAACGCTTTGGAATGCGTCCATCCGCGTTCCTTCATGGCAAACAGGATGCGGCGGTTGCCGGGCTTGAGCCCGTCGCGCGCATCGGGAAGCGCACGACCCACGATCACCGACATGGAATAGTCGATGTACGCCTTCTGCATTTCCTCTTCGATATTGATCCGCTCAATGCGGTCCGTCACATTTTGCGGCGCCACAATCGCCACGGGAAGTTCTTTGCCCGCGGCCTCGCCGCCGGGTTCGTTATTCAATTCATCGCTCATGATTCGGTCTTCCGCTTCTGCCAGATGGGCAAGTCAATCGTCAAATATCCAAATTGCGCACGTTCAGCGCGTTTTCCTCAATGAAGGCACGGCGAGGTTCAACTTCATCGCCCATCAGGACGGTGAAGGTCTGGTCGGCGCGCACCGCATCCTCAATGTTCACCTGAAGGAGCTTGCGTTTGGTCGGTTCCAGCGTGGTCTCCCAGAGCTGCTCGGGATTCATTTCGCCCAAACCTTTATATCGCTGAATGCCCAGCCCTCGGCGACCCACTTCACGCACCAGTTGGAGCAAATCACCCAACGCGCGGAGCGCGATTTTCTTTCCATCCACCTCGGCCTCGAAAATCGGATTTTCATTCCGCAACAGGGTCTCAATGCCAAACCCGCGCGCCTTCAGCTGAGCAAATTGCTTCACCAAACCGGGGGCCTGATGCAACTCGTCCCACTTGAACTGCGAGGGATCCAGCGGCCCCATGCGCGATTCCGCTTCTTCGCGAATGCGGCGCATTTCTTCGTCCGAAAAGGCCAAATGGATTTCCTGGGTTTCGGGCGTTCCTCCGGGCGGAATCACTCGTACGCGATAAATCGGCAGGCGGTTGTTGACCGCATCATAGCGCCGAACATAATCATCGAAATCGATGCTCTTGCGCGCCATGGCTTCAGCAATATGCTCCACCTCTTCAAGGATTCGAAGCACCTCGGCCATCTTGCCATCTTCCAGCACAGGGGTGCCATCCAGAGTCAGCATGCGCACATCCTCGATGCCCAGCTCGATCAGCACCTGCGTCAGGTGGCGGTCGTTGTCAATGTAACGCTCCTGCTTCTTGCGCTTGATCTTGTAGAGCGGCGGCTGGGCGATGTACACAAACCCGTGTTCGATCAGTTGTGGCATCTGTCGATAGAAAAATGTCAGCAGCAACGTGCGAATGTGCGACCCATCCACATCGGCATCGGTCATGATGATGATCTTGTGATAGCGGGCCTTGGCCACATCGAACTCATCCGTCCCGATGCCAGCCCCAATGGCTGTGATCATCGTGCGAATTTCCTGATTGTTCAACATGCGGTCCAGGCGCGCCTTTTCCACGTTCAGGATTTTGCCGCGCAACGGCAGAATGGCCTGAAACTTGCGGTCGCGCCCCTGCTTGGCCGAACCACCGGCCGAATCACCTTCCACCAGGAACAGCTCGCACAGCGCCGGATCACGCTCCGAACAATCTGCCAGCTTGCCCGGCAACGAGCCGGAATCCAACGCGCCCTTGCGGCGAGTGAGGTCGCGCGCCTTGCGAGCCGCTTCACGTGCCCGCGCCGCCAACACGCCCTTTTCCACCACCTTGCGCGCCACGCCAGGGTTCTCTTCGAAGAACACGGCGAGCCGCTCGTTGACGACGGACGACACGATGCCTTCGACCTCGCTATTGCCCAGCTTGGTCTTCGTCTGCCCCTCAAACTGCGGGTCGGGCACCTTCACGCTCAGCACCGCCACGAGGCCCTCGCGGATATCCTCGCCGGACATCGCCACCTCGTCCTTCAGCAACTTGCTGGTGCGCCCATAGGTATTCACCACGCGCGTCAACGCGCTACGGAATCCGCTCAGATGCGTGCCACCCTCGATGGTGTTGATGTTGTTCGCATAGGTCAGCACCGACTCGGCATAGCTGTCGTTGTATTGCAACGCAATCTCGACCTCAACCCCGTCCTGCTCCTTGTCGAAATAAATCACATCCGGATGCAGCGCAATCTTGTTCTTGTTGAGATGGCGGATGAACTCTCGAATGCCCCCGTCATAGCGAAACGTCTCTTCGCGAATCGTTCCATCTTGGTGCTCCTGCCGGAACACAATCTCGATGCCCTTGTTCAAAAACGCCAACTCGCGCAACCTCGCCGACAAAATATCCCACGAGTATTCAACCGTCGTGAAAATCTGGTCATCCGGATACCACGTCACCTTGGTTCCCCGGTCCGTGCAAGAACCGATGACCTCCAGCGGCGACTTGGTGATTCCCCGCTCAAAGCGCATGCGATAGATTTTGCCCTCGCGCCGCACTTCCACTTCCATCCACTCGCTCAGCGCGTTCACGCAGCTCACGCCTACGCCATGCAATCCGCCCGACACCTTGTAGCTGCCGTGGTCGAACTTACCGCCCGCATGCAACACCGTCAGCGCCACCTCCACGGCCGGCTTCTGTAGCTTGGGGTGCAGATCCACCGGAATGCCGCGTCCGTTGTCGGAAACCGACATCGATCCATCCGCCGCCATCAACACCTCAATGCGCGTGCAATAGCCCGCCAAGGCCTCGTCGATGGAATTGTCCACCACCTCGTATACGCAGTGATGCAGCCCGCGCTGGAACGTGTCGCCAATGTACATCGCCGGACGCTTCCGAACCGCCTCCAGCCCCTCCAAGACCTGAATCTTGGACCCGTCGTATGCTTCGGGAGTGGCCGCCGGGGTTACCCCCTTCAAATCGTCATTTTCTTGTTCTGCCATGGTCGTGGATCTCTCTATTCAAATAATATAAGCAATCTATCGAAATCCCCCGCCCAATACAACATAAACAACGATTCAAACGGCAAATGGAAAAAAGGAGTAAAACGTTACGAAAATCTGCCGGTCCGCAGCCCCTGTGCGCAGCAAATCGCGGCTCAAGGCCTTTTTTTTGCCTTTTTTTGTAAAAATTCCAATTTTTAGTCGAAATTATCGCTATTTTTGCTCTCCAAGCGCCTTTTTTTGAAAAATTCCTTCATAATGGCCGTACATTCGGCCTCTAAAACGCCTGTAAGCACTTCTGAACGATGATTTAGCTCCGCAGATTGTAAAATATTGAACCTCGACACCGCCCCGCCGCGTTGCGGATCGCTCATCCCCCATACCACCAGTGGAATCCGCGCCAGCACAATCGCCCCCGCACACATCGGGCAGGGTTCCTTCGTCACATACAAAATGCTATTCGTCAGCCGCCAATCCCCCGCCGCGCTCGCCGCCTGAGTAATCGCCAACATTTCCGCATGTGCCGTGGGGTCCTTCAGCAGTTGCGTCTGGTTCCACGCCTGCCCCGCCAGCTCTCTGCCGTTATAAATCACCGCGCCCACCGGCACCTCACCCGCCTCCGCCGCCATCTTGGCCTGTCGCAACGCCATGCGCATCCGCACCTCATGAATCATCATCCCAGGAGGCTCTTCCTTCATTTTCCATCCTCCGCACCCAGCACCCAGCGCTTGTTGAACCAAAAATAGTTCTCCGGATGCGCCCGAACCGATTCCCCCAGCCGATCCATCACATACTGCATGATCCGCCGCCGATCTTCCGCCTCGCTCAGGGCCGGATCGGGCATAATCCGCCCCGTCTTGTGCCAGCTATGCCTCGCCCACCCCGTCCGTATCACTTCCGCCGTGAACACCGGCAAACCCGTTTCACGCGCATAATGCGCCGCACCACCGGGCACCTCAATGGACGAGTTCAAATAGGTGACGGGAATCCCCCCCGCCTTGGACCGTACGTCCGGCAAAAGCGCCAGCACCTTTTTCTCCTCGCGCAACTTTCGCGCCACATCGCCCACCGCACGGCTCCGCGTATCGATCGCCTCCACGCCCGTACTCATGCGTAACTGATTGATCCACGAATCCATCAGCGGATTTTTCTGCTTCCGCGCCAGCGTCATCAACTCCACTCCCTGCGAATGCAGCGCAATGCCCGCCAATTCCCAATTTCCCATGTGCGGAACCGCCACAATGAATCCATGCCCCTGCGCCAACTCGCCGTGAACCTCATCCATCGATTCCAATTCCATGTGCCGATCCACCCACGACTTTCGGATGCCCGGAAACCGAATCCCCTCCCCCGCCCTAAACGCCAAATTGCGAAACGCCAGCCACGCCACGCGCTGCAACTCCTGATCCGACGCCCCCCCCCCCAACGCCTGCCTCATGCGACGAACCGTACGCGCCCTCAATTTCCCGTTCAACGCAAAGGCCAGCCTCACCGGCCCCCACACCAGCCCCAACGCCACGCGATGCGGCAGCGCCACCAGTAGCGCCGAAATCGCCCGCACCGCCCCATACTCCATGATGTGAGATAGTTTATATTTCATCTACCCTCTGCCTCTCGCAACAGCCGAAATCCAACGTCCCGGCCTCGATAAGTCGCGTCAAAAAATTGCCGATGCGTCACCTCCACCCGCGCCGGATCGCGCTCCGCCCAGCTTCCGCCGCGCGCCACACGCGAGCCTTCTGCCACATCCGGTCGAGACGCACACCACTCATAAAGGTTGCCCGCCATGTCGTACAACCCAAATCCGTTGGCCATGAACAGCCCCCCGCGCACGGCAGGCCCTTTCGCGTCAAATCGCGCCAATTCCGATGGCGGCCCGCCCCAACCCCACGGATAAGGAGCCCCATCCACGCCCCCCCGCGCCGCCACTTCCCACTCCGCCTCCGTTGGTAGCCGCTCCACCTTCCCCGACTGCTGCGACCTCCAACGGCCATATGCATCCGCATCACTCGCTGTCACCTCCGCCACCGCCTGCCGCCCCATCCCTCGACGCGCCTCATACTTTCCATCCGGCTCTTTCACGATTTGCGCCGTGTCCGGAAAATCCGCAACCTCCGCCCCATTCAAAAACTCCACAAACTCCTTCACGGTCACTTCGACCCTTTCCAACTCAAATCCACCCGCCCACCCCGTGCGCGTCGAATGCCACGGAATCCAGACCCATTCCGTTGCCCAGCAGGCACTGCAAACCCACCACATCACCACTCCCGGGATCCAATATCGCTTCATTCCTCTCATTAAAGCGCATCGACCTTTGACATTCCACCGCTAAATCCCCATACTCCCCAATTGAAAGTCAATAGGACTCGAAAGGCGGCGGATGATGGACAAGCGTAAGGCAAAATGTGGCGGATACGGCATGTTCACGGGTGTCTGTGGGATCGTTATTCTCGGTCTCCTTTTCGGATTCGCACTCAGCTTTCCCTTCAAACCCGAAGAGGGCTGGACCCCTTCCGATCTCGCAGCCGTCGGGGCCTGCGGCATCGCCATCGCCTTCATCGTTCTCTCGGCTTTGGATTGGATTACTCAAAATGTAGCCCTCCTGAAGAATCCACTTCCCCACGACCTCGACCTCACCGACCGCTCCGTTGCCCTCGAACGCGTATCTGCGCTGTCCGACTGCACGATCCTACAACGCCACATTCGTCGGCTGCTCCTCGCTTGGGGAAACGGCGCATCCGGCCCGCAGATTGTCACCATGGCTGGAAACCAAATGCTCCGTATCCTCGGACTCCTCGTGGCCGAAGCCGCCGCCATCCTCGTTCTCCTGTTTGCCTCCGCCGGATTCGCCGCACCCGGTGGCCTACTCACGCTGATGAGCGGCTTGATGGTCCTGATCTCGCTCGTCGCCATCGCACGCTTCCAGCTCGCTTCGAAGATGGCGGGCTATATCGAATCCCACCTCTTGACCAAGATCGGCAACGACACCCCCGCCGCTGCCAGCCTCGAATTCGCCAAGGCCGTCGCCAAATCGGTTTCGGACTCCACCGCCGCCCTCGCCACCGCCCAAACCCAATTCGCCACCCAACTGGTCCAATCGCAGGATAAAGCCTCCGCCCAACTCGTCAAAGCTCAACAAGACACCGCCGCGCAAATGGCAAAGGCCCAACTGGACGCCGCCTCTCAACTTTCAAAAGCCCAGCAAGACGCCGCTTCTCAAATCGTCAAAACCCAACAAGAGGCCGCCGCGCTGGTCTCCAAAACTCAGCAAGATGCCACGACACAAATCACCAAGGCTCAAACCGAGATGACCGCCAAACTCTCCTCCACACAAGAAGAGACCGCCGCCCAACTCGTCAAGGCTCAAGTCGAAATCGCCACCCAGCTCGGACGCGTCACCGCGCTGGCCTCCACGATCGATAACGTTCTCAAGCTCCAGCAATCCGTCGATGGCACGCTCAAGGGTATTTCCGCCGCCGAAGAATTCAAGTCCACCCTCGTCGAACTGCATCGCCATCTTTCCGAATCCGATGCCATCCTCAAGAATGCCACCAAGCCGCGAACCATTCGCCTCGTGGAAAAAGACAACGAATAACGTTCCCTCCAGTCCAGACGCTCCCGTCGAGCCCGGCCTCTATCTCGTCGGAACGCCCATCGGCAACATGGAAGACATCACCCTGCGCGCCCTGCGCATTCTTCGTTCCGTCCATCACATTCTTGCCGAAGACACCCGCCATACGCGCATTCTGCTCGATCGCCACGGCATTCGCACTCCCATGATTTCCTGCCACAAGTTCAACGAGCGCGCCCGCGCCGATGAAATCCTCCGCCGCATCCAAGCCGGCGAAGCCCTCGCCCTCGTCAGCGATGCCGGCATGCCCGGCATCTCCGATCCCGGCGCCCGTGCTGCCGATGCCGTCCGCGCCGCCGGCCTACCCGTCACCGTCATCCCCGGCCCCTGCGCCTTGACGGCAGCTATCGCCCTCTGCGGAAGCACCGAAGGCCACGGCTTTCTGTTCGACGGATTCCTCGATCACAAAACCGCCGCCCGCCGACGCCGACTCAAAGAAGTCGCCAGCTCCACCTGCCCCGTCGTCTTCTACGAATCCACCCACCGCATTCTCAAACTCTTCGACGAAGTCGAAGAAGAACTCGGCCCCGACCGAAAACTCTTCATCGCCCGCGAACTCACCAAAAAATTCGAAGAAACCCTCCTCGGCACCCCCGCCTCCCTCCGCACCCACTACGCCACCCATTCCCTCAAAGGCGAATTCGTCGTCATTTTGCTTCCCTCATAGCCCCCCGTGGCCTTGCGCCCGGTTTCAGACCCCCGTGGCCTTGCGCCACGGGTGAATCAGGTCAACCCCTACTCCGCCAGCCGGTAGAACAACGTCCGCCACTCCCCCGTCGCCCCCGCGTCCACCCAATTCGTTATGCCGTACCCATACGCCCCCACGTCCTGCCAATCCGCGTTCGTCAGGCTGCCTTCGCACCGCTGCACCCGCGCCGTCCGCCACGCCTGCACCTCGAACGACGGCCCTTCGCCCGCCCCCGGCCGAAGCTGCAGCGGCTCGAGCGGAATCGCGAATTGCGCCACCACGTTCGTGTACGGTCCGCCCAGCGCGAACGACAGCGGATTGGCCTGTTCCATCCCCGCCGGAACGTTGGCCCAACCCAGAAATAGGCACCGCCGATACGGAATGGCCACGTTGGACACCACCGTCCCCGCCTCATGCCACCCGCTCTCCGTCCCCTCCACCACGCCCCCGGACCCCGCCGACACCCCGTAGGCGAACTCCCCACGCCACACCGCCACCACCGTCGCGTCGTTCGTCAGCGGCGCGATCACGTGCTCCGCTCGGTCCTGCGCACGGGCGGCGGCGGCGAAAAACAGGAGGACGGCCGCCGCCGTCATCCATGACAGACCTGATTCACCCACGGGACAAGCCCGTGGGGGTCTAGGAACGCAGCCCCCCGCGCCCTGCCCGTGGGTGCCCGGATCGAAGACCCCCACGCCCTTGCGGCGTGGGTGAATCAGGTCCGGCTTCATTCCACCGTCGCCCCCGTAAACCGCAGCCGCCGCCCCGGATTCCCCGGATCCACCACGATCCGGTCCACGCTCGCCGTCACCGCCGAAAACGCCGCATAGCTCCCCGCCCCCGCCGGATTCCCGATGGCGTTTGTCCCGAACCACGGATGCGTCGACACGATCTGCACCTGGTAGCTTTTCAGCGCGAACGTCGCCGCCACGTTCGTGTACGCCCCGTCCAGCGCGAACACCAGCGGGTTCGCCATCTCCTGCCCAGTCGGCGCCCCCGTCCAGCCGCTGAACTCGTAATGCGCCTCCGCCGTCGCCACGTTCGAGATCGCCGTCCCTTCGTCGTACCAGCCGTTCGCCGTCCCCGCAACGCTACCGCCCGCCCCCGCCGACGTCCCGAAGGCATATTGCTCCGCCCAGTCGAACGTCACCAGCGTATTGTTCGTCAGCGACGCGATCGGATATTCCTCCCGGTCCTGTCCCTGCGCCGCCGCAGCCAGCAGGCCCAGTGCGTACGCCCAGCAGCAAATTTTGCGCGTCTTCATCCCTTATTCCTTTCGTCCAACTGATTCACCCACGGGGCAAGCCCGTGGGGGTTTTCGATTACAGACCCGCGCGCCCTCAAAATCCAATCCATTCCTTTTCACGGCCCGCCTCCCTGCGAATCCCAGATCTTCAGCAGCATCGGAGTCAGGTTCCAACCCCAGGATACCATGAGGCTGGTTTTGCCGCTGCGGTCAGGATCGCCCAGGGCCAATTCCATCTCATTCCAATTGCTCACCATAGTGGAGCCCAAGTCTTTTTCCCACACCATCTCGGGCACCCCATTGACATATTCATAAACGACCAGTTTGCCTTGGGCCAGAAAAGCAAACTGGTTGCGGCCATTTTCTAATATTTTCCCGATAATCGGCTTCCCGCACTGTTCTCCCAAATGGGCTTCCCAGATTTGTATATAGCTGGATTCATTATGACGGAAAATTCGAACCCCGCGGCCTGTGTCTCCGGAAGTCACAAGTATTTCATTCTTCCCATCGTTATTCAGATCCCCAAGAACAATCTCCTGCCTTCCTGTTGGTTGATTAGAAAACGAAACAGTGTAGTTGCTCTCGTTCCCGCCATTTGTGTATATGCGCCAGCCGTTGGTTGTGCCGCAAATGACTTCGTTTGCGCCATTGTTGTCGGCATCTCCGACTAGGGAACTTGTTGCTCTGCCACCAACATTGTATATGTAATGCGAGTAAAGACGTTCAAACGCATCCAATGCATAGCGAACCCTGTTGAAGCGAAGGATGCCCATTGTCCCAAACCAACTATGTCCGACAATCTCGTTTCTGCCGTCTCCATCGCAATCCCCAATGCTTAAAACGCGATTGCCAAATGGTATTTGATTCCACGTATCATCCGTCTCTACCGAGCCCAGCCGCACCCATTCGTCCGCAGCGGATTTCTTGAATACGACATACCCTTGGTGCTCCGGATACCAAGAGCCGCGTGACACCAACATGTCCACGACGCCGTCATGGTCAATGTCGCCGAAACAGACTTGATTTGCCCTTAGGAATTCCTGCCTCCAAAGCTCCGTGTAATTATCAACCTGCGAATCATAGCGGTAAGTTGCAACCCAATTTCCATTGCATGCCACCACTTCATCCATGCCATCGCCGTCGATATCCGTCGAAATAGCGCAGCCTTGAACCCCCGACATTGCTTTCGCCGCGGCGTTGGAAATGGCGATCACCGATCCCGAACAAGCCAAGGTATTGCTGCCCCGACCGGCATCTGGCTGTACCATGATTATGCCGCCATAGTTCTGAACAACCGTCGGAGAGAACGACACGATCACGTTGGTGGCGCCGCGCGCAGCCACCACTCCCGTACACGACCCGCCGAATCCATCGGGATAGACGATGTTGGTCACCGCGAACGGGGAAAAGCCATAGTTTGCGATTGTCATGGTCGCCTTGGCCACGGTTCCCGTCGGCACGAAGTTAAAGGCCATGTTTCCGGATACGCCGATCATTTCTGCCAGACCGCGGCCTGAGCAAATAATTGTGTTGTAAAGACTGACGGCTGGTTGCGTCTGCACCATGATTGTACCGCCATAGTTTTGAATGGCTGTCGGCGAAAAGGAGACCGTCACATTGGTCGCGCTGCGGGCTGCCACCATTCCCGTCCATGACCCGTCGAACCCATCAGGATAGACGATGTTGGTCACCGCAACCGGGGAAAAGTCATAATTCGCGATGCTCATCGCCGCCGTCGTTACTTCACCAGTAGGCACACTCCCAAAGGCCAAATTGCCGGAAACGACTATTCCTTCTGCCAATCCAATGCCTGAACAATAAATCGTGCGTAGTCCGGCTGTCGGCGTGCGTATGGTGATGGCACCCGCATATTGTCCAACGGTTGTCGGCGCAAAGGTCACCATCACATTGCTGGCGCCCCCGGCATACACAATTCCCGTCCAAGCCCCGCTAAAACCCGAGGGGTAGGAGATGTTCGTCACGGTAAACGGAGACAAGCCAGAGTTCGTGATTGTCATCGCCGCTGTAAGAACGCAACCCGTTGGCATGGGCCCGAATGCCAGATTGCCGGAAAGGCCAATGACACTGGTCATTTCGTTTGACGACTGTGCACCCTTAAACCGCAGCCTACGCCCCGGATTCCCCGAATCGACCACGATGCGGTCCACCGATACTTTCACTGCGTCTCCAAACAGATGCGGTCCCGAACCGGTGGGATTTCCAATCGTGTTAGTACCGAACCATGCATGCGTGGATTCGAACTCCAAATGCCGCACTGGCAAGATCACCACAAGCCTAGAAATGAGATCGGGAAACAAATTCCAAGAGTTCACTTGCGCCACTCCCCCCGCGACGATCTGGTTGGTGTCGTTGCCGATCCGCAAATCGTTCGTCGTCCACCCATCCCCATCCAGGTCCAGGAAGGTCTTTCTGATGCCCAGCGTCCCGCGCTGCATGTCTTGGGAGGAATTTTGCTGGGTTGCGTACCAACCATCGTAGTCTCCATTTATATCTCCAGACCCGTGCGTGAGTTGTACATCCCCGTTCGTCTGGATCTCGCTACGCCACCCTCCATCCACTTCGCCGTTGGGATTGATGCCATATGTGAACATTCCATCGGCAACCAGGTCGGCGCCCGAGGAATAGGTGCCATGCAAGGACAGATTGTTGGAATAAATCTGATTGGCGAGATCGGCCAGCTTGACCTGATAGCTGTCGTAGATGGCGCCGTTGTTGTCGTTGATGATGGTGGCGTCTCCGACTAAGTGCGTGGGAGTCGGCGTTAATACCCAATTCCACTCCATGCCGCCCCGCGCGGCGGTGGCGAGGGCAAACGCCAACCAAAAAGCAATCTTGTGGAGTGTGCAACGCATGGGGAAAAGAATAGCACCTCCACCCCCCACGCCGCAAGCCAAGGGCGTGGGGGTCTCCGATCTTAGACCCCCACGGGCTTGCCCCGTGGGTGAATCAGGTTCTCCTCATCACCGCGCCCAAGCCATACTCCGAAAAAGTCCCCGCATAAACATTCTCCCCCATCAAACCACACCCCGCCGCGCGGTTGAGACTCCGCCACAGCGCCTCCGCCAATTCCAGCGGCGACCGCTCCGGATCCCCCCGCGCCGCGACGTGCACGTGGTCCGGCATGGGCGCGAACGCCTTCAGTCCGCACCCCGTTTCTGCGGCCCACGCAAAAACCCCCGCGCACACCTTGTCCAGAAAATCTTCCTTCCCGATCCGGAACCGGCCCGCCGTGACGACCACAAAGTGCAGATTGTTCCAATATCGGCCACTCTTGGTTTCCGTTGGCGCAGACAGATCCACGGCGGCATCTTCAAACCCCGCCGCCCGCAGCGTGGCCCGGTAGCGCTCGTCCACGAGTTCCGCGCGGACAGCCTGCTGCCGCAGATAGCCGGCGACGACCTCCGAAACATTGTCGCCCAGCGAGCGCACGGCGATTTTCCGACTGAACGCGCACGGGACACCCGCCTGCCGCAAGGCATGTTGTAGCCGCCCCTTGACGCGCGCCGCGAGGAACGTAGGCGCGATCTGCGGCTCCGTCCGAAAGGTCATTTGGATCTGCTCCGGCGTCCAAACACGGGACTGCAACTCCAGACCATCCGATTTCCATTCCGCGCCCAACGCGTCAAAAAATTCGTCTGCCGGTTCCGACGAAAAGCCCCCCTCTGTCGGCCAGCCGGCCCAAGAATAATTAAGATGGTGGATGAGTGGAAAGACCATGTTGTTAGAATAGACCTCCTTCACCTGCGGGACAAGCCCGCAGGGGTCGAAATCCGAAGACCCCCACGGGCTTGCCCCGTGGGTGAATCAGGTTGAATCTTCTTCCCCTCCGCCCCAAAATGCGCCACTCTTTCCGCGCCATGAAAAATGAAAATCCAACCCCGTTCGCCCTTCTCGGCCACCCCGTCGGCCATTCCCTTTCCCCCGCCATGCACAATGCCGCCTTCCAAGCGCTCGGCATAAATGCAACCTACTCGCTCCTCGACGTTCAGCCCGGCGACATTCCTCTCACCCTCGAAGATCTTCGCGAAAAAAAATACGGCGGCCTCAACGTCACCATCCCCCACAAAGAAGCCGCCTATCGATTTCTCGCCGCCAAACACGCCCTCACCGATACCGCGCAAACCCTCCGCACCGTCAACACCGTCGTGTTTCAACCCGATGGCTCTCTCCTCGGCGATAACACGGATGCGCCCGGCTTTCTCGATGCCCTCAAAGAAGCCTTCCGCACCTCTCCCCGCGGCAAGCGAGTTCTTCTGATCGGTTGCGGCGGCGCCGGCCGCGCCGTGGCCCTCACCTGCGCCATGCAAGGCGCTGCCTCCATTCTCGTCGCAGATCTCAATCTCGCCTCGCGTCGACGACTCCTCCTCGCCTTGCGCAAAGCCGCCCCCGGCCTCCCCGTCGCTGGCGTCGCCCTCGACCCCAAACGCCTCGCCGCCCGCGCACGCGAATGCGACCTCATCCTTCAAGCCACACCCGTCGGCATGAAACCCGGCGACCCGTCCCTTCTTCCCGCCGAAGCCTTTCACTCCAAGCAAATCGTCTTTGACCTGATTTACAATCCCGCCGTCACGCCCTTCTTGGCCACCGCCCGAGCCGCTGGCGCTCGAACATCCAATGGTCTCGGAATGTTGCTCCATCAAGGTGCCCGCGCATTCCAATGCTGGACCCACCGCAAGCCCCCCATCCCCGTCATGCTCGCCGCTCTTGAAAACGCGCTGAAAGCCAAAAACAAATGAGCCCCATTTCTCCAGACGAGTATCTATTTGTCTCGGCCTTCATTTTTTTTTCCGGCCTCTGCATCGGCAGCTTCCTTAATGTTTGCATCTGGCGCATTCCGCGCGATGAATCCGTCGCCTGGCCCGGCTCCCACTGCCCCGCCTGCAACCATGCCATCGCCCCATGGGACAACATTCCGCTCCTTTCATGGCTGATTCTCAACGGCAAGTGCCGCCACTGCAACGTGCTCATCTCTCCTCGCTACTTTCTCGTTGAATTACTCACCGGTACGCTCTTCGCCATCATCTGGCTCCTCCACGGCTGGTCCGTCTTGACCCCTCTCTATATTTTCTTCACGTCCGCCCTCATCCTCGGAACGTTCGTTGATTTCGACCACCTCATCCTGCCCGACCGCGTCACTATTGGCGGCATGATCGCCGGCCCCATTCTTTCCTTCGCCTTTCCCGCCTTGCACGGCCAAACCGAACGCCTCCCCGCGCTTCTGCATTCGCTCGGCGGCCTCGCCCTTGGCTTCGGCATTCTCTGGCTCGTCTCCACCATCGGCCGCCTCATCCTGAAGCGCGAAGCCATGGGCTTTGGCGATGTCAAACTCCTCGGCGCCATCGGCGCCTGCCTCGGCTGGCAATCCGTTCTTTTTACCATTTTCTTCTCCTCCCTCTCCGGCACCCTCGTCGGACTCGGCCTCATCGCCGCCGGCAAAAAAGAACTGCAAAGCCGAATCCCCTACGGCCCCCACATCGCCCTCGCCGCCCTCGTCTGGATGCTTTACGGCCCCGCCTGCATTGATCTCTATCTCTCGTGGGCCATGGGCTCCGGGCTCTCGCAATCCCTACTGGAGAATGCCCAATGATCCCCTCCGACTCGGCTACGACCAACCTGCGCGCGCAACGCATCAGCGCCACCTCCCTCTCCCTCGGCATCCTCGCCGTCATCGCCGTCGGCTTCGTCCTCAAAGTCGCCCAAGGCGTCGTGATTCCCCTGCTCATGGCCTGGCTCCTCAGCTATCTCCTCGCCCCCCCCGTCAATTTTCTTGTCCGACGCCTGCGCCTCCCGGCACCCATCGCCGTCGGGTGCGTCGTGTTGCTTTTCCTGCTCGCCGCCTGGGGGGCCGGCCTCGTCATCCAACAGCGCCTGCTCGCCTTCGCCAAAACCTTCCCCGCCTACGAAGGAAAACTCGCCGCCCTCTATGCCTACTACGGCAGCGAGCTCAACATTCCCTCTGTGGTTCTCAACGAAGTCAATTGGACAGCCCAAATTGGCCCCATCGCTCTCAAAATGTCCCGTTTCTTCATCACCTTCTTTTCGAATGCCGTGCTGGTCATGATTTTTATTGTCTTCATGCTCCTCGCCAAGCCCTACGCCAACGACAAGCTCCGTGCCGCCTTCACGCCCACACGCGCCAATGCCTTTATTGAAATCACCAACACCATCTCCAAACAAATCGGCGTCTATCTCGGTGCCCTTTTCGTCATCTCCCTCGTCACCGGGTTGCTCGTCTGGGGTGCGCTCGAATGGCTCGGCGTGGAATTCGCCTTCACGTGGGGACTCCTCGCCTTTGTCCTCAACTTCGTCCCCACCGTCGGCTCCATCCTCGCCAGCATCCCCCCCATCCTCATGTCCCTCCTCCAACACTACCCCAACATCTGGCCCGCCGTCGGTGTGACCCTCGTCCTGCTGGCTATCCAAATGACGCTCGGCAACTTCATCGCCCCCAAAGTCTACGGCGACCGCCTCAATCTCTCCCCCGTCGTCATCCTCCTCTTCCTCGTCTTCTGGGGCTGGCTCTGGGGCATCACCGGCGCCCTCCTCGCCGTTCCCATCGCCGCGGCCATTCAAATCGCCCTCTCGCAAATCCCCACCCTCGCCCCCCTCGCCGTCATCATGGGATCCGGCAAAAAATACGCCAAGAACCCCCTCCCCCCCTCGCCCAAAGAATCCTCTCTCATCTAGCCTGTCTGTCGCCAAACTCAGACAAAACGATCCGAAAAAACAGAAATCCGCCCGCCCCACCTTCACCCCAAAAGGGATACTGTTTTATAAAACAATATCCCAATGACTTCCACGACCGTGAAGCCCGAATGCGCAGGTTCCGCTTGCGTGGGTGAAAAGATGGACAGAGTCCAGAGCTCCGTCCGGCTCAATTCGCCCGCTGGCTCATCGGCACATACGCACGGCGCGGGGTCACGGCCTTGTAGGCAGGACGAATAATCTTTCCGCCGTTGGCCAATTCCTCAATGCGATGCGCACTCCAGCCCGCAATGCGCGCCATGGCAAAAATCGGCGTGAACAATTCGATCGGAATGCCCAGCAGGCGATAGAGAAACCCCGAATAGAAATCCACGTTCGCGCTGACGCCTTTGTACATCTTGCGCTCGTGACCGATCAATTCGGGAGCCAGTTGCTCCACCCGCTTGTAGAGCTCCATCTCTTCCGCCACACCTTTTTCGTCGGCCAGCTTTTCAATCTGTTCGCGCAAAATAATCGTGCGCGGATCCGAGGTGGAATAGACCGCATGCCCAACGCCATAAATCAACCCGGCCCGATCAAAGGCCTCTTTCTTCAAGAGCTTGTTGAGATAGTCCTCGATCTGCTTGTCGTTGCTCCAATCCTTCACCTCGCGCTTGAGCTCGTCGAACATCGCCACCACTTTGGCGTTCGCTCCCCCATGGCGGGGGCCCTTCAGCGACCCCATCGCAGCGGCAATTGCCGAATAGGTATCCGTGAGGCTCGACGTCACCACGTGCGTAGTGAACGACGAGTTGTTTCCGCCGCCATGCTCCGCGTGCAGCACCAGCGCCAAATCCAATAACTGCGCCTCCAACGGCGTGTATCGGCTGTCATTGCGAACCATGTGCAGAAAATTTTCAGCCGTAGATAATTCCGGCCTCGGTGCATGGATCACCAAGCTCCCTTTCCCATAGTAATACACATAGGCTTGGTAGCTATACGCCGCCAACAACGGGAAAGCCGCAATCAGCCGTAAGCACTGCCGCAACACATTGGGAATGGACACATCATCCGCCCGCTCATCCAACACATACATCGCCAGAATGCTCTGCGACATCGCATTCATCATGTCGCGACTGGACAACTTCAGCAACGAATCATGCACAAAATCATCCGGCAGGGCACGGTACGACCCCAGCAACTCGCTAAAGCCAACCAGCTTCTCGCGGCTTGGCAATTCACCGCTCAGCAAAAGATAACACGTTTCCTCGAAGCCCGGACGCCCTTCCGGAAGAAAACCCGCCACGATCTCTTCGATGTCCATCCCCCGATAGATCAAATGCCCCGGCCCCGTCACATCGCCTTCTGGATGAGCCTGCACCTCGCCAATCTGCGTCAGGCCCGCCAACACACCCTTGCCGTTGATGTCGCGTAATCCGCGCTTCACGTCATACTTCGCATAGAGGGAAGAATCCACTTGGCTACTGGCCGTGGCCATCGCACTCAAATGCTCCATCCAATCGCGTTCGTTCTGCTTCATTTTTCTGTCTCCATTCGGGTTGCGATTTCTGCCCGTTGCCAGAACCCCTCCCCAACATCCCCTCTGGCAATCTCACAGGGCGTAGTCTACCAACCAAAACGCAACCTGAAAACCTTCAAATTCCCTTTTGTGGAAACTATTTTCAGGGCACCGACTGGATACGATAGAATTTTTGTTGTCGATCTCTCGACACCGGCACCGTATTGGTGCCGCGCATCACAGACAACAATTGAACACGGTTGGACCACGAAGCCGAATCGATCAAACTTTCCGTAAAAACCAGTTCGTGCAGCATGGATTCCGGCAACCAATAATCCACCCAAGTCAGAACCCCCGTCCAACGCAGCTCGCACCACGGCTTCATCCCATCGGTCATCGCAGCAAAGTGCATTCGAAAGGCCTCCGCCATGCCCCCATGCGGAAGAAATTGAACATTCTCATCGTTCGACGAAGTCAACACCAATGCCGAGGCCGTCCAATTTGCAGACCCTTGAATCACCAGCGGCTGCACTCCACGCGGATCGATCACCATGTACTTCGCATGTACCAAATCGCGGTTGTTGTTGTCATAGCGCGTCCTCGCCGCATCATAATACGCCTCGTACATCCTCACCCGATTTCGCGTCGCGTAATTCGTCGAATTCAACAACTTTTGATACATCTCATAACTGTCCTGTCCCGGCAGGCTTCGATCGCTTTTGGGAATCACCCCGTGAACGATCACCCCGCGATTGCAGGCCCGAATCAGCGCATCCACCACATGCGTCCGCGACAACTTGTTCAACCCGAAAAAGATCTCTTCCTGCGCCGAATCAATCGCATGGGTGATATCCGTCAGCGCATTGCTCCCTCCATATTTTCCATCCGGATAAGGAGAAAAGCGAACCCACCCGTCGCGCGCCATCCCCTCCACACGAAACCGCGTTCCATCCGGCGCATGCGACTTGTTCGTGTTCGAGTGAAAATGCCCCCGAAGCATCTCACGCATCTCGTTCGAATACGCTCCGCCCAGCGTATTATTCTGAATTTCGGTCATGATGTTCCACTGCTGCGAACTCGCCCCGCCCGTGAAATTCCACGACCCCGCCAACACCCATGCCCGTTGCGACGTGCGATACCAGAACACTCCCACTTTATCGTGCATAATGCCCGAATCGGCTGGCGCACGCGACAGTTCCAGCGCATTCCCCCGCCGCGTCGAGAGGCTGTACAACGAAATGCCCGGCCAAAAATTCGACGTCACATCCACCCCGTTATCCACCACAAACGCCATCTTCGCCCCCCGCGTCAGCGCCTGACTGACGGCATTCAGAATCGGCCCCGCCGCCCCCCCCGCCGCCGTGTTGCCCGAAAAGGTGAACGTCGCCAAACAGCCCCAATCATTGCTGGCCAGCGCGTCGATACGGGCCAGCCACGCATCGCGAATCACAAATTCATCCCGCCCGATGCTCCCCGCGCTGGTCGTCTGGTCTGGCAAATTGAAACGCACCGCCCACGTCGTCCCCGTGTACGAATCTCCCCACGCCACGCCACTCGTCGCCACGCAACACAATACCCACGTCCTGACCTTCCGAAGCCACATGCCCATGACAATAGCCGCCCGCCCCCACCGGAACAAACTCATAATTTCCTGCCCGGACCCGCGAACTATCACAATTAATTAACTGTGATAGTTGATGTTTTCCACACAATGGAAAAATGTTTCGCGTTTTTTCCACACAATGGAAAGAATGTTTCCACACGGTGGAAAACTTTTTCCGCGTCTCAGTTCATCTTTTGGATGCGGTAAAATCCACGTGTGTTATTTCTCGGAATCAGCACCGAATTCGTGCCGCGCTCGGTCTTCAAGTTGGTCACCACCGTGATCCAGGAATTCGTGTTGAACAGATTGGTGGTTTCGATCAGCGCGTATTGGTTCGTATAGGGAAGCCAATACGAGCAGCGCGCCGTGGCAGTGGATCCCGTGCTACGCAACTGACACCACGGAATCACTCCATCCGTCATCGCATTAAACTGCGCCACAAAGGCCCGAGCGAATTTTTCATTCGGCACAAACAGCAGATTTTCATCATTGGATGAATCATCCACCAGCGCCGCATCCGTCCAATTCGGAGAACCGTGGATCACCAGCGCACGAGACCCATACGGATCAATCGCCATATATTTGGTATGGGTCAAATCCGTTTGCTCCGCATCCTTGTTCGTCCATAGGGTGGAGGAATACGCATCGTACATCAGCGCCCGGTTGGCGGTGGCATAATTTGTCGGCTGGATCAGCATCTGGTACATGGCATAACTGTCATCGGTGGCGGTCGCGCGGTCGCTCTTGGGAATCGTGCCATTCACCTTCACCCCGCGATTACAGGCTCGAATCAGCGCGTTCACCACATCCGGTCGCGTCAGCTTGTTCAGCGCAAACACAATCGTGTTCGTCGCGGCATCGATCGCCGCCACAATATCCGTCAGCGCATTGGAACCTCCGTAAGTCTTATCGGGATACGGCGCAAATCGAACCCAGCCGTCGCGATCTGAATCCGGCAGACGAAAGCGCGCACCATCCGGCACGTGCGACTTGGTTGCGCTCGCGTGAAAATGTCCATTCAGCATCTGGCGCATTTCGTTGGAATAGGCTGTAGCCAGCGTATTGTTTTGAATCTCCGCCAAAATGTTCCATTGCTGCGAACTGGCCCCTCCCGTGAAATTCCACGACCCCGTCAGCACCCATGCCTGCGTCTGCGCCCGATACCAAAAGACCCCGATCTTATCGTGCATGATTCCCGAATCGTTGGGCGCACGCCTCAGCTCTAGTCTGGTTCCCGCCCTTGTCGACAACCCCGTCAGAGAAATACCCGTCCCAAAATTGGAGGTGATGTTGACCCCCTTGTCCGCCACAAACGCCAGTTTGGCCCCCCGCGACAACGCATTGCTCATGGCCAGCAACACCGGCCCCGCCGCGCCCGCCCCCTCGGAGTTGCCCGAGAACGTGAACGCCGCCAAACAAGCCCAATCCTGACTCTGCAGCGCATTGATCCGCGACAAATACGCCTCGCGAATCACATACTCGTCTTTTCCAATACTCGTCAGCGTCGTCGTCTGGTCAGGCCGATTGAACCGCACGACCCACGTGGTTCCACTATACGAATCCGCACGCGCCGCCACAATCGACGCCACACTCCACCCAATACATAGAGCTCTTCGAATCCACATGTCCACACAGTATCCATGCCCTTCGCAATGAACAAGCCCCTTTCCCCATTTCGCTTGCGGAAAAATGAATACACTCGTTTTGACTCAACAGAATATCCCCTTGAAAACCCATAAGAACCCGAAATAATGGCCCCATTCTTCGGAAAGAGTGAATCCACATGACGCATCGAAAGGAAATGAGAAAATGAGGCTTTTCAAAAAGGCTGGACTGACCTCTATCGGGATCTGGATGGGGCTGTTGTGGACGGGCGTGGTAGCTTCTGCTTCTTCTCCTCTTCACGTCTATGTGGAAGACTTTTCCGTGGAACCAACGCTGATACAGCAGGAGACGTCGGCCCTTCCGCCAGAGGGCCGGATCGGTCGCCTACGGGAACGACTTCATGGCCCCTTGGCACCCGAGACAAGCGATCCACAGGAGGCCATCTCTCAACAGATCCACGCTTTCACGGTGGCGCTGGTTCAGACATTGTCTGCGGCGGGCCTCTCGGCCGAACGTTTCCACGCTTCCCCGAATCAGACTCAAACCGGCTGGCTTCTTCAAGGAACGTTTGTCGCCGCCGAACAAGGCCACGCGGGCTTGCAAGCCTCCATCGGCTTTGGCGCGGGTGCTCCCCACTTGGAAATATCGGCCACCGTCAGCGATTTGGCAGCCCCGGCAGAAGGTCCATTTCTTCTGTTGGGCGAACAATCCAAGCCCTCTCGGGTACCCGGCGGTCTCCTCACCAAAAACCCTTACGTGATCGCAACCAAATTTGTTCTGGCCAAGGGGTCAACGGACAAAGAGGTGCAGAAACTGGCCGTCCAGTTGGCGGATGAGTTGGTCCGCTATATCCAATCCCACCCAACCCCTTAGTCTTTTTCTTTCAGACAGAGAAATGATTTGTCGACGTCCCCTTTGTTCTTTCCCGCTTGCCATCCCCCCTGCCCACCCCATAACCTAGCCGCCCAATATCGATTATGGAATCCCACATCATGAGCACTAAATCCTTCCCCCTCACGCTTGCGCAGACCGAAGATCTTGCGAAAATCTATCCCACCCCGTTCCATCTGTATGATGAAGCGGCCATCCGCCAAAACGCGCGAAACCTCAATACTGCCTTTTCTGTTTTCCCCGGCTTCCGCGAATATTTCGCTGTGAAGGCCACCCCCAATCCCTTCCTCCTCAAGATTCTGGCCGATGAAGGATTCGGCGCGGATTGCTCTTCTCTGGCCGAACTTCGCCTGTGCGAAACCATTGGCCTGACGGGCGACCGTGTCATGTTCACCTCCAACGAAACACCCGACAGCGAATTTTGTGAGGCGCGCCGTCTGGGGGCCATCATCAACCTCGATGATGTCACGCACATCGATGCGCTCGTCGCCGCCACGGGCTCCATGCCCAAAACAATTTGCTTCCGATACAACCCCGGTGCGGCCAAGGCCGGCAACACCATCATTGGCCACCCCGAGGAAGCCAAATACGGCCTCACGCGCGTCCAACTTTTCACGGCCTATGCCCGCGCCCGCGAACTGGGTGCGAAGACGTTCGGCCTCCACACGATGGTGGTCTCCAACGAGCTCGACGAAAACTATCACGTCGAAACCGCCCGCATGCTGTTCGAGCTCGTCGTCGAAATCAAAACCCGCCTCGGTATCCGCATCTCCTTCATCAACACCGGCGGCGGCATCGGCATCCCGTATCGCCTCGAACAAAAAGCGGTGGACTATGTCGCCATTGCCTGCGGCGCTCGCAAGCTCTACGATCAAATCATCGTTCCGGCCGGCCTCGATCCGTTGGCCTACAACATGGAATGCGGCCGCTGCATCACCGGCCCCTACGGATGGCTCGTCACCCGATCCCTTCGCCAAAAAGAAACCTACCGCTCCTATATCGGCGTGGATGCCTCCATGGCCAATTTGATGCGCCCCGGCATGTACGGCGCCTATCACCACATCACCGTCCTCGGCAAGGAATCATCCCCCGCCACCCGCACCTACGATGTCGTCGGCCCCCTGTGCGAAAACTGCGACAAGTTTGCCATCGCCCGCGCACTCCCCGAAATCGCCATAGGCGATTGGCTTGTCATCCACGACACCGGCGCCCACGGCCACGCCATGGGCTACAACTACAACGGCAAGACCCGCTCCGCCGAACTGCTCCTCCGCCCCGACGGATCGGTGATTCAAATTCGCCGCGCTGAAACCCTCGACGACCTCTTCGTCACGCTGGACCTGAATGCACTCCCCGCGTTCACGTGAAGCCGATTCGGAATTAAGGAAATATAAGTTATGCCCACTTTATTAGTAAATTCGGAGCTGTGCACCCGATGCGGACGTTGCTCGGCTCTTTGCCCCATGTCCATCATTTCGCCCGCCAGTCCAGATGCGTTGCCTGTCGTGGCCGACGAGGTCGCCCACCGCTGCATCCGCTGCGGACACTGCGAAGCCTTTTGCCCCACCCAAGCGCTCGTTCTGAATGTTCGTCCGGAAGACAAAATCCCACTCCCCGCCGGAGCCGGCAAGATCGCCCCGAAGGATCTCACCCTGTATCTCAAAAAACGCCGCACCATTCGGCGCTTCACACCCTCTCCGGTGGAAAAAGAAACCATCCTGAACATTCTCGATGTGGCCCGCTATGCCTCGTCCGGTAGCAACGGACAACCGGTGCAATGGCTCGTGGTTCACGAATCCAACAAAGTTCGCCAGATAGCAGAAGCCACCGTGAACTGGATGCGCACCTTGCCAGCCGATCATCCCATGGGAAGCTATGTTCCCCACATCCTCGCCGGTTGGGACAAAGGCTATGACGTCATCTGCCGGGGTGCGCCGCACCTGTTGGTTGCGCATATTCCAGAGGGAAATCGAATCGCCCCCGTGGATGCCATCATCGCCCTCACCCATGTCGACATTGCCGCGCCCGCGTGGGACATTGGCACCTGCTGGGCTGGCTTTATCGCCATGGCCGCTGCAGCAAGCTATGCCCCGCTCCTTCAAGCGTTCGATTTGCCCGCCGGACGCATCTTCGCCTACGCCATGATGCTGGGCCATCCCCAGTTCAAGGCCACCGCCATTCCTCGCCGCAATCCACTGGCGGTGACGTGGCAGTAAGGGCAGACCCGAAAAATATCCAGATCTGCCCCGCTCCCGACTTCACACTTTCTTTACAAAGGTCGGGCAAGCCCACACGGGCAAAATCACTCCTTTTTCCGCAGCAAGACGGAGCACCGCCAAAATGGTGGGGCACCCTTTGTCGGCTGCACCCGGATTAAACGTCTGGCACGCCCAACAAATGCAATATTCCTTTTGCCGTCCTTGAAGATCGTCTCGCACCCAAACGGGTTGCCCGTTGTTGGAAGTCTGCACCATTTCGCCGTTTTTCAAGGCCGTGGTCACTTCCGCCTGATCTTCATACACCTCAACCACCGGGGAAGCCGCCAGTCGTTCTTTCGCCTGTTCTAGCACCTCGTGGAGATAAGGAGTCTTCATGTGCGCCTCCATCACGGCAGAGGACGCATAGCGCTCATAAAAGAAAAATCGTTCTTTTTCCGTAGCATGTCGGTGAAGGATGTAATTCACCACGCCCGGCTCCTTCTGCACGTTGGGAAATAACCCACGTAATAGCTTTTCTAGGGCCTCCGCTTGCCCGGGTTTTGCCTTCATTTCTGCACAGATCACGATCATGATTTTTCTCCCGTATTCCTTGTTTTGTCGGCATTCCATGGGAATGTGGATGCGGGTATAGCGGAAAGGCCCTGCGGCGGATTGTAAAAATGCGACATGAAGTTTCGTTGATTCAAAAACGAGGTGGGCGTGACCTGCGCAAACGATTCAAATTCCCGAATGAAGTGAGCTTGGTCGTAGTAACCATGCGCAAGAGCCGTGTCCAACCCGTCTCTTGACTGAGTCAATAGCAAGTCGCGCACAACGTGTTGAAAGCGGGCCAGACGATGAAACGCTTTGGGCGGTACTCCCAGCGCCGATTTGAACCTTCGCTCTATTTGGCGGCGGCCCATACGGAAACCGGAAGCCAGATCGTCCACGCGGCAATTTGGATGATCGTAATACAGACGAGCGGCGACCCAATCGATTGCATCATCGGGTCGGCAATACCTTCGAAGCCATCGGATCAGGGACTCTTCGATGACCCCTCTGCAAAAGGTAGAGCGAGATTTCAATACTACGTTTTCAGCCCACCGTTGCCCTTCCTGGCCCCACAACTGTTCCACCGTAACGGATTGATCAAACAATTCTCCAAGCCCGAACCCACAGAAGTGACGCAACGCACCCATTCGAAAGCGAATGGCGATAAATGCCGTCGGTCCGTTGGATTCCAAAGGCCACGGCCGCGTGCGCACACACAGCAAATGCGCAGGATGGTTGATGTTAGAAAACGGCCTCTGAAAATGAATAAACAAGTCATTCCCTGTACCCGGGAGAAGAATGGGCAACGCGCAATTTGAACTCGATTCCCAAGACCAATATCGCTCGATATAGGGAGCCAATTCCGCACAGGGCTTCCACGAATTTGCCTTCATGCGCTCCATCGTCGTCCCACACGGCAAGAAGTCAAGCGCATGAACTTGACACGATCTATCATCGGCGTAGCCTTCAACAAACAAATCTACCTTTTACGCGGAGAAGGAATATGGAAGTGACGCTTCAACTGGATTGTTCCGGCGTGGACTGGAACGAGGTATACGAAACATTGAAACGCGTGGGCATGGCCCACTTTTCGCCCGAGCTGCACCGAAAGGCATTCGAAGCCAGCCAAGCCACCGTGTTTGCCTATTCCGAAAACCGCCTCGTTGGATTCGCCCGCGCCCTGTCCGACGGCGTCTGCCAAGCAGCCATCTACGACGTGGCCGTGGTCCCTGAATTTCAGCGCCATGGCATCGGCGCCCGGCTCATGAACGCACTCCTCTCCCGGTTTACACACCAAAACGTAATTTTGTATGCAGCGCCAGGGAAGGAAGACTTTTATCGAAAACTAGACATGCGCAAATTGAAAACCGGCATGGCACGCTTCCCCGATGCAGAAGCACGGGCAAAAAAAGGATTCACGGACTAGGTTTCCTTCGTTCTCTTCAAGAATCCAACACCTCTCGGATTTGAATGGCCAGATCGTGCCCGGAAAAAGGTTTTTGAATAAATTGGACCCCTGTATGCAACATGCCGTTGTGGGCAATGACATCGGCCGTATATCCCGACATAAACAGGCGCTTGATGTCCGGATGCACCTCAGCCAGTTTCCTTGCCAAGTCCCGTCCGTTCATTTCCGGCATCACCACATCCGTGATTAACAAATGAATTTTTTCAGTATGCTCGCGCGCAATGCGGAGCGCGTCCACCGGGCTGCTTGCGGCCAAAACGGTATAGCCCATCTGCTGAATCATCTTGGTCGTCATGTCGAGAATCGCCACTTCGTCTTCCACCAGTAAAATGGTTTCGGTTCCCTTCGCCATCACCGGAGTCGGACTGGGCACCGGGGAGGACTCTTTCTCTCCCACATGCCGAGGCAAGTAGACGTGGAACCCGGTCCCTTCACCCGGCTTGCTGTGGACATGAATGAAGCCCTTGTTCTGCTTGACGATGCCATAGATGGTGGCCAACCCGAGGCCTGTGCCCTCCCCAATCCCCTTGGTCGTGAAAAACGGCTCAAAGATGTGTCCCAATGTTTCCCGATCCATGCCGCTTCCGTTGTCTTGAACCGTCAAATGGAGATATTCCCCCACATTGAATCCGGCATGGTTGGCGCAATAGGCTTCATCAAATCGAACATTTTCCAACTGAATTTCGATTTTTCCGACGCCGGAGATGGAGTCTCGAGCATTGGCGCACAAATTGACGAGAATCTGATCGATCTGCGACGGGTCCATTTTGATCGTCCATAGCTCATCGTTGGGATGCCAAACCAGCGAAATACTTTCCCCGATCAGTCGCCGTAGCATATGGAAAAGCCCCTCGATGGTCTTGCTCAAATCCATGACCTTGGGCACGATGCTTTGCTTTCGAGCAAAGGCCAACAACTGCCGCGTCAGATCGGCCGATCGTTCGGCGGCCTTTTGAATTTCGGTCAGGTCGTTATGAATTTCCTGAGACGGCTCCACCTGCTCAATCGCCATTTCCACATGCCCGAGAATCACCGTCAAAATGTTGTTGAAGTCGTGGGCCACGCCACCTGCCAATCGCCCCACCGATTCCATTTTTTGCGCCTGCTGAAGATCGGCCTCAAGCCGCATCTTCTCCACCTCCGCCTGCTTGCGCTCCGTCATATCCTGATGAGTCCCCATCACCATGAGCGGCTTCCCCTCCTTCGTCCACGAGGTCACCCGCCCCCGATCCAGAATCCAAACCCATCTTCCCTCTTTATGCCACATGCGCAATTCCATCTCATAATAGTCGATCTCGCCACGAAAATGCCGCTCCATCAACTCATTGCTGGCTTTCAGATCCTCCGGATGCGTGAGCTTCGTCCACGTGTCAATCGTGACGGGTGAAATCTCGGCCAACGTGCGCCCCATGATTTCAGCCCACCGCTCATTCACCAGCAAATTCCCCGTCTGCACATTCCATTCCCATGTCCCGGCATGAGTCCCCTTCAGAATGCCGGCGAGGCGCTCCCTCTCTTCCAGCAACGACGCCAACAATTGATCCTGCGAGGCTTGATCCGACAAAATCTTTCCAATCAGCACCGTTGCCAGCGGATAAATCGACATCACAGGAAAAGAAATATGCTTCAAAACTGTCCACGCCACTCCCGCTGGTAGAAAAATCGTCATCGACAGCATACCCGCATGCACCAGTAGACCAAACAAATACAAGGTGCGAACCGAAATCTTGCCCTGCTTGCCATGCCGTCCCCAATGAAAGACCGTGCCGATGCCGGCTGAAATCAGAATCACCATCGATCCCATCCATACGCCAGCACCGCCTTGGAAAACGCGAAGAGGAACCGTCATCAGACAAGCCACCGCCCCCGCCCAAGGCCCAAAGAACAAAGCGCCCAAGCTAACCATCACTGATCGGCCATCAAAGATCAGCCCCGGCCCCATCACGAACGGGCGCAACATGCCGATCACCGCCGCACTACCAAATACTACGCCTTGCAGGCACGCCCCTTTCCACGTGCTCCGCTTCCACCGCATGTCCACAAATCCGCTGACCACGCTTAGCGCAATCAACATCGCTAGATTATAAATCAGATCAACCCAGATCACGGATCACTTCCTCCGCAACATGCCAAACATAAAACGATTTCAAAGGCTTGCTCGCCGGAATAGTTTCCGCCCTTGCTAGAGGAGAGTCAATCATCCATCTCTCCAAAGTTGATTTCACAGGAAAATTATCGAATCGTTTTACCCTTCATCGCCTTCTTGCCACTCTCCTGCCGATACGCCATACTGCGCACCCAAAAACTGGAAAGATCTTCCGTGCAAACCGTACGTCTATTCATTCTCCTCTTCTCTTTTGCCTATGTTGCCGTTTTCGCACAGGTTCCGTCTTCACGTTCCGGCATGGGCTCGTTGCCCTACCCGAACGGCACCACCTTTCGCGTCTGGGCCCCCTTTGCCTCCTCGGCCGCCGTCGCGGGCGAATTCAACAACTGGCATGCCGCCCCCATGGCGCGTGAACCGTCCACAGGAAACTGGTCCATCGACATCTCCGGTGCGCAACCGGGCCAACGATACAAATATGTTTTCAATGGCAACATTTGGAAACGCGATCCGCGCGCCCGGAAGGTCACCCACTCCAGCGGCGACTCCGTCATCTATGATCCCGCCGCCTTCGATTGGGGCTCATCCAAAGCCCCCACCTTGGCTCCCAACGATGTCGTGATCTACCAGTTGCACATCGGCACCTTCGCCGGAAAAAAACCACCCGCCACCTTCGACGATGCCATCGAGCGTCTCGACTATATCAAACTGTTGGGTGCCTCCGTTGTCCAACTCATGCCCGTCAACGAATTCCCCGGTGGAAATAGCTGGGGCTACAACCCATCCGATCTTTTTGCCATCGAAACCGATTACGGCGGCCCCGACGCCCTCAAGCGCTTCATCCGCGCCGCCCACGAGCGCGGGCTCGCCGTTTTTGTGGATGTCGTCCACAACCACTATGGCCCCACCGATCTCGATCTGTGGGGATTCGATGGCTGGTCCGAAAATGGCCTCGGCGGAATCTATTTCTATAACGACAACCGCGCCCACACCCCCTGGGGCTCCACTCGCCCCGACTATGGCCGCCCCGAGGTCCGATCTTTCATTCGCGACCAAATTTTCATGTTCGCCGACGAATACCGCGTCGACGGTTTCCGCTGGGACTCCGTCTACCATATCATCAGCTATACCGAGCAAGACTCCTCCACCAATCCGCAAGGAGTCCAGATGCTTCACGACATCAACTTGGAGCTATCCAAAAAACACCCCCGCCTCATCCGTATTGCCGAAGATCATGCCTTCAGTCACGACATGCTGTTCCATGCGCAGTGGGACATTGGCTATCGCTGGGCGCTCTTCCATCAGGTCGCCGACGCTTGGGACTACGAGCGCAACATGCGCACCGTGATGGGCGCCCTTTCCGACTGGCCCAAACTCCAACGCATCGCCTTCACGGAGGCACATGACTATGTCGCCGGCATGAACTACGGGCGCACCCGCGTTCCCACCCATGTCCATCCGGAAGACCCCAACAGCCTTTGGGCCCGCAAACGCGCCCTTCTGGGTGGCGCCATCGTCATGACCTCCCCCGGCATTCCCATGATCTTCCAAGGCCAGGAAATGAACGAAACTCAATCTTTCCACGACGACATCCCCCTGCGCTGGGACCTCGCCAAGAAAAACCTCGGTATCGTCCGTGCCTACCGCGACCTCATCCACCTGCGCCGCAACCTCCGTGGTTGCACATCAGGACTCAAAGGCGTCGGCATTTTTGTTCACCACATCGATAACGACAACAAAGTCATCGCCTTTACTCGCTGGGACAAAGGCGGCACCACCGACGATGTCGTGGTGGTCGCCAATTTTTCCTCCCGAGACTTAACCCTACAAGACTACTCCATCCAATTCCCATCCACTGGAACGTGGCATCGCGTCTTCAATAGCGATTCCAAGCAATATGGTGCCGACTTTGGCAACAGTGGGCCCACGCAGGTTCAAGCCGCCGGAGCCAACCGCACCGCCATCGTCGATATGGCCAAATACAGTTTGCAAATCTTTTCGAAAACAGCCCCCAAACTGAACCCGCGCGCTCCCCAATAAGGCACGCCCGCATGACGAATAAACAAATTCTTCTGGTGGACGACGATGTGAGCAACCTCTACATCATGCGCCACTTATTGCAAAACAACGGCTATGATGTGGAGGAAGCCGCTCATGGCGTTGACGCCTTGCTTCTCGCACGAAATAGGCCACCGGACTTAATCGTTTCTGACATTTTGATGCCGACCATGGATGGCTTCACCCTGTGCCGCGAATGGAAGAAAGACCCTGTTCTTCAATTCATTCCTTTCATTTTCTACACCGCCACCTATACCGACCAAAAAGATAAGCAATTTGCCCTCAGCCTCGGAGCCGCTCGCTTCATCGTCAAGCCGGAGGACGGCCGCACCTTTCTGTCCATCCTAGACGAGACGCTCCAACAACCCACCCGCGCCATCCCCCCACCACCTCCCCCCGAGCGGGAGGAGACCCTATTCCTCAAGCAATATAGCGAAACATTAATCCGCAAACTGGAATCCAAAACCAACAAGCTCGAGAAGGACATCGCCAAACGGGAACAAATCGAAACGACCTTGCGCAACAGCGAGGAACGCTTCCGCTTGCTGGTCAAGAATTCCTCCGACTCCATCAGCATCGTCGACGCAAATGGAATCCAGCGCTATGTCAGCCCCTCCGCCGAACGCATCACTGGCTTCCCCATTGAAGAATTGGAGGCAAAAACCTTTGCCGACATCATTCACCCCGAAGACCTCCCCCGCGTACAAGCCGCCTTTCAGGACGCCGTTGCGCACCCCGAAACGAAGCAGACCGTCCGCTACCGCCACATCCACAAAACCAAAGGCTGGGTACACGTGGAAGCCGTGGGTCAAAGTGCGCTGTCCGAACCCTCCGTGAACGGGGTGGTGGTGAGCGCACGCGATATCACCGAGCGCATACAGAACGATGAGGATAGGGAACGCCTTCACGTGCAATTGAGCCAAGCCTTGAAAATGGAATCGGTGGGCCGACTTGCAGGCGGCGTCGCCCACGACTTCAACAACATGCTCGGCGTCATCCTCGGTCACGCCGAACTCGCCATGAGCCAGATTTCCCAAAAGCATCCCCTCTATGCGAATCTGCTGGAAATTCAGAAGTCCGCAGAGCGGTCCGCCGACCTGACCCGCCAACTCCTCGCTTTTGCTCGCAAACAAACCGTCGTACCCAAGGTACTGGACCTGAACAACACCGTTGAAAAAACGCTCTCCATGTTGCGGCGGCTCATCGGCGAAAACATTATTCTGGCTTGGCAGCCCGCTTCCCAACTCAACCCCGTGAAGGTTGACCCCTCTCAAATCGACCAAATTCTGACCAATCTGTGCATCAACGCCCGCGACGCCATCGAGGGAAGCGGCACCATCACCATCGAAACCGGCACCACCACCGTCGATTCCTCAACCTGCGACTCCCATGCGGATATCGTCCCCGGCGAATATGTCCGGCTGTCCGTAAGCGATACGGGCTGCGGCATGGATCAGGAAACATTGGCAAACATCTTTGAACCCTTTTTTACCACCAAACGCATCGGCGAAGGCACCGGCCTTGGACTCGCCACGGTCTACGGCATCGTGAAACAAAACCACGGTTGGATCGATGTTCGCAGCGAATCCACGCACGGAACCACCTTCCACATCTATCTCCCCCAACACAAGAGTACCATCGATCAAACCCCAACCGTGCCCCCTCTCCCCCCCACAACCCAAGGTCAGGAAACCATCCTGCTCGTGGAAGACGAACCCGCCATTCTCGGCGTCGGCAAAAGCATGCTGGAACGATTGGGATATCATGTGTTGGGCGCCGCCACACCCAGCGAGGCCACCCGCTTAGCCGAATCCTATTCCAACACCATTCACCTGTTGTTGACCGATGTCGTCATGCCCGAAATAAATGGCCGGGACTTGGCCAAAAACCTCCTCTCCATCCATCCCCACATGAGGAAACTGTTCATGTCGGGCTACACGTCCGATGTCATCGCCCATCATGGTGTACTCGACGATGGAGTGCACTTCATCCAAAAACCGTTCACGATGAAAGCCCTGTCCGAAAAAGTGCGCGAGGCTCTGGATCACCCCTCCTAGACTTCAGTTCGCCACCCCGCGGACGATGGATTCCGGCGCCTCCACCAAATCCCGCGTCTTCGGCTTCACAGGGAAAAGTTTCAGTTCGCCTTCTTCGAGAACCATTCGATATAAGACCGCCCGCTCGATCAACCGTTGATAGCGGTATAAATAGGCCGCCCGGTCCGGATGGTTCCTCACCAATTCCACGTTGCGCTCTTTCAAATTTCGAACAAACAAAACGTCGTTCGTCAGCTCCAAATCATTGCGCAAAAATCCGGTGGCATAGTAATCGTTGGTATCATCCATTTTACGGTTATCAATGCCGACGGAATCCATGAAGACCAAGGCATTTGTAATTCCATAGTCCCGGACCACCCGCGGCAAAACCTCCTCCACATCGTAATAATCATCCCCATAGGCTTGAAAATGAAAAGGCAATCCAACGGCCAGAAACAAAACACCCGAAATCACAAGGAATGCCGGAATACCGGAAAGGGCTCGGCGCCTCGATGCGACCTCATGCAGATCCTGCAATCCGCGGGCCGACAATATGAATAAATAGGGTGCAGCTGCTGAAATATAGCGGGCGGGCAAACACGCCTCGTAATACCAAAAAAATACAAAAGTCCCCAACAGCCCAATCATGGGAAGCAACAGCAGGAATTCCTTCACGCGGGCGCGCCCCAGAATGAACGGAATCAACACCACCAGCAAAGACGGAATCGGCCAACCCAGCAAACTCTCATTCAACGCACGCAGGCGCATCATGGTGAACGTCAACCCTGCCTCAAGCGTGTGGGCTTTCCTCGGCGTCAGTTGCACAAATCCAAACTTCCCATAGCTACCCATTCCCAACTCATGGCCAGGCGTTTGCCAATCTCCCGTGGTGATCTGTTGGAATCCCAACATCACGCCCACCGCCACAAGTGCCACCGCCAACCCCGCCACAATCCCCAGTCTACACCGCCATAACCGTTTGGCTGGAAAGAAAAAACCCAACGCACAAATCGCCCCCACCACCACCGCATCCACCGGGCGGCACAAAAATGCCACTCCCCAACACAAGCCCGTCACCCCACCCCACATCCATCGATACGTTTTCCACAGTTTCCGAAGACTCAACACCGCCAACCCCAAAAATACTATCGTCGCCATGTTCGACAAATGCACACCCGACAACACCAGCAGAAACGGCGATGGCAACGCCAACAGCGCCGCCACCCGACCCGTGCGGTCGCCATAGAAACTACGCCCCAACTCTGCCATCACCACCAGCAACAAGGCTCCCAGTAGCGGATTCACCAACCACGGCACACCCAACCAAACGCCAGGCGTCAACAGCAGCGGCCACCCCGGCGGATACATTCCACACCGATGGTCCAGTCCCTCCTTCGCCCCCAAAACGGCAAACACCTGAAAGAAGTCCGGATCAGGCGGCAACGGCTGCGTACATTTTCCCGCCGCAAACAGTCGCGCCTGAAACAGCGAGGCCACCCCATCATCAATACGCGGAATGCCGCTAAATACAAACCACGCCACCGCCGCATAAATCAACAACCCGATCGCAAAAACCCCCGCATTGAATCTCCACCTCGGCATCTCACAAATCCAGTCCAGCCCCCGGCCAAGGTGAGCGCGAAAGCGCATCCCAACGATCGCCAACCCCACCACGCACAACGTCCAAAATGGATGCGCCAGCGCAGCCCTATTCAAAGGAACGCCCTGCCACCCAAGCAAACACACACCCAGGATCAACACCAGCAATCCATATCCGAAATTTCGTATTTTCATTTCATCCATCCCATTCCTGATCTCGTTCTCATACCGGAAGGCTTTTCAAATTTCGACCAATATCATCTTGACCCTTCCTTGGCTCCACTGGCATGAAGAAAGAGTGAACATGGTCCATTCCCTTTTTCCTTCTGTTCCGGCCTTCCTCCTTCTCCTCGGAATCGCCGTTGAATCATTGTGTTTGGCCACTCGATTCTTCCTCGCACGCCCCCTCCCTCCCTTTCTGAAATTGATCGTCTGGGCCTTGCGCCCCTGGTCCCTCTGGGCCATCTTCAACCTGATCTTTCGCTGGCGGTGGGACCAAGGCTTCAATAACCGCCAAACCTTTCCTTTCTATGCCAACCTATGGAATCCCGGAGAAGGATTTTCCGAAGCCATCACCCGACTCTCACAATCCCCCGTCTGGATCTTGTGGATGAGCCTTTCAATTCTTATCACGCTGGCCATTGCAGGCTTACTGGTGTGGACCCTCCGCTCCAAGCCTTCTCGCCTGTGGCTCTCTCTGCCAAGCCTCTACGTCCTCGCCATCGCCCTGCACCTGTCTCTCGCCAGCATGCCCCATGGAGCTTGGACCGACCAAGGTCGCTCCGGGTCACTCCTCGCCGCCTGGAACCAACCCGGCTCCACTATGCTCCACGTCATGCCCCACATTCAAAGCACACACGACTTCTTGAGCCGTTTCCTCGATATTCAACCCAAACTCCGCTCGTCCATCCATGGACTCTCTCATCCCCCATTCGCCTCGTTGTCCCTCGATTGGATTGGCCAAGTCATGGGCATCCAAGAAAAGAATATCCGCCTTCCGGAAGTTCGCCTTCGCTACGCCATCGGCCTCACCCTCTTCGGAGCGCTCAATCTCCTGATTCTCTTTTTTCTGGGCCGCAGTTTGTTCGATTCGAAAACCGGATTCCTCACCGCCGTTCTCTGGGCCACCGCTCCCGCCGTCTCCGCCTACGCCACCTTCGCCCAAGATTCCATCTACGCCCTTTTCTTCAACTCGGCCCTACTGTTTTCTTGGCATGTCGTCCATTCTCAACGACGCACCCTCCTGTGGGCCATTCTTCTCGGCCTCGATTTTTTTGTCCTCATCTTCATGAATTACAGTTGGTGTCTCGCCACCACCCTCTTCGCCCTCTTTGCCCTCGCCACCGGGATTCGGCATCGCTGGGGCATTCGCGACGTCGCCCTGCGCCTCCTCCTCCCCCTGACTTTCATGACCCTGCTGGCCACCGCCTTCTTGGCCTACTTCCGTTTGAACTATTGGGCCATGTATCAGTATTCCAACCAGTTTGTCATCCAGTGGTACCCCATGTCCGGAATCTACCAATGGACCATGGCCCTCATCGGCGGACAGTTCGACTTGTTTCTCCTCCTCGGCAGCATCACCACATCGGCCTTCGCCTCCACCCTGATTGCCCACCTCCGAATGTCCTCTCTCCGGGAACCTCGCGTTCAATTTTTGTTCATCGTTCTGTTCGTGTACGCCCTCCCCCTTCTCTTTGGCCCCAACTGCCTCAAGATGGAAACCGCACGCTGCTGGATTTGGGTCGCCAGTCTTCCCCTCGCCTTTGCCGCCTCCCGCCTCCTGCTCATGCCCCATCGAATCTTCATGTGGGCAACCCCCATCGTCTCCGTCCTCACCTATGCCCTCATGCGCCTATTCTTAGATTTTGGCGCCTAGCCTCTGCTCGGCCCATGCGGGATAAAACTTGTTCCCGACGCACGCCAGACCTATGATGAAAACTCATTCTTAACTCTCATGGAGATCTCATCATGAAACCCATCCAAACCAACCAAGCCTCCGCCGCCATCGGCCCCTATTCCCAAGCCATTTCGCACAACGGACTCCTCTTCATTTCCGGCCAACTCGGCCTCGACCCCGCCTCCGGCACCTTGGCCGATGGCACCGAAGCCCAAACCCGCCGCGCCCTCCAAAACCTTGTCTCCATTCTTTCCGCCGCTGGCCTCGGCCCCCAACACGTTCTGAAAGCCACCATCTATGTCGCCAACATGGACGACTTCGCCCTCGTCAACCAACTCTATGCCGAAGTCTTCTCCCCCCCCTTCCCCGCCCGCGAAGTCATCCAAGCCGCCCGCCTTCCCAAAAATGGACTCGTCGAAATCTCCGCCATCGCCGCCGACTGAACCCAAGAAGGACTCGTGACGCTGATACAAAGAAAGTCCCCATTTTACTCCGGAGCCAAACCATGACCATCCTAGAACCCCACATCCACATGCTCTCGCGCACCACCGACGACTACACCGCCATGTATCGCGCCGGCATTCGCTGTGTCGTCGAGCCCTCCTTCTGGCAAGGCTCCAACCGCCGCCATCCCGGAACCTTCTTTGATTACTTCGCCCTCTCCCTCGACTTCGAACACACCCGCGCCCTCCGCTACGGCATCGACCACTACTCCTGCATCTCCGTCAACCCCAAGGAAGCCGAAGACCTCCCCCTCGCCCGCGAAACCCTCGCCGGTATGGGAAAATACCTCAATCATCCCCGTTGTGTCTGCGTCGGCGAAATTGGGTTCAACCGCATCACCCCCAACGAAGAAGAAGTCTTCCAACTCCAGCTCGAGATGGCCAAAAAACACGCCCTACCCGTCCTCGTTCACACCCCCCACGACACCCCGCAAACCAGCAAAAAAGACGGCACCGCCCGCATCCTCGACATCCTTCGCGAATTTTCCTACGACCCCTCCCTCATCGTCGTCGACCACAACACCGAAGACACCATGCCCCTGACCCGCAAAACCGACTACTGGGCCGGGCTCACCGTCTATCCCTACTCCAAACTCAATCCCCGCCGCGTTGTCGACATCCTTCGCCGCTGGGGTCTCGAACGCATCACCGTCAACTCCTCCGCCGACTGGGGCGTCTCCGACCCCTGCTCGCTCCCCAAAACCGCCACCTTCATGGCCGAACAAGGCTTCACCGAAACCCAGATCCAAAAAATCATGTTCGACAACCCCATGGCCTTCTACTCCCAAACCCCCAAATTCAAACCCCAGCTCAACCTCCCCTACATTGACCCCGCCACCTACCAACGATAAACGTTTTCCACACCGTGGAAAAAAGTTTTCCACACTGTGGAAAAATCTCGCCCACGTTTTCCACACTGTGGAAAACGTCATGCCGCGCTTTGAACATGGCGAGGCTTGGCTCCGCCTCCTGCGACTGCCCAACTTGCTCACCGTTCCCGGCGATATTCTGGCTGGCTTTCTCCTCGCCCCCTCCGCCGCCACCGGCGATTGGGCCGAACTCCTCCTCGCCATTCCCGCCGGTCTCCTCCTCTACGCCGCCGGCCTTTGCCTGAACGATCTCTTCGACTACAAGGAAGACCTCCGCGACCGCCCCGACCGCCCCCTGCCCTCCGGACAAATCTCGCGCGAAGAAACCGCCGCCTTCTCCCTCATTTTTCTGTGGGTCGCCGCCTTCATGGCCGCCTTCTTCGACGCCCTCCCCGTCGCCATTCCCCTCATCCTGTGCATCATTCTCTACAACGTGGGAATCAAGCGGCATTGGCTGTTTGGCCCCCTGCTCATGGGAACGTGCCGCGCCGGCAATTTGTTGCTCGGTGCCGCCGCCGCTTCAGAAGAATTCTTGCTCACACCCGCCCCCATCGCCGCCGCCTGCGTACTCGGATTCTATATCGCTTCGGTTTCTTTTCTGGCACGCAACGAAGCCCTCCCCGACGCCAAAATCAAACCCCACCACATCGGCCGCCTGCTGCGATGTCTCATTCCCTTGCAAGCCACACTCTGCCTGTGCGCTATCCACCGCTTCCCCGCCAATCTTCTTGGCCTCCTCCTTCTCCCCCTCCTCCCTCTCCATCGCCGCTGGAGCCACCGCTTCCCCCCCAGTTAGGGGTCTTTATGGAAGCGTCGCCGCAGGCCCTATCATCGCCTGCTCGCCGGGAGGCATGATCCACGGCGTGATGGCACGACGGAAGATCGGAATGCGCACATAGAGCAACACCGAACAGGACACAAACGCCAACGCCACCAGCACCATCAGCTTCTTTTGTCGGAACAATCGCTCCGGATGCTGCACGGGACTATTCGGCTTAAAGCCCAGATGAATGTAATACGCCATCGCCAACGCCACCAACGGCGTCGCCAACACCATTTCCACATGATAGCGCGCCATAAAGAAACCCGACAACATTCCAAACAGTGCCCCATAGAAAAAAATGCTCTCTTGCAACCGTTCTTCCGTGTAATACCCAAACGACTTCCGATAATTCGCCGCTTGCCCCGAAGATCGAATGTGCCGGAACTCCGCAAATCGCTTCATCCCCATGAGAAAAGCCCCGAACATCCAATAGGCCAACAAAATGGAAAAGGGCGGCCCCACCATTTGGCCCGCCGCAAACCATCCGATGCACAACCGAATCGGATTGTTCACCGACTCGCAAATCACATCCACATAGGGCACATCCTTGAGACGAACCGGCGGCACATTGTAGACCATTCCGGAAATCCACAACGCCACCATCGTCCACCCCAGCGGCTGAAACAAATGGAAGGCCCACGCAAATCCCACCGCCGCCAAAACCAGCCACAATCCATACGCGATCGGAAGGCTCACCTGCCCACTGGCCACGGGCCTATTCTTCTTCTCGGGATGAAACCGATCTTTCGGGGCATCCAATACTTCATTCAATACATAGTTGCTCGACGCCACTAAGCACGCACACGCCAATCCCCCCAACACCTGAAGCACCATGGACACGCCCAATAGCTCCGGAGTATAGACCAGCGCCAGCAAAATTCCCGGCAAGACAAAGATATGATTCGCCCAGTATTCCGGACGCGCAATTCGAATGTAGGGCCGTATGTTCATGATGATCTCACCGTAGCACAATTTGAACCGTCAGAAATCTAATTTTTCTGAATCGAACCCATAGACGCCCCCCTCTCTTTCGCGCTATTCTCACCCCTCCTATGAGATTCACGGTCTATCTTTTTCTGGGCCTCCTGCAGGTCCACCTCTGCCTCGGCGACACCGTCCGACGATCCGTCACCCTCACCATTGCCACCGCCAACCTGTCCGACAGCACCAGTCAATCCTATGAGGCCCCCGGCATTCGCATTCTCCAAGCGCTCAAGCCCGACATCGTGGGGATTCAGGAGTTCAATTACAAAGAGGGCACCTCTCAGGATTTGGCCCGGCGCATTTTCGGAACCCCCTTCTATTTTTCTCGCGAAAGTGGAGGCGCACGACTTCCTAACGGCATTCTCAGCCGCTACCCCATCGTGGCTCACGGCCAATGGGAAGACCCGTATGTTGCCAACCGCTGTTTCGCTTGGGCCACCATCGCCATTCCCGGCCCCAAACCCCTGCACGTCGTCAGCGTTCATCTACTTCAACGGCACGCCGACCGCCGCGGCCCCGAAGCCCGCCATCTTCTTCAACTCATTCGCAGCACCTTCCCCGAAAACGACTATGTCGTCCTTTGCGGCGACCTCAACATCTCCACGCGCAATTCCGAAGCGTTGGATGAATTAACCACATGGTTTCTCGATGATCATCAACCCGCTGACCAAAATGGCAACAAAAACACCAACGCCAATCGAAACCGCCCCTACGACTTTGTTCTCCCCAATCCCGCTCTCGCCCCCTTCCATGTTCCCACTCTTCTCGCTGGCCACGCTTTTCCCGATGGGCTTATCTTCGACACCACCCTCTGGGATCCTCCGCCTCCCCCTGCCAAAATGCAGGACAGCGTCGACAACATGCAACACATGCCCGTGATGAAAACATTCACCATTCCCATTCGCTAGCCGCCCCACCAGCACACCCCATCATGAAACCCTCCTCCTCCATCCTTCTCTCCATCGTTCAAACTGGCGTCATGGTCGCCATCGGCGCTGGATTCTTTTTGAAGTGGAATCACCCCCACATGGCCATCACCATCTGGAGCCTCGCCGTCCTCCTTCTCCTCTCCGCACTCTTCTGTCCCCCCGCTCACGCTTTGATTCAACGCTCCGGTACGCTCCTCCGCAAATGGGTCGGCATCTTCCTCACCTGGGGGCTGCTGACCCCTTTCTTTTATCTCTGCTTTCTCCCTCTTCATCTGGTGCAGGTTCTCCGGCAACAGGATCCACTCTCCCGTCGCTTTCCCACAACCCAATCCACCTATTGGCTCCCCCGCAAACCCACCCCGAATCTGGACTCATACAAGAAACAGTTTTGATGAACATCCTCGGCATCAGCGCCTTTTATCATGACTCCGCCGCCGCTCTGGTGCGGGATGGGCAACTCATCGCCGCCGCTCAAGAAGAACGCTTCACACGCAAGAAACACGATTCCGACTTCCCCCTTCAAGCTGTCCGCTACTGCCTCGCAGAAGGCGGCATCGCCCCCGTTCAACTCGATGCCGTGGCCTTCTACGACAAGCCCATTAGCAAATTTTCGCGCATTCTCGAAACGTACATGGGTGTCGCACCCAAGGGACTGCAATCCTTCATGCTGGCTATGCCCATTTGGCTCAAGCAAAAGCTCTGGATCCCGCCCGAAATCGAAACCGCCCTCGAAACAGCCGGCATCCGCATGCCGCAGGAACTCTTTTTCCCCGAGCATCACGAATCCCACGCCGCTAGCGCCTTTTATCCCTCGCCCTTCCAGAGCGCCGCCATCCTCACCATCGACGGCGTCGGCGAATGGGCCACCAGCACCATCGGCCACGGACAAGGCAATAAGCTGGAAATCCTCTCCGAACTCCGCTTCCCCCACTCCCTCGGCTTGCTCTACTCCGCCTTCACCCACTTCACCGGCTTCAAAGTCAATTCCGGCGAATACAAGCTCATGGGCCTCGCCCCCTACGGCCAGCCCAAGTATGTGGACATCATCCGCAACCATCTGCTCGATCTACGCGACGATGGTTCTTTCCGCCTCAATCTCGATTACTTCGGCTATCTCGACGGCCTCACCATGACCAATCACCGCTTCGCCGATTTGTTCGGCGGCCCCCCGCGCCCCCCCGAGTCCGACCTCACCCAGCGCGAAATGGACCTCGCCGCCTCCATTCAAGTCGTCACCGAAGACATCGTCCTGAACATGGCCCGCCACGCCAAAAAAATCACCGGCGAAAAATACCTCTGTATGGCCGGTGGCGTTGCGCTCAATTGCGTCGCCAACGGTCGACTCCTCCGCGAAGGCATTTTTGACGACATCTGGATTCAGCCCGCCGCCGGTGATGCCGGTGGATCCCTCGGCTGCGCCCTCCTAACGTGGCACCATATCAAAGGCCATCCCCGCACCGCCGATGGACACCACGACCGCATGAACGGCGCCTATCTCGGCCCCGATTTCTCCGACGACGAAATCGGCGATTTCCTTCAAGCCAAAAGCTATCCCGCCTCCAAACCCGCCCCCGCCGACTGGGCTCCCGCCATCGCCAAGCTCATCGCCAGCGACAACGTCATCGGCCTCTGCCAAGGCCGCATGGAATTCGGCCCGCGCGCCCTCGGCGCTCGCTCCATCATCGGCGATGCCCGTTCGCCCAAGATGCAAGCCCTCATGAATCTCAAAATCAAATATCGCGAATCCTTCCGCCCCTTCGCGCCTTCCTGCCTCGAAGAAAAAGTCTCCGACTACTTCGATCTCGACCGCCCCTCCCCCTACATGCTCCTCGTCGCCCAAGTCCGCAAAGAGCGTTGCATCGGACGCGCCGACAGCGAAAAACTTTCGCCCCACGAGCGCATAAACCAAATCCGCTCCGACATCCCCGCCGTCACTCACGTCGATTATTCCGCCCGCATCCAAACCGTCAACCGCGAAACCAGCCCCCGCTACTACGACATCATCCAAGCGTTTGAAACCCTCACCGGCTACGGCGTCATCATCAATACCTCCTTCAACGTCCGCGGCGAACCGATCATCTGCACCCCCGAAGACGCCTACCGCTGTTTCATGCGTACCGAGATGGACTACCTCGTGCTCGGTGGCTACATTCTGGACAAGAAACAACAGCCCCCTTTCCAAGACACGGCCGACTGGCGCAAAGACTACGCTTTGGATTAATCTCCCCGCGAGAAAGAAACCAACCTCATGAAAATGCTGAAATATCTCGGTCGCCTCCTCAAGGAATTTTTCGAATTTGCCTGGCAAAACAAAGCCTGGTGGATCGTCCCCATCGTGCTCGTCCTCCTCCTTCTGTCCGCGCTGATCTTCGTCGGCACCTCCGCCGCCCCCTTCCTCTATCCCTTCTTCTAAAGCACCATGAATTCCGATTCATAGCCATTCCCCTCTCTCTCTCCGTTCAAGTCAGAGTTCAAGGTTCACAGTTATAATCTATCCAGTCCTCCTCCCGTCCGTGTTCATCCGTGCTTCAACCTTTCCCTTCCCCTCTTTTCATGAGTTCATGAGTTCCGATTCACACCCCCTCTCTCCGTTCATGAGTCAGAGTTCACGGTTCAAGGTTCACAGTTATAATCCATCCAATCCCCCCCCCTCCGTGTCCATCCGTGCTTCAACCCTTCCCTTCCCCCTCCTGTTTTCCTGCCTTTCCTGTTTTCCTGCCTCTCTTTTCATGAGTTCCGATTCACTCCAAATCCCCCTGCCTTTTCCCTCCCCCCCATCCCGGTTGAACCGCTCAAAATCGCAAATTCCAATCGACGAGCCATCCCCCGCTCCTCCATACTGAACAACCCGAATCATGAAACCTCCATTCCATCTTTTCAGATGCTGGCTTCCGCTCGTGTGCGCCACCCTTTTCCTCCTTTTCATCTGCGCGGGTTGCGATTTCCGGCCCACTCAAGAAATTCCCATTCTGATGTACCACGACATCGCCGACAACCCCGGCGATGACGTCTGGACCGTTTCTACCGAGGAATTTCGCCGCCAAATTGCCGACCTCAAAGCCGCTGGCTATCGCACCATTCTGCCCAACGATATCACCCGCTTCTATCGGTGGAAATTCTGGCTCCCCCGCAAGCCCATCCTCATCACTTTCGATGATGGCCTGCTCAGTGTGAAAACACACGCCGAACCCATTCTGCGCGACTCCGGCTTTCAAGCCATTTCCTATCTCATCACCGGATTCATCGCCGATACTCCCGCCGCGCGCATGAAATATCGCTCCTACGATTGCCTCACATGGGAAGAAGTCAACGACCTGATTTCTCGCGGCACCATCGCCTTTGGAATTCATTCCCATTCACATTCCCCCCAGCCTGCCCGCCTCGCCTTGGAAGTGGGCGAATGCCGCCACATCTTCAAACGCAAAACCGGCCTGCACACACGCGACTTCTGCTACCCCTACGGCTCCGCTCCCGATGTGTTGCGCCAAGCCGTCACCCATGGCGAATACCGGACCGCCATGATTTGCGAAGACCAACTCTTCACCCTTGCCCCCAACGCCGACCTCTTTCGCATCCCGCGCATTTCCATCTACGGTGGAACCCATGCCTTCAGCGTTTCAACAGGGACGCTGTCGAAGCAGCATGAATACAGCGCCGATGTCCAGAACAACGGCGTCCCCTTGCCCGTTCGCGGGCTGTTGCGCCATGCGCCCTCCGGCCGTTCGTGGCCCTTGCACCCCACCGAGCGCCTCGGTCCTTCGCCCCAACGATGGAACTGGACAAATCTTCCTCCCGATCTCGATGCGCATTCCCTCCACGTTGAAATTTGGGAACAAAATGGTTTGTTCCGCTATCTCCCCAACGAACCCCTCTCCCCCCAATGAAACGATTGCGCAACATCACATTCATCCTCAGCCTGCTGGTTCTTTTTTTCTCCGGCTTGCTTCTCCGCTATGCCGGATTCACCGAAACCTTCCAACTCCATCCCGACGAGCGCCTGATTGCCATCTGGATGAACCGAATGCACGAAACGTATACCCTCCTTCCCAAAGTCTATCCCGGCGGTTTTTTTGTCTTGGCCGATGCCGCTCGAAAAGCCTGTGAATGGGTCGTCACACAGGTCCCCCATCGCTGGGCCTACTTCGTTCGCGAGACCAACCAATTGATTCCCACCAATCTGGATCCCTTTGATTTTGGACGCCAGTTCAACGCGTGGCTGGGCGCCTGCATCATCCTGATCTGCGCCGCATGGGCCCTGCGCATCACCCGCTCCCGCGCCGGCGCCTTGACCGCCGCCGCCTTAATGGCTTTCGCCGCATTCCCTATCGAACACGCTCACTATCTCGAGAGCGACATCGCCATGCTCGCCACTCTCATCCTGACCCTCCTTCTCATGGCCCGCGCCCTCTCCACTCGCCGCCTCTTCGATTATTCATTGGCCGCCTTCGCCACCGGATTCGCCATCGGCACCAAGTTTCCCCTCATCCTTCTTCTCGCTCCTCTCCTCGCCTCCATTCGCCCGCCGCTTCACGCCACCCACCCCCGCCATAAGGCCGCATGGATCGGCGGACTTCTCCTGCTTTCGCTTGTTCTCGTCACGGCCGGTTTGGCCACCGCGTGCCCCGACCTTCTCCACTTTTCCGAATTCATAAATGGCCTCCAATCGGGCGGATCTTCTGTCTACGCCGAAACCGCAAGCATTCTGGGCCCCGCCGCCAGCGAACCCCATGCCCGCGAATGGATGAACGCCTCCAACATGCTTCGTTTCGCACGCTCGTTGCAGCCCGGCTGGCTCGCCCTCGCCGCCCTTGGCATCCCCCTGTGCTTCATCCGCCGCCTCCGCCTGTACTGGCCCGTCACCCTTCTGTTTCCTGCCCTGTTCCTCTGGTATATTGTCTTCAAAGCCCCGTGGTCACGCTCACAGGAATTCATGACCCTCCTCCCCCATTTTTGCCTTTGGGCCGCCCTGCCGGTCGCCGCCTTGTGGCACTCGCCCCCTTCCGCTTTCAAAAAATCACTCGCCCTCCTTCTGTTCTGCATCGCCGTTCTTCCCGCCCTGAAAACCGGCGTAGCCATGTCCTCCCAATTCGCCTGGGAAGACACCCGCCGCCTCGCCAATCGCGCCCTCACCGCATGCTTTCCTCCCCGCGCCCCCTTGGGAATCGAACTCTACGCAAACCCCGCCGACGCCCACGTGTCCTCCACCATCATCCGCATCGGCGAATACGAAGCCTTCGACCCAGCCCTCTTCCTTTCCAACCAAATCGACCACGTTCTTCTCAACCCCGACACCCACGGCCGCGGCGTCTACGATCCCCGCACCGGCAGGCCCTTCCCCGGCTATGCCCAGCGCCTCAAAGACCTTCATGAACAAGGCGAGTGGCTCGCCACATGGGGACCCCTCTCCTCCCCCGCCCCCCAACCCACCTTCCGATCCCCCCACCTCCAACTCTGGCGCCGCCCCCTCGAAAATCCCCAACCCCTCGAAGAACTCGGCGTCGAGCTTCCTCGCCCCACCCTCGTCAAAGAGGAAGGCCGCACCACCTTCTTCCGCCACGACTTGCGAGTAGGCCCTCGCATCGCCATCCTCGTCGACAAATTCCCGCGCGAAATCGCCATCGGTGGCCCCGGTCCGCTGGACTCCCCCGTTTTCCTCATTGCCAGCACGCAAGAACGCGCCACCACCGTCCGAGCCACAGGCTTTGGCCAAACCCGCCGCGCCGTCCTCGGCCCCTACGATGCCGCCGCCCTCCCCATGCAACGCGCCTGGTGGAATCCACGATGGGCCCGCTACGAACGCATCGTCGTCCAAGCCGAGCCACGCACCCCCACCCTCACCTACTTGCCCTGCTTCCTCCGCGTCGCCTTCACCCCCCTCGAAGCCTCCACCATTCTCCTCGACGAAGGTCAACCCCAAAAGGCCGTTGACCTGCTACGCCAACACAACGCCCTCGAAAGCGCCGGGCCCTTCTGGCGTGCCCTCGCCGGCGACCCCTCCGCCAAAGCCGACGCCGAAAACCTTCTCGCCCGCTGGTTCCAGTGGCTTTCTCCAGAAACCCCTCTTCCTCCCCTGCGGATCAACGGAGTCTCTCTCGCCGCTTGGCAAGACTTTGCGCGCATCCGCCTCGCCGCCACGACAGAACCCACCATCCACCACCTCGTTCCACCACCTGAAATTCAACTCGACCACCGCACCGCCGTCTGGGCCCAACTCTTGCCCGTGCAAAACGTCAACCAAACCCTCTCCATGGAATTGTCCCGCTATCCAGACTCGTTTGGAACACCCCCTTCCATCGGCCCCGTCCATGTGGATATCGCCAACGCCCGCACCCTCGACACCTTTGAATTCAGCGAATTGCCCATTCTCTCCCAACCCCCACGCTCTTGGTCCTATTCCTCCTCCACATTCCCTCGACACATTCATTTGACCTTCCGTTCCTCATTCGCCGCCACCCTCCTCGCTGGCAACGCGACCTTCACATGGAATTGGCGCGATATGCTCGCCCTCCGCATCCACCAACTACGTCACGCCCTAACCACCCCACCCGCCCCCACCCCTTCCATTCGCTACGGCAACTGGATCGCCCTTCGAAACAGCCACCTCGACGGAACCCAACTCTCCCTCACCTTCGAAGCCCTTCAAGACTCCGTTCCACCACTCGCCGCTCAAGTGAACGTGTTAAAAAACACCAAATGGCGCCCTCTCTCCACCCATTCACTTTCCACACCCGCAAGCGTCTGGAACACCGGCGAACGCCGAACCCTCCTCATCCCCCTAGACCCCCAACTCAGCCCCGACCGCATCGGCATCGCCATCCTCACCGATGTCCCCTATCACGCCTCCATCCTCCCCATGATCGGCGCTCCCCCAAAACGCACCTTCCCCCTCCTCTCCTCCCTCCTCCACGACTATCACAATTAATTAACTGTGATAGTCCATCCACATGGCCAGCTCGCATCCATCCTCCCCGCCGGAGCGCGGCCATCTTGGCCGCTCCCCCTCCAACAACCATTTTCCACCGATGGAAAAAAGTTTTCCACACCGTGGAAAACGTGTATCCCCTCAACCCCGACATCCCATGAACTCATCCCCTCCTCGCGCTTACATCTTCCAACACGTCCCCTTTGAAGGGTTGGGCCATATCGAGCCATTCCTTCTTCAAGCCGGTTTTCAAATTTCCTATACCCGGTTTTTTAATTCCGACGAAACTCCCGACCCTCACTCCGTCAACTTTCTCGTCATCTTAGGCGGCCCCATGAGCGTCAACGATGAATCCCTTCATCCGTGGCTTCTCACGGAGAAAAAATGGCTTCGCACCTTTCTTCAAACCGGCAAACCCATCCTGGGCATCTGCCTCGGAGCCCAACTGATCGCCAACACCCTTGGCGCGCGCGTGTTTCCCAATCGCGAAAAAGAAATCGGCTGGTTCCCCATCGAAGGGATCGCTCATGATCACCCCACCGCTTTTCATTTTCCTCCCGCCGCCGACGTCTTTCACTGGCACGGCGAAACCTTCGACCTTCCCCCCGGTGCCATTCACCTCGCCCGCAGTCAAGCCTGCGAACATCAAGCTTTCCAGATCGGCCAAGCCATCGGCCTTCAATTCCATCTGGAAACCACCCCCGAGTCCGCCCGCGCCTTGATTCAACACTCCAGCCCCGAAATCGTGCCCGGCCCATTCATCCAAACAGAACCAGACTTGCTCGCCGCCCCTCCTGAACATTATCCATCTCTTCACCGCCTCCTGAATGAGGTTTTGCACCACTTGCTTAGCAGAGGGGTCAGAGTACCAGCCTGCACGCAAGAGGAATCTTTAACTATATTTTAGGGC
>CAZYGH010000032.1:0-50332 GCA_964647595.1 uncultured Verrucomicrobiota bacterium
GGGGGGGGGGGGGGGGGGGGGGGGGGGGGGTGGGGGGGGGGGGGGGGGGGGGGGGCGGCGCGGGTTTTCGGATGAGCCGAATTTCATCGACCAGTTTTCGGCAACGGGCGGCGTAATCGGCGAGAGGCACGGCGGGGGGAGCCGCAGCGCGGAGATCCTCAAATGTCTGGGCCGCTTGGAGTGCGCCTTCCTCGGCTTGCACCAACAAGACCGGTTGTGAACGGTCGCGCAGGAATTGACGCTGACGGTCGAGGGCCTGATTGAAGAGACGTATCCCTTGTAAAAATTGGGGATTGTCCCATACTGCCGCAGAGAGGAAATCCAGTTTTACATCCAGATCGCCGGGATGAGGAGCGGCTGGTTTTTCCGCAACGGGGGGAGCGATGGGTTCCGGGGTGAGCGGCTGCACAACGACTGGGGCGACGGGTTCCTGCTCGGGGATCCAATAGGAGAGCCAACCATCTTGAAAATGCCACAGCACAACGCCCAGAATGGCGGCGATGAGAAGGCCGATCAAACCGAAGGTGACTTTCTTTTTTCGGGGGCTCGAAATCCGCATGGCATAGGCTTCGGAGCGAGTCAGGCGGATCTTTTTCTTGGTTGGGGGTGTCGATTCTTCCATGCGGGGCAGAATGCGAAAATCATTCAAAAAAAACAATGGTTTTTAATGGAAAGTCGAAAGGAGATGAGCTTTCGTTTTTTTTTGTGACAAGGTATAAGAAAAAGAATGAAGGTATGTTTGGACATTCAGGCGTCGCTGGGACAACGTGCGGGCGTGGGTCGCTATGTGCGGGAGTTGCTTGCGCATTTGGGGGCGGAGGCGAGAGGCGATGAGCTTTCTGCGTTCTACTTCGACTTCAAGCGCACGGGGCTGGATTCTCTGCCATCGGGTGTGAAGTTGCGCGCGTGTCGCTGGATGCCGGGGCGAGTGGCGCAGGGCGCGTGGAAGAAAATCGGCTTTCCGCCTTATGATTGGTTTGCGGGGAGGGCGGACCTGTATCACTTTCCCAATTTCATTCGTCCGCCGTTGACGCGCGGTTGCAAGTCGGTGGTGACGATTCACGATGTCTCCTTTTTGCGGATGCCGGAGACCACAGAAGCCAAAAATCTGGCTTGGCTGACTTCCGAGATTCGCCAGACGGCGGAGCGGGCGGATGCGATTTTGACAGACAGCCATTTTTCGGCGCGAGAAATCTGCGAACTCTTGCCGGTTTCGCCGGACAAAGTCTTTCCGGTGTGGCTGGGGTTGACGCCGTTTGGGCCGCCAGCCTCGGCGGAGGTGGTGGCGCAGATGCGTCAGTCGTTGGGGCTGGAGAAGCCGTATTTGTTGATGGTGGGGACGATTGAGCCACGCAAGAACATTCCCTTTTTAGTGAAGGTGTACGAGGCGCTGAAGGATTTTGATGGCGACTTGGTGCTGGCGGGCGGGTTGGGGTGGAAGACGGGGCCCACCTTGAGTGCCATTTCGAAATCGCCCCGCAAGAACGGTATTCGGATTTTGAAGCACATGAACGATGCGCAGCTTTCGGGACTGTACGCGGGGGCTTCGGCCTTTGTGTTTCCCACGCGATACGAAGGGTTTGGATTTCCGCCGTTGGAAGCGATGGGGAGGGGTGCCCCCGTGATTTCGGCGCACAACAGCTCGCTTCCCGAGGTGCTGGGCGATGCCGCCGAATGGGTGAAGGGCTACGATGTCGAGGAGTGGGCGCAGACGATACGAGGGGTGTTGGGCGATTCCTCGCATGAGGCGCGTCTGCGGGCGGCCGGTTTTGAACAGGCCAAGAAGTTCACGTGGGCTGAGACTGCGAAGAAAACGTGGGAGGTTTATCGTTGCTTGTGCTGAGATTTTGGGCGTGATTTCGGGGGAGGGGTGTGCGAAGGTTCGGCCACTTTTGGAAGGAAGTTAAGGAGACGCGATGAAAGTACCCCTGTTGGATTTGAAGCCGCAATATGAACAGATCCGGGCCGAGGTGGAGCCGGTGGTGTTGGACATTTGCCAGTCGCAGGCCTTTATCATGGGGCCGAAAGTGCAGGAGTGCGAGGCGGCGGTGGCGGCGTATTGCCGATCGTCCTTTGGGGTGGGCATGTCATCGGGGTCGGATGCGTTGATCGTGGCGCTGATGGCGGAAGGAATCGGGGCGGGGGATGAGGTGATCACCACGCCCTACACGTTTTTTGCGACAGTTGGGGCGATTGCACGCGTGGGTGCCAAGACGGTGTTTGTGGATATTGATCCGGTGACCTTCAACATCGATGGTGCCCGATTGGAGGCGGCGGTGACTCCGCGCACCAAGGCGATCATACCGGTGCATTTGTATGGGCAAATGGCGGACATGGATGCGGTGATGGCGGTGGCGAGAGCGCACAAGCTGGTGGTGATTGAAGATGCGGCGCAGGCCATCGGCGCGGAATGGAAGGGGAGGCGTGCGGGGAGCATTGGAGATTACGGTTGTTTCTCGTTTTTCCCGTCCAAGAATCTGGGTTGCTTTGGCGATGGCGGGTTGGTGACGGTGCAGGATGCGGCGAAGGCGCGCAAGGTGGTGATTCTGCGCAATCACGGCATGGAGCCGAAATATTTTCACCATGAAGTTGGCGGAAATTTCCGGTTGGATGCGTTGCAGGCGGCGGTGGTGACGATCAAGCTGAAATATTTGGACGGGTGGACGGCGGCGCGGCAGGCGAATGCGGCGCGTTATGAAACACTGTTTGCGCAGACCTCGCTGGTGAAGAACGGAAAGGTGATTTTGCCGGCCGTGAAGACGAATCGGCATATTTACAACCAATTCATACTTCGTGCGGAACGACGGGATGGGTTGCTGGCGCATTTGCGGAGCCGAGACATTGGAACGGAAATCTATTATCCGATGCCGCTTCATTTGCAGAAGTGTTTTCGGTCGCTGGGGCACCGGGAAGGCGATTTTCCGAAGAGCGAGAAGGCATCGAAGGAGACGTTGGCCTTGCCGATTTATCCAGATTTGACGGCAGAGATGGCGCAGTGGGTGGTGGGGTCCATTGCGGAGTTTTATGGCGAATAGTTCAGGCCGTTTCCTTGTCAGACAGTGGAGATGGTGTATATTGCTCCCAATTCGTTCAAGATCAACAAAAGGGAAAACAAAATGAAAAAGGTCGCGTTGCTGGTGTTCGCGGTATGGTTTGTTTCGGCGATGAGTGCTTCGGCATGGTCTTGGCCGTGGAGCAAGAAGGCGGCTACGGAAGAAAAGCCGGTTGCGTGCGAGAAGGCGGCGACCTGTGAGAAGGCGGCGACTTGCGATGCGGAGCAGATGAAAAATTGTGATGACCGCAAGGCGGAACAGTCGGCAGCAAAGGAAGCCAAGAAGGTTGAGAAGCAAGCGGCATGTGAGGCCAAAAAGGTTGAAAAACAGGCGGCTTGCGAGGCTAAAAAGGCTGAAAAAGAATTGAAAAAGGCCGAAAAGTGCGCTAAAAAGGCCGAAAAGAAGGCCAAAAAGGCTGAAAAAAAGGTTGAAAAGGCACCGGAAGTTGCGGTCGAGGCTGAGCCTGCTGCGAAATAAGGGCTTTTGGGGCCCCCAGTTGGTGAATTCCCCGGCCGGGCATCCGGCCGGGGTGTTTTTGGTTTGGCGCAGGAAGGAATTTGGATGAGCAAAGACATTTCGAGCATTGTGGCAGGTTGGCCGTATGATCCGAACGAAGTGAGTGCGCGCTGGATTCAAACCAACGACGGACTTCAAAAAATCCAGTTGCGGTTGGATTTGGGCGTTTTTCAGATGGAAATCGAAGGGCGTCCGGATGGAACGTGTCCGAAGGGGTGTTCGTCCTTGCTGGAGTATTACATTGACGAAGAGCAACGCTCTCCGGGCAAAACCTTGCCCAACCAGTTGGATTCTGCGGCTTGTTCGGAACTGCAGCAAGAGGTCATGCAATATTATTACCGCATCATGGCCTTTCATGCATTGGGCGAGTTGCCGGGTGTGGTGAGAGACAGCAACCACAATTTGGATTTGATCGATATCGTGTCCGAATACGCGCTGGATGACGAGGTGGCGTGGCAATTCATGCAATTGTATCCGTATATGCGCATGATGAATGTGCGGGCGCAAACCGAACTGCATTTGCAATCGGAAAAATACGAAGAAGCCGAGGGGTTTGTCCGCGAGGCCATTGCGGATTTGGAAAGTTTTTTTGCCGAAAACTACGAGCCCAACAACGAGGATGGCACGCCGGTGCCGCCGCCGCCGGAGTTGGAATCGGTTCGGGAGTTATTGCCGCAGATTGATCAGCGCCGTCCCCGAAGCGAGGCCGAGGCATTGAAGGAAGAGCTGGCGCGCGCCGTTGAATTGGAAAACTATGAAAAGGCGGCTTTTTTGCGTGACCAATTGAAAACCATTCAAGGCTTTTCGAGTCGGACACCGAACAAGAAGCGTATCCGTCCGGAGGGGCGGGAGAATTCCAATTGAGGTCGCTATTTCCGGTTCGGCAGGCGCACGGATTTTTCCAAGCTCTTTGGATGGCACTGGTGTTGGTCTGGGGCGTCGGATTGGCGCACGGGGCCACTCTATACGAAGGAGGCGGCGGGTGGGCTGTTGTGTCGGATGTTTCCGAAGTCGCTACACCGCCCGATTCTACGTGGAGTTTTGAAAACGGGCTCTGGATCGGGCAGGTTTCGGCCCAGGCCGATTCGATTCGATTTGGCGATGTGATCTTGCCGTTGTCGGAAGCGTTGCCGATGCCGTTGGCCCCGGCCAGACTGCCGCTCACCAGCAACCCCTTTGGCCGTTGCGTGGTGAAGTCGTTATCGGTGCGGTTTGACTCGCAACTGCGGGCGCGTCGTTGGTCGCCTGTATTTCCGGCAGAAGATGGAAAGCCGTTCTTTGCACCCATCGAGATCATGAGTGGGCAGAAAATGAGATTGGCCCTATTTGTGGAGGATGTCGCTTCGGGTCATCGCCAAGAGCTGATTCCGGAGCGGATGGGGCGCGAAGGCGGGATGTTCTCGGACAAGAAAGGGTTGGCCCTTTTCTATTCCGGCACGCTGGATGAGGGGCAGTTAGAATGGAAACTTCTTGTGTCGCCAGAGGCCACAGGCCGCCACCTTGTACAGGGGCAGATGCGTTCCGCAAATGGCCAGAACCGGCGGTTGCGTGTTCGCGTCCTGTTGCGCACGGGAGGGGCGGGAGTGCCCCTCTTGCAGGCGGAATATCCACCCGCCGTGCTGGCCGTGACGGGAAATGTGGCCGTTGCCCTTGCTGTGGATTTAGCCGAGCCGCGCCGTTTTCGTGCCGTGTGGGATGAGGAATCGGGGGCGACCGGGTTTGAATTTGATCTGGCTCTCACAAAAGCCACGGGTAATTTTCCGAACAGCGCGACATTTTCGATGGCGGTTGAAGCGTGGAGTTGTTCGGATCCGGAGGAGGCGCATCCGGAAGCCTTGAATCGGTTGCTGCGCTCGGGGGGAAGCGTGGGGGTGCCCGAATCGATCGTGCGAGAGGGCATTCCGGAAGGCGCCCTTTTTGAGCCCAGCTTCCTGCGGCTGTCGCATCCGGGCGGATTTAGAAGCCAGAGCGATATTCAACACTATTGGAGGATGAAAACATCGGGTCTGTTTCTCGATTCGGATTGGGCCAGCAGTGCGTTGCAGTGTGCCGCGCAAGATGCGGGGAATGCCCTGCAAATTCACCTGGAAGGGGATGGTGCGCGGGTAGCCGTGAATGCGGACCCCGATTTAGAAACCTTGCTCGAAATGGGACAGAACCGCGGAAAAACAGTACTGGAACAAGTTCGGCAGAAGGGATTGTCCGTCGTATTTCTTCGGGCGGCGGGTATCTCTCTTGGGTTGGATCATCGCGCAAGGGCGTTGTATTTGTGCGATTATCCGGCGCTGTGGGACGAAGGTTCAACCACGATGGGCGTGGACTTGCTTCATGCCGAGGTGGAACTGATTTCGGCGTTGGCCTGTGTGTTCAAGGAGGAGGGCGTTTGCTTATTGGTGGGGGATTCCGGGCCCCTTGCGCCCTTCACGACCACCCACGCCGATGCCTTGGTGTGTGAGAGTGTGGATCCCGTCGAAATGCGTCGCCAACGCGCGCTGGCGGGGTCACGGCCCGTGTTGTGGTCGGGGGAGGGGGCCGATGCCTCCGCCGAAGAACTGGCTCAACATTTAGGGTTTGTCAGATTTCCCGGAATCAAAGAGGATTAAGCCATGTTTGAAATTCCCACAGGCAGATTGTTAAGCGGCCCTGTTGCCGCCTTGGAGTCCGGTGTTCGCGCATGGAAAGATCATCCCGTAGATTGGGATCGCATGAGCGAGGCGCAACCGATCGAACTGTCCCGCAAGCAGGTCACGACCGAGCGAGCGGTGGAGGTTCGTGGCCGCGGCACCTTTTTTGGCAAGAGCATCCGAACGCTAAAACTGTGTCCCACCGACATGGAAGGGTGGTGGTTCGAACGCACAGATTTGCCCGACAGCCTGCCCGTGCGCTGTTCGATCCGCAACGTGTGGACGACAGGAAATGTGGTGAGCAACATCGTGCTTCGTAGCGGATCTCCTCATAACTATATCCGCATGGCCGAGCACATGATTGCCCTGCGCATGGGGTTGGGGATCGATAATTTACTGATTCAGTTGGATTCGGGTGATCCGCCGCTTTTTGAACACGGCAGCACCGAATTGGTGGAGGCGTTGAACAGCGCTGGCCGCCACAAGGTGGATCGTCCGGCATCGTATGTGACCGTTCGCGAACGCGTCACGGTTGCCAATGGGCGCGGAGGTTTTTTGACGTTGGCCCCGCCGGCCGATCGCGCTCGCCCCCTCTTGGCCATTGACTCCGCCGTGGATTTTCCGACGGCTATTGGCAAGCAACGCATTCGGTTTGCGGTTGATCCCGCTCAGTTTGCCTATGGCGCCACCGCGCGCACCAATACCTCGGCCCTCAAGATGCTCTATTGCAAAACGATCGGGATGCTGTTCGCCGATATTCGAAATCTGGGCTACTCCTTTGACAACCTGCTGGTCGCGGGCCGGTTATTTTATTGGAACCAAGCGCTCTTGCCACACAACGGCAAGTCGTTGGAAGCGGTTTGGCATCGCGCCACGCTGGACTTGCTGGCGGCCATTGCCCTGATAGATGAAGGTCTTTTCGTGGGCGAAATCATCTCCTACAAGTCGGGCCACGGCCTCGATGTAGAAATGGTGCAGCGCCTCTATCAGGAATCTCTTCTGACTCCTCTGGTTCCGTCGTAATCACGCCCCAAGCGAGGTGGGCGCGCCGATTTTCTTCGACGATCCACTCCAATCACTCCGTGGCCGAATGGGTCGCATGCAGTCTGTTTTGTGTGCAAAAACGATTTACCTCTTATGCCCGAAAATACTTGGTGCGCCTGTCTCCATTCCGTTATCATCCCCCTTAAGTGGCGTAAAATCATTAGAGGAGAAGGCTCATGAAAAAATGGCTGGTTGGGTTGATGTGTGTCGGAATGTGGACGGCAACGGCGATGGGGCAGTTGATCATTTCTCAATATACGGAGACGGATTCGGGAACCACGCCGAAGGGAATTGAAATCTGGAATCCAACGGCCTCGGATATCACGTTTGACGCAACAAGCAACTTGTTGGATGTCAAAGTGGGTGCCAACGGAGCAACACCTGTTTCATCTGTTACCGTAAGTAGTGGAACATTGGTGGCCGGGGATGTGTGGGTGATTGGAACTTCTGGTATGTCGCCAGATACGGTTAAGGCATTTACTTTTAATGGAAATGATTCCATCGTCTTGGAATTGGGTGGCGTGGTGCAGGACGTGATTGGAACGCCGGGAGTCGATCCTGTAACTGCTTGGACAAGCAATGGTGTTTCGACAGCGAATCAGAACATCCAGTTGAAGATTGGAATCACGAATGGCGAGACCGTTGGCTGGACGGATCCAAGTCTTCGTTTTGAATATGTATCGGTGGGTAGTGTGCTGACGGGATTTGGTGTACCGCCCGGTGGCGCTGCGCCGTTTAGTGTAGCGTTGAACAGGACAAATAATTTTAAGGTGGTGGAAGGCGTGAGCGATGCCATTACCGCGACTGCGGCGGATGGAACGGAGCCATATGGGTATGCGTGGAGCAGTACGCTGGGTGCTACGGATTATACGGCGGTAGAAAATGTTTTTACGATTCTAGCAACTGCGCCGGCAGGAAGTTATTCGGCAACCGTTGTTGCGTCGGATGCTACGGCCAAAAGCGTCACGAATACCGTGAACTTTAGCATTGTTTCGCCCTTCGCGATCACCATTACGCCTCCCGTAAATGGAACGGTCTCGACAACGCCAGAGACAGAAGCGCTGGCGGGCACCACGATCACGATTACCGCAACGGCGGCCGATGGCTATCGCGTGGCCAGCATGAGTGTGGTGGATGGAGCATCGAACCCGGTTGTGGTGTCTGGCAACAGCTTTGTGATGCCATCCTCTGCTGTGACGGTGACCGTTCTGTTTGAAGTTTATGTGACACCCGATATTCTTCTGAACTTCGAAACAAATACGACGCTAAGTTCGGGGGCATATGCGCCGGGCACCTCGACGGTGAATTCTGTGAATTTCACACACGAGAATTGTTTGCGTGGCGGGTTGGCGGGGGATACAAAGAACGGCCTTTATGCGGGGAGACTCCGCTACAATACCCTCACCAATGGTAGTTTCCGAAACACCTTTGCGTTTGAACAGCCGATTAGCAAGATTAACTTCTTTTATGCAAACTATGGCACCGATAACTCGGTGACGTTTAAGTTGCAGGTCAGCGAAAACGGAACGGATTGGACAGACTTGGGTTCTGTGTACGATCCCGCGACAAACATATTGGTGGAGTCTGTCATTGATGGTGGCATCCCTGCAAATTCTGTGTATTTACAGTTTATCACGGTCTCGGGCACCGATGGTCAGCGGGTAAATATTGATGATATTGGAATATATTTGGGCACCCCCACCCCCACGCTGACCTACACGGGCTCGACGACGGGCACGGTGGGGCAGGCGATGAGCTTGGTGTTCACGTTGCACGATGCGACGGCTTCGGGCTGGGAATATACGTTGCGGAATGCGGATCGTAGCCAAGTGGTCACCAATGGCAGTAGCTTCACGTTTAATTGGACACCTCCTTCCACGGGCGCGTTCCATTTGGAAATGACGGCGCTGGATCCCACCAATGGCGTGTTGGCGACAACGGAAGTGTCGCTGACGGTCAACGGTTCTGTGGTGAATCCTGACATCCCGCCGATCAGCATTGAGGGTGGTAACTTAACCTTCGTGGTTCCGGATGGCTTCACACTGGTTCGGTTGGAAGGTGCGTTGCCTTCGCAGCTTTCGGCCAACACGTGGACGACGCTGGTGTTGGATACGGATTACATTGTGGAGGGCACGAAGGTGATCATTTCGACCGATGAGAATGAGGGCCGCATGATTCGCATTGTGCTTCTGCCTGTGCCGCTGGGTTAATTCCTTCTGGGCATTGCAAACCGCCGGTCCCGTTTCGGGGTCGGCGGTTTTTGCATGTGGCGTGTGGAGGGGAGCGGAAGCCGCGCCGAAGCGGCTTGTCTTCCGGGAGAGAAAGCGGTGCCGCGCCGGGGCGGCTTGTCACCGCACTCCAAATGTGGAGTGCGGCGGCAAGGAGCGTAGCGACGCGACGCCGCTTTGGTTTCCGCTGACAAGCGAAGCGCGGCGGCGGGTTCAAACGGTTTTTCTTGTCCGGTCGGCGAAAATTGGATAGGGCTGATGGATGACGCAATCAGCAGATCGGCCGGGGAGTTGGCATCATGCGCCGGAGCATCGACTCGGTGGGCGTGGGGCCTATATGGTGACGTGTGGCACGTTGCACAAGGTTCCGCAACTGACGACGCCCGAACGTCTGGACGCATTTCAAGCCCTTCTGTTTGAGATGGCTCAAAAGTTTGGCTGGCGGCTACAAGCATGGGCCGTGATGAGCAACCATTACCATTGGGTGGGCCTTTCGCCGGAGGGAGAGGCAGATGCCGGGTCACTGAAAACGATGACGGCGCGTATGCATGAGGTGTCCACCAAGCGGTTCAATCGCGAAGACGGCGCTCCCGGACGCAGGATTTGGCACAACTATTGGGATTCGCACATCACGTTCGAGACTTCCTACTACGCGAGGCTGAAGTATGTGCATGACAATCCGGCACATCACGGCGTGGTGTCCCATGCGGCCAACTATCCGTGGTGTTCGCGCCCGTGGTTGGAGCGCACGGCCAATCGGGCGTTTGTCAACCAACTGGACGGGTTCAAGACGGACCAACTGGATTTGCCGGACGATTTTTAGTGGTGGCTTGAATTGGAGCGCGCCGGGGGCGGAAGCCGCGCCGAAGTGGCTTGTCTTCCGGAAGAGAAAGCGGTGCCGCGCCGAAGCGGCTTGTCACCGCACTCCAAAGCGGGGCGTGCAATTTGAAGTTCGGCGTTAGTTTTCAGTGCTCGTAGCGGAGGGCGGCGGCGAAGCCGGGAGTGGCGATTTCTTCATACTGATTTTCGGTGGGGCTCAGGATAAAGAGTGCTTCGACGCCGGGAAAACGGGTGTTCAGCATGCGCAGACCTTCTTCGGGGCCGAGCACGACTAGGGCGGTGGCGAGGCCATCGGCGGTGAGGCAGTCGTTGGCCCACACGGAGACGCTGGCGACGTCCCGTTGGGCGGGTGCGGCGGTGCGGGGGTCGATGATGTGGGCTTGGAGAACGCCGTTCTCGTCGCGAAAGAAATTGCGGTAGTTGCCCGAGGTGGCGATGGCCTTTCCGCCTGTCAAATGGGCGACACCTTGAATGGATCGGCCTGAAAAATCGGGTCGCAACACGCCCACGCGCCAAGGCTCGCCCTCTGCCTTGGTTCCTTCCGCGAGGGTTTCGCCGCCAATTTCCACAATGAAATGGATCAGGTTGTGTAGTCGCAAAAGATCCGCCACTTGATCGACGCCAAAGCCTTTGGCAATGGCCCCCAGATCCAGGTGTAGATTCGCGATATCCTTGGAGAGTTGATGGTTCTCCCCCAACAATAGATGCGAATAGCCAACGAGTTGACGTGTCCGCTCCACTTGTTCGGGCGTGGGGCGTTTGGAAAGAGTGCCATCGGGGCCGAAACCCCAGAGATTCACTAGGGCGCCGACGGTGGGATCGAACGCGCCACCGGTGGCCTGCGCGAGGTCCAGTGCCCGGCGGACGACATAGAAAAAATCGGAAGAGACGGTCATGGGAGTATTCGCCCCGGTTTGGTTGAAGCGGGAAATTTCGCTATCGGGCAGATAGGTGGACATTTGTCGATTCACCTCGGCCAGCACGGCATCGATGGACTCGTGCAGGGTCTGAAGCTCGCGTCGATTCAGGTGGGCCTGAGCGATGCGAATGGAATACGTGGTGCCCATGGTGCGCCCGGTCAAGGTTTCTGTGCGGGGGTGCGGCGCGCAGGAGGTGAGGCTGAGCGCGAGGAGAAGGAGCATTCCGATGTGGCGGGGGTGCGTCATATGCGTCCTATAATCCGTTTTCCACAGTGTGGAAACATTTTTTCCATTGTGTGGAAAAATTCGGAAAAAGTTTTCCATTGTGTGGAAAACGTCGTCCAAAAAAATGGTGCTCGAGGGGGGACTCGAACCCCCACGGGTTGCCCCACATGCCCCTCAAACATGCGTGTCTGCCATTCCACCACCCGAGCACCGGGAGTAGGATGACCTCGTGGTCAATGCGCGTGGAAGATACGCATTCGGCTGGATGCCCGCAAGTGTTTTCGGCGGGCAAGCTGTTTTATTTGTTTTCGTTTTCTTCGGGAGCTGCGGGTTGGCGCTCGATGGGAGAGCGAATGCCGCTGGCGGCTTGGATCAACACTTCGGTTTGCAGAGGGGCTTCACGGGGTAGGGTCAGCGCCAGTCGTAGGGAGCTAGGGAGGGTGGGGTTTTCCATTTTCTTGGGGGGCCATTCCGTGTGGGAGACATCGTTGGTGACGGCTTCCATGACGAGCGTGAAGGAGCCGACTAGCAGCCGATTGGTGATGGGGTTGTTGGTGGCGGGGCCGGAGCATGGGACGGAGATGCGCAGAAGATCCTTCTGACCTTCGCGATTTTGGATGACTTGATAGGTGACTTGTTCGATGTCATATCCGTGCGCAAAGAAAGGTTCGGCGGGAACGGGGGCAAAAAAGACGAGCTGGACTTCGGGCTTGCCCGGTTCGGTGGAAGTGGAGAGGCGCAAGGGGGCGAGGTCTTTTACGGGGGGGGCAAAGGCGCAGGTGATTTCGCGGGAGAGGGCGCGAAGCGCGGAACGTGCGGCAAAGGGACCGCGGATGCGGGCGCTTTGTTTATCGCCGGCGGAGAGGAGACCGTGGAGGAGGGTGGCCAACAGGCCGGCAATCAGGACTCCGAGGGCGATGGAAATCAATAATTCGACTAAGGTGAAGCCGCTGCGGCGGGCATTGTGGGGGGCCGGGTTCATGCGAGCCGACGAAAAGGCCGTGAGAAAATTACACTTTAAGCAAGAGGATGAAAAACGCGAAGAGGGTGACCAGAGTGACGGCACCGGTGATGATGAGGACGAAGTACCACGTGCCACGCCGTTCGCGGGGTGGGGCGCCGAAAGGAGAGATGCTGGCAAAATCTTGGGGGGCGGACATGGCGCCCGTGGCCATTTCGGCGTTGGCGTCGGTATAGCGGGCACCAGCGGTGGCCAATTCGGGAGCGTCGAACATGAATTCGATGGAGCCGAGTTGGAGCAGGTCCTTGTGGTGGAGGGAGGCCGATTCCTTGACGTCGCGGGAGTTGACGCGGGTGCCGTTGGTGGAGCCCAGATCCTGCAGAACGCAGGAATCGCCGCTACGCTGAATGATGCAGTGGTGGCTGGAAATCGTGGCGTTGTCCAGCAGGATCGCATTGTCCGCTTTCCGTCCGATCGCGATTTCGCCTTGTTCGATGGGATATTCGCGTCCCTTAAAGTCGCCGGACATACCGATGAGTTTGGCCATGAGAAGATACTCCGTACACTGTGTGAAACCGTCTATGCAGAGTGGTATATTGCCTCTGCAGGCGGGGGAAAGGCAACCACAAAGATGACAGGAGGGGCGCATCGGCGCATCCCCGTTCCATATGACCTTCTTCAACGCTTGCATGGTTCCGGGTAGGGCGCGACCGCCGGGCGCGCCGCCTCTTCCCCTCACGATCCCGGCGGGTCCAGCGGCCCCGCCCTACCCGTTCATTGCTTATTGGATATTTGGACGCATCCACCAATAGCACCCAACGCAAGTCAACCAAACGGGGATGCGCCCCTGACAGGAGAAGAGGCACGAAATTTGGTTGACGACAAGGAAGGTGTGAAGCATTATTCTCGGGACGGTGAAGAAAGGCCCACGGCGGGCCCGATGCATGAACAGGTTGCTGCTTTCGGGCAAGGAGATCAGAAGATGAAAAGAATCCTCGTGTTTTTGTTGGTCGGGTTGATGATGACCTCCACGGTCGCGTTGGCCCAAGGAAAGTCAAAGGGGGAAGACTCAAAGTCGCAGGCTTCTCAACCGGTTACCCATCCCCAATTAGCGGCCATTCTCGTCAAGGCCCTCGGGTTGGTTCGTTTTCTGCCGACGGCGCCGTCCTCGCAACAGATGTTTGATGTGCTGATGCAGAACGGCATTAGCCCTGAAAAGGGATGGATGTTGGATGCTGTGGTGACGAAGGCCGATTTGTCGCGCGTGCTGATTCAAGCCATGAAGAAGGAAGATGCGGTGGAGAATCCGAATGATCCGCAAGCTTGGATCAATGTGTTGAAAGAAATGGGAATTACGCTGGACCGTTTGAGCGAAACCATTCAGTCGGTCGAAACGCTCCCTGAAGGCATGGGGCAAGACGTGACGATGCAGTCCACCGACCCGTTGGTGTATGCCGTGAATTTAGGGCCGGGGGACAGCGTTCAGTACACGGTGGACTTGAACTTGGTCACGCGCGTGTTTACCGAGATGGAAATGATTCGAGGCGAATTTCGTCCGGCATCGCCCACTCCGTTCTGAGCAACCGCATCCGACAATCACATCATTTACATAGAGGAAATCAGATATGAAACACATTCAACTTTTGTTTGTCGCTGGATTGATGGTCGGGCTGGCGGCGCCGGCCATGGCCGCTTCTGCGGAGTCGCCCATTCATGTGAACAACCGCATTCGCCTGGGCTACGATGACAACATCTACCAGTCGGATGACCTGCCGGAATTGAATCGGACGCCGCAGGGTAGCTTCCGTGTTGTGGAAGAAATCGAGGCGTTGGTGAACCTCAACATGGAACGCACCTATATCGGGTTGCGCTATCGTCCGTCGTTGGTTTGGTACAATGACCGCGAGCCGAGCAGCTCCGATTTCTTGAACGATTTGGACGTGAACATCGTGCACAACTTCAGCCCTTCTTTGGCTCTTTCGTTGAGCGATACCCTTCGGGCGGGAGAGTTGCCCGAGTTGCAAGACGGCGAGTACATTGTGCGAGAGAAAGACGACAATTATTACAACTCCGCCATGGCGACGTTGTCCTACAACCTGCGCCCCGAAACTCGTTTGGATCTGTCTGGCCGCTATATCACCTTGATGTACGACACCGATTCTCCGGCGAAAGACAACAACGATTATTCCAGCATCGTGGGCGGTTTGACGCTCCGTCAGCAATTGGCGAGCCGATCGACCGTCATGGGCGACCTTCGCTATCAGACGCTGACCTATGATGATTCCAATGCGAACTTCGATCGGGATGCCACGACCATCTTTGCGGGCTTGGGCATCGAGCAAACATTCAGCCCGCAATTGCTGGGCAGTCTGCGTGGGGGTGTGGAGTCTCGCTCGTATGATGATGAAGATTTCGACGACAACACAAAGCCTTACGTGGAAGGTTCGATGACGTTCCTGCCGACTCCGGCCACGCGCTTGACGGCGTCGGCCTCCTACACGATTTACGAATCCGATGTGGATTTGTATTTGAGTCAGGACCGCACCTATCTGTCTTTGAGCGCGGCGCATGACTTCACCGCCAAGTTGAGCCTGTATGCCAGCGGTGCTTACACCCTCAACTCCTATACCGAAGATTATTCCTTGGATTCCACGTTGGGGGATAATGACGAAAATTCGTTCTTGCTGAGTGCCCGTTTGGCGTACCGCGTCAACCGCATCAACTGGATTGAAGCGGGTTGGCAGTATGTGCAGATGGATAGCGATTTGGAGAATCGCGAAAGCTACAAGCGAAATCGCATCGACATCGGCTGGAAGATTCAGCTCTTCTAGTCTGGAACGGGCAGGAAGGCGACCGGAAACGGCCGCCTTTTCCCTGTCCAAGGTGAGAGACAAACCCGGCGGGGCGGCATAGGCCCCGCTAGGCATTTCAGGACAAAACCCATGGCAGAAGATTCCCAGACCAGCTCCCTCCATTTTCTTGACTATTGGCGCGTGATTCGTGACCGTAAGGAAGTTATTTTGGCCGTGGCTTTGCTGACGATTGTGACCGGCACCGCCTATACGCTGATGATGCCAAAAAAATTCACGGCCACCACACAGTTGGAGGTTCGGGAAGATGCGATGGATGTGGATCCGTTCTATGATCGCCAAGTGTCTCGTCTGGGCTACAATCCCTTCTTCCTGATGACGCAGGAAAAGGTGATGAGATCTCGTCCTGTGCTGACGGAGGTGATTCGAAATCTGAATCTGCAACGGGTATGGGGAGGCGATCTCAATGAAGATAAGTCTCCGGTGACGCCGGAACTGGCCTTGCAGATTTTGTCGCGCAGTATCCGAATCGAGCAGGACCGCGATACCACATTGATGAACATCAGTGTGACGAGCGAGGATCCCAAGCGCGCGGCTGAAATTGCCAACGAGATTGCCAATGTGTATCGCGATCGGCGCCTGTTCGCCAAGCGTCGCGAGATTCAGCGGGCCATTGACGCGATGAGCAACGAAGTGCGTAAGCAGCAGGAGCGTGTCGAGGAGGCGGAAGCCGAGTTGGAGAAGATTCGGCAGGAACAGGGAATTTCTCTCATTGGGAGGGGGAATGCCAGCATTCGCGTGGAGGCCACGCGGCTGAACATGCTGGAGAACGAGCGGAGTGGAGCCAGTGTGGAGATGGTGGTTCGCAAGGCTCGCCTAGACCAGCTCGAGGGGTTAGAAGGTGACAAGCTGATGGATGCCGCAGCGTACATCGTTTCGGATCCCACGCTGCTGGGAATTCGGCAGCAGTTGATCGACAGCCAGGTTAGCCTGCAACTGATGTTGAAAAACGGCGTGATGGGGGCCAACCACCCCGATGTGCTCCGCCTGCAAGGGGCCGTGGATGAGTTGCGCCGCCAGCTCAGCTCGGCGTTGGACGGGTTGAAGGCCGGCTTGCGTGCGGACTACGAGGTGTCGCGCCAGAAATACGAGGCCCTGGATGCGGAACTGAGCCGAATCAAGACCTTGGATATCGAGTCCGAAGGCAAAAACTATCTGCCCTTTGATCGAGCGGATCGGAATGTGGCGATTCAGCGGGATATTCTGACGGCGTTGCGGGCGAGGATTACGCAGACAGGCATTGAAGTGGAAGTGCCTCGCACGACGGTGGAAGTGATCGAAGAAGCCGAGCAACCCGAGCGGCCTTCGAGTCCTCTGGTGGTGTTGAATATCTTCCTGAGCGTGGTGCTGGGGATACTGGCGGGCACGGGCTTGGCCTTCTTTGTGGAGTATCTGGACGTTTCGATCAAAACGGTGGACGAAGTCGAAAAGTATCTCGGACTGCCGGTGCTGGCGGTCATTCCGCAGCAATCGCGTCCGTTGACCGAGGCCGGACAGTCGAGTGGACAAGGCGAGGCGTATCGAGCCTTGAGAACCAGTCTGGCCTTGCTGGCCCGCGAAGGAAAACAGAAGACGTTCACGGTTATCAGCGGTGGTGTGGGAGAAGGAAAATCAACCACGCTATTCAATCTGGCCTATGTCTGTGCCGAGCAGGGAAGTAAAGTCTTGATCATCGACTCCGACTTGCGCCGCCCGGTTCAGCACAAAATGGTGGGTTTAGCCAACCGGACGGGATTGGTCAATGTGCTGACCGGTGAAATGAAGCCGGAAGAGGTGGTTCAAGAAACCGGCGTGCCGAATTTGTGGATGCTGACCAGCGGACGCTTGCGTCGGGGTTCCTTGGGCATCATGAACAGTCCGCGTTTGCGGGCGATGCTGGATTCCTTGAAGGAACAGTACGATTATATTTTGCTGGATTCTCCGCCGATTTTGGGCGTGACAGATGCCGCGATTTTGGCTGGCGAGGCCGATGGTGTGTTGCTGGTGGTGCAATATCGGAAATATCCCAAGATCATTTCCCTGCGCGCCAAACGGATGATTGAAAATGCGGGTGGTCGATTAATGGGCGCCGTGCTGAACAACATCAACATCATGCGCGATGACTATTATTATTATTACCACTATACGACCAAGAAGTATTATGGTAGCACCAAGCATGAAAAAGATGACGATGTGACGGAAGCCTAAGACGTGAAACTGGCCAGAATATTTCAACATGTTGTTTCCGCCGGAATCATGGCGGGATTGTTCCTTGGTTTTCTAACGGCCTGTTCTTCGCCGTCTGCCCAAAATCGCAAGGTGTATGACCGCTATGCCGAGCTGGTTGCTGAGCGTAATCGCACGATGAATAGTGCCACCTTGAATGGCTCTTCTACGCCGGTCAAAGATGTTCCCTCACGATTGGCTCCTGCACCGGTTGTGACTCCTGTTGCGCCCCCGGTGGTCAAGCCGACGCCGACGCCTGGATCTGCGTCGGTGGCAAAGCCGGACGCTACCGTAAAGCCGACAACGGTCGCCCCGCCCCCGGTGCAGGTCATTGTTCCCAAGCCGGTGGAAAAGGTATCGCCACGGCCGTCTCCCGTGTCCGTGCCGCCAAAATCGACGCCTGTGGTGTCGCCTGAGCCCGCAAAACCTGTCATTCCCACGCAGCCTCCGGTGGGGATAGCGCCTCCGGGAGGTGTTCCTGCCGCCCCTGCGCCCTATGTGGTCTCGCCTTCCACGGATGGCGTGGCCTACATGCTCAAAGTAGGCGATGTGGTTCAGGTATATTTGCGCGGAATCCCCACCGCCGATGCGATTGAAGACGTGATTGACGAAGCGGGAATGATTTCATTGCCGTTGATCAATGAGATTCAAGCGGCTGGCATGACCGCCTCGGAGTTGGAACGAAATATTCGAAAGACATATTTGGACCAAGACATTTATCGCAACATTGCGGTGAATGTGGTCGTTCCCACTCGCTATTATTTCATTCAGGGCGAAATTCGTCAGCCCGGTCGTTTCCAGATTGTGTCGGCCATGCGGGTTTCCCAAGCCATTGCGGCGGCGGGTGGCTATACGGAATATGCAAGCGGACAGGTTTTGGTCAAGCGTGGCGGACAAATTGTGAAGACCATTCGAAATTCGCGCCGTTTAGAGCGCACGCCGGAAGACGATGTCCTGTTGGAGCCGGATGATATTATCGAGGTGCGACGGAGCCTGTGGTAATAGAGGGGGTGGGCGGAGGACATGCGATCTGTCGATGAGTGGGAAGAGGCGGGGCGTCATTCCAGTTGGGCCAAGCGTCTTTATGACGGGCTGTCGATTCTGTTGCTGATGTGGCCGGCTACGGGTGGAATGTGGTGGATGGGATCCACGCGGACGTGGGGATTTGCGCCCGGACTGCTCTTGTCTTTTTGCGGATCGGTTCTCGTATGGCTTCGGCCTATCGTATTTCATGACACACTGCGTTGGAGGGCACCATTTTCTTTCTGGATATTTACCCTGCTGACTGCTTGGGTGGTTGCCAGTGTGCAGTGGGCACCCGTATTGTGGACAGCTCGCTGGGAGGCTTTGCGATGGGTATGTCTCTTGGCGGCCGCAGGGTCTTGGATGCAGGTGGGCGGGGTGGGGCATCGATGGAGGTGGTTGCTCGGATTTCTCCTATTGGTCGTTGCGTTGAACGCCCTTTATGCGTTGATTCAGGAGGTCAATGGGTCGAATCAGGTTCTCTGGGCCGCCCGTTCGGAACAATATGGCATGCGGGCCAGCGGCACCTTTCTGTGCCCCAATCATTTTGCCAACATGCTGGCGATGCTGATCCCGTTGGCCTTGGCGATTCTGTTTTTATCGGAAGCCGGTTTCCCCCTGCGCTTGATGGCGTTATATTTTTTAGGCGTTTCCGCACCGACGCTTTACCTGACGCAATCGCGGAGCGGGTGGTTGGGTGCGGCAGGTGGGGTGGGGGTGACTCTTCTCCTGCTTGCGTGGCGAAAAAGTCGGAAATGGTTTGCGCTGGCCTTGGTGATTTTGCCGATTCTGGCGGCGGCGGGTGGCTGGACCGCATGGACCGCGTTACCTGCTGTGCGATTGAGGATGGGCGCGCTACTCCACGATCCTGAAAAGGCGGGCGGAGACCGACTGAATATGTGGAGGGATGCACCCGCCATGTTCAAGAGCAAGCCCGTGGAAGGATTCGGTGCAGGTTCCTATGTGTGGTCCTATCCGCCTTTCCAGAGGTATGTGCGCAAGCATTTGAACTATGACTTTCCGCATAATGAATTTATTCAGGTCGCGCTCGAATATGGCGCGGTGGGTTTGGTATTGGTGTTTGCCGGATTGTTGGCTTGCGCATGGGGAATTACTCGAGGCGTGTTAACGGCCCGGTCGCGAACGGGCTCCTTTTTGTTGGCGGGTGCGGGGGGGAGCTTGGCCGCTTGTCTCGTTCATGCGCTGTTTGATTTTAATTTTCACATTTTTCCAAATCCGCATTCGTTGGTCTGGATTGGGGGCGTCGCTTGGGGGGTCTGGTTCATGCGGGAAAAGGGGATGCAGGCTTCCGTCGGAGCCCCCCGCAGGATTCGATGGGTTGTGGCGCCACTGGGGGCTGTGGTCTGTGGGGTCGGGGCTTGGCTGGCGCTGACCGGCGGCGTTTCCTATATATGGAACTTAAAGGCCGAGATTTCCCGCAACCAACTGGATTGGGATGAGGCCGAGGGGAAGTATGAAAAATCGATTCGCTGGGACGATCGAAATGCGCATCCGTATCAGGGACTGGGTCATTTGAAGATCGCGCAGGCGACATGGTTTCGTAATCCCGATTTGGCGATGGAGCAATCCGAGCGGCATCGGTTGGCGCAGGAGGCGGCGGGACATTTTCACCAGGCACTTGTTCAAAATCCCTGCGATATGTCCATCGTGTTTGGATTGGCCCGGGCCCACAACCTGCTGGGCGATTCTGAGGCGGCGCTGGATTATTTTCTGCAGGCCCGAACCTACGCGCCTCGCCACGTGTTTTATCGCGAACAACTCGGCATTCAGTTGCGCCAGATGGGACGCGACGCCGAAGCGCTGGATGTCTTTCGGCAGAATGTGAAAGATGGAGTGGCCACAGAAATCAGCACACTCAACATCCGAGCCATTGAGCGGAAGCAGGCCAAAGAAGCGGCTGCAAAACCGATGCCCTAATCGGTGCAAAAAAAACCGACGGCTACAAGCCGTCGGCATGGGCACGGGCCCGATTACCAAACCACGGGCATGTTCCACTCGGGAACTTTATCGCCCACTTTGGGCTTGAGTTCGGCTTTAGGTTGGGGCTTTTTCGATTCTTCTTGATCCTGCTCGACCTCTTTTTTGTCCTCAGGTTTCTTGTCTGCCTTGGCCTGCTTTTCGGCTTTATCTTTCTTCGAGGGCTTTTCCTTCTTCTCGATGACCCGTTCAACGACTTCTTCTTCGATCGCGATCACTTCGACCTCTTCGCCATCGACGGTTTGGATTACATCCACTTCTTCCACGATTTCTTCCACGATGACTTCTTCCGTGTCTTCAGTCGGGGCGGCCTCTTCTGCCCATTCATCGCCGAGAAGCTCGTCCAAGCTATTCTCCGCCGCCGGAATTTCTTCCACAACGGCTTCAACCTCCACTTCGGTCACCTCGATTTCAGCCGGAGCTTCAACGGGAGCCTCCACCGCTTCTTCAATGGGGGCGACTTCTTCTTCAACGGGCGCGACATCAACGGCCACGGTTTCTTCCACCGCCGGAACTTCTGTCATGGCGGGGGCGTCTGCCGGGGCCATTTCCGCATCCCAGCCGCTATCCAGCAAGTCGGCAAACGGATCTTCTGTAGCGGCGTCTGCGGCGGGGACTTCGGTGAGGGTTTCGATGGTTTCTTCGGCGGCGGGTTCGGCGGCGGTTGCGGATTCCTCGCTGTTGATCAAATCCGCAAAGGGATCTGAAGCCGGTACGTCGGCGGCGGGGGTTTCAGCCGTCGGGGCAGCGACCGCCGGTTCTGCGGCAACGGGCTCATCTCCCAAGCCCGCCAAGAGGGCGTCCAGATCATCTTCCTGAGCATATGAACTGACAACAAGGGCAAGGGAACAAATCGGGATCAACAACCAACGAGACATAGGTGACTCCTTCTTTATGTAATCGGCGGGAAAGATAGCCAAGGGGGGGGACAAAGGCAATGGATTTATGGCAAATTTTCGAGCGCGTCGCGGACCAAGCGCCCCGAGGCCCAGCGACGATACTCAGCGGAAGAGCGAATGTCGGCGATGGGCTGAACTGTGGCTTGAGCGAGTTTTTCCGCTTCATCCACCAAGGCGGGCGTGAGTTTCTTCCCAGTCAGAAATTCTTCCACGGCCGTCAGGCGCACCGGGGTCGGGGCGATGGAGCCGAGGGCGATGGCCGCCGATTCGATGCACCCCTTGTTTAGCAAAATTCGCGAGGCCGCCATGACTTTGCTAATGGCCTGGGCTTGGCGGGTTCCGATTTTGCGAAAACGCTCAACAGCCTTGCCGCGCTTGGGCAGGCGGAAGGCCAGAATGATTTCATCGGACCGAGTTTCGATTTTTCGGTATCCCGTCCAGAATTGATTCAACTGCACTTCGCGCGTTCCCGCGAGAGAAGCCAGCAGAACCGAGCCGCCCGTGACCAGCAAGGCGGGGGCGGTGTCGCCCGCCGGAGAGGCATTGGCGGCATTGCCGCCGAGGGTTCCGCGCGTTTGGATTTGTGCGGCACCGACCGAAATGGCGGCGGCGATCAAGGCCGGGAGGTGGTGGTGAATTTGCGTGCAGTCGCGCAAAAAGGCGTGGGTCACGCCGGAGCCGATTTCGATAAAATCGCTGAACACTTCAATGGCGCACAGTTCGGGCAAGTTCCAGAGAGAGGTGGCGCGTTCGGGAATGGGCACGCCCGCGGCCCACTGGACCATGAGATCGGTGCCGCCGGCAAGAAGCTTGCCGCGCGTCTGTTCATCGGCCTGCAACCGCAAGGCTTCCTTAAGCGTTTTCGGAAAGCGAATGTCGATTTTTTCAGTCATTTTCATGGGGATGCCTCGTTCATTTCCGTTTGGGGGCGGGGAGTCGGGAGGCGGCCAGCTTCACGGCGGCGATGATCTTCGTGTAGCCCGTGCAGCGACACAGATTGCCGGCGAGTCCTTCGCGGATGGCTTTCACCGATGGCTTTGGATTTTTGAGGAGAAGGGCATAGCTGCTGACGATCATGCCGGGGATGCAGAATCCGCATTGCACAGCACCTACTTCGATAAAGGCCTGTTGGAGCAAGCGCCCCGCGCGCTTTTTCTCGATGCCCTCGATGGTGAGAATTTCGGTGCCATCCGCAAGCTGTCCGATGGGAAGGATGCAGGAGACGGTGGGTTCGTTATCGACCAGAACCGTGCAGGCGCCGCATTCGCCCTCGCCGCAACTTTCTTTGGAGCCGATGAGGCCGAGGTCCTCGCGGAGAACATCGAGCAGTCGCCGTCCCGCAGGAGCGCGGACGTTGACGGGCTTGCCATTGATTTTCCAGGTGCGTTTCACGGTGCTCATGGGGTGCCTCCTTGGGCGGGGTGCAGGGCTTCAAAGATGGATTCGGGTGTGATGGGGAGGGTGCGCAGGCGCTTGCCGATGGCGGCTTCGACGGCGTTGGCGATGGCGGGCGCAAGGCCATCCATCGGCAATTCGCCGAGCCCTTTGGCACCGGGAGGTGCAAAGGAGTAGGGATATTCGACAAACTTCACGTCGTATTCGGGAACATCGAGCGCGGTGGGAATGATGTACGTCTGGAGTCGCGCCGCATCGTACAGTCCGTTCTTGCCCGTGCTGATTTTTTCCATGACCGCATAGCCCAGCGCTTGTGTCAGGCCGCCTTCGACTTGGCCTGTGGCCAACATGGGATTGATGACGCGGCCGACATCGACGATCGCCGTGACGCGCTTCACGTGGAGCTCATAGGTCAGCGGATCGATCTCAATTTCGGCGACGTTGGCCGACCACGAATAGCCGGGATAGGAGTCGCCCTTGAAGTTTTGTTGATCCCAGCGAATGTTTTCAGGCAGGAGAAATTCAAAGAAGCCACTTACGGGGCCGATTTCGCTGAGCATCTCCTTGGCGACCTTGGCAAATGCGAGAGGCTTGCGGCCTTTGGAGATGAGCATGGATTGGCGCAATTCGGCGGGCGCGCCTTTGAAGTAATTCAGCGAGGCAAAGGCTTCGATCTGAGTTTTGAGGTCTAGCGCGGCGCGGTGAACCACATTGCCCACGACCATGGTGGTGCGCGAGGCCACGGTTGGTCCTGAATTCGGCACGAGGCCGGTGTCGGCCATCGGGAAGCGAATGCGCGTGGGCGTGAGCGAGAGAGCATCGGCGACAATTTGCGTGAAGATGGTGTGAACGCCTTGTCCCATTTCGGTGGAGGAAACGCGAATGTTGGCCCCCGGCTTTCCGTCTTCGAGAAGCGTCAGTTCGACGCGTCCTTTGGCCTTGAACTTGGCCTCGCCATCGCCCGTGAAGGCTGAACCGTGCGCAAAGAACGCCAAGCCCACGCCGGTGAACTTGGTTTGGCCTTTGCGCAATTTGCCGCGCGACGACTGCTTGAACTTTTGGGCGAACCCGGATCGCTTCAGCGCAAGTTGCAGACAAGCCGTGGAGCCATTTTCCTCTGTGAGGATTTGGCCCGTGGGGGTGACATCGCCGGGGCGCGCGTGAACTTGCATGCGGTATTCGTGGGGCGTCCTGCCAAGGCGCGCGGCGATGGCGTCCATGTGCGACTCGATGCCCCAAATGGCTTGTGGCGCACCAAAGCCGCGAAAAGCTCCGCAAGGGAAGGAATTTGTGCGCGACACGTTGCCGCGAACGACCACGTTTTCGCAGCGATAGGCCACCGCGCAATGCAGAATGCCGCGGAACATCACCACATCGGAAATCGTCAGATACGCCCCGCCATCCAAAATAAAATCGCATTCAATGGCCGTGAGCGTTCCATCTTTTTTGACGCCCGTTTTGTAGCGCATCCACACGGGATGGCGTTTGGTCGTGAACAAGATATCTTCGTTGCGCTCGTAGGCAATCTTGACGGGCTTTCCGGATTTCAGCGCGGGCAACGCCGCATAGCCGGTCAACAGGGTGGGATAGTCCTCTTTGCCGCCAAAGGCGCCACCGATGGGCGTTTGCCGCACGCGAATTTTTTCCGGCGGCAAATTGAGCGGACTGTTCAGCTCATGCGTGGGGAAATATGGACATTGAATGGAGCCTTCGGAAAGAATCGAGCCATCCTTTTGCGGAAAAACGACCAGTCCTTGATTTTCGAGATAGAGCTGCTCTTGATGCCCGGCCCAATATTCGGCCTCGATGATTTCATCGGCCTCGGCGAAGCCTTGGACGATGTCGCCCTTTACGATGGATTGTTTTTTCATGGAGTCCATCGCATCGGGCGTGGTCTTGAAAATGGCGATGGACTCCTGCAAGGTGAGCAAGGGCGGAAGTTCGTCGATATCGATGCGGATGCACTTGGCGGCTTCTGCGGCGAGCTCATAGGTTTTGGCAGCCACGACGCCGACCGGTTCGCCGCGATAGCGAATTTCGCCACCGATTTCGGCCAAGAGCGGCATCGTGCGGTCGTGCATATGAACCACGTTTTCGCCGGGGATGTCGGTAGCCGTTGCAATGGTGATGCCCGTCCAATCGAAAGCGGGGTCGGGTGTGAGGGCCTTGAGAATGCCGCGTGGAACAGAGGATCGCACCACGACGCCATGCAGAATGCCCTTGTAGTCGATGTCGTTGAGATAGCGGGTCGAGCCGCGAACTTTGCCATCGGCGTCCACGCGGACAATGGGTTTGCCGACAAGTCGACCGGGTTTGGAAATGGATTTAGTCATGGTTCGCTCCTACGCATGTGCAACTTTGAAACCATAAGCCAGACGGCCTCCGGACGCAAACCCGAAAGCCGATTCAGAAAAAGCGTTTTATCTCTCGCGAGGTGGAAACGGTCCTTGATTGTTGGGCGGAAATTTTCACAGAATGCACCGCTCGGGTTGGACATGAAAGGAACGTGGCATGAAAACATTGTCCCATTTATTTGAGAACAATCGCCAGTGGGCGGCGCGCGTGTGTTGGGCAAACCCCGACTTCTTTTCCATTTTGGCGAAACAGCAGAAACCTGAAATCTTGTGGATTGGTTGTGCGGATAGCCGTGTGCCCGCCAATGAGATTGTGGGCCTGATGCCGGGCGAATTGTTTGTTCATCGCAATGTGGCCAACTTGGTGGTGCATACGGACGTGAATTGTCTGTCGACGATTCAATATGCCGTGGAAGTGTTGAAGGTTCGCCATATCATCGTGTGTGGCCACTATGGCTGTGGCGGAGTGCGGGCGGCGATGGATCGGTGTCCGCACGGATTGGTGGACAATTGGCTCAGCCACATTCGCGACATTTCGCGGCGGCGGCGTGCCGAATTGCAATCGCTGGTCGATGAAGAGACGCGCTTCGACCGCCTGTGTGAAATGAATGTGGAAGAGCAAGTGTTGAATGTGGGCCGCGCCACGCCGGTACAAGACGCCTGGGCCCGGGGGCAATCCCTCCACGTGCACGGATGGATCTACCGTCTTTCTGACGGACTTCTTCGTGATCAGGGCCTTTCCATCGCCTCGGACACCGATCTACGCACGTTGGAAGACGGCTGAGCGAAAAAAGTTTTCCACAGGATGGAAAATTTTTTCGCGGATTTTCCACATAATGGAAGAAATGTTTCCACAGTGTGGAAAACGGCGGGGGTTAGGCTTCGCCGGTGACTTCGCGCAGGACGTCTTCGAGGGTGATGAGGCCGATGACTTCGTAGCGGTCGTCGGTGACGAGGAAGAGGGGAAGGCGGGTGACGCGCATGCGGGGGAGGAGATGATCAACGGGGAGGTAGGAGGCGACGAGCTGGGGCGGGCGCATGTAGGTGGCGGCGGTTTTGCCGTCGGGGGATTCATCGGCGAGGAGGTCGAAAATGTGGACGACGCCGACGAATGATTTTTGGGCGACATCGAAGACGGGCAGGCGGTTGAATTCGCGGGTGCGGGCGAGGGCGAGGATTTCGGCGGGGGTGGCGGTGGAGGGGACGATGGCCATTTTGTCTCGCGGGGTCATGAGGGTGGCGCAGGTCTTGTGGGTGAGTTCAAAGACGCCGTGGATCATTTCGGATTCGTGGGGGGTGAGAACGCCGGATTGGGCGCTTTCGCGGGCGAGATGGAGGAGTTCTTCGCGGGTGACGAGCATTTTGTCTTCGACGCGTTTGGCATCGCTGCGGGGCATGGTCCAGCGCAGGAGGGTATTCACGACAAAGCTGAAGGGGCGGAGAATCCAGGAGGCGGTGAGGAGGATTTGGGCGAAGGGGATGGTGCGGCGGGCGGGGGCGGCTTGGAACCAGGCTTTGGGGATATATTCGCAGAAGACGAGAATGAGCACGGCGAGCAGGACGCCGGCGATGGCGGCACCGGCACCGCCATAGAGTTGGTGGCCGATGGAGGCGGCCAAGACGGCGCTGATGACGTGGAGGAGATTGGTGCCGATGAGGGTGGTGCTGAGCAGGAGGTCGGAGTGGGTTAGAAAATGGCGGATGGTGGCGGCGCCTTTGACTTGGCGGCGCACGAAATGTTGGAGGCGCAGGCGATTGATGGAGATGATGCCGGTTTCGATGCCGGCAAAGAAGGCGCTGCCGATCAGGCAAAACAGCAGGAGGAAAAGTTGGAGCGAGATCATGCGGAGGGGCCTCCGCGCGTGGGGACGTCGAGCTTTTCGATGTGGGCGAGGGTGACGCGCAGGCGAATGGTTTGCATGACGCGGACGCGGACGCCTTGGGATTGAACGACGTCATCCTGCTTGGGTACGCTACCAAGATGTTCGGTGATCCAGCCGGCGAGGCGATCGGAGGTGTCGGCTTCGAGGTCCAAGCGGAGTTTGCGGTTGATTTCTTCAAGGGAGATGTTGGCGTCGACGAGCCAGGCGTAGGGGCCGGCGGATTGGAAGATGGCGCGGGGCTTGGACAGTTCGTTATAGATGTCGCCGGTGATTTCCTCGAGAATGTCGCCGCGGGTGACGACGCCGGCGACTCCGCCATATTCATCCACAACGATGGCGATGCGAACTTTGTCTTTTTGGAAGCGGGTGAGTAGGCGGTTGAGGGGAACGCTTTCGGGAACAAAGACGGGGGGGAGGGTGGCGGAGGAGAGGGTATGAGCAGGATCGAGAAGGAATTTTCGCACGTCGAGAAAACCGGCGATTTCGTCAAATTGGCCGCGATAGAGGAGCAGGAAGTTGCGGCGGGATTTTCGGGCCACGGCGACGGGGTCGATTTCGGAATCGTCGAGGTCGATGCCCATGAAATCGACGCGGGGGGTCATGATGTCGGAGGCGCGTAGGTCCTCGAGATCGACGATGGCTTTGATCATGGCGAGTTCGTCGGCGTTGAGAATGCCTTCCTCGCGGGAGATGTCCAGAACAGTTTCAAATTCTTCTTCGGAGAGGGTTCGGCCGGTGGGGCGCAGGAGGGGAGCGAGGCGGCGGCTGACGAGGTCGAGGACGAAGCGGAGGGGGGAGAGGAGTCGTTCGATGAGCCGCAGGGCGGGGCCGTAGAAGCGGACGAGGGCGGTGGTGTAGAGAAGGCCGATGTTTTTTGGGCCGATTTCGCCGAAGAAAATGAGCATGAGCGTCACGGCGGGAATGGCGATGGCTTCGGCGTAGGCGGGTGCCCAAGACTCGGCGATGGAATAGCCGACGTTGGCGATGGCGATGTTGACGAGCGTGTTGCCAATCAAAATAGTGGAGAGGAGGCGAGTGGGGCTGGCCAGAATGGCGCGCAGGCGTTCGCCCGTGTTGGGATGCTTTTCCGTGATGCGCCGGAGCTGGATGGGGTCGACCGAAAAATAGGCCGTTTCCGCGCTGGAGAAAAAGGCAGAGCAGGCGAGGAGAACCAAGAAGGCCAACGGAAGCAGGAGCATCGTCATGGATGCTCCTGAAATGGGTTAGAATAGGCTGAGGGCACAGGTTTCACTTTCCGCAATCGAAAACAATGCGTATAGTATCGGGATATGCAAAAAATAGCCATATCAACTTCGCGACGGACGGAGTGGGTGCCGGTGAGTTGGGTTTGTTATGAATTTGATGGACCGCGCACGCGGGAGCTTGGGTTGACGCCGATGAAGGAGGCATGATGAAGAGGTTGGGAGATAAGAGTAAAGGTTCAGGGTTCAGGGTTCAGGGTTCACGGTTGGGGGTGGGGCTGTGCTTGGTTGTTTTGCTGGCGGGGTGCGGGAAGGTGACGCCGGAGAAGGAATATCAGGCGGGCATCGAGGCGTTGCGCAAGGGGGATTTGGCGAATGGCAAGGCTCGTCTGGAGTCGGCATTGGGGCTGGCACCAACGGGCGCATTTGCGGCGGAGGCCCACAACTGGCTGGGGTTGGTGGATTGGGAATTAGGGCAGCTTCCTGAGGCGGCGGCGCGTTTTGAATATGCGTCGAAGGTCAATCCGGCGGCGTTTGAGCCGACCTATAATTTGGGATGCCTGTCGCTGGAGATGGGCGATATGTCGCGAGGGATTTCGCTATTGCGCCGGGCGGCGGATCTCGACGCCAAGGACACCAAGGCGCTTTTGAAACTGGGCGATTGGACGACGCGTAACGGGCGGTTGGATTTGGCGCGGCGCATGTATTTTGAAGTTCAGAAGCGTGAGGCGCAGTCGGCCGCGGCGGCGGCGGGGCTGGGGCGCATTGCCTTGTTGGAGGATAATCTGCCGCAGGCGGAGACGTTCTTCATGCAAGCACTGGAAATGAGCAAGAATTATCCCCCGGCACTCTACAATTTGGGGGTGTTGCATTCTCAGATGAGCGGCCACGGAGATCAGGCGAGCGAATATTTTCGTCAATATCTGGCGGAGGCTCCACAGGGCGAGCGTGCGGCGGCGGCGGCGGCGCGCGTGGGGGGGCAAGTCATTGAGCAGAAATCGTTTCGTCCTCACGTGTCCACACAGCCGAAGATAACGGCGGGCGTGTTGTGGACGCAGGCGCAGGCGGCGTTGGATGCGGGCGACAAGGAAGCGGCGTATTTGCAAGCCTTGCGGGCCTTGGAACAGGCGCGAGAGGGGGGCGATCCGGCCCAAGCGGGCGAGATTATTCGCCGTGCGCTGGACGTGTTTGGGGAGCGGGCACCCATTCAACTGGAGGCGGGCGAGTATTATCTGGCGCAGCAAAATTATCGCGAAGCGCAATCCGCATTGTTGAAGGCGCAGGCGCTGGATCCGGAAAATCCGATGGTGTTGCTGGAATTGGCGCGGGCGTCTTCGGCGTTAGAAGAATATGACACGGCAGTGGTCTCGCTGCGCAAGTTGGTGCAACTAGAGCCGGGGAATGCGGAGGCGTTGTGGGCGCTGGCGGAAACGTATGGCGAGAAACTGGGAATGACCGGCAAAGGCGCGGCGGCCTATCGCGATTTTGAGCGGCTGTTTCCGTCGGATTCGCGCGCGGGAGAGGTGGTGGCGCGGGTGAAGGCGCTGGAAGACGCGGCGGCGGCGATGCCTTCGCTGGCTCCATAACGGCGTGGACCACGGATGCACACGGATTGACACGGCAACAGGAAGGTGCAAAACGAACCTGGACGACGCAGAGGTCGTCCCTCCAAGGGACAAAGACGGGGCCTGTTGGCGGTTTTTTGGAGGGCCGGGTTCCACCCCGGCCGTATTCTGCGGAGTTTTGCAAGAGGCTCTGGAAACGTGTACAAAATAGACGAAGTTAGGAAGATAGTCGTATGAAGACCGAAAGCGACAGTCTGGTGGCGGCCATTCCGATGCGAAAAGTCGGTCCGATTAGGCTGTCGGGTCCCGAAGTGGAATTTGATGGGCTGGTTCCGTTGGCCACTTTTGAGATTCCATTGTGGCCTTCTGTGGAACGCGGCGCGCGGGTGACGGCGAAGGCGGGGGGGATTCGTGCGGTGGTACTCGATGAGCGTATGACACGCTCGGTGCTGCTGGATGCGCCCTCGGCGCAGGGAGCGCAAGCGTTGATTGAATTTGTGCAAGCGCAGCGTGACGCGCTGGCGCAGGTGGCCGCAAGCACGAGCCGATTTGCGCGCCTGAAGGATATGCATTTCGAGGTGGTGGGCCATTTGGTGTACATCCGCTTTGAGTTTTCAACGGGCGATGCGGCAGGCCACAACATGGCCACGCGCGCGGCGGATGCGATGCTGGCGTGGATTTTGGAGAAGCGTCCGGAATGCGCGTATGGTTCGATTTCGGGCAACTATTGCTGCGACAAAAAACCTTCTGCCGTGAACGGCATTTTGGGGCGCGGAAAATATACGGTGGTGGAAACTACCATTTCCAGAAAACTGGTGGAGCGCTATCTGCATACGACTCCCGAGAAAATCGTCCAGCTCAACATGCGCAAAAACTGGGTGGGCACATCGCTGGCGGGTGGCTTGCGGAGTGCGAATGCTCATTTCGCCAATATGTTGCTGGCCTTTTATCTCGCCACGGGGCAGGACGCGGCCAACATCATTGAGGGCTCTCAAGGGTTTGTATTGGCCGAGGCGCGTGAGGATGAGGGACTTTATTTTTCTTGCACGTTACCGAATTTGATTGTGGGCACGGTAGGCAATGGAAAGGGTCTTCCGTTTGTGGAAGACAACTTGCGCGAGCTGGGCTGTTTGGACGTGCGGGAGCCGGGCCAGAACGCGCGGCGCTTGGCGATGATTTGCGCGGCGACGGTATTGTGCGGCGAGCTATCGCTACTGGCGGCGCAAACGAATCCTGGCGAGCTGATGGCGGCGCATTTGCGGCTGGAGCGCGGCACCTAAGTGGCCGAAGAGCAGGTCATCTTGGTGGATGCGAACGACCGCGAGGTCGGCACCATGGGCAAGCTGGCGGCGCACGAAAACGGCGGCGTGAGGCATCGGGCTTTTTCCGTGTTTATTTTCGATTCGCGGGGGCGTTGGTTGCTTCAGCGGCGGGCGGATGGCAAATATCATTTTCCGGGGCTGTGGACGAACGCGTGCTGTAGCCATCCGCGACCGGGCGAAGGCACGGCCGAGGCCGCGCAGCGGCGTCTTCAAGAAGAGCTGGGGTTTGATTGCCCGTTGCAGGAACGTTTTCAGTTTGAGTACAGGGCGACTTCCGCGGCGGAGGGGCTGACCGAGCACGAACTGGATCACGTGTTCACGGGGGTGCATGATGGCGAAATTCAGCCCGATCCAGAAGAAGTGGGCGAGACGCGTTGGGTGGACCGTATCGAGTTGGAACGGGAGTTGAGGGATCATCCGGAGCTCTTCACGCCGTGGTTCAAAATTGCGGCGAAACAAGTTCAATGAGTCCGGTTTTCCACACTATGGAAAACTTTTTTCCACACTATGGAAAATTTTTCAGGATGCGGATTTTGGACGTGAAAGTGGAGGAATGGGTATGACGTTTCAGCGATTCGGGTTTGCGATGCTGTTCTTTCTGCATCTGGCGTTTGCGTCCAACGCTTCCCCGTCGGCTCCTGGCTGGAGAACGCTTGACGATTTGGCGGAGGCGCGAATCGGAGTCATCAGCGGAACTTCTCAGGATTTTTACGTCACCAAAACCTATCCGATGGCTCAAGTCGTTCGCTTCGGATCAAGGGCCGATCAGGTTCTATCGTTGAAAACGGGCCGGGTGGACGCCATTGTCGAGGAATCGGTCTGCATGCGTCTTATCCTCAAGGACAGTCCGGATCTGGCCCTGCTCGAGGAAGGCTTGAGACCCGCCGATATAGCGGCAGCTTTTCGCAAGACGGACGTGGAGTTGCGTCGGCGTTTTGATCAGTTCATTCAGGAAGGCGAAGCCGATGGGTCGCTTGACGAGGTTCGGCATCGCTGGTTGAAGGAGGATTCGGAAAAGGCGGTGATGCCCGTTCTTGCGACCGTCGAAAACGGGGCACCCTTGAATGTTGGCGTCTCACTGTATCTGGGCTTGCCATTTGTGGCGGTAGCTTCTGGTCAATACATTGGACTCGAAATTGAATTGGCCCAGCGTTTTGCCGCGCAGAAGGGATTCAGCCTAACCTTTGTGCCGTTGGATTTCGATAGCTTGATTGCAGCGCTTGCGAGCGGAAAAATTGACATGATCGTCAGCGATTTGACCGTGACCGAGGAACGGAAGAAGGCTGTGGATTTCTCGTTGCCCTACAACCGGGAATACTCGAGTGTGGCGGTTCTCAAAAAAAATCTGCCCGCCAAGACCGGAGGAAGCGAGGGGGGCTCGGGCTGGCGTTCGCTCCAGGATTTGGCCAAGGGGCGCATCGCAGTCTTTTCCGGTACGGTGTTTGATGGATTTCTGACCCAACACTATCCGGAGGCCGAAGTGGTACGGCTCAACGGAAGCGCCGATTTGGTGTTGTCCATCAAGCAGGGTCGGGTCGATGCAGCGTTGCTGGATTCGATCACAGGCCGCCTGATTTTGAAAAATAATCCTGATTTGGCGATTCTGGATGACAACATTCTGAGCCTTCCTTTGGGCGTGGCTTTTCATAAAAATCGCGACGATCTGCGCGAGAGATTTAACCAGTTTCTGCAAAAGATCCGGGCCAACGGCGTCTACGACGAGATGTTTCGGCGCTGGTGCATTGAGGACGCGGAGGAAGCGGTCATGCCGGAGATTTCTCTTCCGAAGGGAGGTCAACAGGTTCAGATCGGAGTTGCGATCAACGATCTCCCCTATGTTGGGGTCGCCAATGGAAAATACATAGGGTTTGACATTGAGCTGTTGTATCGCTTTGCCGCAGATGAGAATCTCGATATTGCTCTCACCACCTACGAATTCAACGCCATGATCAACGCTCTGTCTTCTGGTAAGGCTGATCTGGTGACGGATGGGATTGCCATCAGCGCGGAGCGTGCCAAGGCTGTTGATTTTTCTGACCCATACCTCGAATTTAAGACGGTGGCCCTTGCCAAAAAGTCCAACGTCTATTCGGCGGCTTTGGCCGTGGGTGAAGAAGAACCCACCGTTGGTTTTTGGGAAAAGCTGAAGGAAAGCTACAATTCCAACTTCATCATCGAGCAACGATGGAAATTGGTGGTCAATGGATTGTGGATCACCGTGGTGATTTCGGTGCTGGCGACGCTCTTTGGCTCGATGCTCGGAGCGGGGATTTGTGCGTTGCGCATGTCGCGCCAGCCGTTGCTGCGAAGGTGCGGCAGCGGTTATATTGCGGTGGTTCGCGGTTTGCCGGTGTTGCTCATGCTGATGCTGATCTATTATGTCGTCTTTGGATCGGTCAACATCAACCCGGTTCTGGTGGCGGTGATCGCCTTTGGCATGAACTTCGCCGCCTATGTCGCGGAAATGTTCCGTACGGGCATTGAAGGCGTCGATCCCGGCCAAACGGAGGCCGGCATCGCCATGGGCTTTACCCGCGTTCAGACTTTCTGTCGTATCGTGCTGCCGCAGGCGACGCGCCGGATCCTGCCGGTCTATCGCGGCGAATTCATCTCGATGGTCAAGATGACGTCGGTGGTGGGCTATATCGGCGTCCAAGACCTGACCAAGGCGGGCGACATCATTCGTAGCCGAACCTTTGACGCCTTTTTTCCGCTACTGAAGGTGGCCGCGCTCTATTTTCTGGTCATCTGGGTGCTAGGACTGGCGCTGGACTATATCGATCGCAAGACCGATCCCAAATTCAGCCAACGAAAGGGGGCTCGGTCATGATCAAAATTGAACATTTGGTCAAACGATTTGGAACCACCGCGGTCCTCCGCGACATCAACGCCACGATCGCGCAAGGCGAAGTCATTTCCATCATTGGCCCATCTGGCACTGGAAAAAGCACGTTGCTGCGTTGCTTGAATTTGCTCGAAAAACCCACGGACGGGAAGATCGAGGTGGATGGTCAAAACATCTTAGCACCGGGCGCAAACGTTCCGCTGCTGCGGCGGCGCATGGGCATGGTGTTTCAATCCTTTAATTTGTTTTCCCATCTCACCGTTCTCGGCAACTTGACTATTGGCCCGGTCCACCTGCTGGGCAAAACCCGCGCGGCGGCCGAAGTCAAGGCTCGTGAACTGCTGAAGATGGTGGGGTTGGCCGAAAAGGCAGACAGTTTTCCCGACGAACTTTCGGGCGGACAGAAGCAACGCGTGGCCATTGCCCGCTGCTTGTCCATGGAGCCGGAGATCATTTTGTTCGACGAACCGACCTCGGCCCTGGATCCGACGATGGTCAGCGAGGTGTTGGCCGTGATTCGACGGCTGGCCAAGGAGGGGATGACCATGGCCATTGTGACTCACGAAATGTCGTTTGCCCGGCAGGTATCCACGCGGGTTTTCTACATGGATCAGGGCCTCATTTACGAAGAGGGGCCGCCGGCTCAAATTTTCGATGCCCCGAAGAAAGAGTTAACGCGCGACTTCATTAACCGCGTGCGCAATCTGCAGACCCACGTTGCCAGCCGTGATTTCGACAAGTTCGCCTGGTTTGGACAGATGAAGAACTTTTGCGAAAAACACTTACTGTCGCCGAAGACGGCGTTTGCACTGGAACTGCTGAGTGATGAACTGTTGGCGATTTTTGGCGCGGCTCCCGGACCGATGGACGTGGAGATGATTCTCGCCTTTTCCGAAAAGGATCAGTCTTTGGAGCTCCGCGTGGACAGCGTCGGGCCCGAAGGAAACCCGCTGGAGGCTTTGCACTTGCCCGATGGCATCGGTGTGGGGCTGATTCAGCACTACGCGCAGGATATTCGTTATTCCCGGAGCGCAGAACGCAACCTGCTCGTCTTGCGAATTAAGTAAGGACTCTTCCTGGGGCATTGTTTCCAAGGAGGATCGCAGGGGAATTCGGGCGCATCCCCGTTTCATTGACCTAAAGCGGTTGTCACTCAACCCATTCACAGATGGAGGAATATCCAATATCCAATATCCAAGTTTCAAGTATTGAGGCGGGGGGCAGCAGAACCGCTGGGGCGGGGTGCGCCCCCTAAGCGCATCCTTCTTCCCGTTCTATCCCACTTGGATATTGGATATTCGACATTGGAAATTGAAGATTTGATGTCAACGAAACGGGAATGCGCCCGCTTCAACACGCGCCTAGCAATTCCACTTGATTCCTCACAAATGAAGATGGAGCATTGCGCATCTGGTTGCATCTTGTGAGGGAGGTCGTCATGGAAGCTGTTTCTGGAGTGTCGAAGCGGTTGCGTTTCATTTTTCCAACCCTTGGAAAACGCATCTTGGCTGTCTTTTTGTTGGAGGCATCTGCGGTTTCCGGGGCGTGGGCGAACGGATTTTCCGAGTATTACGTTGATGCGCTGAACGGAAACGACGCGAACGACGGTGGTTCGTGGGCGACGGCCAAGCAGACGATCCAGAACGCGGTGGACAATATAGACAATATTCCCGGCCGCGAGGTTTGGGTCACCAACGGGGTGTACGACCTAGGCGGCGCGGTGACGCCGGGCGGTTCGTTGGCCAACCGCGTCATGGTCAACAAAAGCATCGCGGTGCGCTCGGTGAACGGGCCGGAGGTGACGTTCATTGTGGGAGCGCCGGGTTCGAATGGGAGCAACGATACGGATGCGGTGCGCGGCGTTTATCTGGCCAACGGCGCGGAGTTGGTCGGCTTCACGGTCACCAACGGCTACACGAGTCAAGCCACGGAATTGAACGGCTCCGGGGGGGGGATTTATGGTTGTGAAAGCAGCATCGTTTCGAATTGCATCGTGATCGGCAACCATGCCCACGATACCGGGGGGGGCGTGCATCTGTTGGATTCGTCGCTGTTTGATTCGCAAATCATCGGGAATATTGCCGGATCCAGGGGCGGTGGCGTGTGCGTGTACGGATCGGGCAATCTGGAACGCTGTCTGGTGGATGGGAATGAGGCGGAAAAAGGAGGCGGGCTCTTTTCCTATACGTATAGCGAAAACATAAACGCTTCCCGGTGTACGATACAAAACAACCGGGCGTGGGACGGAGGCGGAGTCTATTACCTGTTAAACATGCACTCGTTCAATTTGAAGAACAGCATCATTCGCTCGAACGTCGCGAATACCGGCGGGGGGGTTTATGCGGACAGAGAGGATGATCTCGGGGGCTGCCAGATACAGGGTTGTTCCATCTATCGAAATACGGCTACGTATGCCGGCGGGGCGCATTCGACATTTTTGGGCGTTACTCTTGATCACTGCACGGTGGTGTTGAATAAGGCGGATTTCGTCGGCGGGGTTGAGGGTACCTACATGCTGAAAAGCATCGTTTACTTCAACGACGCGCTGTGGGCCTATGACAACCATTGCAATCCGCCTCGCGATGAGCATGCCCTCAGTACCGTCATGAACGCGTTCACCCGCACCTGCACCGATCCCATGCCGGTGTATGGCGAGGATAACATAGTCGTATCTCCCGAATTGGCAGACGTCATGCACGTCGCGGAAGGGTCGCCGTGCGTGGGGTTCGGTGAAACCGTCTTGGATGAGTGGCCCGACATAGATGGCGACGCATGGCTCGATCCGTCCGCCATCGGGTGCGATCAACCGGAAGCCATCAGCGCCACAGGACCGCTTCTGGCGGTGATCCGTCCGGAGTGTGTTTCGACGCAGGTGGTGGCCGGCCATGCGATGTCGTTCGAGTCGTTCAGCTCCGGCCATGCCACGTCCAACCGCTGGGCGTTCGGCGACGGAGCCGTCGCGACGAATGTGTTGGTCGCGAGTCACGCCTGGGACGCACCCGGCAGTTATGACGTCGTGCTCAGCCTGTACAATACGGATTTCCCAGAAGGCGTGGCCGTCACCCAGGCGGTCGAGGTGGTGTCCGAGGAAAACGCCCGTTTCCATGTCTGGACGAACAGTCCGTCGCCATCCGCACCCTACGTCGGCTGGTCAACGGCGGCGCACACCATTCAGGAAGCGGTGGATGCGGCGGCGGCGGCGGCCATCGTGGGGGCGGTGGTGCTGGTCACGGATGGGGTTTACAACGCGGGGGGGCGCGTCACCCCGGGCTATGCGCTTACCAACCGCGTGGTGGTTACCAACAATATCGTCCTGCGTTCGGTGAACGGTCCGTCCGCAACGATCATCGAGGGTGCCGCAGACGGTGGCGGCCTCGGCCCGGCTGCCGTCCGGGGCATCTACATGACGCTGGGGATATTGGACGGATTTACCCTGACGAACGGCTATACCGGCCTCTCCGATGGCGATAGAATCGCCGATCTGAGCGGCGGCGGCGGGTTGTGGGGGGATTCGGCGATGACGACCCATTGCGTGATGGCTGGCAATCACAGCGGGCAACACGGCGGCGGTGGATGGGGAGGCGTGCATTCCAACGGCATGGTTTTCGGAAACAGTGCCCTAGAAACAGGTGGGGGCATCAGCGATGCCACGGTGATCGGTGGCGTCATTCACAACAACGAGGCGGTGCGCGGCGGGGGCGTGTCATATTCAACCCTGATCAACGTGCGGATCGAGACCAATACCGCCAGCGGGTTTCCCGGGGGAGGCGGCGCGTACACGGTACACAACGCGATTTTCAACTCGCTGTTCAAGGGCAACCGCGCGTCGGATACTGGCGGCGGAGTGTATGAAGATGGCTGGCTCGGTTTCGAACTCAGAAACTGCACGTTGGTGAACAACGAGGCCGGCGACAAGGGGGGCGGGGCCTATTTTTGGAGAGGCGGCAAGGTGTACAACTGCATTCTCTGGTCCAACACGGCACCGATCAATCCCCATCTGGCAGGCACCTACGAGGCGAGCAACAGTTGCGCGCCGAACGGGGTCACGAATGGCGTGAATGCCTGCATCACGAACGATCCGGCGTTTGGGGCCGGGTACCGGTTGACGTTGGCTTCCCCCTGCGTCGATGCCGGGGACAACGCCTGGGCACCCACCCATGTATCCCCGACCGATTTGGCCGGAAATCCACGGATATTCAACCTGATCGTGGATATGGGAGCCTATGAAAATCAGGAAACAACGAGGGTTACCCTGTATGATTTCTACCTGCAAAAGGCAACCGGCGGCGTGTCCGTGTGCTGGCAGACGGCCTCGGAAGAGGACACGGTGGGCTTCGACCTGTTCCGATGGGACGGAGGTGCGTGGGGGAAGGTGAATGATGCGCTGATTCTCTCGCAGGGCGAGATGGGCGGGAGCTACAGCGTCGTGGATCCGCTCGCCAACGCGACGGATTCTTTCACCTACAAGCTGGTGGAACACGAGACCGACGGCGGTGTGCAGGAATATGGGCCGTTCGACGTTTCGGTGATCAAACCCCGTTTGGAAAATTTGGCAATCACCCCCGAGGGCGTGGTCCTCCGCTGGCTGAGCCGCGAGCAGGACACCTATGAGGTGCAGAAGACGGGGAATCTCCACGATGGGTTCACGCCGCTGGCGACGGGCCTGCCGGCCACGCCGCCGGTGAACGTGTATACCGACGGGACGGAGACCGTGAACGGCGCGTATTATCGTGTGCGGGTGGAGAAGCGTGCGGATTGACGCACGGGTTGCTCGTGCGTGAAGACCCCCGCGACCTTGTGTCGCGAGTGAATCAGGTGGGGGCACGCGTTGCCAGCCCACCTTCCGCTCCTGCCGTGCAAGACGGCAGGGGGCGTGAACCCACATGCAAGTCAATGAAACGAGGAGGCGCCCCCTGAGGAGGACCTTTCCTGTTTTCAGATGCAATTTTCAGAAGATGGGGTAGAGTGTTCTACCAACAAAGGAGCAAAACGGAATGAAAACAACCTGTTTGGATGGTCTTTGGCAAGAGGGACGCGATTTTTTGGGCGTCCGGTATCCCATTTTGTGCGGTGCGATGACGTGGATTAGCGATTCGACCTTGGTGAAGGCGGTGGGCGATCAGGGCGGCTTTGGCTGTTTGGCGGCGGGCAATATGCCGGGCGATGCGCTGGCGGCGGAGATTGAAAAGTGCGCGAGCCAGACGAAGAGTCCGTTTGCGGTGAATTTGGTGACGATTGCTCCGAATTTTCCGGCGCACAAGGAGGCGGTGCTGAAGTCGAAGGCACCGATGGTAATTTTTGCGGGTAATTTTCCAAAACGAAATGATGTGGCACAGATGAAGGCGGCGGGGAAAAAGGTGCTTTCCTTCGCGTCGACGGATTCGATTGCGGAACAGATGGTGCGCTTTGGGGTGGATGGATTGATTTTGGAGGGTAGCGAGGCGGGGGGGCACATTGGGCATGTGTCGCTGATGATTTTGTTGCAGCAGGTGTTGTTCCAGAAGCCGGGCGTGCCGGTGTTCGTGGCGGGCGGCATTGCGACGGGGCGGATGATTTCGCACATGCTTTTGATGGGCGCGGCAGGGGTGCAGATGGGCACGCGGTTTGTGATGAGCGAGGAGTGCAATGCGCATCCGAATTTGAAGGCACGGTTTGCCAAGGCGCGGGCGCGTGAGGCGATGAGTACGCCGGAATATGATAAGCGGCTACCCATTGTGGCGGTGCGGGCACTGAAGAACAAGTCGTCGGAAGAGTTTGGGCGTCTTCAGTTTGAGCTTCTCAAGCTGATGGACGAGGGCAAGATCGGCCACGCCGAGGCTCAGTACAAGGTGGAGAGTTTTTGGATGGGCGGCCTGCGCAAGGCGGCGGTAGACGGCGACGTGGATCGCGGCTCGTGCATGGCGGGGCAGAGCGTGGGGCTGGTGGACAAGGTGCAGCCGATGAAAGAGATCTTTGCGGAGCTGATCGAGGGCGCCGAAAGTGAACTGGAAAGCGTGAAGGCGCGGCTGGCGAAAATTGGATAGAGGGCAGGGGGACGGGGAAGAGAGAAGATTTAGGATTCAATATCCAATTTCCAAGTGGGGAATTGGATATTGAAAAGGGATATTACTTTTAAGTCTGACGGGCTTCGTAGCCGTTGGGGGCATTGTTGCCGGGCTTGAAAAATAGCTCCAGAACGAGCTGGATGGGCAAGGCGCAGAGGAGGGTCCAGAGCCACCAGAGGGAGGGGAACAGGCTTGTCATTTTCCACAGCGACCAGAACGGGATGGCGAGGGCCCAGAAAAGGCCGCCGGTGCGACCCAGATCGTGGAAGCGGCGAACGATTTGGAGGGTGAACCAGAAGGCGAATCCTGCAAACAGAATGCCGAGTACTACGGAGACGGGCCACGGGGCAGAAGCCCAGAAAACTCCGATCGCGTGGAGAAGGCCGAAAGCCACCACGGCAACGGCGGACCGGATGGCAAAGTCGATCCGGTTCATACGACGCTCGAACAGGGTTTCGACCGAAATGCTGAAGCGTTTCAGGGCGAGCTGAATGGGGGAGGGGGCGGCGTGGGCGTGGGAAGATGTCATGTGGATTCTCCGTTAGGGGGAGGGTTGGACGGTTTCGGCGGCGGCGGCCTTGGCGGCATTGTTGGCAACGATTTGCTTGTATTTGGAGGTGCCAACGAAGGCTCCTGAAAGAATGACGATGGCAACGGCAACGATGACGATTTTGGAGGCGGCTTGCTTGCCTTTCTGTCGGAGGAGGAGGGCGAGCATGGCGAAGCCGCCAGTGGCGGCAAAGCAGGTCATGATGATGAACCAGAAGTTCCAGCCGTAGGTTTCTTTGGTGGCGTCGAGGACGCGACCGGTGATGAAGAGGGAGAGGGCGGATCCGTAGTACTGGAAGGAATCGATTACGCCGGAGGCGAAGCCGGCCATTTTCTTTCCGCCGATGTCCATGGGGGCGGCGGCGCCGACGATGGAGTGGGTGGAGTTGGCGGTGATGGCGATGAGGACGAGGAACAGGCAGCCCAGTAGGATGCCGCCGGTGGTGGGGCCGACGAGGCCGAGGGCAAGGACGGTGGCGGCTACGACGAGGACGACGGATTCCATGAAATAGAGGACCATGGCGACGGGGTAGCGGTGGCCTCGGAAGAAGCGGTCGGAGACCCAGCCAGAAAGGACGGAGCCGGCAACGGCGACGAGGGGGATCAACGCGAGAGTGTTGATGGCGATGTCGGGGATGTTGGTTTTCATGTTGAAGCCGAGGACATCCTGGAAGTAGAGAATGGAGAGCTGGTCGGAGCTGTGGCGTACGGCACCGGTGGCGCCGTAGGCGACAGCGTAGAACCAAACGAGGGGATTAGAGAAGACGAATTTGAAGGCTTCTTTGACGGGCACGGTGGTGCCGGCGGAGTTGTCAACGTCGTCGTGGATGGCACCGGGGTAGCCGGCATCGTCGGGCGATTGCGCAGCAAAGAGGGCCAGAAAGACGGCGACGATGGCGACGAAAATGGGGGGGATGACGAACAAAATGCGCCAATTTCCGGGATCGACAACAAAGGCGCCGATGGTGAACCCTGCGAGCAGGACGGGGGCGAGCTTACTGATGGCGACTTGGCCGGACTGGATCATGAAGCCAAAGATGCCCGAAAAGACGCCGCGCTCTTCGCGGTTGAACCAAGCGGCGTTAATCTTGACCATGCCGGGGGTGCCGGCGGCTTGGATGTAGCCGTTGAGGAGCCAGAGGCCGGCGAAGGTGGAGAAGTTGCCGGCGAAGGAGCCGAACCCGTACACGAGATTGACGAGAATGGTTCCGACGGCACCGATGAGCATGGAGGCTTTGCCGCCGATGCGGTCGCAGAAGAGACCGTTGATGAGCTGGCCGGTGCCGTAGGCGATGGAGAACCACATCCAGATGTCGGCAATTTGGGTGATGGAAAAACCGAATTCTTCGCGCATACCGGGGGCGGCGAAGCGGAAGTTGTAGCGGCACATGTAGTACATGGCGTACATGAGGCCGACGGTGAACCAGTTGAAGCCGCGGCGGGCGCGGAATCCGGGCGGGTGCTTATGCTGTTTCTTCCATTCTAATTGGGCGGCTGGAGCTATGGTCATCGTGTGATCCCTCTGTATTGCACTGGGGCGGCTGTTTCTTCTTCACTAGATGTGTCGGATTTTTCGGGCTGGGGCAAGGGTTTTCCTTCCATCCACACGCGCTGATTTTTGTGGTCGAGGATCAGCGTGTAGCGCGAAAGTAGGCCAAGGCCGATGCGGGCGGGGAAGGTTTCGGGCAGGCCGAGGTCGGCGTGAGTGAAGAGGGCGACATCATCGATCTGCAGGCCGCCGAGAACCAGCGGCCCTGTCACGCCTTCGATGTCGCCGGGGAGGGAGAGATCAAAGGAGCCGGCCGTGTCGATGACTAGCAGGATGGGCTCGCCGCCGAGGGTGCCTTGCACGGTGGGGCGTCCGCGCCAGTCGCGCAGGGGCAGATTGGCGAGGACAGCGGATGTGGCGCCAGGTTTATAGGTGGAGTGGGAGGAAAAACGGACGGTTCGATTGGGAAAGTCGAAGCGGATGAACGCAAAGGATCGCATCAAGGCAGCTCCCATAACGGCTTGGATTTTGGTGCCAAGGGCCTGATAGGCTTTGGCATCGGGCGTTTCGTCGGTGTGGCCTTCGGCGCGGGCCAAGGGGCCGAGATTGCCGCGCGCAGGGGGGAGATAGCAGATGGGGGATTCAATATGAAGTTCTTGGAGGATGATTTTGTTGGCGACGCCCGCGTAGCCGGGAATGTCGGACACCACATGGTCGGCATATTCGCCCATAGGAGGCTTAAAGGTTCGATAGTCCATATTTTTGATGGTGGACATGAGCAACCAGTTTTGGCGCGCAGAAGAATCCAACAGCAGGTAGAGATCATCGAACGTGGCGGAGCCGGATCGAGCGCGGATCACGGGGGCGCGGGAGCTCGTGGGTCCCACAAAGCTGGATTGGGCGGAACGATCTTGGTGGACGCGGTTCGCAAACTCGAAACGGGGACCTGCGGCGTCCGAGTAGATGGTAATGCCATAGTTGCGGGCATCCCGGCCGCTGGCGAGAAACGGGTCGAGTTCGTCTTGGGAAATCGGGATCTGCTGGAGTGTTTTCGGGGAAGTGCAACCGGCGGTGAAGAGAAGCGCCGCGAAGAGCAAGAGCTGAATGGTCGAGCGATCAAACATAAGACAGCCAACTATGGCAAAGGCGGTGGCAGGAAAGCAAGGATGCAAAGAAGCGGAAAACAGTTTTCCACAGTGTGGAAACATTCTTTCCATTGTGTGGAAAAATTCTGAAATAGTTTTCCATTGTGTGGAAAACGCGAGCTATCACAATTAATTAATTGTGATAGTTGAGCTGGGAGGGTGTGGAGGCGATGGGCGGCAGGGGTCTGGGATAGAATCGGGTTGAAAGGGCGGACGGGGTGGGGTAGGTTCGCGAACATTGTTTACTTGGAGAGTTTGTATGACTGAATCGAATGTGAAGGCGCCGGGGCCGTATCCGGTGATCGATCCGCTGGAGTGCAAAGCCTGCGGGCGGTGCATTGCGGCGTGCCCGAAAAAGGTGATCGAAATGGGGCGGGAACTGAATGTGCGCGGCTACACGTTCGCGATGTATATGGGGGCCGGATGCATCGGGTGTTTGAACTGTTTCTATGTCTGCCCGGAACCCAATGCGGTTGAAGTTCACATTCCGGTCAAGGAACCGGTTCAGTAAGGATAACAAGCTATGGCGACACAATTGGCAAAGGGAAACACGGCCGTTATTATTGGCGCGCTGTATGCGGGATGCGACTGTTTTTTCGGTTATCCCATCACACCGGCGAGCGAGATTTTGCACGAGGCGGCAAAGAAATTTCCGCTGGCGGGGCGTCGGGTGGTGCAGGCGGAGAGCGAAGAGGCGGCGATCAATATGGTGTTTGGTGCGGCGGCCACGGGGCGGCGCACGATGACGGCTTCGTCGGGGCCGGGCATCAGTCTCAAGCAAGAGGGAATTTCGTATTTGTCGGGTGCGCAGTTGCCGGCGGTGGTGGTGGATATCATGAGGGCGGGGCCGGGGCTTGGAAATATTGGACCGGAGCAGGGCGATTATAACCAAGTGGTGAAGGGCGGGGGGCACGGCAATTACCGAACGATTGTGCTGGCGCCCAATGGTGTGCAGGAAATGTGCGATTTCACGATGAAGGCATTTGAGCTGTCGCAAAGGTGGCGCATGGTGGTGTTTGTGTTGGCGGATGGGGTGTTGGGGCAGATGATTGAGCCGTTGCGTTTTCCGGAGACAAGTGTGGAGCCGGTGACGGACAAGAGTTGGGCGGTGGATGGAACGGCCGAAACGCGGCCGAATGTGGTGACGTCCATTTTTCTCAACTTCGACCAGCAGGAAGCGTTCAATAATCAATTGCAGGAAAAATATGCGGCCGTGGAAGCGGCAGAGCAGGATTTCGAAGGCTACCGAATGGAGGATGCGGACATTTCGCTGGTGGCCTATGGCATTAGCTCTCGCATTTCTCAGGGTGCCGTGGATGCGGCGCGGGCAGAGGGAATTCGCGTGGGTTTATTTCGCCCGAAGACGTTGTATCCCTTTCCCAAGGATGCGCTGAACGCATTTGTGGCGAGGGGCGGCAAGCAGCTCATCAGTGTGGAGATGAGCAATGGCCAAATGCGAGATGATATCAAGCTGGCGATTGAATGTCGGTGTCCCGTCCATCTGGTGAACCGCTTGGGCGGAAATCTGGTCACGCAGAATCAAGTGCTGGCGAAGATTCGCGAAACGGCAAAGGCCTGAGGCAGGAGAGGGTTCGATGGAAAAAGTAATCAAAACGAGGGGCCTGTATAAAAGTTTTCCGCGCAAGGGCGGATCGGCGCTGACGGCCACGCACTATTGTCCGGGCTGCGAGCATGGCGTGTTGCACAAGCTGATTGGCGAGGCGCTGTCGGACATGGGATTGCAAGATCGAACGGTGATGATTAGTCCGGTGGGCTGTTCCGTTTTTGCATATTACTATTTTGACACGGGCAACATTCAGGTGGCGCATGGTCGCGCGGCGGCGGTGGGCACGGGCCTTTCGCGGTCGAAAAACAATGCCGTGGTCATTTCGTATCAAGGCGATGGAGATTTGGCTTCGATTGGTCTGAATGAAACGATGCAGGCGGCCAATCGCGGCGAAAAAATCGCGGTGTTTTTTGTGAATAACACGGTGTACGGCATGACGGGCGGGCAAATGGCTCCCACCACGCTGATTGGTGAAAAGACAGAAACCTCACCGGAGGGGCGCGATGCGCAACAGTCGGGCTATCCGTTGCACATGTCGGAATTGATCAACCAGCTCCAAGCGCCGGTGTACATTGCGCGCGTGTCGTTCTCCAACATGGCCAAGTCGCGCCAAGCTCGGCAGGCCATCCGCAAGGCGCTTGAAGTGCAACGCGATGGCAAAGGCTATGCCTTTGTCGAAGTGCTGATGGCGTGCCCCACGAATCAGAAAATGAATGTGGAGGCGGCCACGCGGTTTGTCGCCGAGCAGATGGAAGCGGAATTTCCGTTGGGAACTCTTCGCGATCGGACGGCTGAAACCGCGCCCGTTGTGAGAGCGGAAAGCGATTACCGAAAAGAGACGCTGGACCACTTGCTGGGTCTGGATACAGATCAGGCTCCGGATGCAAAACTGGATTCTGCCGCGCCGACATTTAGCGTGAAGATGGCGGGCTTTGGCGGTCAGGGTGTATTGAGCATGGGCGTGATGCTGGCTCGCGCGGCTTGCGGGGCGGGCAAGTATGTCTCGTGGTATCCGTCCTATGGTCCGGAGCAACGGGGCGGGACGGCCAACTGCGGCGTGGTGATTTCGGGAAGCCCGATTGGGTCGCCGATGGTTTCTTCGGCCGATGTGCTGGTGGCGATGAACCGTCCCTCGCTTGAAAAATTTGCAGGTGAGGTCAAAGCGGGAGGACTCCTTTTGTACAATGCGGCCATTGGTGAGTTTAAGACTCCTGTCGGAGTGCGTGCGTTGGCGGTTCCGGTTCAGGAGCTGGCAACCGAGGGAGGCAGTCCTCGCGCATCCAACACCGCGATGATTGGCGTGTTGGCGGCACTGGGCGGGCTGGGATTGTCGGATGCTGAATTTTGCCAGGCCATTGCCTCGAATTTTGCGGGTAAAGAGAAGGTGGTTCAGCAAAACGAAGCGGTTTTTGCCTTTTCCAAACGCTGGGCCCTTCAGCAAACGGTCTAGGACCGAACGATTTTCTTGCGTTTTTCGAGGGGAGCGGCGACACTCCAGAGCCAATTTTGAAACCAAAGGATGGACTTTCTATGGACGAGCAGATTCCGGATATTGAAAAAGAGCCGCAGCCGCAAGAACCTCAATCGACGAATGAGGACGCCAAGCAATTTTCGCAATGGATGACGGAATATGGTCGTCCGGTACTGATCGGGTTGGCGGTTGCGGTGGTGGTGTTGCTGGGAACTACCCTTTGGCGAAATCAGAAGGAAACCAAGGCGGCGGCAGCGGTGCAGGCCCTGTTTCAGGCGCGCAGTCCGGAGGAGTTTCAGCAGATGGCGTCGGTGGATCCGAAGTCGCCCACTGCGCCGATGGCGTTGGCAACGGCGGCCTCGGAATTTTTTTCGCAAAACCGCTATGACGAAGCCTTGGCTTCCTATCAGAGTTTCCTTTCCCAGTATCCAGAGCACATGCTGGCCGCCGATGCGGAAGTAGGTGTGGCAGCCAGTCTCGAGGCGCAGGAGGAGTATTCAGCCGCCGCAGAAGCCTATGAGGCCTTTGTAGCCAAGCGCGCGAGTCATTCTCTCACGCCGCAGGCGGTGATGGGGGCGGCGCGTTGTCGCGAGCAAATGGGCGATTTTGATGCGGCTCGTGCGTTGTATGAAGATTTCATTGCGGCAAATCCGGATAGCACGTGGCTTCCGCAAGCGGAATCGGGGCTGTTGTTCCTGAAGAAGTCGGAACGCGCCAAGGATATGCCGGCACCCGTAGCGGCCCCTGTTGTGGAGACGCAATCGGCTGCGGAGGTGGTCGTGGAGGCCGCACCGGAAGCGGTTGCTGTGGTGGAGACGGCTCCTGTTGCGGTGGAAGAGGTCGTGGTGGAGGAAGTCGTCGCTCCTGCGGTGGTTGAAGAGGTTGCGGTGGTTAAAGAGGTTGCGGTGGAAGAAGGGGTCGTGGAAGAAGCGGCCGCCCCTGCCGTGGTCGAAGAGGTTGTACAGGAAGTGGTGGTGGAGGAAGTCGCTCCAATTGTGGAAGAGCCCAAGACCGCTCAAGAAGAGCCCAAGACCAAAAAGAAGAAATCCTCTAAAAAGTTGGAAGAAAAACCTGCCGATGAGGGTGGAGAGCCCAAGGCCGAATAAACATCGGTTTAAGGGCAAAGAAGGAGCGCCGGAAATCGAACGATTTTCGGCGTTTTGCTTGGGCGGTGGATTCGTGAAAAATAGTTTTCCACAGTGTGGAAAACGGGGGCGAAGCGAGTATGATTTCGGCATGTTGCAATTTTCTGAAAAGGTGAAAGCCAAGATCGCGGCCCTGCCGGACAAGCCGGGTGTTTATCTGATGAGGAATCGGCAGGGGAAGATCATTTACATCGGAAAGGCGGCCAGTCTTCGCAGTCGGGCGGGTTCCTACTTTCGGCGTAGCACTTTTTCCAAAGCCGATCCCAAGTTGCGCGGACTGATTCGGAGCATTGATGATTTGGATTTCATCGAACTCAAAAGTGAGGCCGAAGCCACGTTGACGGAGAGTCGCCTGATTAAAGATTATCGGCCGCGCTATAATATTTCGCTGAAAGACGACAAGCGATTCCTGTTGTTGCGAGTGAATTTGAATGATCCCTTTCCGCGCTTTGAGGCCGTGCGCATTCGCAAAGAGGATGGTGCGCGCTATTGGGGACCGTATGCCTCGTCGGCTTCGGCCTGGGCCTCGCTGGAATTTGTGGAAAAGCAGTTCGGGTTGCGTCGCTGTACGCCGCGTGTGCCGGGTCCTGACGATCATCGGCACTGCCTGAACGATGTGGTTCGGTTTTGTTCGGCACCGTGCATCGGCAAGGCCACGCCGGAGCAATATCGCGAGCGCGTGATGACGGCCTGCGGATTTTTGGATGGCGACCGTCGTGAATTTTTGGAGCCCTTGCGTCAGCAAATGGCGGCGGCGGCGAAGGAAATGCGTTTTGAGAAGGCGGCGGCGTTGCGTGACATTCTCTTGTTGCTCCAAAAAGGCATTCGGGAAAAGGCGCGTGGGCGAAAGAGCCTGCATCTGAAAAAAGAGGAGGCCCGGATGGGCCTTGCCGAATTGCAACAGCGATTAGGATTGGAGACGGTGCCGCATATCATCGAGTGCTACGACATTTCCAATATTTCCGGGACGAATTCCGTTGCGAGTCGCGTGGTCTCGGTGGAGGGGATTCCCACACCTGCGCGCTACCGGATGTATCGGATACAGAGCGTCGAAGGATCGGACGATCCGGCTTCGATGGCCGAAGTGATTCGCCGACGCTTTGTTCGCGCGCTGGCTGAAAAAGAAAATATGCCCGATTTGGTGTTGGTGGATGGGGGCATTACGCAACTGCGCGCGGCGCGGGCGGTGTTGGATGAGCTTGGACTGATGAATCAGCGCGTCGCGGGCATTGCCAAGCAGTATGAAGAGTTGTTTTATGATCCGGCCAACGAAGCGGCGCCGTTACGATTTGCCCCCGATTCGCACGCCCTGCGCGTCATTCAGCAAATCCGGGATGAGGCGCATCGCTTTGCGCTGACCTATCACCGCAAACTGCGTTCGCAAAAAATCCAAGAATCCATTTTGGATGACATTCAAGGTATTGGCCAGCGGCGCAAAGAAAAACTATTGGCGCATTTTGGCTCGTTGGCGCGCCTGCGCCGCGCCACGGAAGAGGAATTGGCCGCCGCCCCCGACATGGGGCCCAAGATGGCGGAATTGGTCTTTGCTACCTTGCATGGTGAAACCCGTTCTGCCGTCAGTCCTTAAAAACGGAGTGGTGGCAAGATGAGGTTTCAGGAATCAGGATCCAGTCGACGGAATGTTGCGATGGGGTGGAACGGGAGAGGCTTGCAATTTTGTGTCGTGGCTGGTGTAATGCAGAAGATTTTAGACAACTTGGAGGAGATGAAGATGAAGCGAATTTTGTGGATTTTGGCGGTTTTTGTTTTGTCCTGTGGCGGTGCGTTGGTTGTGCCGGCGGTAGCGCAGGCGGATGCGGTGTTGCTGGTGACGCCTTCGCGCTATTCGGTGATGCAGGTGGCCTTTGATGTGGCTCGGCGCTATCCGACCGTGCTGGTGAGCTATCAGGGTTCGGACAAAGTTCCGGTGCTCCATGTCTGGAACGGCTATGAGTGGATGCCGCTCTCTCTGGATGACTATCGTAGTGGCGCGTTTTTGCAGTCCTATCCGGCCCGCACGATTTTCCTGGGCGATGACGCCCTGTTGCCTGCTGATCTGCGGTCGATTGGATCGTGGTGCACGAAGTCCACTCAGGTTGCTGAGTTGGATACGTATGCGCTGGTGAATGGAATCGGTCGTTATCTGCCGTTCACGCCAGCCGATTGGCGCTGGTTTGCGGGGCGCTACAATTTGACGCTGACGAACGTGAAGGCCGAAGAGGCCGAGGCTGCCAAGAAAGAAAGCTGGTACGATGAAAAGGCGCCTGTGAAGGATCCGGCGCCCGGCTTCTTCAAGTATTTCACCCGGTCGCGCCACAGCCGGGCCTCCGAAACACAAGCTCCGATCCAGCCTGTGACGGTTTTTGAAGGTGACGTGGTCAATACGACGGTTCCGTAGGTGCTTGAGAGCGGAAGTGGATCATGAGCCATCATAGCCAGTGGGGAAGGTGGCTTCTATTGGGGAGCCTGTTGCTGGCGGGCCTGACGGGGTGCAAAACCATTCACGAGGAGCTACAACCCATCCGCGAAACCACCCTCACGGTGGCGCGTTCAGGGGGAGACGTTTCCCTGTCGTGGATTGGCATGAGCGGCATGTACTACAGCGTGATGTATACTGATGCGCGCGGTGCAAAGGCCCGGTGGGTTGTTCTTCCGGATGCCACGAATGTACGGGCGGTGGTTTCGGGCGAACCCATTGTGGTGAAAGACCGCGTGGGAGCAACCCAGCAACGCTACTATCGACTGGTGCAAGACGGCAAACCGATGGTGCCGTGAGTCAGAGGTTCAAGGGTTCACAGTTCACGGTTCAAGGGTTCTGGGTTTCATGCCGGTTCCCGTCCTGAAAATCCTGTGAATCCTGAAAATCCTGTCAAAAAATTTGAAGTTCAGAAGTTAAGTGGTCAACGACAATTAGAAATTCCACCGACGACAATTAGAATTACCCATTGGA